>JAATFB010000046.1 GCA_015655415.1 Actinomycetales bacterium
GTTCTCCTGCACACCCTCGTGACGGGCGTGGTCTACCGCGAGCCTGGCATTCTGGCGAAGCAGATCTCGACGCTCGACATCCTCTCGGGCGGACGAGCGGGTCTCGGCATCGGCGCGGCGTGGAACGAGGACGAGTCGCGCGGCCTCGGCATACCCTTTCCGCCCCGAGGCGAACGGTTCGCCAGGCTCGAGGAGGCCATCCAGATCTGCCTGCAGATGTGGAGCGACGACGAGGGTCCGTACGACGGCGAGCACTACCACCTGGGCCGCACCCTCAACTCGCCCCAGACGCTGAGCAGGCCGCGACCGTACCTCATGATCGGCGGCGTCGGCGAGCAGAAGACCCTGCGCTACGTGGCCAGGTACGCGGATGCCTGCAACATCTTCGCCTCGCCCGAGGCCGCCCGCAAGCTCGACGTGCTGCGACACTGGTGCGACGTCGAGGAGCGCGACTACGACACGATCGAGAAGACCACCACGACGGGCATCACCTCCGACACCGACCTGGACGAGTTCGTGGGGCGGCTGGACGCCCTTCGCGAGCTGGGCTTCACGGTCGCCTATGTCTCGACCCGCATGCCCGAGCCGCTTCGCGCCGTGGAGCTTCTGGGCCAGGTGGCGGAGAGGGTGGCGTAGCGATGCCTCTGACGGGTGAGTGGGAGCCGGGAACGGCGGACTGGGCGACCAGACAGGTGATCGCGTTCGAGGCATCCGGAGGACGCGAGGCGAACACGCTGCGCGGCGTGCCGATCGTGGTGGTCACCTCGGTGGGAGCCAGGTCGGGCAAGCTGCGCAAGTTCCCCGTGATGCGGGTCGAGCACGACGGCGAGTACGCGGTGGTGGCCTCCAAGGGCGGCGCCGAGACGAACCCGACCTGGTACCACAACCTGGTGAAGAACCCGAGGGTGGAGCTGCAGGACGGCGCCGAGCGGCGCGACTACGTGGCACGCCTCGTCGAGGGCGAGGAGCGCGACACCTGGTGGGAGCGCGCCGTCGCGGTCTGGCCCGACTACGCCGAGTACCAGAAGAAGACGGACCGCGTGATCCCGGTCTTCGTGCTCACACCGGTCGAGGACTGAGACCGAAGGCGCGCGCCAGTCGCGTGTAGGCCTCGCCCACGTCGTCGCCGCCCCCGGTGAGCACCTGCGCGGCGACGTGGTCGGCACCGGCGTCCAGGTGCTCCCTGAGCCGCGCCGCCACCTTCTCGTCCGTGCCGTGCGCGATCAGCGCGTCGGCGAGCGCATCGCTGCCGGAGCCCTCGAGCTCGGCGTCGTCGAATCCGAGCCGCCTCAGGTTGCGGTGGTAGTTGCTCATCGCCAGGTAGCTCGTGAGCGACGGCTTGCCGATCCTCATCGCTTCAGACGGGTCCGCGCGCAGGACGAGCCGCTGTTCGGGCGCGAGCAGGCGGTCCGGGCCGAGCAGGGCTCTGGCCTGACCGGTGTGCGCCGGAGTCACCAGATAGGGGTGCGCGCCGGCGGAACGATCCCGGGCGAGACGTAGCATCCGCGGTCCAAGCGCGGCGAGCACGATGCGCGTCGATGGCACGCCCGCCGACTCCAGCTCGTCGAGGTATCGCACCATCGCCGCATACGGCCTCCTGGCCTGCTCGCCCTGCGCCTCCGGATGCCCCGCGCCGATCCCCAGCAGCAGACGACCCGGGTGCCGCTCCTCGATGCGGTGGAACGACTCGGCGACCTCTCTCGCGCTGGCGACCCAGATGTTCACGATGCCGGTCGCGACGACGATCTGCCGCGTGGCCGCGACCAGCTCCTCGACGTGAGCCAGGTCGGCCGGCGGCGAGCCGCCGACCCAGACCGCCCCGTAGCCGAGCGTCTCCACGTGCTGCGCCAGCGCGGGATCGACCTCGCTTCCACGGCGCCAGACGCCCAGCTCACCGATCTCGGGAACGCTCACCTCAGCCATTCGTCCATTCTGAGACGGTGGCACCGGCACCGCTGCCCCGGATGGGATGCGGGGCTCAGTGGCCCACCGTGAAGCGCCGGTTCTCGTGCTTCGGCTCGGCGAGCTCGTCGACGAAGGCGAGCGCGAAGTCGGTTCCCGAGATCTCCGACGACCCGTCCTCCTTCGTCACCAGCACGTCGCCTCCGGTGCGATAGGCGCCGGTCGTCTCGCCGGGCGCATAGCTGCCGTACAGCGCGGCGGGGCTGACGTAGAACCAGTGCAGGGAGTCCGTTCCCGCTGGGTGGTTCTCCAGAAGCCAGTCGAGCACCTTCGCGTGCGTGACCGCCTCCGGCTTCCACTCCTCATGGAAGTCGGGGGTGTCGATGAGACGTGGCCCTCCCTCGGAGACGTATGAGCTGCCGGCACCGCCGACCACGCCGAGGCGGGCACCGGCATCCGCCGCGGCGCGGGCGATCGCCGGCAGATGGGGAAGCAGCACGCTCGTGCCCTCATCGGTCGTGGCGTGCACGGCCACGACCAGCGCGTCCGCGCCGTCGACGAATCGGCGAAGGGTCTCGGGGTCCGCGTACGAGCCGGTGAGGTACTCCACCCCGTCGATCGGATGCTCGGGCGCGTGGCGGGCGAGCGAGCTCACCTGGAATCCGCGCCTCAGCGCCTCACGTGCGATGTTGCCTCCGGTGTAACCGGTGCCTCCGATGATGGCGATCTTCATTCTCGTGCCCGCTCCTTCCCTGCTCGTCTCGTCTTCCGCGGCCTCGGCGTGCGTCGGTCCACGCGAACGCGGCCACGCCCTGCTGTTTCCGAACACAGCATGTCTCCGCGGGATTCCCGTGCCGGTGTGGCGGATCGGCGATCGCGACGTGTCACGGCGGGCCGTGGCCCGCCGCTTCCAGGTCAGGCGATGTGGCGCACGACCGCGAGCAGCGCGCCGCTCACCCCGCGCCAGTCGCCTGCGAGCGTCTCTCCGCAGCGATCGGCGGGGAGCGCCGACCCGACGGCCCGCATCACGAGAACCTCCGCCGTGCCTGCACGCACCACGGTCGTCGTGCCCTCGTCGCGACGCTCGATCGCGGCGGCGTCGGTCGGCAGCGTCGGCAGCGCTGCGCCCGGATGCCCGCTTCCGCACACACGGGCGTCGCCCGGCCTGGCCACCCGCCGGCCTTCCTCCTCGTAGTAGAGAGCGGCCTCACGACCGCCGGTGAGCACGACACGCACCAGTTCGGCCAAGTACACCGGATCCCCGGTCGCGTCGTACACCCACCGGGTGCCGAGCACGCTGTGCTCCATGGTGCCGATCAGCGCGGGCTCCGCACCGCCCAGCGGCGCGTCGCGGTACGTCAGCGGCACCTGGAGGGTCGACTCGCCGACGGCGAGCAGCAGGCTCTCGATGCCCACCCGGCCGGCGGGGTCGTCGAAGCGGAACGCGGCGAGGCGGCTCAGCGCGCCCGGCTCGGCGCCGGCGGGCCAGAACGGCCGCGCGGTGATCCATCCGGCGACGAGCTCGAGCTTCGAGGGGACCAGTTCTGCGTGGTGGAGGAGAGCCATGAGCCCACCCTGGCACGCGCACGAGGCCGGCCCCTGCGAAGGCGCGTGCATGTGCCGATCACGACGAGGCCGGACGGCGGGTGGTCGCACGCCGTAGTCTCGTGGCATGACGTCGACGTGGAGCGAGCACGAGCTGCAGATCATCGAAGCCGAGCACGAGGCGGTGCTGGCATCGCGCCGACCGGATGGCTCGCTGGGCTCGCCCGCCACCATCTGGGTCGTGCGCGTGGGCGACGAGGTCTTCGTGCGGTCGGCGTTCGGCCCGGGCAATCGCTGGTACGCCCGTGCCCGCAGCGCCGGCAGCGGCCACGTGACAATCGGCGGCGTCGCCCGCGAGGTGCTCATCGAGGACGCGTCCGACGATTCGCCGCGCCCGGCCGACCAGGCCGCCCTCGACCGCGAGTACCACGCCAAGTACGACGGGCGCTATCCCCGGGAGTACGTCGACCCCGTGGTCGATGCCACCTCGCACGGAGCGACGCTGCGCCTGATCCCCGCCTGACCGCCCGGCTCACCCCGCCGTTCGAACTCTCCCCGTGACCAGGAAGGATGCCATGGCAGACTCCAACGACAGCCGCGTCGCCGTCTACATCGACTTCGACAACATCGTCATCTCCCGCTATGACCAGGTGAACGGCCGGGGGTCGTTCCAGCGCGATCGGGTGCGCCAGTTCGACCCGGACGAGACCGGGGCAGACGCGGCGATCGCGGCGAGGCTCGACGCAGCCACCGTGGACGTGGGAGCCGTGCTCGATTTCGCGGCGTCCTTCGGCACGCTCGTGCTCACGCGCGCCTACGCGGACTGGTCCGCACCCGTGAACGCCGAGTACCGGCATCAGCTCGTGGGACGGGCGGTGGACCTGGTGCAGCTCTTCCCCGCTGCGGCGTACGCGAAGAACGGCGCGGACATCCGTCTCGCCGTCGATGCCGTCGAGGACATGTTCCGGCTTCCGGACCTCACCCACGTCGTGATCGTCGCCGGCGACAGCGACTACGTGCCCTTGGCGCAACGCTGCAAGCGGCTCGGACGCCACGTGGTCGGCATCGGCGTGGCGGGGTCCACCAGCCGCACCCTCGCGGCCGCCTGCGACGAGTTCTACACCTATGACGCGCTGCCGGGAGTGGAGCGACCGGTGGTCGCGCCCGCGCCGGACAGGCCTGAGGGGCAGGCGGAGGCGACGAAGGCACCGCCGCGCGCGACGGCGAAGCGACAGCAGCCGAGGACCCCGGTGGCGAGGCGCGACTCACGTGCCGAGCACGAGGAGGCGGAGGACGCCGTCCGCGACCCACAGGAGGAGGCGACGCGACTGCTCGACCGCGCACTGCGCATCGGACACGAGAAGGACGACTCGGAGTGGCTGCACAGCTCTGCGGTCAAGTCGCAGATAAAGCGCATGGATCCGTCGTTCAGCGAGAAGCAGCTCGGCTACCGCTCGTTCTCCGACTTCATCAAGTCCCGCTCCGACATCGCAGAGCTCGACGACAGCAGCACGACGCAGCTGGTGCGGCTGAGGCCGCAGGCGGATGCGACCGCGACAGCGACGGCGACACGCCCGGCCCGCCGCGTCCGCGGCTAGCGCGACCCGAGGCGGCGGGCCGAGAGCCTCACTCGCGCGGCAGCACCGCGACCACGTCGATCTCGACGAGGATGCTCGCCAGCTGTGACCCCACCGTCGTGCGCACCGGGTAGGGCGGGGCGAAGAACTCCTGGTATGCCTCGTTGAACTCGGCGAAGTCGGCCAGGTCGGCCAGGTGCACCGTGGTTTTCACGCAGTCCTCGAGCGTGAGGCCGCGCTCGGCGAGCACGGCCGAGACGTTGCGCAGCACCTGTCTGGTCTGCTCGGCGACGCCCTCCGGCACGACGCCGGTCGCGGGGTCCTGCGGTCCGAAGCCCGCGGTGTACAGGAAGCCGCCGGCGACGATCCCCTGGCTGTACGGGCCGGCCGGCTGCGGTGCGCCTGCCGTGCTGATGGCGGACTTCGTCATGATGGGTTTCCCTTCTCGATGGTGCATGGTCGTGATGCGCGCGTCATCCGAGCTCGCGCGAGATCTGCTGCGCCGTCTGCTGCAACGCGGGCAGACGGCTCTCGAGCTCTCTCAGGTCGTGGACGACGCGCAGCGCGGTGACCGAGAGCGCGCCGACGACGCCGGCCGAGGTCATGACCGGAACGGCGACGCAGTTCACGACCTCCTCGAACTCGCCGTCGTCGCTCGCCCAGCCGCGCCGGGCGACATCCTCCAGCTCCGCGTCCAGCCGGGCCCTGGTGGTGATGGTTCGCGGCGTGTAGCGCTCCCAGCGGATGCCGGCGAGCACGGCGTCGCGGCGCGCGGCCGGGAGGGCGGAGAGTATCGCCTTGCCCAGGGCGCTGCACTGCGGCCGCACCGGCGATCCCACCCGCGAGTAGAGTCGCACCCTGCCGGGGTCCTCGACCTTGTCGACGTAGACGATCTCGTCGTCGACGAGGGCGGCCACGTGCACGGTGTCGCCGATCGCGCGGTGGAGTCGGCGCACCGCGGAGTGCGCGGCATCGCGCAGGTCGAGGCTGTCCAGCGCCGCGGCTCCGAGCACGGCCAGCCGGAATCCCGGCGCGTACGATCCGTCGCGACGCCTGCGGGCGAACCCGATGCCCTCGAGGGTCTGCAGCTCGCGGAACATCGTGGAGCGATGCAGGCCGAACTCCTCCGCCAGCACGGCGACGGTCTTGGGCTCGGAGGCGAGGGAGTCCAGGATGTCCGCCGCCCGTCTCACGCTCTGCGACACGTGCGCCCTCCGCTCCGGTCGTCGCGCCTGATGCCCCTGCCAGGGATGGCTGCGGTGAGCTCGCCGTCGGTCAGCACCGGGACCCCGGCGACCAGCACGTCGTCGATGCCGACCGCGTCGCGCATCGGGTGCTCGTAGGTGGCGGCGTCGGACACGGCATCCGGATCCACCACGATGACGTCGGCCACGGCACCGGCAGCGATCCGGCCACGACGGCCGAGCCGGAAACGGTCGACGGCGGCCAGGGAGAGGTGCCGCGCGGCGTCCGCCCAGGTCCACGTCGCGCTCTCGCGCACGTACTGGCGCAGACAGCGGGCGAAGGTGCCGCGAGCGCGCGGGTGGGGGTGCGCGCCGACGAAGATCCCGTCCGAGCCGCCCATGTGCCGCTCGTCCGCGGCGATGCGGGCCAGATCCTTCACGGTCCGCGGGCTGCGCACCGCCATGATTGCGTTCACCCGCAGACGCGACTCCCTGAGCGTGTCGAGGGCGAGGTCGATCGGGTCGGAGCCCGCGCGAGCGGCGGCCTCGGCGATCGTGAGCCCGTGCGCCCACGCGAGGCCCGGGGCGTCGATGTGCGACAGCGTGATCATGTGCGGCCAGTCCGGTCCGAGGCTGGGGTTGCGCGCCACGCGGGGGAACCAGTCGCGGCGGAGGCGGTCCCGCTCGACCGGATCGCCGAGCGCCTGCACGACGGTGCCGATCGGCTGCGCGGAGAGCTCCGGCGGGAGCAGCGGCATCCCGAGCAGCGTGCATCCGCGGGTGTACGGGTACGCGTCGAACGTCGGGTCGATGCCGGAGCGCTGCAGGCGGTCGAGCTGCCCGATGACGATGTCGGGGTCGGCGTGGAAGTGGGAGACGTGCACGGGCAGCTTCGCCGCCCGCTCACACACCCGGAGCGCGATCCGCTCGATCTCGGCGATGCCCGCTGCGGCGTTCGCCTCGTAGCCGCCGCGCATGTGGCTGACGTACACGCCGCCGGCCCGCGCGACCGGCTCGCACAGCGCGGCTATCTCGTCTGCCTGCTGGAACATCCCCGGCACGTAGTCGAGGCCGGTGGAGAGCCCGACGGCGCCTTCGCGCATCCCCTGCTCGACCAGGCGGACCATGGCGGACAGCTGGGCGTCGTCCGCGCCCTCCGGCGAGCGCCCGCACACCTGGAATCGCACGGTCCCGGCCGGCACGAGGTAGGCGGCGTTGAGCCGCGAGGAGCCATCGACGGATGCCAGGTATGCCGCGACCCCTCCGCTGGGGTGGTCGGGTCGGTCCCCGAATATCGCGGCGAAGTAGTCCGCGGCATACGCGCCGTCGCCCGGCACGTAGGACACGCCGTCCTGCCCCGTGATCACGGTCGTGACGCCCTGCCGCAGCAGCGCCCGCTGCACCGCCTCGTCACCGAGCAGGCCGTCGGCGTGCGAGTGGGCGTCGACGAATCCGGGCATGACGAGTCGGCCGCCGCAGTCGACGACGAGGTCGTCGTCATGGGCGGTGACGTCGCCCAGCGCGGCGATCATCCCCTGCTCGACGGCCACGTCGGCGCGCACCGGCGGCCGCCCCTCGCCGTCCACGACCATGCCGCCGCGCAGCACGACCCGTGCGCTCGCCTCGTGCGCGGAGGCGTGCGCCGTCTGGCCCGCCATCAGAACCAGGTCCTCACGATGTCGACCACCCGGTCGGACCCCGCGGACTCGACCACGGGCAGCATCCGCCATTTGTCGAATGCCGTGCAGGGATGGGAGAGCCCGAGCGCGACGACGGAGCCGACCGGCGCGGCTCCCGCCGCGGCGTCCGCCTCGCCGAGCCGCAGGTAGCAGTGCTGGTCGTTCATCGCGTCGACGGACGCCCGCAACGACGTCCACGGCCCTCCCAGCTCGGGGGCGACCCGCAGCGGGATGGGCAGCCCCTCATCGTACGGGAAGTCCCGCTTGCCCCCGTCGAGCAGCGCCAGGCCCGGCTCGGGATGCGACACCACGCGTGCCACGCCGTGCATCGCCGCGTGCAACGTGGGAGAGTCCTCCGAATGCCGGGCGCCGTCGAACGGCGAGACCTGCCGGTAGAACCCGTCGTCGTGCACGATGTAGGCGCCCGACCGAAGCGTGAACCGCGTGCGGCCCGTTCCGGGCCGTGCCGGCTCCCCCGCGCCCGCCGTCCGGTAGACGTCGGCAACGATGTCGAAGTAGGCGCTGCCCCCCGCGGTGACGTAGACGTCCCCGTCGTCGTAGAGGTGCCGGATGCGCTCGTGCAGCTCGGTCTGCCGCGTGAGGTACTCCCGCACCACCCGAAGGGACGGCTCCGATCGGTCGTGCGCCAGGCTGCCTTCGTATCCCGCCACGCCCGCAAGGCGAAGCACGGGCGAGGATGCCACCCGCTCGGCGACGAGTACCGCCTCATCCACGGTGCGCGCCCCGGTGCGCCCGCCCGGTGCCCCCAGCTCGACGCAGACGTCCACCGGTCGAGGTGCGCCGTGCGTGCTCAGGACGTCCTCCATGGCCTCGATGCAGGCGATCGAGTCGGCCCAGCACGTGAACCGCAGTCCCGGGTCGGCCAGTTCGCCGGCCAGGTACGACAGCGCGCGTGGGTCGACGACGGCGTTCGCGAGCATGATCGTGCCGAGGCCGAGGCTGCGGGCGGTGCGCACCTGCCCCATGGTCGCGAGCGTGATGCCGAGGCATCCGGCATCGAGTTGGCGCTGCCACAGCGCCGGAGCCATCGTCGTCTTGCCGTGCGGCATCAGCTCCAGGCCGCGGTCGCGGCACCAGCCGGACATGGCCGTGAGGTTGTGAGCGATCGCGGCGTCGTCGAGCACCACCAAGGGCGACCAGAACTCTGACAGCCGGGGGTCGGTGGCCAGGAACTCCGCCGCCGTCATGCCGACGGCCCGTGAGGGAATGCCCTTGTCCCTGGCGGTGAGCCGTTCGCGGTCGAGCTCGTCGAGTCTCAGCCGTTCGGTCATCGCCGTCCCCTCCGCAAGCCCCCGCGCTGATCCCATGATGATGCCTTCCGCGAGCTCCGTGCTGTGCAAATAATACAACGCGCGTTGCGTATGACGCGCACTGCGCCGACACTGGAGGCATGACGTCCGCATCGGCCTCCTCGCCCCTGCGGCATGCGGCCGCACCCCGGCTCATCGCGATAGGCGAGACGATGATCCTGATCGCCCCGGCACGCGCGGAGTCGCTGGCCACGGCCAGCGATCTCCGGCTGCACGTGGGCGGAGCCGAGTCCAACGTGGCGACGCATGCTGCCGCGCTCGGACTCGAGTCCGCGTGGGTCGGCGCGGTGGGAGACGACGTGCTCGGCGAGCGTGTGCGGCGCGAGGTCGCGCGACACGGAGCCGGCGTGCACTGGGTGACTGTGGACCCTGGGGCGCCCACAGGCGTCTATTTCAAGGACCCCGGACACGGCGTGCTCTACTATCGCCGGGGATCTGCGGCGTCGCGCATGCGCCCCGACTCGATCGCGTCCGTGCCGCTGGAGCGGGCGGGCGTCGTGCACGTCTCGGGCATCACGCCCGCGCTCTCGCCGAGCTGCGCCGCGCTGATGGACTCGGTCGTCGACCGCGTCTCGGCCGGCGAGGCGCTGCTGAGCTTCGACGTCAACCACCGTCCCGCGCTCTGGAGCGGGGACGACGCGGCGCCGACGCTGCTCGGTCTGGCGAGGCGCGCAGACCTCGTCTTCGTCGGGCTCGACGAGGCGGAGTGCCTCTGGGGATGCGGCACGCCGGCCGAGGTACGCGAGGCGATCCCTGCACCGCGCCGCCTGGTGGTCAAGGACGGCGCCGTCGGCGCCACCGAGTTCGAGCGACAGGGAGACGGCAGCGACGCGGCCGAGTTCGTCCCCGCGATCCCCACCGAGGTGGTCGAGCCGGTCGGCGCGGGCGACGCGTTCGCCGCCGGCTACCTCGTCGCCCTCCTGAACGGCGCTGACGCCGCCGCTCGCCTCGCAGCCGGACACGAACGTGCTCGCCTCGTGCTGCTGTCTACCAGCGATTTCATCCCCGACGAACCAGAATGAAGGATGGGTGCCCCTCATGACCGACAACTCCGCATTCGCCGAGCTCTTCCGCGACGTGCCGCTCATGGCCATCCTGCGCGGCATGGGACCGGAGCGCAGCCTCGAGACCGCAAGGACCGCCTGGGATCTCGGAATCGAGGTGGTCGAGATCCCCGTGCAGACGGCCTCCGACGTGGAGGCGCTCCGCGTCGTGGCCGAGGCGGCCCGAGCGCGCGGCCTGCGCGTGGGCGCCGGCACCGTCGTCACGCCGGAGCACGTGCGCCAGGCGAGGGACGCCGGAGCCGAGTTCACGGTGAGCCCCGGCCTCGACATCGAGATCGTCCGGGCGTCGCACGGCGCCGGCATGCCGTCGCTGCCCGGCGTTGCCACCGCGACCGAGGTGCAGCTCGCGCTCAGCGAGGGACTCACCTGGCTCAAGGCCTTCCCCGCGTCACTGCTCGGAACCGGCTGGTTCGGCGCCATGCGCGGCCCGTTCCCGCAGGCGACGTTCGTCGCGACGGGCGGCATGGATGCCGCCACGGCTCCGGCGTTCCTCGGCGCAGGAGTGCGGGTGGTTGCAGTCGGCTCCGCCCTGGAGGATCCTCAGCAGCTGCCGGCGCTCGCCAGGCTCCTGGGCTGAGCGCCATCAACCTGCGCTCGCACCGGTCGTCGCGGCCGCCCCCGCCTCGTCGTCGACCCCGGCCAGCCGGTGCAGGCGGCGCCCGTCGGTGCTGATCGACGCGGCCGCCGTCGCGATCGCCCCGACCGCGCAGATTGCGGCAGAGTAGACGACGACGGGCCAGATCTGACCACCCGCAACGGCCACCAGGGCGGTGCAGATGAAGGGGGCCAGGCCGCCGCCCAGGGTATTGGAGATCTGATAGCCGACGTTCACCCCGGTGGTGCGAGCCTCCGGATCGAACATCTCGACCAGCATGGTCTGCAGGGTGCCCTGCATGGCCACTCCCGGGATCACGAAGCCCACCACCATGCCCAGCCAGATCAGCCAGAGGTTGCTGGTGCCGAAGAGCAGGAACGCGGGCCAGACCAGGACCGCGAACCCGATGCATCCGGCGATGTAGACGGTACGGCGGCCGATGCGATCCGACAACGCGCCGTATGCCGGAGCGACGAAGATCTGCAGGATCCCGACGATCATCGTGCCGGCGAAGCCCTCCCAGGGCGGGATGCTCTTCGAGTTCACCAGGTAGGCCACGCCGAAGGTGAGCACCACATAGCCGGCGATCGACTGCGGCAGGCCGATCAGGATCCCCAGGATGGCGTTCTTCGGGTGCCGGAAGGCCTCGACGATGGGCCGGTTCTTGACCCCGGCACGGAGCTGGGTCGACCTCGTCTCGACGAACTCCGCGGACTCCTCGAGCCTGCGACGCAGAACGATCGCGACCACCGCCAGCAGGGCGGCCACGAGGAACGGGATGCGCCACCCCCAGGTCATGAACCACGACTCGGGTCCGAGCCCGAGCCCGGCCATGAGGCCGGCCGAGAGCACATTCGCCACGCCCGCTCCGGCGATCAGGAGCGCGCCGTAGAGTCCGTGCCTGCCGGCGGGAGCGTGCTCGACCACCATGGTCGCCGCCCCGCCCATCTCACCGCCCACGAAGAAGCCCTGGCACATGCGGAAGAACAGGAGGAGGAGCGGGGCGAGGATGCCGATCGAGCCCTCCGGCGGGATCAGCCCGATCGCCGCGGTGGCGATGCCCATCCCGATGACGGTGACCATCAGGGCGGTCTTGCGCCCGAGCCGGTCGCCGATATAGCCGAAGATGAAGCCTCCGACCGGTCGGAGGAAGAAGCCGACCGCGAAGGTGGCGAACGACGACAGCTGCGCCACCACCTTGTCGTCCTGCGGGAAGAACACCGCCGGGAACACGGCCGCGGACGCCAGGCCGTAGAGGTAGTAGTCGTAGTACTCCATCAGCGTTCCGATGGAGCCGCCGGCGATCATCCGTCTCTGCGTGGCGGAGAGGCCGCCGCGCGGCCGGGGCTGGGTCATGAGTGCCTCCTCATCGACGACCGTGGTCGAAGGACGATCGCGAGGCGTCGGCACCCCGCTTGCGGAATAAGCTAGCCGGATACGGACACAATGTCTACACGCGAGACATTTAGTAAACCTCCCCGCCGCCGGCCGGCATGGCAGGCTCGCAGTGCGGCGCTGCACGGCGCACCAGGAGGACGGAGGACGAGGCGAGGATGCCGGATCACGACACATTCGAGACCGCTGCAGAGGTGCTGCAGGCCTTTCGCCCGTTGATGCGCGCCGTCGCGGCCGCGGGCGGCCCCGCCTGCGAGGTCGTGCTGCACAATCTCGACGGCGCCGACGTCGACCTCGATCACACCATCATGGCGATCGAGAACGGCCACGTCACCGGGCGGGAGGTGGGCGGCCCCTCCACCAGCCTCGGCCTCGACGTTATGCAGAGCCGACGCGAGGATCACGACGCGTTCGGGTACCGCGGCTTCACCTCCGACGGCCGGGAGCTGCGCTGCTCGAGCGTGTACTTCCGCAACCGTGCCGGCGACATCATCGCGGCCCTGTGCGTCAACGTCGACCTCAGCGCGGTGCAGCAGGCCAGGTCCCTGCTGGACGCGCTGCTCCTTGCGCCCGAGACCGACGCGCCTTCCTCACCCGACGAGTACATCGGCCGCGACCTCAAGTCGGTGATGGACGCCATGATCCTGGAAGCCATCCACGAGGTCGGCAAGCCGGTGACGCAGATGACACGGGACGACAAGATCGGCGTCCTGGAGCGGCTGGAGGCTCGGGGCGTCACCCAGATGCGCAAGTCGGTGGAGACCATCGCCGTGCGGCTCGGGATCTCCCGGGTCACCGCCTACGCCTACCTCGACGAGGCGCGCCGCGGCCAGGGGGAGCCCGGCTAGCGGAGTGCAGCGGGGCTGGGATCCCGTCGCTCCGCGAGCTCGAGCGCGTGTCCGGCAGCAGAGCGCCCTGACGCGTCGGCCCGATCGACTAGTATCGGCCTCCGGGCCGGGGCGGCCCCGTCCCGGGGCAAGACAGGGCGCCTTGCACGGTGGGAGCGAATCGCTTGGACGATCTTGTCGACACGACGCAGATGTACCTCAAGTCTGTGCTCGAGCTGGAGGAGGAGGGGATCCCTGCGCTGAGGGCACGGATCGCCGAGCGCCTCGAGCAGGCGGGTCCGACGGTCTCACAGACCGTCGCACGCATGCAGCGCGACGACCTCCTCATCGTCTCGGATGACCGTCATCTGGAGTTCACCGAGCGCGGTCGCAGGACGGCGATGGAGGTGATGCGCAAGCATCGCCTCGCCGAGTGCCTGCTATGGCGGGTGATCGGGCTCGACTGGGAGCACGTGCACGAGGAGGCGTGCCGCTGGGAGCACGTGATGAGCGACGAGGTGGAGGCGCGCCTGTTCGCCCTGCTGGAACGTCCGCAGCTCACCCCGTACGGCAACCCCATACCCTCGCCAACGGCGTCGCGGCTGACGACGGCGGCCGAGCAGGGAACGACGAATCTGGTGCGCCTGGTGGCGGACCGGATCGAGCCGGTGCAGGCGAGGATCGTCTGGATCGGCGAATCCGTGCAGGCGGCCCCCGACGTGCTCGCCGCCCTGAGACGCGCGCACGTGATGCCGGACGAGGTCGGGGAGTTCGTTCTGCACGGCCCGAGCGTTCTGGCGACCATGCGGGCGTCGGATCGCCAGACCGAGCTTCCGCACCAGTGGGCGGCGCACCTCTTCGCGGTCGAGGTCTGAACGACCCGGAGCGCGACCTCAGTGCCGGCATCCCGCACGAGCCCGCTGAGTCGAGGCCGAGCACGCTGAAGCCATCCGGCTCGCCTCGCACGAAGCCTCGCGTCGACCGGAATGACGCAGGCCGCGCGGACCTCGACGAGGATGTCGTGGTGGCGTGGTCGTGGAATCGGGAGATCACGCGTGATCTGCGCGAGGGGATTCCACGCGGTGAGATCGTCCGTGTGACCGATGGCCAGGATTGTCGCGCTCGGCCTCCAGCGATCTCTGATCCCTCCGATCGGCTGTTCAGTCCCCGACGATCTGGACGGTGACCTCGCGCGTTCGCACCCGGGTCTGGTCGAAGTCGATGAAGTAGACGTGCCCGAACGATCCGGTGTCGAGTTCCCCGTCTGCGATGACGATGGTCACGGAGCGCCCGACCAGCATCGAGCGCAGATGACCGTCGGTGTTGAGCGTCTCAGGCTTCTCCTCGCCGTGCAGACGAGAGAACTCGGTCAGCTTCGGGCCCGGGTGGAAGTACTGGCCCTCGACGCGAGTCGTCGGGATGATCCTCTCGAGCACGTCCCAGAGGTCTTGCTGCAGGTATTCCAGCCCGTTGTAGGTCGTGTCGAACGATGCCTCCTGCGTCGTCACCGAGCAGGTGGTGTGGTGTGTCGCCACTACGCAGATGCCGTTCGCGATACCGGAATCGACGACGACTTCGCGAGTGAAGTCCGTCAATTGGTGGAACGAGGGGCGCCCGGCGACGGTGTCGACGTGGATGGCTCGTCTGTAGCTGCTCATGGTCTTCCACGTTCCTTCTGTGTGTCGTCGGGTGACGCGGCGTTGTCGGGTGACGCGCCGCTCCTCGCCTGGCGCTCGTCTGCTGCTCGTCGCACGGCGGCGACCATGTCTCGCAGAGTGCGCACCGGGTCCTCGGCCTTGATGATCCCCGAGGAGGCGCCGACACCGTCAGCCCCGGCAAGCACGTAGTCGTAGACCTGCTGTGCGGTCCGGATTCCCGCGGCCTGCTCCACCTTGATCGATGCGTCCACTCCCTTGACGGCCGCGATGGAGGAGTGCATGAAGTCCCAGTTGTTCCCGGTTCTGGGCTTCCCCAAGAGCTCGGTGGGCTCGGGGTTCATGATGTCCGGGTGGAGCTGTGCGACAGCGCGGGTCTCCTCGATCGAGTCCGCGCAGACGAACGTCAGCAGGTCGAGGGCGTCTGCTCGATCGATGGTCGTCTTGAGGACTGCGAGGCTCAGTGGACGCTCAGCGTGATTGAGGACGACGCCGTGCGCGCCGGCCGCTTTCACCGCCTCGGGAACGATGTCGGCGAGCGCCGGGCCGGGATGCGAAGGGTCCATGTGGGGGGCCAGCACGATCAGCTGACTCGTGCGCTGCCTGACCTCCTTGATGTCGAAGTAGGGCGTGATCATCAGCACGTCGACGTCGAACGCGATCGCGGCGCGATCCGCCGCGATCGCGAGCTGGATGACCGGATCGCCGAACAGGTAGTTCTTGATCCCGACCTCGAAGAACGGGGTGCGCAACGCCGGCTTCATGCGGCATCAATGATCGGCATGTTTGCACCATAGTGCCAATTAAGTCTAATTTCAAACAATTTCAAGCATCACATTGCAAAATCTATGCAAGCAAGACGCGGACCCCTGCGTCCTCGATTTGCGCGACGATGCCGGCGTCCGCACCCGAGTCCGTCACGAGATAGTCGAGCCTTTGCGCTGAGCACACCCGCGCGAACGCCTGCTTCTCGAGCTTGGTCGAGTCGAGGACGGCCACCGCCTTCTCTGCGTTCTCGACGATCGCCGCGGCGATGGCCGCCTCACCCTCGTTGTGGCAGGTCAGCCCGGCCTTCAGACTGAATGCGTTGCCCCCGACGATCGCCAGGTCGACGGACACGCCTGCCAGCGTCAGCTCAGCGAGATGCCCCGTGAGCTCGTAGGACTGCGATCTCACGATGCCGCCGAGCACCACCAGTCGGATGTTGGGGCGCACCGTGAGCTCGTTGGCGATGTTGATCGCGTTGGTGACCACGGTGATGCCCGCATTGACACCAGTGCTGTGCAGGTCGGCGCGCACCGCCAGGGCGCGCGCGACCTCGGTCGTCGTCGTTCCCCCGGTGAGCGCGACGACGGATCCGATGGTGACGAGGCTTGCGGCCACGTCGGCGATCCGTGCCTTCTGGGCGGTGTTGCGCTCGGCGTTGTATCGCAACGGGAGGTCGTATGCCGTCGAGTTGGACACCGCACCCCCTCTGGTGCGCGTCAGCAGCTGCTGTTTCGCGAGCTGATCGAGATCGCGCCGGATCGTCGCCGCGGAGACGTGAAGGTCGCTCGCGAGCTCCTCGATGTCGACGAAGCCATTGAGGCTGAGCACGTCGAGGATCTTGGTCCAGCGTTCATGTGCCGACGGCATACTTTCCCTTCCTGAGGATGAGAAAGCAGCGAGCTACCGCATCCTCACCAGTGTCAACCTACGACGTGGACCCGCACCGTCCGCGGCCGGGAACGCACCTGGTCGAAGTCTGCGAAATAGACCCGCCCGAACTCTCCGAGGACAAGCCTTCCACCCACGACCGGAATCGAGACGGAGCGACCCAGCAGAACCGAGCGCAGATGGGCGTCCACGTTCAGGCTCCACCACGCCTCTTCGCCCCGGCGTTCGGCGTCGGCGATGTGCCGCGGCCCGGGGTGTAGGTACTGGCCTTCAGTGGTCGAGGTGGGGATCAGCCGCTCCAGAATGTTCAGCGAGTCCTGGAGGAGGTAGTCGGTCCCGTAGTAATTGACGTCGTGGGAGGCCTCCTGCAGGAGGACCGAGCAGGTCGTGTGCTGCGAATACACGAGCGCCACCCCATCGCTGATCCCTGAGCCCGTTACTCGTTCGGCCACCTCATCGGTGACGTCTGTGAACGAGACGCGCGCCTCGGTCTGAAGATCGATGGTGGCGTGGAATGACGACATGTCGTGTCCTTTCGGTTGTGTGTTCGTGGCGGAGCGGGACTCACAAGCTGAGGATCTCCGTCACGATCCGGTCGGCGAGCAGCGCTGCACTGCGTGCTGCCGAGTCGGCAGTGCTCCCTGCCATGTGCGGCGATCACGACGCGACAAGGAAGTGGGTCACGAGGATGTCGGCGGGCTCGACCAGTCGGCGCAGCTCCGGCGACAGGGCATCCAGGCCCTCGCCGCGCTCGGCCGCCTCTCGACGCCGGCGAAGCCCTCGACCGGAGCCCAGTCGGCACGATGGACCGTGAACTCCTCGCTCCTGTGGCCTGCGCGTTCCAGCGCGGCCGTGACCTCATCTCGCATCCGACCCGTCGTGACGGAAGGTAGGCTCGAGAACCCGGTAGAGGGCCCGGTAGTCGGTGTAGCGGCGATCGTAGAGCGACGCCGTCCGGCTGTCGGGCTCGGTCCGCTCCCCCGTTCGCACCATGGCGCCCACGGCCGTCTGGAAATCCGGATGGGTTCCGATGCTGACGGCCGCCAGCACGGCGGAACCGACGATGGTCGACTCGGTCGCGTCGACCCGTTCCACGGGCAGCTGTGCGATGTCGGCCTTGATCTGCCGCCAGAGCTCGCTCCGCGCGCTGGGCCCCAGCGAGACGACGCGCGCCGGTGCCACGCCGATGCTGGCGAGGTTCTCGATGTGGCTGCGGAGCATGTATCCGACCGATTCGAGCGCTGCGCGCACCACATGGCCGCGCCTCGTTGCCAGCGTCAGCCCGACGATGGCGGCCTTCGCGCTGAGGTCGTATTCCGGGAACCATGCACCGGCGAGATGCGGCAGGAACGTCACCCCGTCTGCACCGGGCGGCACGCTGGCGGCTTCGGCGACCACCGCGTCGAAGGACACGTCAGGGCTGCGCTCCCCCGGGGGCCCGTAGAAGTTGTCCCTCAGCCAACGCAGCACCAGACCGGCCGTCTGGGAGTACGGGGCCAGACACCACAGGCCCGGGACGACGTGGCGGTACACCGGCAGGCCTGCCGCCAGCTCGTGCGGGCGTTCCGTTGTGCAGGTCATCACCCCCAGAACCGTTCCGGTGATCTCCGAGATGGTGCCGGGTTCGATGCTGCCTGCGCCAACCGCAGCGACGAGCAGGTCGACGCTGCCGGCGACGATGGGGATGCCCGCGGTGATCCCGAGCTCCTGCGCCGCCGCGTACCCGACGGCGCCGACGATGTCTCCCGGTGCGGCGATTCGCGGCAGCTGGTGAGGAGTCACGTCGATCACCTCGAGCATCTCGGTCCACCACGTGCCGTCATCGATGTTCAGCATCATGCTGCTCGACCACAACGCGCTCTCGCCTACCAGCTGGCCGGACAGTCGCGCGATGAGCCAGTCCTCCAGCAGCGCGAACCATCGCGTGCGCGCGATGACGTCGGGCTGGTGCCGCCGGAGCCAGAGGATCTTCGCGGCGGGCCAGGTCGCGAACGAGTCGGGTTGCCCGGTGCGCGCGTAGATCTCCTCAGGACCGAATCTCTGCGAGAGGATCTCGGCCTCTGCCACGGCGCGGTTGTCCAGCCACACGATGGCCGGCCGGAGCGGCCGAAGACTCTCGTCCAGGCAGAAGAAGGTCTCGCCTTGGCCGGTGATCGTCAGCGCCGCCAGCGGCGCGTCGCCATGGTCTCTGACGGCGTCCCGCCACGCCGCCCCCACGGCCCGCTGGACGGATCGCCAGTAGGTGTCCTCATCGCATTCGATCCAGTCAGGTTGGGGTGTCGCCGGCGTGTAGTCGACGGTCCCGACGCCCAGCGTCCGGCCGCGACCGTCCACGACGCCGGCCTTGATCGCACTTGTGCCGAAGTCGATCACCAGGAAGCGATCGGTAGTGCTCATTGCGGTTTCTGCCTTTCTTCGTCTGCATGCCCTCACGAGCATCGTCGTGGATGCCCGCAGACGGAGCCCTCGCCCTCAGTCGTCGACCTTGACCCGCGGCGAGGCGTCAAGGGTCTCGACCTCTGCGTCGGCCATGCTCTCGCCTGCTCGCTGCAGCCAGTCCTCGCGTCCGCGCAGCCGCATGACGACCAGAACCGCGATCCCGATGACGGCCCACCCTGCGACGAAGAGCGGCGCCAGGCCGATCGGGGCGGCCGGCAGCGGGTTGAAGGTCTCGTAGCCGACGACGAGAAGCAGGATGCTGCTGACGATCGGGAGCGTGATGTGCACGAACCATTGCCGATCCGGTCTGCGCCAGAAGTATCGGATGATGCCGATATTGCCAAGCGTGTAGACGAGCACCATGACGACGGTGATGGAGAGGCCGAAGAAGAAGAAGACGTTGTCGGGGCCGATCCACGTTCCGACGCCGAGTGCGATCACGACAGTCAGCGCAGCCTGCAGGAGGACGGCGTTGATCGGCGTTCTGTTACGCGCGTGCAGCCTCGCGAAGACGCGGGGCAACGATCCGGAGCGCGCCATCGCATACCACATGCGCGTCGAGACGTTGTTCGCTGCGACCGTCACTGACAGCACGGATGTGCTGAAGGCGATCAGGACGATGATCCACGCCGCACCCCAGTAGCGGTGGGCCAGCACGATCGCCGGGGTCACGGAGGAGGTGCCGAAGCTCTTGATCGAGTCCACACCCCATCCCACCTCCAGGCCCCACGCGGTGATCACGAAGAACAGGCCGGTGATCACCACTGAGGCTATGAGAGCGCGCGGGATGTTCACGCGAGGGTTCACGGTCTCCTCGGCGGCTGCAGCCGCGGATTCCCACCCGGTGATCGCGAAGATCGAGAAGATGACGCCGAGGAACACGCCTGCCCCTGTGGATCCCGCAGGGCTGAGCGGTGCGAGGCTGAACCCGCCATGGCCGGGGACGGCGAGCCCCCAGATCGCGAGAGCCACGATGATGACGATCTCGGCGCCGCTCAGGATCACGAGGGTCCTGGCCGACACTGCGACCCCGCTCCATCCGATGACGAGCAGGAACGCCGTTCCCAGAAGGATCGCCCACCACCATGGGACGTCGACATGGAAGTTCGACTTGAGGATGCCCTCGAGGAGATATCCGAGGATCGAGAGGTTCATAGCCGGGAGGGCAGGCGTGTAGAAGAGCCAGAGCCAGGAGACCATGAATCCGAGGCGGGGATGCAATGTCCTGCTCACATAGGTGTAGTAGCCGCCCGCGGAGGGCAGTTCCCGTGCCAGTCGCGCCAGCGGGATCGCCGCCCCGAGCATGATGATGAAAGCGACGAAGAAGGCGAAGGCCGCACTGGGCCCGGCGATGCTCACGATGAACGGTGTGGTCGCCAGAACCCCGACCGCCGGGCCGATGAGGCCGACGCTCTGAACCGTCGCGCCGACAAGTGAGACCGCGCCAGCGCGCAGCTTCGCCTCGGATGCGGGAGCCGCGCCGCCAGGCTGGGTTCCTCCCGGTGTCTGTGACATGTGTGAGTCCTCTTCGTTGAGTCGAGCAAGCTGTTTGCGGCCGCAAAGCAGACGTTCGGGTGATTTATTTTGCTAAGACTATGGTATTTTGTAGCAATCACAAGCACCATCTTGCAATTTAGGTCACTCGGATGTCATGGGGTCCGGCACTCCGGGGGCGAGGCGAGAGAGGCTTCACCCGCGGAGCCTTGCACACGGGCGTTCGGGCTTTCGCACGCCTCGGCGACGTCAGCGGCGAGGCGCCATGGCGCGCCATCATCTTCACCCCGGATCCACGCGCCTCCGCTGAGCCGCCGTCTCGTCGGCGGCGCGGACCCTGACGGCCCCTCGCCGTATCCCACGTGGACGCCGTGCGGCCGAAGACCGGCGACCAGACCCGCACGCCTCTCCGCGGACCGCGAGCGCCCTGCCGAGTTGGCGGTCGACGCTGTTCGATCTGCCCGGAGAGCGCGTGCTGGAGGACAAGGATCTCCAGCGGCGGCTCAGGGGATGTGCGAGTGGGCGAGAGCGATGCGGTGCTCGGTCGAGCCGACGACCACGACCCGCGGGGCAGGACTACGGCGCTCATGACCGCCGTGGCCATCGGTGGGTGGAAGGCAGTATCGGACGGAACAGGCGCCGATCCTTAGAACCCGAAGGATGCCTCCTGACATGCTCAATTTTGAAACCTTGGGGCAGCTTTCAGTTGTCTCTGATCATGACGTTGCAATTCAGATCATGCCGAGCAATACTGCCGCTATGGAGATCTCGCCCTTCATGGTCAGCATCGACGACGATGTGCTTGCGGATCTTCGCGGCCGCCTCGAGAGGACTCGCTGGCCCAATCTGATCGAGAGGACGAAGTGGAGCTACGGCGTTCCGGGCGACTGGCTCTGGCGACTCGTCGACTACTGGATCAACGACTTCGACTGGCGCGCGATCGAGGCGAAGCTGAACGAGTGGCCCCAGTTCATCGCGAGCACCGACGACTACAACGTCCATTTCCTGCACGCCCGCTCTGCTGAGCCGGACGCCGCTCCCCTGGTTCTCACGATCGGCTGGCCGTCGACCTTCGCTGAGACGATTCCGATCCTCGACCGGCTCACTGACCCGGCGGCTCATGGCGGCGACAGCCGAGACGCGTTCCACGTCATCGTGCCGACCATTCCCGGCTTCGGCTTCTCCACCCCGCTTTCCGTCGAAGGATGGGTGCCGGCCGACGACCTGTGGGCCGCGTTGATGAGTCGGCTGGGCTACGACCGATTCTTCGCGGCGGGCAGCGACTGGGGTTCCCAGATCACCAATCAGCTGGCGAGGCGCCACTCTGATCGACTCCTCGGGGTTCACTACAGCAGTCCGGACCTCGAGCTTCCCAACCCGATCCCGTCGTCCGTCGCCGCCTGTGCGAACGACTACCTGAGACGGCTCGAGACCTGGATGTCCGAGGAGGGCGGCTACCAGGCCATCCAGCGGACCAAGCCGCAGACGCTCGCATTCGCCCTCAGCGACTCGCCGGCCGGGCTGGCCGCCTGGCTGCTCGAGAAGGTCCATGCGTGGAGCGCAGACGAGTCGAGCTTCGACAAGGACGACCTCCTCACCACGGCGACCATCTATTGGGCGACCAACACGGCGGCCTCGGCAGCGCGGATCTACTACGAGTTCGCGCACTCCGGCGTTCTCCGCCTGGATCCGGGCGAACGAGTGGCCGTCCCGACGGGCGTGCTCACATTCCCGCAGGGTGCGGAGCCGAATCTCCCTCGCCCGCTCATCGAACACAGCTACGACATCTCGCGCTGGACCGACGCGCCCGTCGGAGGTCACTTTCCGGCCTTCGAGACGCCGGAGTTACTCGCCTCCGAACTGCGCGAGTTCGCTCGTCCGCTGCGTGCCTGAGGCTTGGCGGCCGCACGCCGATCGGCCTCCATCGCCCGCTCGGCCTCATCGAGCGTCTCGACCGGAACCGTCCCCAGGCACCTGCGAACGGGCGAGCTTTGGGGCGGCGATCCTCGTCACCGCCTCAGCCCCTCCCGCTCGTCGGGCAGGTGAGCGACCAACCGCTCGAAGGCCGGGCCCGGGGCGACGGGGCGCCATTCGCAAGGCGTGAATAGGGTGGTGCCATGGGCAGAACGGATCGTGCCAGCCTCCTCATCCACGCTGACAAGTCAGACGTGTTCACGGCTCTGACCAGTCGTGACGCGCTGGTTGCCTGGCTCCCTCCGAAGGGGATGCAAGCTCGATTCGAACGGTTCGATATGCGCCAGGGCGGCTCCTACCGTCTCGTGCTCACCTACGACGACGCGTCTCGCGCCCCCGGCAAGACGTCGACCGACTCCGACGTGTCGCACGTGCGCATCGTGCAGCTCGTCCCGGGCGAGCGCGTGGTGCAGGAAGTCGACTTCGAGTCGGACGACCCGGCCTTCCAGGGGACGATGCGGATGGAGTGGACGCTGCGCAGCACCGAGGACGGAACCGACGTCGAGGTCGTCGCACGCAACGTTCCCGACGGAATCCGCCCTCGCGAGCATGCTGAAGGCATAACATCGTCGCTGGCGAACCTCTCAGCTCACCTCGAGCCGTAGCGCGGCTGGCCCCAACGCCGCGGCGACGTCGAGATCCAAGAGGCCGAGGACGAAGCGGCATGGACGTCTCCGGCTGCGAGTCGGTCCAAGGCGGTCCCGACCTCGCGGGAGGGCAGGAACACGTGCCCGGACTCCGCGCCCACCCGCCAAGGACGCTCGCGGAGCGCAAAGCAGGCCAATCGCGGCGCCGGAAGAAAATGGTGGGTCTATCGGCTCAAGTCCGAGTAGCGGCCCCAGCCCTCGTCGAGCAGCCGGAAGCCGTTGTCGATGGTCGCCGCAGGGTCGGTGTCGTGGCTTGCGACGAGCTGGATCTGGAGCGCGAAGCGGACGTAGAAGCGGATCTCATCGCTCGGCTCCGTCTGCCCGAACTCGGCGGTAATGACCTCCACGAGCGAGTCCTGGTGCCGCAGCCACATCTTCTCGGCGTAGTCGATCAGCGACGGAGCCTCCTCCATGAGAGCGAGGACGCGGCGATACGGCTCGGACGCCATCGCCGCGATCTCGGCCAGGTAATGCGCCTTCAACGCCTCGGAGATCGTGGTGCCCGGCGGCCGGTCGCGCACGGCGGCGGCGAGAAGCGCATGGCGCTCATCCTCATCGAAGAACAGCAAGGCCTCCTTATGGGGGAAGTGGCTGAACACCGTCTTCGGCGTCACGTCCGCCTTCTCGGCGATCTCGCGAACCGTGACGGCGTCGAACCCGCGCTCGAGAAACAGCTCCAGCGCGGCATCCCGAATCGTCGCGCGTGTCAACGCCTTCTTGCGCTCGCGCCGCCCTAGGGGAACCTCATCTGCCACACGCAGAGTTTATCGCGAGCGAGAATAAATATATACCGGGACTATAAGTATCGTGGGTATAGCAAGTGATGACGGTGTCAGCGGACCCGGCCCCGTAGACCGAGAGGGTGCATCATGAGCCAGGCCGTCACCACCCCCACTCCCTCTGCCGTGACGGGGGACGCTCCGACAGCGCCGCGTCACCGGCATCCTGCTCATTGCCGGACCCGCGATCTTCTTTCCCGCAGAGTTCATCGCCGCCGCGGCCTGGACACACCCCGCCTACAGCTACACCTACGACTTCATCAGCGACCTCGGCGTCCACGGCCCCTCGACGCTCTTCGGCCAATACATGTACTCACCGCTGGCCTGGGTGATGAACACCGCCTTCTTCGTTTTCGGCATGGTCATCCTCGCCGGCGTCACGACCCTCCGCGGCCTGATCGGCTGGCGGCGGCGGGCGGTTCTCGCCCCTGCCGTGGTGTTGCCGGCGGGCGGCATCCTGCTCGGCCTGTTCCACGGCTCCGGCGAGGCGTTGAAGGACGGCACCGGCGACTACCACGCAATGGGCGCCTTCGCCGGCTTCCTCGGCGCGAACATCCTCGCGATCCTCCTCGGCGTCATGCGTCGCCGCCTCGGGCTCACCCTTGGCATCGGCAGAGCCCTCGTCATCGTCGGCGTCATCGGGCTCGTCTCGACCGCTGTCTACCTCGCCTCGATCGTGCTCGCCACGGACGGCGACGTCGTCGGCATCGTCGGCCTCGTCGAACGCGGCGCCACCCACCACTTCCTCATCGGGCTGCTCTGCGCCGGAGCATCCATCCTGCGCGCCGCCCGCCCAGCCGAGAGCGCGATCGTCTCATGACAAGCCACCAGGTGGGAGCGCCTTCGTGAACTCTCCAGCACGGGCACCGGAGGTGCATCTCGGGAGCGTCGAGCCGTTGGGCGTCCCCCTCGACCGTTCCGACCCTGCCTCCGATCGCGAAGTCCCTGCAGTCCGGCAGATCTCGAACTTGACCGCCAGCCCTCGCCCGGTGGGATCGTCTGGCGTCAAGCATGGTGTGATCGTCTGATGGTGATTCAGTGTCGGACGCCTGCGGTCTCAGAGCTCGAGGACGCGGTTCGAGTTCTTCGCGACTGGCAGAGGGAAGGTGCACCAATCCAGCTGCATCCGGGAGACCTGGGCTGGACCTGGCGCTACGGTGCGCGAGAGCTGGCCCGCTCGTTGCGAACGTGGCGTTGGAACGATGACATGGTCGCGATCGGGTACTTGGACGGTCCCGACGTACTGCGTTTGACCGTGTCGCCCGAGATGTGGGCGAGCGAGGAGCTGGCCGGGCGCGTGGTTGCCGATGTGTCCGATCCGCAGGGCGCAGTCCTGCCAGCCGGGGCGGTGGCTGTCGAAGTGCCCGAGGGCACCCGCATCAAACAGCTGCTGTCGGCCGGCGCCTGGACTGATGGTGAGCCGTGGACGCCGCTGCGTCTCGACCTTGGCTCGCCCGTTGCCGAGCCCGAGCTGCAGGTCGAGGTCGTTGCGTCGGCCGGGCAGGTGGCCGAGTGCACAGCCGTGCATCGCTCAGCATGGGGCAACCAGCGGTTCACGGACGAGAGGTGGCAGACGATGGCGGCCGGGCCGCCCTTTCGCGAGGCCCGTTGCCTGCTCGCTCGCAATGCGCACGGTGTTCCAGTGGCCACGCTGACGGCTTGGTCGGCCGGCCCGGGGAAACCGGGCCTCATCGAGCCACTGGGCGTACACGCCGATCATCGCCGCCATGGTTACGGAACCATGATCTGTGTCGCCGCCGGCGTGCACCTGCGGGCGATGGGCTCGACAAGCGTCTTGGTCTGCACCCCCAGCTCGCTGCACAGCGCGATCGCCACCTACGAAGCGGCCGGCTATGAACGCCTGTCGCAGCGTCTCGACCTCAGAAGAGAGGACTAAGGCCGCCCGTGCACTGTTCTGGCAACGCACCGGGCGGCTTCCGGCGAGCGTGATCCCGCCGTTCTGGCACCGCCACTCTGAACTGCTCGGGGAGCTTTCCGCCTCGCACTTGCACTGGCCGTGCGCCTACGACCCCGAGCAGAACGGCTCCACGCCCTTGGGCGCCCCGGCCGGGGCCGCGTTCTTCGCCCCGTGATCGCTGTGCAGAGCGTTCGCGGGCGGGCGATCCTGCGCCGGCTCGGCTCGTGGCCGATCCGCCCGGTGCGCCGCACGATCCTGCTCGCCGTCGCTGGCGTGGCCGTCGGCGCAGTCCCGCCGATCCTCACCGCCTTCCTCGCCCGGCGCACGCGGTGAGAGCCTGCCCCACTCCCGCACGCAAACCGATCCCCTTGCGGGTTGGCGGCGGGTTGCTGGCGGGCTCGTGTCGTGGTCAGTGGTTCGGGGAGTTCGTAGCGTTGAGGGCATGAACATCAAGAACGAGTCGAGAGTCAGCCAGCTCCGCAAGAACGCGGGCTGGACGCAAGAGCGGCTCTCTGTGCAGAGCGGGGTTCCCGTTCGCACGATCCAACGGCTTGAAGCGGGAAACGAGACGAGCCTGGAGACGCTTTCGCGCGTCGCGGATGCGTTGAAGGTCGAGGTTCGCGACCTGTTCGTGACAACCGGCGGCGA
>JAATFB010000050.1 GCA_015655415.1 Actinomycetales bacterium
ATTTCCCGAAAATAACCACCCAACTTAGAAAGGTCTACAAAAATCATGAGTTGGAACTAGTCCACAGAAGCGATTATTCATTGAGGAACTCCTTGAGGTCGTTGAAAGATGTTCCACCTGACCTCCACAAATCAGGTGTGTATAGGGTCCAGTGCAGTTTCTGTGGGAGGAGCTATTATGGGATGACACTTAGAAAAGTCTACGAGAGATATTTGGAACACAAACGTTCAGCGAATTGGAAAACTAAAACAGCAGTAGGGGCTCATATTAGCGACACTCACCAGGTGCACATCAGTAATGTTAAGCTCGTCCAATGTGTTCGCATTGCATGGAAAACTGAATATTATGAGTCAGTTCATATCTACAAGAACAAACATACGAACCTACTAAACGGCGACTATGGTAACATCAAATCACCACTGTTGAATTTGTTTGCTGTCCCTAGTACCTCGACCGGATGGACATCGAGCGCGAGCGAGGCATCACGATCAAGAGCCAGGCCGTGCGCATGCCGTGGGAGTACCGCGGCGACACCTATGCGCTGAACATGATCGACACGCCGGGGCACGTCGACTTCAGCTACGAGGTTTCACGGTCGCTGGCCGCGTGCGAGGGCGCCATCCTGTTGGTGGATGCCGCACAGGGCATCGAGGCGCAGACGCTTGCCAACCTCTACCTGGCGCTGGAGAACGACCTGACGATCATCCCGGTGCTGAACAAGATCGACCTGCCGGCGGCGGAGCCGGAGAGATATGCGAGGGAGCTTGCCGAGCTGATAGGCGGCGAGCCCGACGACGTGCTGCGGGTGAGCGGCAAGACGGGCGCCGGCGTCGAGCGGCTGCTCGACCGCGTCACCGGACTGGTCCCGGCTCCCGCGGGGGAGGAGGACGCGCCCGCGCGTGCGATGATCTTCGACTCGGTCTATGACAGCTACCGCGGGGTCGTCACCTATGTGCGAATGGTGGACGGGCGGCTCACGGCGCGCGAGCGCATCCAGATGATGTCGACGAAGGCGACGCACGAGCTCCTGGAGATCGGCGTGAGCTCGCCGGAGCCAGTGCCCACCCGCGGGCTCGGAGTCGGGGAGGTCGGATACCTCATCACCGGGGTCAAGGACGTGCGGCAGTCCCGGGTGGGCGACACGGTCACCAACGCGGCGCATCCGGCGTCCGAGCCCCTGCCCGGCTACACCGATCCGAAGCCGATGGTGTTCTCGGGGCTCTACCCGATCGACGGCAGCGACTATCCGGACCTGCGCGAGGCGCTCGACAAGCTCAAACTGTCGGACGCCGCGCTCGTGTACGAGCCGGAGACCTCGGTGGCCCTGGGCTTCGGATTCCGCTGCGGCTTCCTCGGCCTCCTGCACCTGGAGATCGTCACCGAGCGCCTCGAGCGCGAGTTCGGTCTCGACCTGATCACCACGGCGCCGAGCGTCGTGTACGAGGTGACGACCGAGGACGGCACGACGGTCACGGTGACCAACCCGAGCGAATACCCCAGCGGCAAGGTGAGCTCGGTGCGCGAGCCGATGGTCAGGGCCGCGATCCTCACACCGAAGGACTACGTCGGAACCGTCATGGAGCTGTGCCAGTCACGACGGGGCACGCTTCTGGGCATGGACTATCTCGGCGAGGATCGGGTGGAGATCCGTTATTCGATGCCGCTGGGCGAGATCGTGTTCGACTTCTTCGATCAGCTCAAGAGCCGCACGCAGGGCTACGCGAGCCTGGACTACGAGCCCTCGGGCGAGCAGGAGGCCGACCTGGTGAAGGTGGACATCCTGCTGCAGGGCGAGCAGGTGGACGCCTTCAGCGCGATCGTGCACCGCGACAAGGCCTACGCGTACGGCGTGATGATGACCGAGAGGCTGAAGAAGCTGATCCCCCGCCAGCAGTTCGAGGTCCCCGTGCAGGCGGCGATCGGCGCACGGATCATAGCGCGGGAGTCGATCCGCGCCATGCGCAAGGACGTGCTCGCCAAGTGCTACGGGGGCGACATCACCCGGAAGCGCAAGCTGCTCGAGAAGCAGAAGGAGGGCAAGAAGCGCATGAAGATGGTCGGCCGTGTCGAGGTGCCCCAGGAGGCGTTCATCGCCGCGCTCTCCGGCGACGTGGAGGGCAAGGAGAAGAGGTAGACGGGCCGGCCGGTCCCGGGCCGGGCGACGCCAGCCGACTCGGCTAGACTGCGTGGGCGAAAAGGGGGTCGCGGCGCCAGCGGTTCCCGCACGAAGGACGCGAGCTCCGCACCCAGACGAAGGGCCCTCCCACGAACGCCATGCGACGCAGCACCTTCACCGATCAGCCGGTGACCTACGCCGCCGTGGGGGCGACGCTGGAGCACGACCTGGCGATCCATCCGCCCAAGGGATTCCGACCGCTCGTGCAGTCGATCCGGCTGGGCAGCGGGGATGATCGTTTCGCGACGTCCTCCCGCGCGCTGATGACCTGGGGCGTCCAGCGCGGCAGCGGCGTGGAGGTGACGCGGCTGGATCCGGGAACGGGCGAGCACTACGCCGGCGTGCGCTTCGCGGAGGATGGGACGCCGCAGCGGCTCGAACCGCATCGGGGGACGGAGGCGGTGTTCGACGAGGACGGCCATCCGTACATCTCCAACGGCATGACGGCCGTGCTGCGCGTGCCGTACGGACCGTTCCACGTTAACGCGCCGGTGCGCGTCGTCTACGTGATCGAGGAGCAGCACCGGGTCGGGTTCGCCTACGGGACGATGCACGGGCATCCACTGGCGGGCGAAGAGGCGTTCGTGCTGGAACAGCGCCCCGACGGGTCGGTGTGGCTCACCCTGCGCTCATTCTCGCGGGTGGCGGCCGGGGCCCGCCGGCTTCTGGGCCCGTTCGTGCTGTCGGCACGGAGACGTCTCGCCAGGCGATACCTGCGTGCCCTGCACCCGGTGACCGGACCCGTCACCGCACCGGCGAACGGAGAACCGGGGAGCGCCCCTGCGGCAGGGGCGAGCACGGAGACGGATCCGCAGGCGATCCCGTCCGCGCCGCGACCGGCAGAGCTCACCGACGGAAACGGCCGTGCCGAGCGCGCTCCCGATCGCTGACGCCGCGCCGTCCGACGGCCTGCTGCCCTCCTCGGCAGGCGAAGGCGCCCGCCACCGGGACTTCGGCGTGTACATTCACGTGCCGTTCTGCCGGGTGCGCTGCGGGTACTGCGACTTCAACACGTACACGGCGACGGAGCTGCGAGGAGCACGGCAGGCGGACTACGCACAGCAGGCCGCGGCCGAGCTGCGATTCGCCGCAGGTGTGCTCGAACGCTCCGGCGTCGTGTCGCGTCCGGCCGCGAGCGTGTTCTTCGGGGGCGGGACTCCCACCCTCCTTCCCGCCTCCGATCTCGCGGCGATGCTCGGCGAGGTGCTGCGCACGTTCGGGTCGACCGATGGGGCAGAGGTGACGACCGAGGCCAACCCCGACAGCGTGGACGCCAGGTACCTCGACGACCTCGCCGCCGCCGGTTTCACACGCGTCTCCTTCGGCATGCAGTCGGCCGTGCCGCACGTGCTGCGCACGCTGGAGCGCACGCACGACCCGGATCGCGTGCCCTTGGTCGTCGACCAGGCCAAGCGGGCCGGCCTGCAGGTCAGCCTCGACCTCATCTACGGGACGCCGGGTGAGTCGCTGGAGGACTGGGCGGCATCCGTCGACGCCGCGCTGGCGTGCGAGCCGCACCACCTCTCGGCCTACTCGCTCATCGTCGAGGACGGCACGAAGCTCGCCAGGCAGATCCGCCGGGGAGAGGTTCCGGAGCCCGATGAGGATCTGCAGGCAGACATGTACGAGCTGGCGGACGACCGACTGGCAGCCGCCGGGCTCGAATGGTACGAGGTGAGCAATTGGGCCGTCGACGCCGCCCACCGGTCCCGGCACAACCTCGGCTACTGGCTCGGCCACGACTGGTGGGGCGTCGGGCCCGGCGCGCACAGCCACGTGGGCGGCGTGCGCTGGTGGAACGTGAAGCACCCTGCGGCCTACGCGCGCCGGATGCTCGAGGGCGTCTCGCCGGCCGCAGGCAGAGAGACCCTGGACGCCTCCGCCCGCGAGCTCGAGCATGTGCTGCTGCGGGTGCGCACCGCGGAGGGGCTGCCCGTCTCCTCGCTGCAGGGAACCGGGCGGGCGGCGGTGGCGGGCCTCATCGCCGACGGACTCGTGGATGCGCGGGCCGCCCTGCGTGGGTCCGTGCGGCTCACCCGCCCAGGGCGGCTCATGGCCGACGCCGTGGTGCGGCGACTGACGCGGTAGTGCGCTACCGCACGAACCGGAGCGCGATCGGGTAGGCGTAGGCCGCTCCCTGGTGCGCGCGCACCGCCGCGATGATGCTGAACACGAGTGTGACCAGGCCGACGGCGGCGATGATGACGATGCCGATCAGGATGAAGGTGGTGATCCAGCCGACGATGTGCGCGATGAGCATGGTGAGCTGGAAGTTGAGCGCCGCCGTGGTGTGCTGGCGGATGAACGGTCCGCGATCCTTGAGCACGAGGTAGCCGATCAGGGCCGGGACGAAGCTGAAGAAGATGCCGCCGATGTGCACCAGCGTTGCCCACAGCCTCTCGTCCGACGGGTTGAGCGGCTGGTTCTGGCGATACGGGTTCCGCGGCGGTGGGGGCGGGGCGTAGCTCATGGTCGCGCCTCAGCTCGCTGTCGATGCGACCGCGGCCGCCCGGTTCGGAACGGCGGCGGCGACGCGGCCCGGTGCCGCGGGTCCTGCCTCGTGCACCGGAGCCTTCCCCGTCCGCGCGTTGCGGCGGCATGCCCCGGTCGTCGTCATCTGATGAACCGGAAGTTGAACGGATAGCGGTAGCTTCCGCCGGCATTGACCCGCACGCCGCCCACGATCGAGAAGACGATGTTCAGGATCCACCATGCGAGCGGGAGCAGCCAGCCGAGGAAGGCGAGCGGCCAGAGGACCAGGCCGATGATGTCGAAGACGATCACGAGTGCGACGTAGACGATCGTGAACGTGATCTGCCAGTTCAGCGCCTCCTTCGCCTCGACGTTGGTGCGGGGACCGCGATCCTTCAGCACGAGCCAGATGATCAGCGAGGGCAGGAAGCCGATGATCCCGCCGACGTGCGCCCACGTCGCCGCGGTCTTGTCCGACTCGGGCGAAAGCGGCGGCAGAGGAGGCGCCGCGTACGGCTGCTGCCCGTACTGCGGGGGCTGCTGCCCGTACTGGGGCGGCTGCTGCGGATACTGGGACGGCCCGCCCGGCTGCTGACCGGCGCCCGCCGGCTGCTGGTGTGGATCGGAGGGTTGCTGCGGTGCATTGGGATCGCTCATGACCCTGTGCCTTTCACATGGATGGCCGGATGACTGCCTCGCCCCGCGCGACAGCGTGCGCGGCCCACGTCACCGGGCGCGCTAGCGCTAAGGTACTGCCCGCCCTGGTGGTCTGCAATGACGCGAGGGAGGTCACATCGGCGGTGGCTCCTGCCGACGTGCCGGCGACGTGGACCCGGGGACGGGCGTGGCGGGATAGAATTGGCACTCAGACCGGGCGAGTGCCAGGCCAGTCGATTGCTCGATGGGATGGATGTGCGGAAGGGGGAGGTCGCCATGGTGACGGATCGCAGCCTCGAGGTCCTTCGCGTCATCGTGCAGGACTACGTCGCGTCGCGGGAGCCCGTCGGGTCGAAGAGCATCGTCGAACGGCACGGGTTCGGGGTCTCGGCGGCGACCATCCGCAACGACATGGCGGCGCTGGAGGAGGAGGAGCTCATCGCAGCTCCGCACACGTCCTCCGGCCGAGTTCCCACCGACAAGGGGTACCGGCTGTTCGTCGACCGGATGTCCGAGCTGCGCCCGCTCTCGCCCGCGCAGCGTCAGGCCATCGAGGTGTTCCTGGGCCAGTCGGTGGATGTCGACGACGTGCTCACGCGAACGGTGCGCCTGCTGGCACAGCTGACCCATCAGGTCGCGCTCGTGCAGTATCCGTCGGTGTCCCGAGCAAGAGTGCGGCACGTCGAGTTCGTGCCGCTCGCACCCCGTCGGGTGCTGTGCGTGCTGATCGCCGACTCGGGGGTGGTGGAGCAGGGCGTGGCCGAGCCGGACGCCGACCTCGGCGAGGACGCCCTGGCGGAGCTGAGAGCGCGGGTGAACGCGGAGGCGGCCGGGATGAGGCTCGGCGACGCGGTGTCCGTGCTCCGCAGGCTGCCCTCGGAGCTTCCGGATCGCTGGGATCAGCAGGCGCGCGAGGTCGCCATCGCTCTGTGCGCCGTCATCATCGAGCAGATCGAGTCCACCAGGCAGGAGCGGCTGATCATGGCGGGTGCGGCGAATCTCGTGCGCACGGAGCACGACTTCTCCGGCAGCGTCACACCCGTGCTGGAGGCGATCGAGGAACAGGTGGAGCTGCTCAAGCTGTTCAACGAGATGGCCCAGGAGCAGCACGGCGTGGCCGTGCGGATCGGACGCGAGAACGCCGCCGCGCCGTTCTCCGAGGCGTCGGTGGTGGCCAGCGGCTACACCGGTGCGGGGACCGACGTCGCCCGGCTGGGCGTTCTCGGCCCCACTCGCATGGACTACTCCAACAACATGGCCGCCGTGCGCGCGGTGGCACGCTATCTTTCCCGGCTGCTCGGCGAGTGACCGACGGTACGGCGCGAGACGCGTTCAGCACACGATTCAGTTAAGGAAACCTCTCTTCCGTGGCCGACCACTATGAAGTCCTCGGCGTCTCCCGCGACGCCAGCCCCGACGAGATCAAGAGGGCGTACCGCCGACTCGCTCGCGAGCTCCACCCCGACGTGAATCCGAGCGAGGAGGCGGCGGAGCGGTTCAAGCTCGTCACGCACGCCTACGACGTGCTCAGCGACCCCCAGCAGCGCCAGGAGTACGACCGGGGCCCGCAGGCCGGGTTCGATGGCGCCGGGTTCGGGTTCGGGGACATCTTCGAGACCTTCTTCGGCGGCACGGCCGGTGGCACGCAGCGGGGTCCGAGGTCGCGGCGGGAGCGCGGCCAGGACGCCCTGTTGCGTGTCGAGGTCGATCTGGACGAGGTTATCTTCGGCGCCCACCGCGACCTGGAGGTGGACACCGCGGTCGTGTGCGAGACATGCGGCGGCTCGTGCTGTCAGCCGGGCACGGCGCCGGTGACCTGCGACATCTGCCACGGCACCGGAAGCATCCAGCGCACCGTGCGGTCGCTGCTCGGCAACATGGTGACGTCGTCCCCGTGCGGCACCTGCCGCGGCTACGGCACGGTGATCGCCACGCCGTGCGTCACCTGCCAGGGACAGGGACGGGTGCGCGCGCGCCGCACGGTGCCGGTCGACATCCCCGCCGGCGTCGACACCGGGCTGCGCCTGCAGATGCCCGGCAGCGGCGAGGCGGGTCCCGCGGGCGGTCCGAACGGCGACCTGTACCTGGAGATCAAGGTGCGGCACCACGACGTCTTCAGCAGGGACGGCGACGACCTGCTGTGCACCCTCACCGTGTCGATGCCGGACGCCGTGCTGGGCACGCACGCGAAGGTGAAGGCGCTGGACGGCGACATCGACCTGGAGGTCAAGCCCGGCGTGCAGAGCGCCGACGTCATCACCGTCAAGGGCCGCGGCATCACCCACCTCCGCGGTACCGGTCGCGGCGACCTGCGCATCGGCGTGCAGGTCGTCACGCCGACCAAGCTCGATCGCAAGGAGCGCGAGCTCATCGAGCAGTTCGCGAGACATCACCGGTCGGAGCCCCCCTCGCTCACGCGCTTCCAGCAGGGTCTGTTCGCCAAGCTGCGCGACCGTTTCCTCTAGAGGCCGTCGATGGCGCATCTGTACCTGCGCGAGGACCTCGTCAGCGCGGAGCCGGGCGACGAGGTGGCGCTGGAGGGTCCCGAGGCGAGGCATGCCGTGGCGGTCTCCCGCGCCCGGTCCGGAGAGCGGATCGCGGTCTCCAACGGACGCGGGCTGATGCTGGAGGGCGTGATCGCCGCCGCCACGCCGTCCCGGCTCGTGCTGCGCGTGGACTCCGCGTCCATCGCGCAGCGTCCGGCGCCGCGCATCGTGCTCGTGCAGGCGCTGGCGAAGGGCGGTCGCGACGAGCTGGCCGTGCAGGCCGCGGTGGAGCTCGGTGCGGACGAGGTGGTGCCGTGGCAGGCATCTCGATGCGTGTCCCGGTGGGCGGGGGAGAAGGCGGCCAAGGGCGTGCAACGGTGGTCCGCGATCGTGCACGAGGCCGCCAAGCAGTCGATGCGGGCGTGGCTGCCGACCGTGGGCGATCCCGTCACCACGGCGCAGCTGGCCGCTCGTGCCCCGGATGCCAGGATGATCGTGCTCGAGCCGCTCGCGGACGCGCCGCTCACCGGCATCCGAATCGAACCGACCGATCCCCGTGAGGTGGTCGTGGTGGTGGGCCCTGAGGGCGGGATCGCGCCGGAGGAGTCGAGGCGCCTGCGTGAGGCGGGAGCCCGACCCGCACGGCTGGGCGACGCCGTGCTGCGCACCTCGAGCGCCGGACCTGCGGCGATCGCCGTGCTGAACGCGGCGCTGGGCCGCTGGTGACGTCACGCCGACGGCGAAACCGGCCGACTCGCCCCGCTGAGACCCGCCCCGTCTTCGTAGAATGGTCGTCATGACCCAGTCCAGCATCTTCACACGGATCATCGAGCGGGAGATTCCCGCCGACGTCGTGTACGAGGACGACCGGGTGATCGCGTTCAACGACATCGCGCCCCAGGCACCCGTCCACGTGGTGGTCGTCCCCAAGACCGCCGACTACGCGAACGTCGTCGAGCTGGCCGCCGCCGATCCCGGGCTGCTGGCGCACGTGGTCGGGGTGGCGAAACGGGTGGCCGACGAGCGCGCGAACGGCGAGTTCCGCCTCGTCTTCAACACCGGCGAATCCGCCGGACAGACCGTCTTCCACGCGCACGCCCACGTGCTCGCCGGGGGACTCGCGGAAGGAACACTTGGCTCGAAGTGATGAGACGTCGGCCGCGGCCGACGTCGCGCCCGGCACATCCGAGGCACGGGTGCACGTCGACGGTGTCGCCATGGTGCGGCTTCTCGGCGCGCAGGACCGTCTTCTGACGACGATCGAGAAGCAGTACCCGCTGGTCGACGTGCATGTGCGGGGGAATGAGATCTCCATAACCGGTGACCCCGTCGAGGTCGTCGCCGTGCGTCGGCTCGTGGACGAGCTGCTCGTCATGATCCGGGAGGGACAGGACCTCAGCCCCGTCGAGGTGGCGAGCTCCGCTCGCATCATCGAGAACGGATCCAGTCCCGCCGACGTGCTCGGCCAGGCAGTTCTCGTCTCCCGTGGCAGGACGATCCGCCCCAAGACCCTCGGCCAGAAGCAGTACGTCGACGCCATCGACTCGCACACGATCGTGTTCGGCATCGGCCCGGCGGGCACCGGCAAGACCTACCTCGCCATGGCCAAGGCGGTGCAGGCCCTCCAGCGCAAGGAGGTGAACCGGATCATCCTGTCGCGGCCGGCCATCGAGGCCGGCGAGCGACTGGGCTACCTGCCCGGCACCCTCACCGACAAGATCGATCCCTACCTGCGGCCGCTCTACGACGCGCTGAACGAGATGATGGACCCGGAGCTGGTGCCGAAGCTGCTGGCGAGCGGCGCGATCGAGGTGGCACCGCTTGCCTACATGCGCGGCCGCACCCTCAACGACTCCTTCATCGTCCTCGACGAGGCCCAGAACACCACGCCGGAGCAGATGAAGATGTTCCTGACACGACTCGGCTTCGGATCGAAGATGGTCGTCACCGGCGACATCACGCAGATCGACCTGCCGAGCTCTGCGAGCGGTCTGCGCCTGGTGACCCGCGTTCTCGCCGATGTCGACGACATCCACTTCGCCCGGCTGACCAGCGACGACGTGGTGCGGCACACCCTGGTGGGCAGGATCGTCGACGCCTACACCGAATACGACGCCCGACGCCAGGCCGAGCACCACGAACGCGAGCAGGCGCGGGAGTTCGCGAACCGGGCGGAGCGTCGCACCGGCATACCGCGCGACCACCTGCCCAAGCGTCGCTGACGCCTCGCCGTGCGTGATCGTCCGCACGGCCGACGGGCACCGGCACCGATGGAGAGCACCGAGGGGACACCGTGAGCATCGAAGTCAACAACGAGTCGGCCGTCGAGGTCGACGAGGCGGCGCTGCAGCGGCTCGCCTCCTACGCTCTGGACTCCATGCACGTGTCCACGGAGGCGGAGCTGGCGATCCTGCTCGTCGACGAGGCCGCGATGGAACAGCTGCACGTGCAATGGATGGACGAGCCCGGACCGACCGACGTTCTGAGCTTTCCCATGGACGAGCTGCGTCCCGGCACCGAGGACGACCCGACTCCGGCCGGGCTTCTCGGCGACGTGGTGCTCTGCCCGCAGGTCGCGGCGGCGCAGGCCGAGGCGGCGGGGCACCCGCTGATGGACGAGCTGAAGCTGCTCACCGCGCACGGCATCCTGCACCTGCTCGGGTTCGACCATGCCGAGCCTGCGGAGGAGCGCGAGATGTTCGGCATCCAGCGCGACATCCTGCTCGGGTTCGCCGTGGCAGAACGTCGACGATAGGCGTCACCGAGGTGGTCGCGCTGTTCCTCGTCATCGCCGTTGCGCTGGTCGCGTTCGGCGGACTGATGGCGGCCGTCGATGCGGCGATCTCGGTGCAGTCCCGGGGCGACATCGCCGAGCTGGCGCAGACCTCGCGATTCCGGCGCTCGCTCGACGCCGTCGCGGACGATCCGGGCGCCCATCTGAACGCCGTCGGGTTCGCCCGCATCACGGCGGAGACCACCGCGGCGGTCCTGGTGACGCTGGCATTCGCCATCATCCTCCCGCAGTGGTGGCTCGCCCTGATCGCCTCCGCGGTGATCATGACCGGGGCGTCGTTCGTGCTGGTCGGCACGAGTCCGCGCAGCGTGGGGCGCGCGCACGCGAAGGGCCTGCTGCGGGCGGCGGCGCCGTTGGTGCACGGCATCCGCGTCCTCCTCGGGCCGATCGCCCGCGGCCTCGTCGTCCTCGGCAACCGTGTGACGCCATCGCGGGCGCGATCGGCGGCAGTGGCCAACGAGGAACAGCTGCTGAGCATCGTGGACGAGGCGACCGAGCTCGACGTGCTGGAGGAGGAGGACCGGGAGCTCATCCACTCGATCTTCGAGTTCAACGAGACCCTCGTACGGGAGGTGATGATCCCGCGAACCGACATGGTGACCGTGGATGCCGACGCCACCGTCTCGGCTGCGATGAGCCTGTTCCTGGCCAAGGGCGTCTCGCGGATGCCGGTCGTGGGTGAGGAGGTCGACGACGTGAGGGGCGTGCTCTACCTGCGCGACGTGGCCCAGCAGGCGTTCGAACGTCCGCTCGATGTGGATGTCACGACCATCGGGCGTCTGGCCCGGCCCGCCCTGTTCGTTCCGGAGTCGAAGAAGGTCGACGCCCTGCTGCGGCAGATGCAGCTGGAGTCCAACCACCTGGCGATGGTCGTCGACGAGTACGGCGGAATCGCGGGCCTGGTGACGCTGGAGGATCTGATCGAGGAGCTCGTCGGAGACATCTCCGACGAGTACGACCACGACGCGCCGCTCGTTGAGCCGCTGGGAGGCGACCGGTACCGGGTCAGCGCACGGCTGCCGGTGGACGAGCTGGGCGAGCTGTTCGGCATCGAGCTGGACGACGACGACGTCGACTCGGTCGGCGGACTGCTCGCCAAGGCGCTCGGACGGCTCCCCGTCGAGGGATCCGTGGCCACCATCGGCGGGCTGCGTCTGACGGCGGACCGATCGGAGGGGCGCACACGGCGCATCAGCACGGTGCTGGCCGAGCGGGATGCCGCGCTGTTCGGCCTCGAGGAGGCATCCGGCGCCAGGGACCGCGGGGGCGCGGCGACGGGGTCGACTCCGGTGCAGACCGGGCAGGCGAGAGGACGGGACAGATGAACACGCCGACGGAGCCGCACACGCCCTCGGACGGCGGGAGCGAAGATCCGGGCGCCGCCGGCGAGTTCCGGGCCGGATTCGTCTCGTTCGTCGGCAGGCCGAACGTGGGCAAGTCCACGCTGATGAACGCGCTCGTCGGGCAGAAGGTGGCGATCACCAGCTCGAAGCCGCAGACTACGCGTCGCGCCATTCGCGGCATCGTCAACAGGCCGGATGGCCAGCTGATCCTCGTCGACACCCCTGGCATCCATCGCCCCCGCACCCTGCTGGGTGAACGGTTGAACTCGCTCGTCCAGTCCACCCTGGGCGAGGTGGACGTCATCGGGTTCTGCGCACCGGCGGACGAGAAGGTGGGGCCCGGCGACCGGTTCATCAACGAGCGGCTCGACGACTATCCCCGTGCGAAGAAGGTCGCGATCCTCACGAAGACCGACACGGTGGGCAGGCACGTCGTCGCCGAGCGGCTGCTGGGGATCTCGGCCCTGCGCGAGTGGGACGCGATACTGCCCGCCTCCGCGCATCGTCGCGATCAGCTGGAGGTGCTCGCGGACGAGCTGATCGGGCTGCTGCCCGTCTCGCCGCAGCTCTACCCCGACGCGGCCGTGACCGACGAGCCGCTGGAGGATCGTGTCGCCGAGTACATCCGCGAGGCGGTCCTCGAAGACGTGCGCGACGAGCTGCCGCACTCGCTGGCGGTGACCATCGACGACATCGTGCGGCGCGAGGACAAACCGCTCACCGAGATCTACGCCAACCTGTTCGTGGAGCGCGACAGCCAGAAGGCGATCGTGATCGGCAAGGGCGGTTCCCGGTTGCGGACGATCGGGGAGACCGCGCGACGGCAGATCGAGCCGCTCGTGGGCGGAAGGGTCTTCCTCTCGATCCACGTGAAGGTGGCCAAGGAGTGGCAGCGCGATCCGAAGCAGCTCGGACGGCTCGGGTTCTGAGCGGGCCGGTGCATGCCGGTCGTGCCAGGCACGCTCCCGGTCTCATGCTGCCGACGCACGCGCGTCAACCCCGAGGATGATTCTGCGCTCCGCTCGATCCCTCGCCAGCCGGTAGCGCGTACCGTTGACGGGTGCTGCGTACCCTCACCCGCCTCCAGCTCCTGGCCGACGTCGTCGCCGCCGCGCTGCTGCTGCTGGTGGTCGTCTGGAGCGCCGTCGCGGTGTCCCCGATCGCCGGGCCCATCGTCGCCGTGCTGCTGTGCGGGGCGCTCGCCGTGCGGCGGCTGTCGCCGGGCCTCGCCCTGGTCGGCGTGTGGGCGGGGGCCCTGCTGCAGATCGCCACACTGGTGACGCCGACCCCTGCGGATGCGGCCGTGCTCGGCGTGGCGTATGCGAGCGCGGCCTACGGCGGACGCACCGTGCGATGGCTCGGGCTCGCCTCGGCCGTGGTGGGCGGGATGCTCGCCGCAGCGTACCTGACCCTGTCATCGCGGCACGCCTACATCCGCCCGCTGGGACCGCCCGAACAGACCGTCGTCGCGCTCGCCGCCGTGACGGTCGCGATGGTCACGCTCCTGGGGCTGAGCTGGACGCTGGGACTGCTCGCCCGAATCGTGCGGCAGTCCCGTGAGGCGAAGGCGCAGGCGGCGGCCGCGGCGCAACGAGCGGCGTACGAATCCGCCATAGAGCAGGAGCGGACGCGCATCGCGCGTGACATGCACGACGTGGTCGCGCATTCCCTCGCGGTCGTGATCGCGCAGGCAGACGGCGCACGATACGCGGCAGCGGCCAGCGTTGACCTGCGCACCGAGGCGCTGGCGACGATATCCGCCACGGCGCGGTCCGCACTGGCCGACGTCCGGGTGCTGCTGACACGGCTGCGCCGCGAGGTGCCCGACGGGCCGCAACCCTCTCTCGACGACCTGCCGGTGCTCATCGCGGGGATGCGTGGCGCCGGGCTGCGCATCAACGACACGATCAGCGGAAGGCCGGTCCCGTTGCTGCAGGGCACGGGGCTGGCCGCGTACCGCATCCTCCAGGAGGCCCTGACCAATGCGCTGCGGCACGGCGACTCGCGCCGCCCGGTCGGTGTCGAACTGTGCTGGGAACCGGAGGCCCTGCGCTTGCGAGTGCGCAATGCGATGCCGGAGCGGAGCGGCATGACGGGGCCGCTGGAGGCGAAGGCGCCCTCGGGGCACGGCATCCCCGGGATGCGGGAGCGGGCGGCGCTGGCAGGAGGCACGCTGAGGGCGGGGATGCTGTCGGAGCCCGAGCCGGCGTACGAGGTCGTCGCTGTGCTCCACGCGGTGCGGCCGGGGGAGGTCGTGCCATGAGCGATCGCATCCGTGTGGCGCTCGTCGACGACCAGGCGCTGTTCCGCGCAGGGGTGCGCATGCTCATCGCGTCGCAGCCCGACCTCGAGTTCGCGGGCGAGGCGTCCGACGGACAGGCCGCCGTCGTGCTGGCGACCCGCGCGCAGCCCGACGTCATCCTCATGGACGTGCGGATGCCGCGGCTCGACGGAGTCGCCGCGACCGCCGAGATCGTGAGCAGGAACGTCGGTACGACACCACGCGTGCTCGTGCTGACGACGTTCGACGTCGACGAGAGCGTGGCGCGCGCGATCCAGGCGGGAGCCAGCGGCTTCGTGCTGAAGGATGCCGATCCCGAGTTCCTGCTGGCGGCCATCCGCACCGTGCACGCGGGCAACGCCGTCATCGCCGCCTCCGCCACGCGCCACCTCCTGGAGCAGTTCGCCTCCACGGAGCCGCGCAGCTCACCGGCGGAGCTGGGCACGCTGACGGCCCGCGAGCGGCAGATCTTCGATCTCGCCGCACGCGCTCTGAGCAACGGCGAGATCGCCCGGCTCGAGTTCCTGTCGGAGGCGACGGTGAAGACGCACATCTCGCGGGTGCTGGCGAAGCTGGGACTGCGCGACCGTGTGCAGCTCGTCGCCTACGCCTACGAGAACGGCCTCGTCGACTGACGGGTGCGCCCGACGCCGAGTGCGCGGCATCCGTAGGCTGGAGCGATGCCCCGTACGCCCGACCTGCCCGTCCACCGCTACCCCGCCCGAGACGGTGCGAGCCTCGCGTACCGCGAGCTCGGAGAGGGGTGTCCGGTCGTGCTGATCCACGGGTTCTTCTCGACGGCGTACGTGAACTGGATCCGCTACGGCCACGCGGGCCTGCTCGCCGAGGCGGGCTTCAGGGTGATCATGCCCGATCTGCGTGCGCACGGCGACAGCGAGCGCTCCCACGACCCACGTCGATACCCTCGCGACGTCCTGGTCGACGACACGTTCGCGCTCGTCGACCATCTGGGGCTGGCCGAATACGACCTCGGCGGGTACTCGCTGGGGGCGCGGGTCACGGTGCGGATGCTCGTGCGCGGAGCCGGGCCGCGTCGCGCGGTCATCGCGGGCATGGGACTGTCGGGCATCACCGAGGTCGAACGGCGCAACCGGTTCTTCCACCGCGTGTTCGACGGGCTGGGCCGGCACGAGAGGGGAAGCGCGGAGTGGCGCTCCGAGGCGTTCCTCCGCACGAACGGCGGCGACCCAGTGGCGCTGCGGATGGTGCTGGAGACCTCCGTGGGCGCGACGGTCGAGGAGCTGGCCCAGATCCGTACTCCGTCCCTCGTCGTCATGGGCGCCGAGGACCAGGGGCTCGGCTCGGGCGCCGAGCTCGCCGACGCGATGCCGATCGCCCGCTTCGTCGAGATCCCCGGCAACCACATGAGCGCCGTGACCGGTCCCGCGCTCGGCGTCGCGATCCGGGACTTCCTGGCCGGCTGAGGGTCGCGCGCCCGACCCCGTCGGCTAGAGTGCAGGAGCGGCGCGATTGGTCGGATGTTTCGCCGGCCGCCGTCGATCCCGTGTCCTACGGCAGAAAGCAGGCAGCTGTGCGCATCGCCAATCTCTCCGGACGCCTCGTCCTCGTGTCGGGGGACCGCGCCCTCGACGTCGAAGTCGCGAGCTCCGGCCGCTTCGCAGCGAACCCGCAGGCGATCTACGAGCGGTGGGCCGAGTTCGTGAATTGGGCGAAGACGCAGGACGCCTCTGCCGGGTCCGTCTTCGACGCCAGCGCGCTCGGGCCAGCGGTGCCTCGTCCACCACAGGTCTTCGCCATCGGGCTCAACTATGCGAGCCACGCCGGCGAGTCAGGTCTGAGCGTGCCGGAGAACCCGATGGTCTTCACGAAGTTCGTCTCGAGCTTCACCGGAGCCGACGTCGAGGTCGAGCTCTCCGGCGACACCGTGGACTGGGAGGTCGAGCTCGTCGCCGTGATCGGGGAGGGCGGGCGCGACATCGCGGAGTCGGATGCCTGGCAGCACGTCGCGGGCCTGACCGTCGGCCAGGACATCAGCGACCGCACGGTGCAGTTCTGGGGCGATCCTGCCCAGTTCTCGATCGGGAAGTCGCTGAAGGGCTTCGCCCCCATCGGCCCGGCCGTTGTGAGCCTCGACGAGGTGGATGCGGTCGCGGACCGCTCCGACCTCGCCATCGGCTGCACACTGACCCGGGCCGACGGGAGCACCGAGGTGCTGCAGAACGGTCGCACCCGCGACATGATCTTCCCGATCCCCACGCTCATCGCGAAGCTCTCGGAGCTCGTGGAGCTGCTGCCCGGCGACGTGATCTTCACGGGAACGCCCGACGGCGTGGGGCTGGGGCGGGATCCGCGGGTCTACCTCCAGCCCGGCCAGAGCGTGACGAGCGAGATCGAGGCGCTGGGAAGCATCCGTCAGCGCTTCGTGCCGCGGCGCCTACCGGCATGAACGACGCCGGCTGCAGGGGTGTATCCTGAAGCCGTGCGCTTCGGCCTGCTTCTTCTTAGCTGCCGCGACGAGGCCTAGTTCTCTCGGCCTTCCTCGTCGCGGAGTCTGTCGTCGGCTGACATCCCCACGCGAGAGTCTCGCGAGATCGAGAAGAAGCAGAGAAGACCATGCGCAACGCCCAGCAACCCTCACGTATGCCGATCCACAGATATCGGCCGTTCCACGAGCAGATCACCGTCTCGCTGCCCGACCGCACATGGCCGGACGCGCACATCACCACGGCGCCGCGATGGTGCGCCGTCGATCTGCGTGACGGCAATCAGGCGCTCATCGACCCGATGAGCCCGGAGCGCAAGCGGATCATGTTCGATCTGCTCGTGCGCATGGGCTACAAGGAGATCGAGGTCGGCTTCCCCAGCGCCAGCCAGACGGACTTCGACTTCGTCCGCAGCCTCATCGAGGAGGGGGCCATCCCCGATGACGTCACGATCCAGGTGCTCACGCAGGCCCGTGACCACCTGATCGAGCGCACCTACGAGGCGATCCGCGGGGCCAGGCAGGCGATCGTGCACCTGTACAACTCCACGAGCGTCCTGCAGCGCAGGGTCGTCTTCCGAACGGATAAGCAGGGCATCATCGACATCGCGCTGCACGGCGCCCGCAAGTGCAAGGAGTTGGAGGAGACGGTTCCGGGCACGACGGTGTACTACGAGTACTCGCCGGAGAGCTATACCGGAACGGAGCTCGAGTTCGCCGCCGACGTCTGCAACCAGGTGCTCGACGTGTTCCAGCCCACGCCGGAGCGCAAGGTGATCATCAACCTGCCCGCGACGGTGGAGATGGCGACCCCGAACGTGTACGCGGACTCCATCGAGTGGATGTCACGCCACCTGGGCCATCGCGAGAACGTGATCCTCTCCCTGCACCCGCACAACGACCGCGGCACGGCGATCGCCGCCGCGGAGCTGGGGTACATGGCCGGCGCGGATCGCATCGAGGGATGCCTGTTCGGCAACGGCGAGCGAACGGGCAACGTCGACATCGTCGCGCTGGGCATCAACCTGTTCACACAGGGCGTCGATCCGCAGATCGACTTCAGCGACATCGACGAGATCAAGCGCACGGTCGAGTACTGCAACCAGCTGCCCGTGCACGAGCGTCATCCCTGGGCCGGCGACCTCGTGTTCACGGCGTTCAGCGGGTCTCACCAGGACGCGATCAAGAAGGGCTTCGAGGCGCTGGCGGCAGAGGCCGCCGAGAAGGGCGTCTCGGCCGATGACCTGGAGTGGGCCGTGCCGTACCTGCCGGTGGACCCGAAGGACCTGGGCCGCAGCTACGAGGCCGTCATCCGCGTGAACTCGCAGTCCGGCAAGGGAGGCGTCGCGTACCTGCTCAAGACGGACCATGCGCTCGACCTGCCGCGCAGGCTGCAGATCGAGTTCTCCGGCGTGGTGCAGGCGAAGACAGACGCCGAGGGCGGCGAGGTCACCACCGAGCAGCTGTGGGCGATCTTCAGCGACGAGTATCTGCCCTCAGCCGAGCAGAGCGAGAAGTGGGGTCGCTTCGAGGTGCAGTCCAGCTCGACGACGCGCGACGAGTCCGGCACCGTCGAACTGCGGGTGAAGCTGCGTGACGGCGACGACGTCGAATGGGCGGAGGCCACGGGCAATGGTCCGATCAATGCGTTCCTGACGCTGCTCTCCGCCCGAGGCATCCAGGTCGCCCTGTACGACTACGTGGAGCACACGCTGTCCGAGGGCGGTGACGCGCAGGCGGCGTCGTACGTGGAGCTCCAGGTGGGAGATCAGCGGCTGTGGGGTGTGGGGATCGACGCCGACACCGGCACCGCATCGCTCAAGGCGATCGTCTCGGCGGTGAATCGCGCGGTGCGCGTTGGAGGCCTCGATGCGCGTGAGCTCGCCGCGGTCTGAGTGACCGGGAGAACGATCCCCGGCGGTGCCGTTGCCGACACGGGCTCGGCCGCCGAGTCGCAGGGCGCGGGTCCGATCCCGGGCGCGCCGGATGCGTCTTTCGTGGTCCCCGAACCGCTCACGAGGCGGTTCGGGGACGACATCGAGGAGATCGTGTGGATCAACGAGGTCGGGGGCGTGACGGTGCGCGCGGCGCTCGATGGGCGTCCGGTCTATGCGAAGTGGGCCCCGGCCGGCAGCGAGCTGGATCTGCCGGCCGAGGCGGAGCGATTGCGGTGGGCGGCGGAGTTCGTGGAGGTGCCGCAGGTGATCGACGTCGCCGCCGGTGACGAAGGCGAGGTGCTGGTGACGCACGCGCTGGCCGGAGAGAGCGCGGTCGCGGCGCGGTGGCGGGCGGACCCGGAACGCACCGTGCGGGCACTGGGCAGCGGACTCCGCACACTGCACGAGAGGCTGCCGGTCGCCGACTGCCCCTACTCGTGGTTGGTGGAGGCGCGGATCGCGCGCAGCAGGGCGGAGGGCGTCCCGGAGCGCGCCACCGCGCTCGACCTGCTTCCGGCGACCCCGCCGATCGATCGACTCGTCGTGTGCCACGGGGACGCCTGCGCGCCGAACACGCTGCTGGCCGACGACGGCAGCGTGTGCGGCCACGTGGACCTGGGCCGGCTCGGCATCGCCGACCGCTGGGCCGACATCGCGGTGGGCGCCTGGAGCACCGAATGGAACTACGGACCCGGCTACACGAACCTGTATTACGCGTCGTACGGCGTCGAGCCCGACGAGGAGCACATCGCGTTCTACCGGGCGCTGTGGGACGCCACCTGACCGCGTCGCGTGCGTTGATCGGTCATCGGGCTGCGCCATCGCGACGAGACCGCCCGGCGATCATCGGTCACGAGAGATGATCGGGATCGTCGCGGTCTCCGCCGCCACCTTGCGTCGGTAGAGCATGCGCTGCTCCGGCAGCGACAGGTCGAACACGACGGCGAGCACCCGGATCACCGCGGTGAGCCCGAAGCAGGAGAGTCCCGCGACGAAGTAGTCGACGCCGAGCGCATGCAGCACGACGAGCAGCACGCATCCGGCGCCGGCCGCGACGGCGTACAGCGATCCGACGTGCATGATCGCCACCGGCAGCCCCATGATCGTGTCGCGCAGCACGCCGCCGCCCACCGCGGCGCACACGCCCACGAAAACCGCGGGCACGAGCGGAACGCCCAGCCCGAGCGCCTTCACCGTGCCGAACGCGCCGAACATGCCGATCACGAGCGCGTCGAGCACCACGATGAGGAAGTTGAGACGCCGCAGCGGAGCGGCCAGCAGCATCCCGAGCAGAGAGGCGGCGAGCACCGTGATGAGGTACCAGTCGTTCGAGAGCATGCTCGGGCGCACGTTCAGCAGCAGGTCGCGAATGAGGCCGCCGCCCAGGCCGACGACCGTGCCGATGATCGCGACCCCGAGCAGGTCCAGCCGACGTTCACCGCGGAAACCGGAGGCGAACAGCGCGCCCTGCACGGCGCCCAGCGCGACGGCGGTCAGGTCCGCCCAGAGCGGGATGATGAACGTGGGCTCGGTCACGATCCCATTCTCATCGCCCATGCCCCGCGCCACGCACCGGATCCGCGACCCCCGCGACGATAATGGGGGGATGCCCACCTACCGTGATGAGGCCGTCGTGCTGCGCACCCACAAGCTGGGCGAGGCCGACCGCATCGTCACGATGCTGACCCGCGCGCACGGCAAGGTCCGCGCGGTGGCGAAGGGCGTGCGGCGGACCGCGTCGAAGTTCGGCGCGCGGCTGGAGCCCTTCATGGTGGCGGACGTGCAGCTCTACGAGGGTCGCAGTCTCGACATCGTCACGCAGGCCGAGTCCCTCGGGGCGTACGGCGCCGACATCGCGGGCGACTACGCCAGCTTCACCGCCGCGAACGCGATGGTCGAGACCGCGGACCGGTTGACCGAGACCGAGGGGTCGGCACAGCAGTACGTGCTGCTGATCGGGGCGCTGCGATCGTTGTCGCGTGGCGAGCACGAGGCCTCGCTCACTCTCGACTCCTACCTTTTGCGGGCACTCTCGTTGGCTGGCTGGGCGCCCAGCTTCGACGTCTGCGCCCGTTGCGGAGACCCTGGCGAGCACTCCGCCGTGGTCGTCCAACTGGGTGGTGTGGTGTGCCGATCCTGCGCGCCGACGGGAGCACCGGTCGTCGGCCGTGACGTCATCGCCCTTCTGTCGGCGCTCCTGTCCGGAGACTGGCCGGCCGCCGAGGCGACCGACGCCGGCACGCGCGCCAAGGCGAGCGGCATCGTGGCGGCATACACGCAGTGGCATCTGGAGCGCGGGCTCCGCTCGCTTCCGCACGTCTCCCGGCAGCCGCAGGCGCCGGCCTGGGCAGGAGCCCGGGGATGACGCCGAAGCCGTACACGCACAGGGACGCCGTCGAGTATCGTCCGCTCGACTGGACCGGGGTCTACCCTCCGGCGATGCCGCCCTCGTCCGTTCCGGACCACGTCGCCCTCGTCATGGATGGCAACGGGCGCTGGGCGAACCGGCGCGGTCTGACCCGGATCGAGGGGCACAAGGCGGGAGAGGCGGCGCTGCTCGATGTCGTGGCGGGCGCCATCCAGATCGGAGTGCGGCACCTGAGCGTGTACGCGTTCTCGACCGAGAACTGGCGCCGGTCGCCCGAGGAGGTGCGCTTCCTGATGGGCTTCAACCGTGACGTCCTGCACCGCCGGCGCGACCAGCTCAACGAGTGGGGCGTGCGGGTGCGGTGGGCCGGTCGCAGACCGCGGCTGTGGGCGTCTGTGGTCAAGGAGCTGCAGTTCGCGGAGCAGCTCACCGCAGGCAACGACGTGCTCTCGCTCACGATGTGCGTGAACTACGGTGGCCGCACCGAGATCGCGGATGCCGTGCGCACGATTGCCGCGGAGGTCGCCGCCGGGCGGCTGCGTCCGGCGGCGATCACCGAGAAGACCATCCAGCGGCAGCTCTACGTGCCAGAGCTGCCGGACGTGGACCTTTTCGTGCGCAGCTCGGGAGAGCAGCGCACGAGCAACTTCATGCTGTGGCAGAGCGCATACGCCGAGATGGTCTTCCTCGACACGTTGTGGCCGGATTTCTCGCGCGTGCAGCTGTGGCAGGCGATCGAGGTCTACGCGGCTCGAAACCGACGGTTCGGCGGTGCCGTCGACGCCCCGGCCGACACCGCCCTCTGACGTCCGGCAGGTACGTCCCGGGAGGAATACCGGCGGGGCTGCCCACGTTGACGGCTGTGTGAACCCGATCAAGGTCGACATCTGGTCCGACGTGGCGTGCCCCTGGTGCTATATCGGCAAACGCAAGTTCGAGGCCGGTTGCGGCCTCTTCGTCGGAACGGGCGGTGGGCGCTCGGTCGAGGTCGAATACCATTCCTTCGAGCTGGCGCCGGACACGCCTGTGGACTTCGATGGCGGAGAGGCCGACTATCTGGCTCAGCACAAGGGCGTCGCGAAGGAGCAGGCCGAGCAGATGCTCGACCGGGTCACCGGAATCGCGGGCGCTGTGGGGCTGGAGTACGACTTCTCGTCGTTGAAGCACACCAACACGGTCAAGGCGCATCAGCTGCTGCACTACGCCAAGGCGCGCGGCAAGCAGATCGAGATGAAGGAGCGTCTGCTGCGGGCGCACTTCGTCGAGGGCGGTCATGTCGGGCGCGACGAAGACCTCGCCGACTATGCGGCCGAGGTGGGACTGGATCGCGACGACGCGCTGAGGTCGTTGCGCGACGACGAGTATCTGGCCGACGTGCGTGCGGATCAGGCCCTCGCGCAGGAGTACGGCATCGGGGGCGTGCCGTTCTACGTGATCGACGGCAGATACGGGGTTTCCGGGGCCCAGGAGGCAGCGACGTTCGCCCAGGTGCTGGAGCGTGTGTGGAGCGAGCGCGACGTGGATGCCATCACCGATCACGCGGAGGCGACCGCGTGAGCGCGCTCATCCCGCTCGGCGATCCGGATGCGGTGGCCTGCGCAGGCGACGCGTGCGCCGTCCCGCCGCCCCCGCGGGTTGAGCCCGTCGAAACCCGCCCCTCACCACCGCGGGTTGACCCCGTCGAAACCCGCCCCGCTCACCGCGGGTTGAGCTCGTCGAAACCCGCCTCGACCACCGCGGGTTGACCCCGTCGAAACCCGCCCCGCTCACCGCAGGTTGACCCCGTCGAAACCCGCCTGTATCACCGCGGGTTGAGCCTGTCGAAACCCACCACGCCTCGTGTGTTTTACCCGGCTCCACCTCACCTACTCGTCAGACGGTCGCCTCCGCGCGGTCGCGCTGAGCCCGGGCAAGGATCCGTAATCGCCGGCGATGAGAGCTTCCCGCTTGCGGCGCGACCATCCCTGGATCTGCTTCTCACGACGATATGCCGAGCCGATGTCGTCGAACTCCTCGGCGAAGACGAGCTCGACCGGCATCCGGTGGCGGGTGTACTCAGAACCGCCACCCGCGTAGTGCTGTTCGAGACGTCTTTCGAGGTCTCGAGCGCTGCCCACGTAGTATGAGCCGTCGCCGCATCTCAGCATGTAGACGTATGGCATGCCGACCTCCCCAAGCCATGCTGCCCGAGTCGGTGGTGTACGCCGGAGAGTTGTGCACAGAGGCGGGTTTCGACGGGCTCGACCCGCGGTGGTTTCGACTCGCTCAAGCCGCGGGGTTTCGACAGGCTCAACCCACCGTGGTGAGGGCGGGTTTCGACGGGCTCAACCCGCGGGGGTTTCGACAGGCTCAACCCGCGGTGCCCGGCGGTCACGCGGGCTCGGTGATGTCCGCGACCGTGGCATCGTAGGCGCGAAGGAGCGCATCGGCGTCCACGAACGCGCTGTAGCCGCGCTCACCCGCGCCCAGGGCGATGGTGCGACCGGCCACCGTGGAGTCCGCGAACACCGGCCACGCGGTCGTGGAGCCCAGGGGCGTGATGGTGCCGCGCTCGTATCCCGTCGCGGCGAGCGCCAAGGACGCATCCGGAAGGGACAGCTTGTTCACGCCCACGACCGCGCGCAGCTTCGGCCAGGAGATCTTCCGGTCGCCGGGGATCAGCGCGAAAAGATACTCGCCGTCATGCCGCCGGACGACCAGCGTCTTGACGATGTCCGACGGTCGGATCCCCAGCAGGTCGGCGGCCTCGTACAGCGAGCCCGCATCCGGGCGTTCGACGATGCGGACCGGCAGGCCGCGCGCGGCGGAATCCTCCATCACGCGTGCACGTCCCTGCGCCATGTGCATCCCGTTCCTTTCAAGCGGAGTCTGAGAGAATCGTGGATCATGTCCCCCTCCGCCACCCTAAGCGCCGCGCCATCGCGGAGCCGGCTCACACCGAGCGCGCGACTGGCCATCGGGCCCCTGCGTCTGGATGTGCCCGTCGTGCTCGCGCCGATGGCGGGCATCACGAACACCGCGTTCCGCCGGCTGTGTCGGGAGTTCGGCGCGGGACTCTACGTGAGCGAGATGATCACCTCCCGCGCGCTCGTGGAGCGCACGCCGGAGTCGATGCGGCTCATCCGACATCACGAGTCGGAGACGCCGAGGTCCATCCAGCTCTACGGCGTCGATCCGAAGACGGTGCGCGAGGCGGTGACCATGCTCGTCGCGGAGGATCGAGCCGATCACATCGATCTGAACTTCGGATGCCCCGTTCCCAAGGTCACCCGCAAGGGCGGGGGAGCCGCCCTGCCGTGGAAGCTCGACCTGTTCCGGGACATCGTCACGAACGCCGTGCGGGCGGCCGGCGACCTGCCGCTGACGATCAAGATGCGCAAGGGCATCGACCCGGAGCATCTGACTTATCTCGAGGCCGGGCGGATCGCTGAGGACGCCGGCGTCGCATCCATCGCGTTGCACGCGCGCACCGCGAGCGAGTTCTACTCCGGGCACGCCGACTGGACCGCGATCGCCAGGCTCAAGGAGACCGTGACGAGCGTGCCGGTGCTCGGCAACGGCGACATCTGGACGGCGCAGGACGCCATCCGCATGGTGGAGCAGACCGGATGCGACGGTGTCGTGGTCGGCCGCGGCTGCCTCGGACGTCCGTGGCTGTTCGGCGACCTCTCGGCGGCATTCCGTGCCCGTGCCGGCGAGATCGACCCCCGGGATGCGGCCGGGGCGATGGCGCGTCCCGGCCTGGGCCAGGTGATGACCGCGTTCCGCCGCCACGCCGAGCTGCTCGTCGAGTTCTTCGACAGCGAGGAACGAGGGTGCCGCGACATCCGCAAGCACGTCGCCTGGTACTTCAAGGGCTACCCGGTGGGCGGCGAGCTGCGGGCGCGTCTGGCGACGGTCGAGTCGTTGGACCAGCTTGACGAGCTGCTCGCCACACTCGACCCGGCCGTGTCGTACCCGGGAGAGGACGCCGAAGGCCCCAGGGGGCGCGCAGGAAGCCCGAAGGTGCCGGCGCTGCCCGAAGGATGGCTCTCCTCCCGGGGGATCGCCGCGGAACAGCACGCACAGCTCGCCGAGGCCGAGGTGAACACGAGTGGTGGCTGACCCGAGCCCCGTCGCGGAGCGGCGCACGGGCGCGGGCGGTGTCGCTCAGCGCGATGCGTCCGGCGGCCAAGCCGGCTACACGCCGTTCGACCGTGAGAGATGGCTCCCCGAGGAGCACTCGACGCGGCGCAGCGACTTCGCGAGAGACCGCGCCCGGTTGCTGCACTCCAGCGCGCTGCGTCGGCTGGCGGCCAAGACCCAGGTGCTGAGCCCGACCGCGGGCCTCGACTTCGCGCGCAACCGTCTGACGCATTCCCTCGAGGTGGCGCAGGTGGGACGTGAGCTGGCGGCCAGCCTGGGACTGGACCCGGACGTCGTCGACACGGCGTGTCTGGCGCACGACATCGGCCATCCGCCGTTCGGGCACAACGGAGAGCGCGCTCTGGCCGAGTGGGCCGCCGACATCGGCGGGTTCGAGGGCAACGCCCAGACGCTTCGGCTTCTGACCAGACTGGAGCCGAAGGTGTTCGGCGCGGACGGGCATCCTTACGGGCTCAATCTCACTCGGGCCAGTCTGGATGCCAGCTGCAAGTATCCGTGGCCCGCATCATCGGCGGTGGCCGACCCGAGCGGACGCGCCAAGTTCGGCTTCTACGCCGATGACGAGCCGGTCTTCCACTGGCTGAGACAGGGCGCGCCCGACCGGGTGCGCTGCGTGGAGGCGCAGGTGATGGATCTCTCCGACGACATCGCCTATTCGGTGCACGACTTCGAAGACGCCGTCGTCAACGGCTACATCGACGTGGCGGCGCTCGGCACTCGCATCGATCATGACGCGCTGGTGGGCTCCATGTATGAATGGATCGGCGGTGAGATCGAGCACGACGAGCTCGTCGCGGCCTTCGACCGTCTCGACAGCCTGGATGTCTGGCTCGACGACTGGGACGGCTCGCGTCGCGCGCAAGCGCGCCTGAAGAACCTGACCAGCCAGTTGATCGGACGGTTCGCCGTCTCCGCGGCGCGCGCGACCCGTGAGGCGTATCCGCAGGGGAGCCTGATCCGCTTCGGCGCGGAGGTCGTGGTGCCGCGCGACATCCAGGCGGAGATCGCGGTGCTGAAAGGCATCGTCGCCACCTTCGTGATGTCGAGGAACACCCGGCAGCCGATCTATGCCCGTCAGCGCACGATGCTCGCCGAGCTTGCCGAGACGCTCCTGTCGACCGAGGACGCCAATCTGGACCCGGGCTTCGCCGAGGACTGGAGGGGAGCGCCGGATGACGCGGCTCGGAAGCGCGTCGTCGTCGACCAGGTGGCGAGTCTCACCGACCAGTCCGCGATCACGTGGTGCGAGCGGCTGACGCATCGCTAGGCGCATGGGCCCTCCTCGTCCCCAGATCTCGTCGCCGCCGCGTGCGCGCGGCCGCGCATAACTAGACTCGACCGCATGGCCGGGCGTATTCGACAGAGCGATGTCGAAGAGGTCAAGGCCAGGACGAACATCGCCGACATCGTCGGCGACTACGTGGCGTTGAAGCCGGCGGGAGTGGGCTCTCTGAAGGGTCTGTGCCCGTTCCACGACGAACGGAGCCCGAGCTTCCACGTACGTCCCCAGGTCGGGCTCTACCACTGTTTCGGCTGTGGCGAGAGCGGCGACGTCTACGAGTTCCTCCAGAAGATGGACCACGTCACATTTGTGGAGGCGGTCGAGCGTCTCGCCGCCCGTGTCGGGTTCTCCCTGCACTACGAGGACGGAGGCCCTGCCGCGGCGGAGACGGGCAATCGCGCGCGGTTGATCGCCGCGAACGTCGCCGCCGAGGAGTTCTTCCGCGAGCAGCTCGCCGCGCCCGATGCGGATCCCGCGCGACGGTTTCTCGGCGAGCGCGGCTTCGATCCCGCGGCCGCGGAGCACTTCGGCGTCGGGTACGCTCCGCGGTCCTGGGATGCGCTGGGCGCGCACCTGCGCGGCCGCGGTTTCACGACCGAGGAGCTGGCGGCGTCCGGGCTCGTCTCGACGGGGGAGCGAGGCAACGCCTACGACCGGTTCCGGGGACGCGTTATCTGGCCGATCCGCGACGTCACGGGCCAGACGGTGGGCTTCGGCGCCAGACGACTGCTGGACGACGACACGGGACCGAAATACCTGAACACTCCGGAGACGGCGGTCTACCACAAGGCCCAGATGCTCTACGGCCTGGACCTGGCCAAACGTGCCATCTCGCGATCGCACCGCGTGGTCGTGGTCGAGGGTTACACCGACGTGATGGCCTGTCACCTCGCCGGGGTGGACCAGGCGGTGGCCACCTGCGGCACCGCGTTCGGCGTCGAGCACATCAAGGTGCTCCGACGCATCCTGGGCGACGACAGCGGGGTCGGAGAGGTGGTGTTCACGTTCGACCCGGATGCGGCGGGCCAGAAGGCGGCGCTGCGGGCGTTCGGGGAGGAGCAGCGGTTCGCCGCACAGACGTACGTCGCCGTCGGCCCGGAGGGCCTCGATCCGTGCGATCTCCGGATGGCGAAAGGCAACGCGGCCGTGCAGCGCATGATCGACTCGAAGCGGCCTATGTTCGAGTTCGTCATCCGTCAGGCGCTGAGCAGATACGACCTCGAGACGGTCGAGGGGCGCGTCGCCGCGCTGCGCGAATGCGCTCCGATCGTCGCGGGCATTCGGGACGCGGCGCTGCGTCCCGGCTACGCCAGGGAGCTGGCACGGATGCTCGGCGCCGAGCTCGGCGAGGTGCAGGCCGCCGTGCGACGGGCATCCGCCGGGCAGACCGCACGAAACGGGCATGGCGCGCCGGGACCGGCTGCTTCCCGCGACGGCTCTCGCCACGCGGAGCCCCCGCCGCCGCACCAGGCGGACGTCACGCTGGCGAGCCTGGGAGCCGACCCCGCCACCCGGCTGGAGCGTGAGGCACTGATGGCGGTGCTGCAGTACCCGCAGCACGTCGGCTCAGAGCGTGCCGCGGCGGTGACTCGCGCCGGCTTCGCCAACGCCTCGCTGGCCGTGGTCCGCGACGCGGTGGCCGCGAACCTCGACTCCTTCGGCCGCACGGGGTGGGTGGAGCGCGTGGCGGACGACGTGCCTGCGCCGTTCACCGGGTTGGTCCGCCAGCTCAGCGTTGCGCCCATTCCGGCCCGAGACGAGGCCAGCGTCGCGGCGTATGCCGCGTCGGTGACCGCCTCCCTGCTGGATCGGGAGCTGCTGCGTCGTAAGGCCGACGCCCTCGGCCGGCTGCAGCGCACCGACCCGTCGGATCGGGCGGCGGTGTCCGGCATCCAGCACGAGCTCGTACAGATCGACGCCGAACGGACGCGCCTGCGCGGCGAGTGATCGGCCGGGCTGCCGGGTCGGCGGCGGAGCGGCTTATAGGCTGGGCCTCATGCACCCGGTGGTCTGCGCATGAGCGTTCCCAGCTATCGCGACCCGATCGTGCTCGACGACCTCTCGGCGGAGTATCCGCCGCACGGCGCATCCGCCGGGTGCGTGGCGCTGCGGGGGATCAGCCTGCGCGTCCGCCCGGACGAGATCCTGGGCATCCTGGGCGAGAGCGGTTCCGGAAAGAGCACCCTGGCGCGCATCGTCTCCGGTCGGGCGGGGCTCGACGGAGGGGGCGCGCCACGCATCACCGGTGGGGACGCCACGGTCATGGGCTACTCGATCCGCAGGCTCCGGGCACGGGATCGCAGTCGGCTGACGTTCCATGTCGGGTATCTGCGCCAGGATGCCGGCGCCCGCCTCGAGCGCGCGTCGACCGTTTCCGAGCTGGTCGCCGCGCCGATCTACGAGCGTGACAGGCATTTCAGCAGTCGCGATGCCGGCATCCGGGTGGCCGCGATGCTGGACTCGGTCCAGCTGCCGCTCGGTGTGCTCGACAAGTACCCGTACGAGCTCAGCAGCGGCCAGCGGCAGCGGGTGGCGATCGCTCAGGCGCTCGTTCTTGGGCCCAGTGTGCTGGTCGCGGATGAGCCGACGGCGGGCATCGACGTGACGGTACGGGACTCGGTGGTCGACCTGCTGGCTCGGCTGCACGGAGTGCACGACTTCGCGGCGGTGATCGTCAGCCACGACGCTCGCGTGCTCCGGTATGCCACCGCGACGGTGGCAGTCCTGCAGTCGGGATCCCTGGTCGGCTACGGCACCATGGAAGACGTCTTCACCGCGCCCGTCCACCCCTACGTGGCGCAGCTCGCGGAGGCCTTGAGGCTGAGCGAGTGACGCCGCACCCGCGTCGTTGAAGCTCCCCCACTTGGACTCGAACCAAGAACCTATCGGTTTCCGGACGGCAGCGACCGCACGCGTCACACCCATCACCAAGGCACACCGGCCAGACTCTCACCATCAACCTGAACGTCACGAGTCCCAGAACGCGGTCGTGATTCCCCTTCGCGCTCGGCAGTAGCGTCTACCCCATGAAGGGGGTCACATGATCGACCTGTACCGGCAACACCTCATCTCGACCGGCACCACATCGGGCACCATCGGCATCTACCTTTCCAAGCTGCGGGCCCTTCAACGTTTCCTCGGCGATATCAACGCGGCCACGCTCACCGACCTCGAAAGCTTCCTCGCCCATCAGCGAGAGCACCTCGGACGGAAGCCTGAGACCCTCAAGTCGTACCGGTCTGCATTCCGCTCCTACTACCAGTGGGCGCACAAGCGAGGCCACATCACCACCAACCCGGCCCTCGAGCTTGGGGCAGTCCGCATCCCGAAAAGCGTGCCCCTTCTCGCCACCGACGAAGCCGTGCAGCTCGGCCTCATTGGAGCGCCCCTCGACGAGAGGTTCATGATCCTCGCTGGCCGCATGGGATGCCTCCGACTCTCGGAGATCGCGACGCTCCGCACCAAGCATCGGCTCGGCAACATCTTCCGCGTCACGGGAAAAGGCGGTCGAACTCGGAACGTGCCGATCAACTCGACCTGGATGCCCGCAGTCCTCGAAATCGAACGGCACGGCGCCGACTACTACCTCCCCGGAAAGTTTGGCGGCCACATGCACCAGACCACCATCGAGAAGAAGATCCAGGCACGGACGGGCTTCAATCCGCACGCGCTCCGACACGCAGGCGCAACCGCAGCCTACGAAGCCACACGCGACCTCCGCGCGGTACAAGAACTGCTCGGCCACTCAAGCCTTGCCACGACAGAGCGTTATCTGCACACGAGCCTCCGCGGCATCATCGCGGCCGCCGAAGGCACAGCCTTCTCCGACCCGTTCAGCATCCGCGACCAGGTGGCCGCTTAGCTCTCGTGATATGGGCGGATGCTCCTCGCTCTGGATATGCTCCCGTGTGTGCGTGATCGTCCTGTGTTCGATTCCACCGCCCCCGTCGACGAAGACGAGCTCACGGACGAAGAACGCGCCCGCGTAGCGGAAGCGCTTGCACGGAAGCGGGCAGCCGACAGAGTCGACGTGCCGGACCTGGACAGCAGAAGACCCCGCCTACCGGGGTAGACGGGGCCGTTCAACGCAACATCTATTACGCCGGAATTAGAACTTCACCGTTCTCGCCGACGTTCGGGAAGGGCCGCACGTCATCCCGCCAGTCCGAGCCAAAAGCCCGCGTCATGATGCTGCCGTTCTCAAGGGTGACTTGAAAGATCACGTCGCCCTCCGGACTGGTAGGGCCGTCGATCACCTTCACTTCCTCATGCGTCCTGGTCGCCATCTCGCTCCTCCGCTGGGTGATAAAAGCTCTGCCTCAGATTCTGGGATCTGGTTTCATTCTCGTCAACAACTCTTGCAACTGACTGGGCGTCTAGTTCCGAGCAACCATCGTCTTTGGTGACAGTGATTACGCTGACCGGACCGCCCACCTTCCCGTCTTGGCTAGCCGTTTCAGTGATGACATATACGGCAAGCGATACGAGTTCATCGATGCTTCGGTCTGGTTGGTACATCCGGTTCAGCAGGTACAGCGCGTACTGTGGCACACCTGCAACCGCGAAACCGTAGTTATGCAGCATCGGCGCGAAGTCGTTGGTCGATGTGAGTTGATAGATCAGCACCTCTCCGTCTGTCGTGTCTACGCCCCCTATGAGGTAGGTCAGGTCAGGCCGCATCGGCTGACCTGTCTGTATTGCTGCAACAGACGCCACCGGCGGAAGCGACGGGAACCACTCCGTGTAGCGCTGCCGCGTGTGGCTCCTCAGAGCTTCGACGACGACACTTGGATGATCGACGATCTCCTTGGCGACTCCCTCAGAGAACTCCTTGATCAGCAACGCTCCGACCTCGCTGCTGCCAGCGATTAGGACACCGGTGTGTTGCGCAACGACGTGCGCTTTGATCATGGTGTCGTTCTGCGCCGTGATCCCGCGTGGATCACCAAAAGTTCCCCGGCTATCGGCAGCGAGAACCAGGCCGTCGACGCCTTTGAGGGCGACCAGAAGAGTCATGCGCGAGACGCTAGCTGCAAGCTACTGTGTCCCACAGCCCTTGTTCGGGTGACGTTCACTCTTTTACACGCCCATCCGCGCCATCCGCGCCATCCGCGGTGAGCTCCCATCCGCGTGGGTGATCAAGGGTGTCGCCTTGCAATTCCCGTATTCGTGTTCGATGGTTAACGACCAAGGACACGTGGAGGAATCGAAGACAATGCTGGATGGTCCTGAGGTGATCCGGGTGGGTGTGGCGGATTGGCTTGTCGTCGACGCGGCCGTCCGGCCCCGGTACCTCATCCATTACGGGCCGGCGGTGCACAAGGTGACGGGTGAGACGCTGATGCGGTACCGGGTGGATCACTGGGTGCTGGAGCGGGAGAAGCGGTGGCAGGTGGGCTTCTTCGAGACGCTTCGTGAGGCGGAGGAGGCGACGGTCGGTGAGCTGACTCGTGATGAGGGGGCGCGTCCGCAAGCGGGTCCGCCGAATGGTCGGCTCCCGGATGGGAGCTTCTGGCAGCCGCCGGCGACGGGTGTCCCCTGAAGGTGGGGGTGGGTTTTCCCATCCCTACTTGTAGCGGACGCTACATGTGTGTAGCATAGGGGACATGCGCACACAGCAGAGCATCCAGGACATGACCGACATCATCATCAGCGACCTCGACACCGTCGCGCACGTCTGGGACGGGTACGCGGTCACCGGGCCCACGACGGAGGAAAGCGGATGGGAGTATCAGCGCTGGTCCCGCGACCCGATCCACGGCGGCGGTGACACCCTCGGGGCCGCATTCAACACGATCCGGGCCGGTGCTCCTGACGTGATCCCGTGTGAGGATGCGGATGCCGACCTCGACCTTCCCGTCCAGGAGGAGGGCTGGAAGGCCACCATCAGCCGGCGTCGCGGGCCGGGTCGCGGGACGTCGTGGCAGTGCTTCATCCAGGTCGGCGCCCACTCGAGCAGGGGCGGGTACGGTGAAGCCGCCACTCCGGGTGAAGCGCTCACCATCGCAGCACAGCACGTCCTCGCCGGCGAGCTGGAGGACATCTGATGGCGGGGATCGTGCCTGCGGGGTATCTGCATCTCGCGGAAGAGGGCGTGACCCGGCTGGAGAAGATCGGGGAGGACGACCTCGATGGTCGTCCCCTCTACCCTGATGGTGCGGTGGAGGTGCGGGTGCGGGAGAGCTTCGACGCACGAGGGCAGTGGGTGGGCTCCTACAGTCTGCAGGATGCGGAGAAGGTCGCCGACCGGCTCGCGACCGCCCTGTACGGGTCGGTGCAAGCGTGGCATGTCGAGGGTGAGGTGACGAAGCTGATCGTAACGTCCGGAGGGAAGCTCGCTGCGGCCGCGACACGGTGGCGTGTCACCGAGCAGGAGTTGAAGGATCACGTGCGGGAAGCGGTCCGGGCGGGGGTGTCGAAGTCTCGGGTGCATCAGCTCACCGGTGTGGCTCGGACCACGATCGACCGGTGGCTGGCGGAGGAGTCGTGACGGGTACGCACGTGTGGGTGCTGTCCATCCTCGACCCGGACGACCGGCTTATGCACACCACCGTGTCTCAGCCGTCCACGGAGGAGAGGGCGGTGGCTGACTACCGGCACGCTCTGACGATGGTCGGTGCCGCCGGTGACGGGGAGACGGTCACCGTCGCCCGTGGTGGGGACATTCTGCAGGCTGCGGTGCTCTCTTTGGAGGGACGCAGTCCGCGGGAAGCTGCTGACGTGCAGGAAGCGGCCGGCATTCTGAGAGGGATGGGTGTCGACGCGGTACCCAGCCGCCGACCGTCGTGATACTCTTGGCGCGAAATGCTCCCCGCGTAAGCGGGGATGGTCCTGTGGTCATAGGTGATGTGCAGTGCTCCCCGCGTAGGCGGGGGTGATCCGGTTTGACGTAGCAGGGTCAGATGCTCCCCACCATGGTGGGGGTGATCCGGTTTGACACAGCAGGGATCAGTGATCCTCACCGCCGTGGGGATAGACGACGAAAACCGCCCCCGCCTGGTATGAGACCAGACGGGGGCGGTTCGTTCGAAGGATCAGGACAGGTAGAAGGACCCGCAGTCGATGACGGGGATCTCGGGGGTGTCGGTGACTTTCGCCCACACCCGGTACGCTTTGTCGCCTTGCAGGGTGCCGTCGAGCATGTACCCGATCCTCCCGTCGAGCTCGTATGGTGCCTCCCACACGGTGGGTCGGGCGCCGTCCGGGGTCACGCACAGCTGCACCCCGGTGGTGACGGGTGCGCCGTTGACGGTGACCGTGACCGGGATGAGCTCGACCGTCTCGCGCGGGTAGCTGGTCATAGGTGTGCCTCCCAGCGTCGTGGGGTGAGGGTCCCGGTCATGGGTCGGGTGGTGAGGGCACCAGCCCAGCGGGGCGGGTCGAGGTGGCCGGTGACGGTGATGTCCCGTGCCGTGGTCGAGGTGCCGTGTGCGAGGCCGGTGTACGTGTACCCGCCGCCGGCTGCACCATGCCGTGTGGTGCGCCCTGCCGTCGTCCCTGTGTAGGTGAGGGTCCCTGCAGCGTTGCCGACGGGCACACCGAGGGTGGGGGCGTGACCGGTGCCGACCCCCGTGTACTCGAGCGCACCGACCGTACCGCCGTGCGGGGTGATGTGCCCGGTGGTGGTGCCCTGGAAGGCTACGGCCCCGGTGGCCGCACCGTGAGGCTGCCGTGTCCCGGCCGCGACCCCCTGGAAGGTGACGGTGCCGGCCGCGGTGCCGTGCGGTTGCGTGATCGCCGGGGCATGCCCGGCCGCGGACCCAGTGACGTCGATGGCCCCGGACGCGTGGCCTTCCGCATCCAGGTGCCCGGACGCTGCGCCGGTGAAGGTCAGGGTGCCGGTGGCGGCACCGTGCGAGCTCGTGTGCCCGGTGGCGGTGCCGGTGTACATGCTGGACCCGGTGCCACCGCCGTGCGGGATCGTCGTGGCCTGCCGGATCGTCGCGACCGACACGATCGTGCCGTCCGCGGACCCGTACGTCAGCGCCCCGGTGGGGGTGGCGGTGGTCTGCACCAGGGTGGCGAGGGTGATCGTGTCCCCGTCCGCATCCGTCGCGCTCTTCGCCACCGTCCACCCGGAGGGGATGTGCGCGCCGCTGTCCAGGGAGATCGAGGTCAGCAGGGATGCCGGGCCTGCCGGGGTGAAGGATGCGACCGTCGTCGCACCACCATCAGTGACCGCCTCATGCAGCGGATCAGCGTACGGGTCACCGGTGCCCGTCCATCCGGCGACCCGGAAAGCGTACGCCATGACCGTGTCGCCGGCGGTCATCGCCCCCGTGTACGTGCCCGTGTCCGCTGTGGTGGCGTACTTGTACAGCCAGTACACCTTGAATCGGAGGTCGAAAGCGTTCATGAGCGCCGGGGACGACTTCGACAGGGTGAAGCCGGTGACGCTCAGGGTCGCCGGATCGGACCCCGAGTAGGCGATGACGGCGATGCACACCAGCGCCCCGGCCGTCACCCCGGAAGGCACCGGCACCGTGAACGTCGTGCCTGTGGATGCGTTCCCGAGACCGCCGACCGACGCGACCGACAGTGCCATGGGTCAGCTTGCGGTGACGGTGTTGGTCAGCGTGTCCACCGTGTACTGCCCGGCAGCGTTCGCAGCCTGATCCCCGGTCACCGCCCACTGGCCCAGGAAAGTGCCGCCCGTGGACGCCGACCATGCGGACACGTACTTCACCGCACCCGACGCCGGCAACCCGGTGAACGCCACGGGACCCGCCAAGGCGAGGTTCCCCGACCCGTCAGCGGTGACCGTGCACCCGGTGCGGGCACCCGTCTCATGCCCCACACCAGAAGTGGGCGCATCCGAATGCAGCTGCAGGAACTTCACCTGCGCGGCGATCGCGGTGCCCCCGACAGCGAGGGCAGCAGGACTCAAAGGCATGATCTTCTCCTTGTAGTTATGACGGTGTGTGCCAGGCGGAGGGGATGGTGTCGTCGAGGATGTCGATGTCGCGCTGCTCGAGCGTCGGCCGCCACCGGGTACCGCCCACGATCGGCGCCTGGTAGGCGACAGCTGACAGCACACGGCGCATCGCACCCTGCTGCTCCGACATGAGGGTGCGCCACGACTCCATCTCGGTCCGGAACTCGGTGAGCTCGTCTTTGACCTTGTCGACCTCGTCACGCGCATCATCAAGGTCCTTGCGCGTGCTGTCGAGCTCGGCACGCAGCTTCCGGTTCTCCTCCGCGTACTCCGCCCACGACGGCACACGCGCCGCTTCCCGATGCTCCGCCTGCTTGTTGCGGTGGGAGAAGAACTGAATCGCGAGCGAGCCCAGCAGCCACACACCGACCGCCAGCCAGGCGGGCAAGGGGATGGCGGTGATGCTTGACCAGTCACCCACGCTGTATCCCCGTCCGCCTGATCAGCATCCATGCTCTGGACGCGGGCAGCAGGGAGAGTGTGACGGCGATCGTGGAGTAGGTGGCCCGGTCCAGGTCACCACCCAGCACCAGCGACACGGGGGCGATCGCGTACCCCAGCAGCAGCCCGGACAACGCGAGCACCGCCCACCGCTCCAAGGCTTCGAGACGCGTATGCAGTGACCCGACCAGGGCGCACGCTGCTGCGGCCGTGATGCACAATCCGAAGAGCGCCGTCCACAAGTCGCCGGCGACATGCTGCAGCACCGGCGAAGTCGTGGCGAAGATCACCACGCCCAGGATCGTGAAGCACACGTACTTCAGCAGCAGCACCCACCGTGGGATCATGATCGGTGCGAAGCCCCACGTGCGAAAGTGGCGCATGGTCCCCTCCCTCCAGGGGTCGGGGGCGGGGTTACGACTGTGCCGGCTGCTCGGATGCGACCGGTGTCGGCGGTTGGCCGAGGACCGCGAGGACCTCGTCCGGGACCGTGGTGGAAGGTGCGGGAGTCACCGGGGGCAGCGCGATCGGCTGTGCTTTCACTTCCTTCGGCTTCGTCAATGTCGGGTCATCGAGACGAACGTTGACGCCGATCTCCTGCGCGAGGGCGTTCAGCCCGGCCAGGACCACGACACGCCAGTCGATGGACCCGCCGGCCAGCAGCGGCCACACGGCGGTGAAGATGCCGGCGAGGATCGCGATGCCGGTCTTGTAGATGCCGGCCCACTTCCCGGAGGACAGGGGCACCAGGTAGGAGATCACGGTCGATGCGGCCAGGGCGACGAAGGTCGTGATCTGCGGGCTCCCGAGGGTCCACGCGTCGGAGGGGATCGCGACGAGCGCGGTGAGCAGCACGATCGCGGTGGACAGGATCGCGGACAGGTAGCGGTTGATGGCCATGGTAGGGGCTCCTTACTCGGCCTTGAAGGTGAGGGTCTTGAGGGCGTCGATCACGTCCTGCTTGGATGCCGCCTGGGAGGCGGGCAGCTTCGCGGTGATCTGATCGGCGAGCTTCGTGATCTGGTCGTCCGTGAGCGTCACCCCGGCGGCGGAGAGCAGCGACTGGATCGTGTCGAGCTGCTCGTAGATCGTGGGCCCGGCCTGCCATGTCTGCCCGGGTGTCCCGGACGAGTTCTTCCGCAGGTCGAAATGCAGCGCCCGCTGCAGCATGTACAGGAAAGCGGCATAGTCCGCTGTCGCGTCGAGTGGCATGTTTCCTCCAATGAATTGCGCGAGGGGGGTTCGGGAGTAGTCGTGGTCGATGCCTCCGGACTCGGAGTACTGCCACAGGTCCCAGTCGCCCGGATCCGTGCCGGGGGACGCGATCCACTTCCGCACGCCCCGACCCCACACCCCGGACCAGTCCCACTGGGACCTAATGGAGCGATTGATATAGCAAGCCATACCTTGATACGGGTATCCGGTGCGTGCGTGCACCCGATCAAAGAATGCCGCCGCGTTAGGGGGGTTCATCGCCTGCGTGCCGGTGCGCGTCTCGTACTCACTGTCGAGCGCGAGGAGGTCACCGGTGCGGAAGTCGACCAGATGGTCTACAAAGAAATCTGCCTGCTGAACAGGTGGTTGATTCCCGTTGAAGTGGTAGTGCCCCACCTCAGCGCCGCGCGCCCGGGTGCTCGCGACCCTCGCCGAGTAGCCGGCATCGACCTGCAAGCCGACATTGCCGCGGGTGGCGCAGCTGATGTTGAAGCTGCCCACACCACCGGAGGTACCCTGAGGCCACGCAGTATCCGACCCATCTACGGTCACAGCAGACCTCCTCTGTCTGGGAATGGCGATTACGTCTGGTCCGGCACCGGGTGGAGTCGGCCGTCGGGTGGTCTTCTCGTGCCGGTGTCGGTGTCCGGGGGGACTGTGAATGCGGACGGGTCGATCACTGTGACCGGCGCCCGCCTCAACCTCGACGGGCTCCTGACGCAAGCGGCCGTGGTGCGGATCGAAGGTGTCGTGTCCATCGCGTCGAACCAGATCCTTTTCGGCCGGCTACGGGCGTCGGGTGCGGACGTGACCACGAATCATGCACAGCAGCTCATGTACGGGGCGAACGGCACCGGGGGTGGGAACGCTTTGTCGGTGCAGAACCCTGCGGCGACGAACGCGAACTGGCAGCTCGGTGCGCAACCGGGCAGCTGGCATCACTTCATCCTCACCTTGTTCGGTGCCGGGCAGGCGACCCCGACGATCGGAGGCCTTGACCTGGACGAGTACGGGTCTTTGACGGCGATGAGCAAAGTGTCGTCATCCCTTTTCCAGGCGGATCAGGCGCCTCGTGACGGGCTGGCGATCGCGGCCGGCACAATCGCTGGCGCGAATGCGATGTCCGGCACCGTCCGCTGCTACGCGGTCGCGTGAAAGGAGGGCGTCCTAGTCGATGAAGCCGAAGACCTGCAGCTCGCCCGCGGCGCGACCCGACGGCAGGGCGAAGTCGATCACGAAGCCGTCGAACGACGCTCCCGGGTTCGAGTGCCCCATGCCGCGGGTGATCGCCGTCATCGCCCCGGACGCCGAATCCCACGTCGCGCCCGTCACCGCGCCCTTCGTCGTCATGGCCTGGAACGGATCCATGACCAACCACTCCAGCGTCCGACCATGGCCGCCGTTGGTGCCCAACTGCCAGCCGGTCTGCGCGTTCCCGTTCGACCCGCCGAAATAGTTCGCGCCGCCGTTCTGCACACCCCCGGACGAGAAGTGCAAGAACATGTCCGAGTTCGTGATCCCCGAGCCCACGCCCGCGTCGTTCACACCGAACGTGTGGATCAGGACCTTGTACCGGGAGAACGCGGCCGAGAACACCCCATTCACCGTGATGCCAGTGGCCGACTGCGCGACGGTGAAGGCGACCTTCCCATTCCCGTCCACCGACGGCGCGGCAGACCCCGCCACGCTCGACGGGATGATCGGCACCAACCCGCTGCGAGGAACCGCCGACCATGTCGACCCGGACCAGACGTAATCGCCATTACCGGCACCATCCGCGAAGACCTGTGCGTCCTGACCCGGCTGCGGATTCGTCCACGCCTGCAAGTCAGCCAGAGTCCGGAAAGGCACCTTTCCACCCGCAGCAGCCGTGTATCGGCACGTGGTCGTGATCACCACGCCGGGCGAGTTCGTGGCTGTCGCCGTCGACGGAATCAGCACAGTGCCGATCTCCTCCGCACCCGCTGGGAGATCCGTGCGCTTCACGGGCGTCGCCGACGCGTTGCCCTTCAGCACCCCGAAGACCGGAAGGTCATTCGCGTCCGGCGCGCTCACCGTCGACGACGAGTCGTTCTGCTTCACGTACACGACGTCGATGCGAGACTGCGACGACGGTGGATTATCCAGCTGTACCGGCGTCGGCCCGTCGTTGGCCATCTCAACGATTCCGCCGTCGCGGACCGTCACCGCCGAGAACGCGCCCACGGTGACATTCATCGTCGCAGTCGCCGACAGCAACACCGCCCCGACCGGTGATGTCACACCGCCACGTGGTGACCCGTCCGCGTTGCACACGTACTGGTTCCGGAAGTCCAGGCGAGCATCCGAAGTATCAGTTCGGCCCTTCTTGGACGGATGGCCGATGCGAAGCACCATGGAAACCTCCGAGGGGTTTTAATCGTGGGTGGGCGGGGTTAAGGTGTGGCCGTGTCCACCACCACAGAGACGAAGGCTCAGACGCTGCGGCGCAACATCATCGCGGGCAGCATCGTTGGCTTGATCGTGATTGCCGCCGCGATCGGAACCCCCGTGATCGTCGCCGCCTCGAATGCAGCGCACGCAGCCGAAATTCAGCGCATGGACGAAGCTCGTGCCGCCAGCAAGGTGGTACGCGCAGACGCTGCCCGTGCCGAGACGCTTGCCGCATCCGCCAAGCAGGCCGGCGTCATCGCCCGCCAGGAAGCGGCAGCACAGGCTGCGGCAGCCAAGGCCGCCGCGGAAGCAGCTGCGCAAGCCGCGGCAGCCCAAGCAGCACAGGAAGCTCAAGCCCAAGCCGCCCAGCAGGACACCGAGAAAGACTCCAACACCGGATCAGAAGGCGATCAGGGTGCTCCGGCGGCCAGCGCCGGGCTCCCAGCAGGAGCCCCGGTACCGAGCATTCCCGGCACGGACGCCCCCGACACCACCCAGTGCGCATCCGGCACCGCATCCACGGTGAACGGCACTCCCATCTGCGACTAGAGCCCAGCTGCTCTCAGCCGGAGTTCGTGATCCTGCACGACCGGAATAAGAGCGAGCGCGAGGCGCTCGTACCTGACACCGAACGGCTTCCCGTCCTCGTCGTAGTCGACCAGCCAGTGCAAGCCGAGCGCGTCGACGTCTTCCGCGATGACGCCCCACTCGACTGCCGCATCATCACCGAAAGCTTCGACCGCCTCGATATAGCGGAACGTGACCACCTGCAGGGCGAGCATTGCCGCCTTCACATCGGGTGCCGGCTGGATGTCCTGCTTGAACCGCCTCGATGACGGCACGTACCCCATTGCGCCGCCCGAGTTTACGTACTGCACCCGATACGCGGAGGTCAGCAGGTTGTTGTACACGCCGACACTGCTCACCCCGGCGGTGAAGACGCCCGCGCCTGCTGCCGTCACGTTCCCAGAAGCGGACACGTTTCCCGGGCTGATGTCGCCCGGAGACGCTATCCGCTCGTCAGTCTGAGATCGCGTGTAAGAGTTCGCTGCGATCGCGGCGGCCACGGTGGCGTCGATGTTTGCCAACGTCGCCTGCACCTGGCGCACTAGGGAAGAGATCGACGTACCGGTCGGCCGCTGCAGGTCACGCAACGCCGTCCAGATTCTCTGTATCTCACCTGCGAACCGCTGTACAGGGTCAGAGGGGATCTGCCCGTAACCGCCTGCCATCACACATCCGTTCTCGGCGCCACCGTCACAGTGATCGTGTCCGCGAGCTCGTCACCGGCGAGACCGATGATGCGCATCCTGAACTGGCCGCCCTCAGGCCGGTACGGGTCGCCGATCCCTGTCGCAGGATCCCAGCGATCGACATTCAGCTGGCAGTAGTCACCGATCGAATAGGAGCCGAACTGGGCCCCCGTCGGCACACCGTTGTCGTCGATCGGATAAGCGTCAACATCGAACGCCCACTGCTCTGACGCGGACTGGCCCTGCAGCAGCAGCTCCGCGGCATAGTCATCCAGAGTCGGCTGCTCCGACACAGACGCGTGAGATGAATCCACAAGCTCCATGAGCGGATATCCGGCCTCGGTGAGCCCATCATCCACAGCTCGAGCGACCAGGACCGTGTCAGACTGACGGCCGCCGACCTCCCACGCGATCGACGCCATCTTCGTAGCGTCCTTCGTGATGTGAAGCTTCGAGATAGGCGATTTCGGCGCGGTGACGCTCCACCGTGTGATCGATTCCGCCGCGACCTGCGGCTGCTCCGCCGTCCCCGTCTGCATCAACCACTCGAAGCCGAGGCCGTCGGATGTACGCCGGGCGACGAAGTTGATGTCCGGTCCGCCGTCCAGGTTCGTAATGTCCTTCAGCTTCTCGCCGAGGATCTTGAAGTCGACCCCGTTGACCGTGTCCTCGTGCGTGCCCGCCTCGTCGTCCATGAACTCGATCGGAAGATTCCCATCCGTCCACGCGAGGGCCTGCTGCACGAGCCGCTTCGCGATCGTCCCCAGCCACAGGTTCGTGAATGTCGACGCGAGCAGCGGGTTCGGCATCGTCTTCGACGTGTCGCTCGGGTCAGGCACCGTCCACTGGTCGACGCCGATCGTCTTCGCCAGGAGCGGAATGATCAGCCGATGATCGAAAATCGACGCCATCCCCTTCGCGCTCAGCTGGAGGGTCCGGGCATCTCGGTCGTAATCCGAAGTCCAGATCGGACCGCCCATCACCTTGCCAGCCTCTTCGACGACCAGGAATGACTTCGCGGGCTCGGCTGAGACGTCCAGCCGCAGAGCCTGCATGTCCGGATCGTTCAGGTCGACCGTCGCAGAGACGGTCTCGGCGGAATTGAGCTGGTCCGACCAAGGGCCCTTCACGACGCTGATGGTTTGAATCTTCCGCCCCGTGCGAAGGTCGCCGATGATGTACTGCGTCACGTTGAGCTCCTACAGATACGCGGGGGAGAGGTCCAAGAAGAAGCGGGGGCTGCCAGTCGTCGCGCCGATTGGCGCCCACGCGACGACATGCGTCTCGCCCGGCCCGATCGGGAAGAAGTCGCCTCGCAAGAACCCGGACACGTCGTTCGACGCCCCATCAATCGATGCGGTCTGCGTTCGCTGATTGACTGTCACGATCGAACCGTCCGGGATGAACCTGTCGAACTCAAGTTGCTTCCCCGACGTCTGGTCAGTGATGATGAACCCGCCGCACCCACCGCGAACGCGCAGCGTCGCCCACGTCAACGCGGTACCCGGGTTCGTGACCGTCACGCGTCCGGACGATCCGTCATCGCCCCAGTCCTCCCAGAGGCCAGACGGTGCAGTGCCCAGCGGCCAGGTCAACCCACCACCCGACACTGCCGGGCCGGCCTCATACGTGACGGTGTCGCCGTACATGAAGGGGTCCGTGGCGACCATGTCGACGGTGAAAGTGAACTCGAGTCGGGCCTTGTTGTCATCGAACGGCGCGGTGCGGACGGACACGTACCTACTCATCCGACCATCGACGTCGTCCAAGGTCACCAGAGCAGACCGGTTCGCCCCGAGTGCCGATTTCGCGACCTGCTTCGCCTGCTTCATCTCGATCCGACTCGCAGCCTTGTACCAGGCCTTGAACGAGATCGCCGCCGACTGCCGGTAGTCGTTCTGAATCCCGAACGCGCCGTGCGCCTGCGGGCGCTCATTCACCGGCGACTTGGAGTCCGGGATCGAATCCCAGTCGATGAGGTCGCTGAAGTAGAAGCCGGTTGGGGAGACGACGTCGCCAGAGAACACGAGGCCGTTCACTGTCAACGTCGCCATCCCCGACCTCCTAAGCCGCCGCCCCCGCGAGCTCGCGCATGAACTCGCGTGCCGCCTGCCGTCCGATCAGCCGACCGTCCGTTTCGGGCGTCGTGATACTCACGTCCACCCGGCCGCCAGCACCGACACCGCCGGCGAGCAGCTTGCTGACCAGCGCGTTCGTGTTCTCGATCATCCGGTTCGTCAGACCACGGTTCGTGACCGTCTCCGCCTTGCCGCCCTCACCGAGCACCACGAGCGTGCCGCCGGCCGATGCCTCAACATCCGCACCGGCGGCCAGGTGCGGGATTCTCGGTATCTTCGGAATCCCGACAGAACCAGTGATCGCGTTGATTCCGTTGATCGCGCCGTTGACGACGTCGATGACGCCGTTCATCGCGCCCCGGATCACGCCGACTACGCCGCTGAAGGCGCTCGACACGATCGAGCCGAGAGTGCTGAACGCGCGCGAGAACGCGCCGCCAATGGTCTGCGCGATGCCGATGATCACATCCCACTGCCCGCGGAAGAACGCTGTGATCCCGGACCACACCGCATTCCACCAGCCTGAGAACGCCGAGATCGCCCCCTGCAGGAACGCCACCCCGTTCTGGATCGAACCCTGGATCAGCTTCCACACGTCAGCGAACGCCGCGCCGGCCCCTGAGAAGTTGCCGTTGAGCAGATCGACCAGGGCAGTGATCACGTCCGCGACGAGCAGGATCGCCGGCGTCACCGCTTGAAGGATCGGTGTGAGTATCGGGCCCAGCGCAGCGGCCAGATTCGCCAGCGGCGACAGGATCGCGGAGATCAGTGGCATCAGGCCCTGGAAGAGCGGCCCGAGTGCGGTGATCAACTGCACAAGTGAGGGACCGATCGCCTGCACGATCGGCATCAAGATCTGCGCAAGCTGACCGATCAGCGGTGCGACCACCTGCAAGGCGGCGCCCAGTATCGGTCCGATCGTCTGCGCGAGTTGGCCCACCAGCTGAAGCAGGGGCGCGAGTGCCTTACTCACCGGACCGAGTGCAGGGAGGATCGAAAGGACCCCGGTAGCGAGCCCCTGGATCGCGGACTGCAAACCGGCGGCGATGATCGGCTTATTCAGGACGTCAGCGATCTTGCCGATCACCGTTCCGAGCGTCTGCCCGAGGATCGCCAGCGAATTGCCGATCGCCGGTCCGAGGGTGTTCAGAAGCTGCCCGATGGGAGCGAGGGCGGCTTTCAGACCTTCCGCACCGACCGCAGCTCCTTGGAAGATGGTCGTCAGTGTGGTCTGGAATGCGGGCCCGTTGACGATGTCGGCGATGCTCTTCAGCACTGCCGCGAGGGTGCCCAGGCCTCCGGATCCGGCGTTCTCGGCGGCGCTGAAGACACCGCCGATGATGCCGACGACGCTGCTGATCACGGACCCCAGCTGACTGAGGACTGTCATCGCCGTCGACACCCAGCTCTGAAGGGTGCCGTCGGACGCGACACGCGTCAGCCAAGCGTTGAAGCGGGTGGAGATGTCGGAGAACCAGGTTCCGATCGCAGGCAGATATTGGGCACCGAACTGCCCCAGCGTCGCGATGGACTGTGCGAAAGAATCCGTCCCGGCAGTGCTGTTCGTGATCGCCTGCTGCAACTGACTCATCAGGCCCTGCAGGACGCCTCCGCCGAACGCCTTCTGGAACGATGACGCGATGGACCCAACCCAATTCCCCAGCGCTGAGGACACGCCCGCGAGGCCGGACTTCATCTGCGGGAATACGCCGTGTACGAGGTCGAGGATCGGTTGCTTCGCCCGCTCCCAGAAGTTGTCCTGGATCGTGGCCTTCAGCTGCGACCACAACGGGCTGAGCGACTGGAGTTGCGTCCCTGCGCCCTTGAGCGCGACGACCAACGCCGTGGCGCCTACTGCGGCCGCGGCGAAGAGTCCTGGAACCACTGCGCCGAGCGCAGCCAGACTGGAGAGAGCAACAGCCAGGGTGGTGAGACCACCGACGGACGACAGCGCAATCGCACCGATTGATCCGATCGACAGCGCCAATGCGGTGAGCTTCGGGATCGCGGTGTCCAGGTTGCTGAGTCGCTCGCCGATGTCCTGCAGCGCGTTCGCGGTGACACGGCCGCCGGAGATCGCGCCGAGAGCTGCTGTGGCTTTCGCCAGCGATGCCTTGTTGACGCTCACATCGACCGGCACCGTGCGCCGACGGGTGACCTCAGTCAGATGCGCTGAAGCAGTCCCTGTCGTGGCGTCGACGTCGAGGTTGACGGTCGTCCCGCTCCACGACTTGATGAACTTCTTCAGGTCGAGCTCGGCGCCGCCCGTGTTGATTCCGAGTGGGATGTTGAAGATCGTCGACTTCTCGATGCGCTCGAGCGACTTCTTCAGATCCGCCTTGAACCGGGTCGAGTCCGGCACAACTCGGATGCTGACGCGGCCAACACTCTTGCCACCGGGGGAGCCAGGCATGAGGTTCTCCCTTCATGGGTCAGCCGCCGAGGAGGCGCTGGAAGCCGGCGACGTCGAACTCAGCGACTGTGGCTGCCTGCTGAGGCTCCTCTTCACCGGGGCGCGGATATCGCGTCTCGTCAGTGAGGTCTTCGCCCGTCAGAAGGTGCGTGACCCGGTCGAAGAGGTTGGCGAGCACGACCTCGGTCCTCGACCAGCCGAGGTAGTCGGGGCCGAACTGATTCGCCCGAACCCGGGAATAGGGGACCGCGCCGAGCTCCGGCACCAACTCGAGGATGTGCCGTGCCGAGACTGCACCTGTCCACACGTCGTCGAGGCAGACGCCGTAGAACTGTTGCAGGTCGGCTCGGAGGGATGTGCCGTGCTCCTCGATCAGTTCGAGGAGCTGTTCGATTCCCCCACTGCCCTCGCGTATCGGGTGATGATCGACGTGAACTGCACATACTCCGCGCCCCGGGCCCACTCGATGTACTCGTCGCGGTCATGCGCGATCGACTCAGCGAAGTCGTCCGCGTCCGCGATCACGTCCAAGAGCGCTCGAGTCTCGGGAGTGTCCTTCGTCGTGTCGATGTCGATGCTGCCGTCGTCGCTGGCGAGCGCTTCGAGGCGCATCATGATCGACATGATCTTGTTTCGCTCGCGGATACGGAGTTCGTGCGGGCCGAAAAGCTCTGGCATGTCCGCCAGGAGGCGATCCTCTTCCGCAATCTGATCGCGCTCGAGCGCGGCCTTCGATGGTTTCCTGTCTTGCGGCTTCTTCGCGCCTGCGGGCGGTGTAGGCATAGCGGACCTTCCTTCGTAGCGGACCGTTTGAGCTCGCCCCGCCCTGCCGGTCCGCTACCAGAGCAGGGCGGGGCGAGTCTTCTTACGCGCGCGTGTACGGCAGCGGCGCGGACGCGCCAGCCGGAGTGGTCACGACGATCGGTGCGGACCCGGCGTCTCCCTCCGGCACGATGGCGACGATGTGGGAGTCGTCGATGACGATGTAGCTCGTCGCATTCGTGCCACCGAACTTCACGCCGGCAGCACCCGTGGTTCCCGCGAGCCCATTGCCGACGATCTCGACCATCGCCCCGGCCGCCGCGCCGGGCGGAGTCGCCGCAGTGACCACCGGTAGCGCTGGAACGTTCCCCGTCTTGAAGATCTTCATCAACGCGCTGCGGCCATCGGAGAGCTTCAGCTTCTCGGGCGCGGCGGCAAGGATCGACACCCCCAGGGGAAGCTCGAAGAACTTCGTCGGATCGATCGACGGGTCATCACCGAGAGTCACGTTGGTGTTCGGCATCCAGAAACCGAGCGATCCCGTACCATCCGTTGCGAGCAGGAAGCCCTGCTTGTCGATCCCGGTACTGGACGCTGGCACGATGTAGCCGCCATCAGTGTCGGTCTCGCCGTTGAACGCGTGATCCAGGTTCGGCTGATCCAGCTGCAGTGCGTTGACCTGAAGCGACCAATTCACGGCGTCGTATGCGACGACGACGCCGTCTTGCAGCCACGAATCCAGGGAGTTCTTGTCACCGCCGTCGCGCTTGAACGCCGCGGTGTTGTCCTTCGACGTGTGGCCGAGGTTCGTCCACCCGGCCGGTTCCCCGGTCAGAGTGAACGCGGCGAGCGGATCGGCAGGGAAGGCCGCGTCCTGGTCCGCAGTGAAGAAAGTCCCGTGACCAGGCACAATCGTCTTGGTCTTGTCGACCGACATGATGAATCCTCCGAAAGGTTGTGCGGACCCGCCCGTCGGGGCGCTGGAGGGTTGTCAGTTGCGAAGTGTCAGGCCGAACGAGCCGGCGTACTGCGACACGTTGTGGCCGGTCAGGTCGGGTGTGCCGGCGCGAGAGAAATAGGAGATGTCACTCACGTCGGACACCCACCCGACGCCATCGACCACGGCTGACCGCGGATCCGTATGCCACGCCAACACCGTCTGGTATGCGAGACGCGCCTCCTTCTTCACGGCGTCAATTCCGTTCGCGAAGACGTTGATGTCGAGAACGATGTTCCAGAGCCCCAGGCCATTCCCGGTCTGTCCGTCGCCGAGGACGTTGTACTGCCACAGCGGGAGTTCGCCGAGTGCGTCGCTATCCGTCTCGGGGACGATTCGCTTCCCAGCGTTCGCCGTTGTGAGGAGGGTGAAGACTAGCTTCTCGGCATCCAGGAGGATGACCTGCTCAGTCACCGCTCGCCTCAGGCATCGACGCGGCTGCCTTGCCCATGTAGTGCATGCCTTTCACGTAGCCCAGCACGCGTCCGTCCGGCTGATTGCGGATGATATGGCCGAGTTCCTTCGGCACAGCGAGCGGATCGGTCGCGACCACGAGCCTGTCGGTGACACCGCGCTTTCCAGGCGTGCGAACCACGCGAATGCTCGTTGCAAAGGCGGAATCGTGATGCTTCATCGCTTCCGCTTTCGCCCGAGCGGCCAAGTCCTCAGCAACCGCATCCATCTCGGCGGACTCGCCGGCGAGCTGCGCGGCAACAATGCTGGCGGTGATGTTCACGCTGGCCACGCGTCACCTCTTCCTGAGAACGACCTCGTAGTGCCGGGTTGTCGGAGACATGTCGTACAGCTGCGCTTCGCCCACCTGGTCCCATTCGTCCCCATCGAGAGTGACGATGCAGAGCGGGTCACCGGGCCACGAGAGACAGTGGAACGATGTGGTCACGAAGTCCCGTAAGCCGAAGCTGACGATCTCATCGGACGAGAGCGGGTGACGGTTGCCGCGAACCAGGATGGGATCGCCCTCGTTCACGAGCTCGTCTTGGCCGATGCTGCCGGCTAGCTTCTTCCGCTTCTGCACGAGCGCCTTGTGGCGTGGCTTTGTGAGAAGGCTCACTCCGCCCACCCCCTCTCTACGCCCAGACGAAACGTCCGCGGAATTGAGATGCCTTGGGGCCCGGCAAGGGACTCGATGTCATCATCCGTGAACCACATGTCGCCGGAAGCGACGGTAGGACGGAGGCCGTAGCCGTAGCCGCCGTCGTTCTCGTTCGAGTACCCTTCCGGATTCCGGATCACCCGGAGCACGGCATTCGAGATCACCCTCTTGTAGAGGTTCTCAGTCAGGTCGCCGCTGGCGAGCCGAGATGTGATCTCGGCTCGCCAGCGCGACAGGGCATGATCGACGGCATCCTGGATCTGCGTCTGGACGTATGCCGGATCGAAGGCTGTGATGTCGCCCTCGTACCGAACCTCGACGTCGTGGAGGGCGACATCAGGGATGCCGTCCATCGTCATTCCTGCTCGGCGTCAGCCTGGGTCAGGCGCGCGATGAGCGCGGCAGTGTCGCCATCTGTCGGCAGCTCGCGGGCGGTGAGAAGCGCCCTGAGCTCGTCGTCCGGCTTTCCGTCGTACGGTCCAGCGGCCGGAGACTCAGGAGCCTCCTCCACAACCGCATCGTCCTCGGCGTAGACGTCGTCGTTGGAGATGATCTTCTGCGCCCAGGCAGGGATCTCGTCCCCGGCCGCGAAAATCACCACCTTTCCGTCGTCCTTGCCGCCCTTCTTCTCCACGTGGACGTGGGTGCGTGCGATCTTCGCCATGCTCAGATCACCTGCGCAGCGAACGTGTAGTTCGCGGACTGGAGCACGGGCAGCACGATCGCGGACGCCAGGACGTTGTGGCCCTCGGGGTCCTCATCATGGAACGCGGCAGAGAAGATGCCGGGCATCTCGCCGCCGCTGATCCCGTACGTGGGGTTGATCGCCTCCGCAGGAATGCCCCACTGAGTCGACCCGAGCACACCGCCAACGCCGCCGAGTTGGACGCCGCCGGAAGCGGGCAGCCAGATCAGCTTGTTCGCGCTCACGATGCGTTGAGTCGACCCGTTGTAGACGACCTGGTCGTCGTTCTCGATCAACTGACCGAACCCGTACGAGGAGAAGACCGCCCGCACCTGGTCCTGGGAGATGATCGCGGGCAGCTGAGCCTGCGCGAGCCCGGTCGCTGCGCCGATGATCGATACGTTCTTCTGCAGCGCAGCCATCACCGAGCTGGAGATCATCGCCACCGCCGGGGACACCCCGGTAAGGGTCCGGTACGTCTGCGCCCACGTGGTGAGGTCGCCGAGCGCGTTCGCCGTCGGGGTCGTCCACACGGTCGCAGCGGTCACGGTGTTGCCAGCGGCGCGGCCGAAGTCGATCGTGAACGTCAGCTTGTTCTCGTTCAGGGTGATTGTGCCGGTCTCGACAGCCTGCCCTTGCGCGAGAGCGACGCGTGCCGCGATGGCGGCTCCGAGACGCTCGGCATAGTCCTCGAACTTGTCGCCGATCGCATCGGTCTGACCGAACAGCGTCAGCTGGTCGAACTCCGACACCCGCAGCTTGCGTGAGATCGGGGGGAGCTTGCCCTGACGGTTCTGGTTCCCCGGAGTGCGGCCGAACGGAGCCTCAGTGTCGTACGCGCGGTACGTGGCGGCTTCAGTCAGCTGCAGCGAGTTGATGTCGAAGTCGTACGAAAGGCCGAGGTTCTCGATGCTCGGCAGCCACGAAGGCAGCACGAACGACCCGAGCAGGGCGTCGGACGCTGCACGAGCAGCGGCAGTCAGCTGAGCCGCGGTACGGAAAGAATTGCTGTACACCATGTCGGATCCCTCAGCTCTCGAAGACGAACTCACCGGCGGTGGTCGCGGTGGTGACGTCAGAGGCGCCACCAGCACGCTGAGCAGGGACCGGCAGATTGGCGGGAATGATGAACCCGTGCTGGAGCACGGCGACCGCGACAGTGGTGGACAGGGCGCCGTTGGGCAGCAGCAGCCCCTCCTCGAAGAGGAGGAAGCTGTCGAGCTCCGATTCGCGGCCGTCCGTGGCCGTCGTGTCGTACGGGCCATACAGTCCGGACGCGGTGATCTTCGCCAGGCCGATGCCTGAGAAGAGGACCTTCGTGTCCGCGTTGAAGTGCGTGCCCGGGGTGAACTTTGAGACGTCCAGGGTACGGGTCTGTCCGGTCGACAGGCCGTGGTCGCTTGCGAGCCACGTCTGGTCCCGGCCACCCGTCTGGGACGTGATAGTGGAGAAATCCACCGTCGTTCCTTTCGGTTGAGAGGTTTACTTGCTTGCCGGCTGAAGCTTCTCGAGGCGCTGCTTGCGCATCTCGTTGATCGAGCCGGAGCCGGAGCTGCCGGCGGCAGCTCCGTTGCGTTGCCTCTCCAGCGCCGCCTTGACAGGGTCGGCCGGAGTGCTGCTTGAGGTCGCGGAACCGAATGTTCCGGCGAACTCCTTCAGAGCGTCCACATCGAGATCGCCCGTATCCGTGACGAACGAGTGGGCGTCGACGTGAGCAAATGCCTTCGCTACGTCATCGTCATTCTTGCCCGTCAGTGCCTGGAAACGGCCCATCACGGCATCCTTCAGATACCGCTCGGCGCCGATGTTCTCGCCCTCGCGGCGAGCTTCGTCGCGTGCGTCGTTGAGCGCCTTCTCCTGGTCGGTCTGATTCGCGGCCTTGATCTGTGCCAGCTCGTCAGCCTTTGCCTTCAGGTCGTCGTAGTCGGCGCGCGACTTCGCTTCGTTCTCGTGCTTGCGCGCCTGGAACTTCCAGTACGCCGCCTGCTGCTCAGCCGTCATCTGCTCGATCGGTGTCTCGGCGGGGAATCCGCGCGACGCTTCGAGAGCCGCCTTCTCGGCTGCTGCTTTGTCGGCTGCTGCCTTCTCTGCCGCGATCTCTTCGGCTGTCTTGGGCATGTTTCGATCCTCCGTGTCGGTGGTGGTTGCCCTGACGGGCGGATGCCGGTTGCGCCGGCGTCACAGGGACCGTGCGGTCGCCTGCAGCATCGCGACGTAACCGCGAAGGTTCTTCGTCATCTGGGTGAGCGTCGTGCGTCGATCGACCGCAGCCTTCATCTCCGGCGCCAGACGGTCGTAATCGAGGTCCGATGGAATCTGCTTCTGCAGATCCGCGAGCTCCCGCTGCGCCGCCTCGATCTGAACGGTGACAGATTCGATCTCCTCGCGCGCCTGCTTCCGCTGCACGACTGGCGTCGGCTTCACGTAGGGGCGCCGACCCGCTTCCTCTGGGGTGCGGAAGTGGTCACCCTTCTTCACCAGCACCGGACCGAGCTCACCGTGCTCCTTGATCGTGATGCGCGTGTTCAGCAGGTCCGAGTTGTACTTTGAGCCGGCCGCCGCGTAGAGCTTGCCGAGATCATCCTGGTTCAGCCGGAAGCCGGGATCATCACCCTTGATGACAGGCATCTGGGTGCAGTTGTCGCCGTCATGGATGTCGAGCAGGTCGTTGCGATGGTAGAGCCGCTGGGAGGCAACCAGGCAAAGTCCACACGTTCCCGTGCGGGACAACTCCGGGTGAATCACCCGACGAAAGCCGATGATCTTCGACTCGGCCTGATAGATCCGATGAGTCTCATCCCGGTCCGCGAGAACCACGTCGGTCGTCGCGATCTGCTCGAGGCGGCCGCCTGCCGCTTGCTCCGCCTCCTCAACCGTCCCCCCCTGCGACAGGGCATACACGAATTGAGACGACGGCCGCGAGTACACCTCCAACGGTGCGACATTCGCGCGCGGATACGGGTTCACCTGCTTCGGCAGAGTCAGCTTCGAACCGAGCTCGCGGAACACCGCCGACTGGAACGACCGCGTCTGCAACCGCATCCGTCCCGTCGCCGCCGACACCACAGTGGCTGATCTCGCCGCCAGCGCCGTCACCTGATCCGGGTCACGCGAGACGCCGAAGTCACCCCACAGCCCCAGCAGCAGTGCCACAAGCTTCTCGATGATCGAATCCCGCTGCTTCGCATGTCGGTCAGAGATCGCCCCCAACCGGTCAACGGAAACCATCGGGCTACGCCGCCGGCGCTGGAGTCAGGAACGCCTGATCCTGAAGGTTCTGCCGTTCCTGAGCCATCTCGTCCGGGCTCAGCTGGAAGATCTTCTCATCGATCGTCTGCTGGGACAGGCCACCCGTCTTCGCCTGAGCTGCAGCGGCCGCCCGCTCCGTCATCGACGACCGATCGATTGGCGCCCACACGGTGGAGATATCACCCACCTGCGCACGAACCGCATCACCAAGAGCTTGGAATCCCAGCGAATGCGATTGTGCCAGCGAGGCGTCAGCCCGATCCACGAGGTCCTCGACCGCGAAGATCAGCGACTCGCGCGCCAAGGATGCACCTTCCGCTGATCCGTTCGCGGCATCCGGCGACAGAATGTAGATCGGCGTCGACGTCACTGCGGCGAGGTTCTTAACGTCGTCCTTCACCGCCCCGGTGATCGGGGTTATGTCAGTGATCCCGGATTCCCAGATCTTCGCGTCCTCCGGCAGATACCAGAGAGCACCAGGCCCAGCCTTGTAGATCTCGTCGTAGTCAATCTTCTGCCCAGCCTGAGGGTGCCCTGCAGGGTAGAACTCCGGCAGCTTCCCCTGGATCGCCAGTTGACGGAAAGCCTGCATGGCGATGATCTCCGACCGCTGCAGAATCGTGTGATTCACGCGATCCAGTGCGTCCAGGTGGTTCTCGTACACTCCAACACCGCCGCGCGTGCGATAGGCCACGACCGGCACATCGCGCGTGTACCCGAGCGGCACCGGGTCCGACACCCACGACCACCCTCTGCCCGGCGTCCACTGCGTTCCATCCGAAGGGATCGACGGCACGCGCGCAGGTCGAAACGCCTGCCTCATGTAGCCAGGACGGAAGAGTGTCATCAGATCAGCCCTGTTGATCGGGTCATGTCCGACCGTGATCGCCGCCTCCGCAAGCCAAGGCTGCGACGCTAACGGCGACGATGCTGTCGTCCACCCGTTCGACGGCAGCATCGTGGGCTGCGCGTCAGGGGCTGGAACACGCGGACCCGTCGTCGTGACGAATGCCTCGCCGAAGTCGACCATATCCGAGAACACGTCGCGGATGCCGACCTTCATCGACGAACGCTTCCACGTCGCCATCGCGATCGCGTCCCCGTCCTCATCGCCAGGCGCCGCGGTCTTGAACGCCAGCGGCTTCATCCGATTCGTCCGCGCCGAAGAGATCAGCTCGCCCATGTTCAGCCGGGACATCTTGATGAAGAGCTGGAAAGCACGCGTCTGCGCCATCGACGCCTCCGCAGGGATCATGCAGGTGCCGTCGCGGTACGACTGCAACTTCTTCAAGCGCGGGAAACCCGCACCCAACTGCGTCGCCAGCCGAAGGATCCACCAGTCATCCGAGCCGGTGACGCCTGCTTCCGTGAACATCACCACCGTCCCTTCGACTAACGGATCGCGAACGGCACGAACGTGCTCTCCGCTGACTTGTACTTCGCCACAAAGTCCGCAGCAGCCTCGAACGCGAGCGTCGCCGCGACAGCGGCGTCGATCTTCCGAGGCGAGTTCTTGCCTTCCTTGCCGATCACCGTGCCACCCCGGCGGCTCCACTCGCGAGCGTTCAGGAAGTGCCGCGTCATCACCTTCCCGAGGGGTGTGTCGTCGTCATGCGACATCCCACCGGTGAGAATCGCCGTGTGGAGGCGCTCCAACGCCTGGGCCATCTGTACGTCGCGCTTCGTCCACCACGCAATCGCGTGCTTCGCCTGCGATCGCACCTCAAGCTGGTCGCCGTGCTCGCGATTCCACTTATCGACGTAGTCCTGCCACAGCGGCGGGTCAGCATAGAAGCCGACCACTTCGAAGCGCTCGAACGCTCCCGCCACAACTGCATCGACGCGATCGCGGTCAACCTCGTACCCATCCGCTTCCGGACCCTCCGGGGTCTCCAGTATGAGAAGCGGGAACAGGAAGCGGTCACTGACCCTGCATCCGACCAGCGCCGTCGCATCCCTCGTGGACGACCCGTCGAAGCCGAGAGTGATCCGGTCACCGTCCCAAGGTCGCGTGAATCGGGACTTCACGCCAAGCTGACGTTCGGCGGCCCGCAGCGCGACACGACCTCGAAGTCTCCACTGCTCCGCCTGCACCCATGCGTTCGCCGACGACGTCACCGCGTTCAGGAAGTACCTTCGGGTACGTGCCTCACTGCGGCGTGGATCATAGGCGCCGTTGATCAGCGATTCGACCGGATTCCACGCGATCGCATCCCCGTACGCCTCGACGAACGCCTCTCGGAGAGCGTCCTCATCACGCAGATCTGCGACCTCGCCCCACCGGTGATCGAAAATCAGTCGAGGCCGGCGTGCACGGCCCTCCTCAATCGCATCAGCGAGCTGGTACGTCGCCTCCGCGATTGACTCCTCACCGGGCGCATACATCGTCGTCGTCTCGAGGTACCAAGGCTCCGCCGACTTCGCCCGTTTCGACAGGTTCGCCACCACGACGTCATACATCTCCCGCAGTCGCGGCGAGTTGTACAGGTGCGATTCATCGAAAACGACGAACGTCTCGATGCCACCATCCTTCGAAGCCCCCGCCGCCGTCGACCGGCGAATCTCACCGCCTCCCGGGATCGACACCGACGACAAGCCGGCGACCATCCCATACGCCTGCAGCTCGAAAAGCGGCGCCTTGGACGAGGTCAGATTGTGGTGGATCGTCGCGTAGACATTCCCGGTCTGCTCTTCCTCCGTCGCCATGATCCGCACGAAGGGAGACACAACCGCCCGACCCATCGGCTCACCCGGCGCGTACACATACGTGCGGCCGAGGAACTCGTAACGCTCACCGCCCCGCGCCCAACCGGCGAACCGCGCCGGGCCGAACGCCTCGAAAAGCGCTAGCTTCGCTGCCAACCCCGACTTGTCGCATCCCTTCGGACGCGACAGGAACGCAGAATCGTACAGGCGCCTGCCCGAAGCCCCCAGCGCATAGCAATCGACGATGAAGCCGGCATACTCATCGCCGAGCCGTACCGGCTGCCCGACGACGTCGCCAGGACCGTGCACGGTGAATGTTTCAATCCACCACACAGCCAGACGGCCGAGAGAACGCTTACGTGAATGACCGGGCGCCGAGATCACCCGGCGCGGCATCAGTCCTCGCCCGCGATGCGCTTCCAGCGCTGCTCATCCAACGATGCCACCGGCGAGGAGTCCTGCGCGGTCGACGAGTTGTCAGGCATGCCAGTGCCAACCTCAACGCGCAGCCGCGAACGATCCTCCGGCGTCGCACCGAACTTCTGCACCCGCAACCGAATCTCCGCCGCGAGCTCCCACTTCCGGTTCTTCCACATCTCGTGATGCATCAGAGCCGTGTCCAGCAGAAAATCCCAGTCCGGGCCCGTCATCATCCGAATCGCCTGCGGCGACCGACGCCAGTGATTCCACCACTTCACCGTCTGCGGATGCCACGCCTCCACCGCACCAGCCTTCGTCATCAACTTCGGCAGCGACGGACCCCGCAGCTTCTTATCCGCAATCAGCTTGATCGTTTGATGATCATTCGACTTCCGCGTATGCGCCTGCGCCGGAGCTGGCCCTCGACCTGCCATCAGTGAACCTCCATGACGGATGCCGCACCCACCTGACGGCGGCATGCGGCGCGGTTGAAACGATCCCCCCAGACCCCTGCACGGAGTTTCCAGCAGAACGCGAAGCGGTCTGTGAGGGTGCCGGGGGGGAGGGTGCCCGGTCCCCGTTGGTCAGAGTGTGGGGTGTAATCAGAAGGGTGGTGGTTCGAGTTCGCGCTTGTCCGCGACGAGTCCCGGGTGCAACGGCTTCGGTGCGGCGTCCCTCTTCGCCCGGCGTGCCGCACCGGACGCTTGTCCGCCCTCATGGCTGGACTTCCACCGGTGGTGAGTGGTGCACAGTGCTCGGAGGTTGGTGTCGTCGTCGGTGCCGCCGGCGGCGTCGTTGAGGATATGGTCGACGTCCGTGGCTGGCTGGAGACACTTGCGGTGGGTGTCGGCTCGGACCCATTGGCAGCGGCCACCGTCGCGCTTCATGATGCGGGGGACTACCTCGGTTGACCAGTTCGCAGGCAAGGTCTGACGGCGGGTCGATCCAGTCCAGCCGGTCGGCACTAGTCGTCGTCGCCTTCCAGCTCGTTCTTCGTCATGACGCTGTAGACGAATCCGCGGTGAAAGATCGCGCCTGCCTCGAGGAGACCGAGTGACACGTAGCGTGGCTGGCCGTCGGCCTGCTCCATCCACACTTTGCCCTCGTCGTCAGGGTCGGCAGCCGTGAGCGAACCCGAGATGAGCAGCCATGCCGTCGTCACGTCACCTTGCCCCTCATCCGCGAGGTGCGTCCGGATCGCTTCATCGAGCGCTCTCTTCGACTCCTCACTCAACGAACCATCACCCCCGGGGGTTAGTTTCGGATGTGGCCGCGCTTGTACAGCTGCTGGATGATGTCGGCTGTGATGTCTCCGACGGCGTAGCAGAGCGCTTCGTTGTCTCCGAGGAGGACGCGTCGCGCCCGTGAATCCCATCCGGCCATGTGGTCCAGGAAGAAGATCACCGCGGCGGCGTGGGTCGCCTCGTGGGCGATCGTGCGCGTCGTGAGTTGGCCGGTCCAGAGTCGGATGACCAGCACCGGTCCAGGATCCGGTCTCGGCCAGTGGAAGCCGTGCGTGGTCTGCGTGGCCATGCCGCCGGCGACCTCGCCCATTGACTCGGGATCCTTGCCGCGAGCTCGCGCATGCGCATTCCGCAGTTCGGTCTGGTCATCGTAGATGTGGACGTACACGGTGCGGCGGATGCTGGCGGTTTGCGCTTCACGGGTGTACTCGGCGGCGCGCGTCGCAACGCGGAAGTGGTCGATCAATTGACCTCAAATCGACTGTGTAGTACACTGTAGAACATGCAGCAGGTCAGGATCACCCGGTCAGCCCGTAAGCACCGGATCGGAAACGCTCACATCCTGGCCGCGATGATCGACGCTGGAGAGCCCACCGTCGAGGGCGACACTCTGGTCTACGTTGGAACGGACGACCGGGGCGTCAAGCTCCGCATCATCGCCGTCCCGAACGACAAGGGTGACGGTCTCGCCGTGATCCACTGCATGCCCACCAGCTACTGAGGAGGAGTGATGGACGCCAAGAAGTACAAGCTCTCAGCGGATGCGACCGTGTCCGACATAGACCTTGCCGCAGAGGAATTCACTCTGACCGACGGCACAAGGTTGACGGACGAGCGCGCCGAAGAGATCGCAGCATCCGCTGAACGGCGACGGGCGAACCTCCTGCCGGGACGCAAGTCCCTTTCTGGCGGCGCCAAGCACTCCCCGGTGCTCCAGGTTCGCATTCCTGAAGAGCTTCGCGACGAGCTCCAGCACGTCGCCACGGAGCGAGGAGTGTCCCTCTCCAAGCTCGCACGAGACATCCTCGAAGAATCCGTTCACGACCGCCGCGCAAGCTGACCGCTACTTTTTCCCGACCGGCACCGCGCCCACGTGAGGTGTGCCCGGCCAGAAACCGAGCGCATCGTGGAACCATTGCGCTGCTGTCTTCTTCGCCACCTCGGGGCTCAGGAACTTCACGAGATGCGAGAGGAGCGCGGTGTACGGGTGAGGACTCGTCGCCCACTTCGCCAGGCCGGGACCCTTTGTCCAGTACCACTTGGGTGCTAGAGGTAACCGCGAGAGCCGGGCTTCGGGTTCGCGACCACGTCAGGCTTGACGGTTGCCAATGGACATCACCCCCGTTCGAGTGCCGGGATCGTGAGCAGTCCGGCGGTAGCATCCGGGCATGGGACTCATCAGGAAGACGATGAGCGTCAGCACGCTCGGGATGATCGACTATCGGTCCGACAAGGAGCGGACGGCGAGGAGCGCGCGGCTCACGAAGCAGGCCACCCGGAAGGGCAACAAGCAGCAGAAGAAGCTGCTCGAGCAGCAGAACGAGCTGATCGCCCAACAGGTCGCAGCGCAACAGCAGCTGGTGGCGCTACAAGCTGCGCAACTCACCGCAGCGCCGGGCTGGTACGACGACGGCGCGGGGAATCAACGCTGGTGGGACGGCCGGCAGTGGGCGCCCGTCAACCATGCAGGGGCAGCGCCGGCGGCATGGTATCCAGATCCCGACGACGCGTCGAAGCGACGGTACTGGGATGGTGCCGCGTGGACGGAGTATCGAGCTTGAGTGTGGGCGGCCGGCAGCCGAATGTGCTCCCGAAGACCGGCCGCCCGCGACCGTTCGTTCTCTTCCCCGGAGAAGCGGAGGTCGAGTCCGCGCCGCTGGGACGAAGGGCGTCCACACATGGCAAACGCCCCGGTGATCGAGGATTCGATCCGGGGCGCTGACACCTTGCGGTGACGCCAGTCTACAGCATGAGTGGTGCACTAATCGTGACGCGTTCTGCGGCGTGTCCTTCGGTCTGGGTCTGCTGCCCATCGGAGGAGCTCGACGCGCCTCACGTACCTGTGCCGGCCGATTGTGATGGCTGGTAGACCCTGCTGGATCCATCGGGTGATGGTGGACTTGTCCCGGCGGATCAGGAATGCCGCTTCCGCGGGGGTGATGTAGCTGCGTTGTAGAAGCTGCGTTCGTCTCTCATCGGAGCTGATCGTCAGGGTGGACCTCCCCGTCCGGGGTCGGCGTGTCGCGAGTGACCGATCGAAGGGTCTCAACGCACGCGGAAATCGCTGGCGCTGCTTTGCTGACTGCTTCCACGAATCGCGCCATAGCCTCCCGCTCGTCTAGCACGTCCACACCCGAGATCGTCTTCACGTCCATGTCACTCATCCTGCCCTTTCATCCATCTCGCGATCACGCTCACCCCGTCTGGTGACTCACTCATGCGCGTTCTCTCCGTGCTCTGTTCCGGTCCATCCATGCCTCCACGGTGGCGCGCTGCTGCCCGTTACCGAAGATCATCACGGTCATCGCGTCCGCGGCATTAGCGAGGGCTTGACCTAGGATTCCGCCGTCTGTCTGCGTCACTGGGGGTGCGGGATGCCCGGAGCTGAGCAACCCTCGTGCGCCGGGGTAAGGGAACGGGTTCTCGGTGTCGTCGCTCATTCGCTTTCCTGCTCGGCTCGGCTGCGGAAGATTGATCCGGCGATCTTGAAATCGGCTCGTTGCAGTGCAAGCGACGGGTTCGCGTGCCATCCTGAACGCCCTTCCTGGTACGCCCGGAGCAGAGCGTCAGCCTCGGTCTCTTGCAGACGCACCCTGATCTCAATGCTCATGCGGTTCCCTGCTCTCGTATCGCGGCGGCGGCGTCGAGCTTCCGCACGACGGTGCCCCAGTCGCCCAGTACGCGTGCCTGCTCCATGTCGAGCACGATCTGCGCGTCCTTCTCGCGTTGCTCGGCCGCGGCTTCACGACGCACCGCCGCATCGTGCTCCGCAAGCCAGCGGTCGAACTCCGCGAGCCCCTGCCCGAACGTCGCACCCGCGATCTTCGCCTGCACAAAGAAGGCGTGACCCTCGCGCACTACATCGACGCTCGGCGTGTACTCGTCCTGCTCGCTCATCGGTCATCCTCGTTTGCTTGCTCGAACTGCTCCCATGTGCGTTCGTCCTCCCATTCGCCGTGGTAGACCGTTCGCTTGACGACGACACTGCCGGGTATCCACTGCTGCATCTCTTCGGCCTCGGCAGGATCGTCACTGACGTTCGTGACGCCCGCCCCATAGTCGAGGCCGTATTCCACGGATGCATCGGCCTTCACCCGCTTGTCGTGGGCGGGCAGGGTCTCGATCGGGTCAGGCATCAGCGGGCTCCGGCTCGAAGTCGAACATATCGCTCGGGTAGAACATTCGCGATCCGGGAATCGTCGCGTCGTCGGCGTACCACCCGTCCCGCACGCCATGCTCCGACAAGTGTTTGTCTGCCGTGACGTTCACGACGCGAATGCGCTTGTCCTTGTAAACCATCGTTCCCTCGCTCATTGCTCGTCTCCCTTCGGTTCGAGATAGTCGACGGGCTTGCCGCGTGCGAGCGCGTAGTCGATCTCGCTGCGCGTGCTGGATCCGATGTAGCCGTCGACGTTGATCACGAGCACCCTGTCGGCGAGGTCGATCTTCCGTTTGTGCAACTCGTCCAACGCGACCTTCTCGGCTTCCGTCATCGGGTCCCCATCGTGAGCAAAGACACCCGGTGCGAGCACGATCGATCCCGCAGCCGACAACTCGGCGTTCACTCTGGTGAACTCCGCCCGGAACCGCGTCGAACCGCACAAGCACACGACTTCGGGGCGCTTCGGTTCGTCCGCTGCGGCATCCAGGATGGCGAGCAGGTCGCTGGCGATTCGCCCCGAGTTGACCGTGTTCAGGTGGCCGCGAGCATGGAACGCTCGGTCCTCGGCATATGCGCGCACCGCCTGTAGCTGTGCGGTGAGACGGGCAACCTCAGCTTCCGCACGGTCGGCACGAGCCTCCAGCTCGCGAATCTTTTCGGTATCCATGTCCACCATCACGCTTCCACCTCTTTCCGCAGCTGAGCCGTCACGACCTCGTAGACCGACTTTCCACGCTGATCCACCATGAACGGCAGCATGACCTCGTCCTGCCGCGACAGCCCCGCATCGATCAGCGCCCCCTGAGCCTTCAACCAGTCCGCAGCGATCCGCCACGCCACCCGCTCCGCCTGCTCCGGGTTCACATACCGGCGTGGCACGGTCGAGTCCCGCTCCAACGCCTTGAGGGTGCCCGCAACACGCACCGGTAGCTCGAAAGTCCGCAACCCGTACTCGGTCTGCATCACGAAAGCCAAGCCATCCGGCTTTCCGTCTTCGTCATAGAGCGTCGAGATCGATCGAACTCCACGCCGCGACAGATATCCGATGCATTCGCCCATGGTCTTCTCTGCGGCGATCGTCGTCGTGTAGTTCAGAATGCCCATCAGCCCCTCCAATGTCCCGAATCGTTCGCTGCCCCGGTCAAAGGAGGACGACTATGGCAAGCGCACGCGGCGTTCGCGCATCCGAACCCAGGCGTCTTGCACTTCGCGCAGCACCGCGGCGCCAGGGCTCTCCCGCGCGGAACCACCGTCACCCGCGGCGTGTAGGGACGCAACTCGCTCATGCGACCCTCCTCAGCCAATAGGCGACATCCGAAGATGGGGCTGACCAGCCGCACCCGCCACACACGACACGAGCGCTCGACGGGGCATCAGAATCCTCGTCTGCCCAGTCCACGCTCACGCTGACCTCGCCACACGCCGGGCATTCCCGCATCGCGATACCGCGGTGCCGATCCCGCATCGGATACCGTGCCCGAAGGGCAGACAAGAACTCGGTCACGTCCGCCCGATACGCCTCCACAGACTCGTGCCCTGCGAACTCGTCGGCATGCACCAGCAGCCACATCGTCTGCAACCGTACCAACATGCCGGCACCATCCGGCGTCGTGCCCGCCCTGAACCCCTGTAGCCCCTGCTTCAGGTTGGTCCACGCCACGGCATGCGTAGCCGGCGGGTCAATGCGGAGGGTCTCGGACCAGAACTGGACCCACTCGACCAGGCGCACGTAGCTCTCATCCGCGTCGTCCACGGCAGTGATGAGCAACGGCGCCGACCATTGCGGGAGCGTCTCGCCGCGCTCCGACGAACTCGACGCGGCAGCCGGGACACCGGACATGCCATCCAGGTCACGAACCTCCTGCGGGGCGGCCAGCGACCGCACATGCTTGAAAAGGTCCGGCGCATCCCTCAACGCTCGGTCAGTACGCCACGCCAAGATCTCCGCGGCGTCCTGCTCTTCCGTCAACTGACAGTCGAGCTCAGCGACCACCAGACTCCTTCCCCTTCACCGGATGGATGATTGCGCGGACGACCGCAACCACCAGAAAAACGACGATCGCGACGATCACCACGGACAACCCCACCGCGAGGACCCACAACAACAACTCCCACGGACTCACAGCGGCATCCCCCGCCTCGCAAGGAAGCTCATCTGCCTCATCGATTCCGCTACGCGCTCGCCGCACGCATCCGGCTCGAGGGCGATCGCATCCTCAGCAGCCACGCGCCGCGCTTCCGCCGCGGCCTGCAGGATCTCGCTCCCCAACCGCTCGGCCTGCTCAACCGTGTAGTCCGCGATCTTCTTGCGCTGCCACACCGTCACGCCGTACGCGTCGTTCACGTCGGCCCTGGCCAACACCACCTCATCCCGGACTGCCATCAGAACGACGCCCCCGCCTGCTCCCACGGCTCCGGATCCGGTTTCGCCGCCGCCACGTGCCCAATCAGGCGCGCACCACGCACAGACACATCAGCAACCCAGAACGGCTCCTGACCGTCCCGCTCCACCTTCCGTACCCGCTTCGACAAGAACCCCGACGCCGACACGACATCACCCTCACCGACTCCCGGATGCTCCCGGAACCACAACGTGAAGTAGTCCCGCCGTTCCTGACCCCCCTTCGGTGTGTACGTCTCGAAGACCGAGACACCCCACCCATGCTCTGTCGAGAACACGCTCTTCACCTGCGCATCCTCGATCGTCACCATCGCCATCTCCTTCATCCCTTCCGGCGGCTCAGTCGACCGGCCGCCACGGCCATCTCTGGTCACCCTGCTTCTGAGCGCGACCCAACTTCGCCGGCCACCCGCGCTGATCCCGATCGCCGCGCCAACGCACGAGATCTGCATGCAGCGGGTTCTTCGCGTTTCGCCGCAACCCGATCCCGAACTCGGGCCAGCCCAGCAGCGCTGCCGACCCTCGAGGTCGCAGATCACGCTCACCCTTCGGATTCGTCGCATGGCCGGCGTGCGCCTCGATCACCAGCGCGATACCCCGGTCACGGATCGTGTCGAGATTCGCCAGCAACGGCGCCGCATCGTCATCCGAATTGATCGCCCTCGGGATCAGGCGGTACAACGGTCCGATGAACAGCACATCCGGCCGATGCTCATCAATCAGCCTGTGCACCTGCCCCAAGTCGATGTCCTTCGACAGGTCCAGACGGCGCACGCAAGCCAACTGCATGTTCTCGGACGGATCCTCCGACGTGATCGTCTCCGCCGAGTTCGCCCACTTCGCTGTCTCCCGAGCCCACTGCTTCTCGGTGTTCTCCGCATCGATCACCAGTACACGCGCCGGATCAATCGGATACTCCCGGAAAGGGTGAATACCAGCCGCCGCGGTGATCGCCATCTGCCGCACCAGAGTCGACTTCCCGAAGCCCTCGGGGCCCGTGATCATGACCCTGTCCCGACGCTCCAGGAGACCCTTGATCGCCCAGTCATACTCCGCATCCGTGTGCAGCACCTCCACCAGAGGAACAGCACGCAGCTCGTCGATGATGTGGTCCTCACGAATCCCGCGAAGATCCTCCATCGCCTGCTCCAACACACGATCCGGCGGCTCCTGACCCACCGAGTCCTCCATGCGCTTCGCAGCAGTCATCAGAGCCCGCTGCATCGCATTCCGCCGCACCTGCTCCGCGTAGAACGACACATTCCCCGCATGCGGAACCTGCGACGTCCACGAGAACAGGTCCACCATGTCGACCCCGCGGACACCCCAATCAGCGAGATGGCTCGAGACGGTGATCTGATCAATCGGCTCGCCACGGGCCACCATCCGAGCCATACCCGAATAGATCGTGCCCAGCCTCGAGTCCGCGAAGTCCCGCGGCGTGCACTGCTGCGTCGCCTCACGCATCCGCCTGCCGTCCAACAGCAGCGACGCGATCACCACACGCTCCACGTCGAGGCTCACGCGCGCATCATCCACTCATCGGCACCGAAGTCCTCAGCGCCAAGACGATCGCCCCGAGGCGGCAGCGGCTCGTCATCCCAACTGCCGCGATTCAGCCACGTCGCGGGATGAGGGATGAACTGCTTCTCCGGCAGATTCGGATCCTCCGCGAACCGGCGAGCACCAGCCACGATGACATCCGCACCCACCTGCTTCACGGCCTTCAAGAACGCCTTCTTGGCGCCCTCCTTGCCCACCCTCCTCGGATAGACAGACCAGAAGCGATCGAACGCATCCGACACGTATAAATCGTGAGTACGTATATAAGAGGTCGCACCGCTCACCCGTGAGCGCTGGACCCGCTCAAACTGAGCGCTGGCACCGCTCACGGGTGAGCGCTCAGATTGAGCGCTGGACCCCACCATCACAATCCGATAGGCATTCGGACCCTGATGCTGCGGCCTCTCCACCGACAACAACCCGCGCTCAGCGAGCTCAGCCGTCACCCTGCGAAAAGTCGCCACCGACATCCGCGCCTTCGCCGCCATCGCAGCCTGCGACCGTGCATCCTCCCGGACAAACACGCAATTCCCGTCGTCATCAGCGACATCCGCAAGAGCCAGCATCGCGAGCATCTGGTTCCCTCGCAGCCCCGACGTACGTCCGTCATGCCAGACCCACGTCATCACCTTGACGCTCAAGCCGCCTCCTTCCTCTGACCCCAACGCTGCCGAGCGCGCTCACCACTCAGACCACAAACCCGACCGATTGCCGCCCACGACACATCCCGCTCACGCAACCGATCCACAGCGAACTGCAACGACTCCTCGACCTGGCCAAGAAGACCGAACAAATCGGCAAGATCGACGTCATCGCCCTCCGCAGCGAAACGCCGCCCATACGCGCGAACGATCCTCCGGACCATCTGCCCATAGCCACCAAGCTCCACACGATCCCGTCGCAAGTTTTCTTGCGAACGAATCGGGGAGACCCCATCCCTGGTGTGATCGCCCATCACTGCCCGTCCTCGCAAGGACACGGCCGCTCCAGAAAGCACAACGCGCTCATGACACCCTCCGCAGCAGCCGGGTACGAATCCGCCGGAACCGGCCCTCGAACGGACCAGACAAACCTCGCAGTCCCGCAAGGAACACCAGATCCGAGGTGGCATCCAGCGGGTCGCTCAACTGCGGGTCAATCCGCTTCACCACGTAGCGTGAATGCGAGAGCCCGATCGTCACGACGTCCCCAACCTTGATCCCGTCAGCCTCACCAACCGGAAGCAGATCGACACCCTTCTCAAGCGCTTCCCGCCTCACAGCGTTCATCCGCTGCCGAAACTCACGACCCAACGCGGCCAACAGCTCGTCGCTCACGCCGCAACCTCCCACCGCTCGTACTCGTCCCCATACACATCGACCATCAGCGCCCGTGCCGCCGCCCACGACACCCACTCCCGACCACCATCAGCAGTCAGCACATGCCAACCACCCAGCAGCGGATACCAAACCGGCACCAGCGAAACGTCGGCCACCCAGCCGCGTACCTTCCATCCGCGCAGCAACGCGAGCGCCTGCAGTCGGTGCTCGAACGCCTCGTTGTGCGGCACACACGCCGTCACGCCTTCCACGCACTCGGGCTTCCGCTTGGAGCCGCCCATGCCTACGGCCTGACGGTGCTGGAAAGACAAACCGTCCCTTGTCGCGCACACGATGCACTGGCCGGCGTCGCGTCGCTTCACCACGGTCCACACCCTCGCAGTGGGGGCGGTCATGCGACCACCGCCGTCGATAGGGTGCGCAACATGGACGTTGCAACGATCATCATCAATCTCGGGATCTTCGTCGCGACCGTGATCGCGGCGATCATCGCGTGGCGAGGTGTGCGCGACGCGCAGTCCGCGCGAGACGACGCGAAGGGATACGAGCAGGCAGCGCTCGCTGCCTCCCAATCTGCGGCCGCGGCCGCGGAACGATCCGTCGCCGAGCACAAGCGAGCAGCGGACGCGCTTGAACGCCATGTAGCTCTTGCTGAATCAGCCGCCGAAGTCCACCGCCCTTGGGAGTTCGAAGCCATTAGTGATCCGAGCTCGGACCAGGTCTGGCTTGTGAAAAACGTCAGCGGCGAATACGCGTATAACGTGTATCTCGGTGGCCCCGCCGGCGTCGACGAGAGGTGGCTTGAGTTGCCAGCAGATGCCATCGACTCCGTCGCTACAGGAGAGTCGATCCGCTTCACGTTCCGGCGGCGGCTCACGTCCCCGCAGTCCGCAACGGTCTGGGTCTTTTGGACACCGCCGGACGGGTCAGCACAGAAGCAACTCACGGAAACGATCAAGTGAGAGCGAGCCCGAGCCGACTGTGCCTCGTACTTCGGCTTGAGGGTCATGCTGCGGCCTCCAGGCTCTCGACCGCCACTGCGACCAGGTCGCGTGCCACGGGCGGCGTGACCGCGTTCCCTGCCGCTTTCACCAGGTCGCCAATCCATGCTGCTCGAGATTCGCGCCTTGCTGGTGGACGAGCCGGAGTGGTCGCAGGTCGTGGAGGGGAATCTGCGCGCGGAGTTGGCGGTGGCTCAGGCGACGAGCCCGTTCTGTCTTCGCCCGCTCGGCCTCCAACGCCGCCGTAAAGACCTCAACTCCTGCACGGAACGCGTCGACGAGAGCCTGCGCAGCCAGCGCAGCCGTGCGCGCCAACCGACCGAGTGCAAGCCCAATCTCTGCGAACCCTTCCCGCATCTCCCGGACTCGTCTTTCCCCCGGGGACTCCGGGCGAGGCGCATCAAGCAGCGACGCGATCGCCACATCGAACCGGTACTCGGCATACGTCAGGTGCCGCCGTACGGCCCGCTCTACCTGCTCCTCAGGGCTCATCGTGCAACCACCCGATCCGGAACCCCGACCCCTGCGGACCATTCCGCCGCCGCAACGAAGCTCATCGCGACTCCCTCGCATCCCTCGACAACGGATCGCCTGCATCATCAAGACGGCGATAGAACCGAGCCACCACAGCGGCCACCACGGCAACCAGAACAGCGAGAATCACCAAGCCGCCCCCGACCAGAGCGCCCACGAACACCACCAGCTCGACGCCGCTCACGACGCAGTCCTCGCATGGAACTCGTCAGCAGCACGACGATCCGCGTTCACGCTCTGCCACACCTTGATCTGGTCAGCCATCGTGTCCAACCGCTTCCGCGCCAACCGCTCACGCTGCTCAGCGATCCGATACCGCAAGTGCGCCTCCCGAACCTCATCCGTCGCCTCAGCACGCTTCGTGCACATCTCCCCGGACCGCTCACCCCCGTCCCGGAACCGGATCACCGCCCGAGCAACCTTCGACTCGTAGTCCGCCTTCGCCTCAGCGAACTCATCGCCCGCATGCTCGAGCGCCCACGTGTACACCCACCGCATCGCCGTGAACCGCACACCAGCGGGCAAACCACGAGTCCGCCGCAACGCATCCACCAGCCGTCGATGCAGCTCGTCCGTGGGATCGGGGGAATAGATCCCCACCTCGGCAAGCGCAGCTTCCACGTCCGGCTCAAGCGGCGGCAAGGCTGATCCGTCCAACTGATCCGCCACGTCAGATCAGCCCCTCAGGAGCACCATCACCAGGCTTCGCAGTAGGCCAGCCCGCACCCTGCTCCGGGCCCTCATCCACGGCCGGGCGCTCCGCGAGCGCCTTTTCACGAGCTGCCACCGCCGGCTTCACGATCCCTATCAATGAGCCCACCGTGACCGACGCCGGCGGATTCGGAAGCTCATAGAACTTCGTGACCGCCTCGAGCGAGTGCGCGTACTTCGGATCCAGAACCGCCGCAAGCTCGGCAGCCTTCTCCGCCTCACCGTGAACCGCCCGAAGCTCGTCGATCGTGCGCGCCTCCAGAACCAGCTGCGCCCAGTCGCGACCAGCCACCTGCGGCTGCGGAGTGTCCGAAGGCCTCGCAGCCCGTGCTCGACGACGGTCCGGTGCGGCGGGCGCCGACGCCGCATCATCGTCATCGCCGCCCGGCGCGACGCCCGTCACAGCGCACAAGGCATACCGTCGCGCATAGGTGATAGCCGACCCCAGCTCCTGCGGAGGAGTGTGCGGGTCCGGGAGCGGATAGATGCCCTCGATCTCCTCACCGCCCGCGTGCTTCAGCGAGTAGTGCAGCACGAAGCTGTCACCCATCAGAGTCGGCTGCGTCGACCACGCCAGCCCATGCCTGCCGAGCAGCGGCAGCACCAGGGGAGTGATGACAGCGAGATCCGCGTACTTGTACGTGTAATCCTTGCCGGTCTTCGTCTGGACCTTCGCCTCCGCACCCTTGACCACGGTGGGAACCTCGGCCTGGAACGCAGCCAACGCCTCAGCGAGATTGGCATGCACAGCCGGGACCAAGACCTCGTCCGCCTTCCCCGTCACCTCGTTGCTCCCTTCACAGGCGTCACCGTCAAGCGACCCTTCGACGGCTTCGACTCCATCCGCGTAAACCGCGCCTGATGCTCGTTCCACCGCTTCGACAAGGCCTGCACCTCAGCGAACAGCTCCGGGTTCGCATCCTTCGCTGCCTGCACATCAGGCACCTTGACCGGCTCCGAGCCGCCCGGCGTCCACGTCACCTGAGCCATCGCGGACTTCTGCGAGAACGGCGCGTTACCCATCCGATCGATGAGAGCCGCCCACGCAATCTCCTTCGCCCGCTTCGCCTCGGCCTCCGCCTCACGGAACCGGAGCACGTCCACAGCGAACGTGTCGATCACCTCATCAACCTCCGGCGCACCCTCGGCACGCTGACGGTCAAGCTCCGCCAGGAAAGCGTTCGCACGTTCGACCAGGTCGTCGATGAGGAGGTCGTCCCGCTGGAGCCAATGCCGGTGCAGAATCCCCGGAGCGAATGAGCCGTCCGGAAGCTCGATGCGTTCCTCGACCACGAACCGGCAAGCGGTCGCACCGATGACATACATCACCCACTGGCACTGGATCGCGTAGCCCTTCTTCGCGAGCTCCGGTGAGCCCGGAGGCAGGTCGTGCCAGGACGTCTTGATCTCCGACACCTGCAGTTGCTCGTCGAAGTCGATCCGCACACCATCCGGTGACGCCAAGTGACGCGGATTCCGCGGATGCCGGAACACGCGCGACTCCGGCGCGAACCCCTCACCGCGCAGCACCTCGGCGATGATCGGTTCCCGCTGCTTTCCCCATCCGATCACCGGTACACGAGACAGATCGGGCGTCGCTTCGTCCGACAACTTCTCCTCGATCAGCGCCTGCATCGACTTCGCCCCGATGACTAGGTCCCTGATCTCCGTCGCCGTGATCCCACGGCGACGCTCTGCGAGCCACACCTGCCGGTCCTTGTCGGACGCCCCAGCACGGGACTCCAACTCCGCCAGAACGGCCGGCACGGTCGCATCGGTCATGGTCATGCCGCGTCGGGACCCTCGTCGCCATCGAAGTCATCCAGACCCGCGTTCAGGTCCAGCACCGAGGCACCCGCCACAGGCTTCGGAATGTCCAACTGCGTCTGCCCCGTGCGCGACTGCGCCAAGTCGAGGAGCTTGTTCAGCAGCACCTCAGCTTCCGCGTCATCAGCGACGGGCTCGATCCGGGTGATCTGAGCGATCGCCGTGACCTTTCCATTCGCGTAATCCGTGTCCTTCTTCGCCGTGACGAACGTGATGATCGCCACGTGCTGCTTCTGCGGGTCGTCCAGCAGGCGATTCGCCCAGTCGGATCCGGCAAGCCCATTCGCCTCGTCATCCTTCGGGAGCGTGCCCTTCAGCTTCGTGTCGCTCATCAGAAGGCCCTCCAGCCCTCCGAGAACGACCCGAACCGAGCCACCAGATCCGCCCCGTCCACCACGGATCGCACACCCGTCTCCCACTCGACAAGGAACCGCCCCTCGAACCCCGTCCGCTTCTCCGGCGCCTCCAGCACCTTCCGGACCTTCCCGCGCAACCGCCCCGTCGCCGCATCAGCGACGCTCGCGTGCACCTTCAACGCCAAACTCACGACCGATCTCCCTTCACCAGGGGCCAGCGCACTGCTTTCACGCTGTCCCGCCCAGACGGCGCGAACCCGCCGCCAAACTCCACCCCCACGTGCACGGCACCCATCGCCGCCAGGACCGAAGCATCCGCGACGTCGTTGTTGCGAATACCAGCCCCCGGGAACGCGGCAATCGCGGCAGCGAGCACCTCGTCCTTCTCCGCTCGCCCGGTCCCCGTCGCGAACTTCTTCAAGGTGGTCGGCTGCGCGACCGCCACCGGCGCCACCTGCGCCAAGCCGTGCACGAGAAGCCACCAGAACCCGGCGAGCATGTGACTCATCTGCGTCGTCACCCCATAAGCCGGGCCCTCCACGACGATCACCTCAAGCGCGAGACCGTCGTCGTAGGCTGCCCGCTCAATCGCGCGGATCACATTCACCGCTTGCCGACGCAACCGATCAAGGCGAGGAGCTAGCTCGTCACCGGAAGGCTTTGACTGCACCCGCCGGAACATCTGCGCGCCCTCACCGAGAATCGCGATACCCGTCGAGCTCAGCGACGGGTCCACACCGCCAACACCGCGCCTCATCGCGCACCGTCCAACGGCATCCAGCGAAGGAGTGCCCGCGGCGCCCCCACTGAGCCGCACTCTGTGCAGAGCATTCGCTCCACAGACAGCACCCACTGCAGGTGCTCATCACAGGCCAGCGCGACCCGGCCACACCAGATGCACCGGATAATCCACCGGGCTGCACGGGCGCACGCGACATGATCCTGCTTGACGGCAAGACCCAGCCACACCTTGGTCTTTCGGATCTCGCACGCCACCTCGAAATCGAGGAGTGAAAGAAGCTCCACATCAGATGAGGCGCTCCGCTCAGTCATCTGCATCGCCATCACCCATCAGCAGGCGCACGATGATCGCCACGACAAGGCAGCCCAATGCGGCCGCGAGGCACCACGTCAGAAGCCAGAACGCCAGCACCGCCGACAACGCCATCCCGACCAACGAAGCGAGGAAGACCGTCCACCAAACCGCGCGCGCCGTCAGCGCACCGCGCTCCTCGGTCACGACGTCACCTCGACCGGCTCCGGCACATCCGAAAACTCATCTAGACGCGCGTGCAGCACCGGAAGAAACACCGCCAGTTCCGCTAGATCAGCATCCGTGAGCGTCGCGCCACCCCGAAGCCGGATCACTGCACGCCCGCCTTCACGAGGCCGCGGAGGTCCTCCAACCCCTGCTCCGTCTCCTGAACCGAGACGACCATCTCGACCAGCTCAGGGAAGCCTTGAGCGAGGCGCATTCGATTCCACGCATCCGCCGCGCTGATCGCACGCAGTAGGTGAGTCGTGAACGAGCCCGGCTGTAGTCCCAGCACGAGGTCGCCGAAGAACCAGAGCACGTGGCGCGCGTTCGACAGCCGGAGCGCCTGCTCCTCGATCTTGTCCATGATGATCGCCCTTCGATCAGGTGTGGATGAACCGACTCGGCCGACGGGGAAGCTCGGCCGAGTCGTGACTAGGCCGCCGAGAGCATTCGCTCCGCGGACGGAAAGAAGCGCGTGATCGGGACGTCGAGAGCCACGGAAAGACGGAACAGCTCCACGCCCGTGAAGGCGACGCGCGCGTTCATGCGCATGTTCACCGACTGGCGAGAGATGCCGAGTATCGTCGCGACGGCGTTCTGGTCGAGGCGCTTTTCCGCAACGACACCACGTACTCTGTCCGCAATGCATGTCATGTCGTCGCGCATGCATGTCATGGTGACAGGGATTCCCGTCATGCGCAAGCACCTTGGCCGGAGGATGTGCCTCGGTGTCAGGCGTCTCGCTCATTCTGTCGTGAATAGTTGACAGAATGACGGAGGATCAATACGCTCTGAGCCATGAGTGATATCGCATCGTCAGCTACAGCCGAGGCCCTGCAGCAGGCGCGCGCTGCGCACCTTCGCTACCTCTTCGAGCCGTGGACCCTGCGCAAGCTCGAAGCGCGCACAGGGATAGGACGAGGCAAGCTCGAGACGCGCTTCAACGGGAAGACGGAGCTCACCTTCTCCGACATCGAGGTCCTCGCCCCCGTGATCCGCATGAAGCCGGAGGAACTCTTCGCCGAGCTGCTCGCTGTCAGGCCCACCAATGGAAAAAGCCCGGCCTCCGAAGAGACCGGGCCGAAGATGCTCCCCCACTTGGACTCGAACCAAGAACCTATCGGTTAACAGCCGATTGCTCTGCCAATTGAGCTATGGAGGAATGCCCCGCTGGGCTCGTCTACTTTACCAAAGCGGCACCGGCGGACAAATCGGTCGTCCGCTCCGCGGCCGGGAGCCCCGCTGGGCGGTCCGCGCCCCAGCCTGGGACGATGACGACGAAGATGTTGGGCGCGTTCCAGGGCCAGGGGTGGCTCCAGGTCGGAGAGCTCGGACTCGCGTTCGCCCTGAGCGCGCTGATCGGGCTGGAGCGGCAGCACTACCGCCGCCTCCGTGTGGGAGACGGCCGCCATCGGAATGGCAGCCGGTGCCGGACTGTGGCTTCTCGCCCTTGTCGTCACGGCGTTGCATTTCGTCACCGCCTATGGACTGACGGCCGTGACGAGGCTGATGCCGAGAGGACGTGACACCCAGCTTCAGATCGACGTCGTCTATCGAGACGGCCGGGGTCTGCTGCGCGATGTTGGGCGGCGTCACCGGCCAAGGGCTGGACGCTCAGTCGGGCCGAGCAGCACTTGGTGGCGGACGGCGCTGCAGCCGTGCTGCTGGAGCTCACGGGCCGGAGCACACGACGCCCCTCCTCGACGCGCCCTCGGGCATCGAGGGGGTCGACAGCGTGCAGATCGTGTCGGAGAACGAGCTCGAGTGGACCAGCCGGCGAACGGCGGCCCTGCGACAGCGGATGCCGACGCGGGCGGCGCGCGAAGCACTAGCGTGGGGGCATGCAGCCGAGACGTTCCGACATCCTGATCGGCCCGGACGAGCTCGCCGACGCCATGGAGAGCGCGCGCAGCGGTGGACGGCAGGTGCGGCTGCTGGACATCCGCTGGACTCCTGCCCGACCCGATCGGCGGCCCGACTATCTCGCCGGCCATATTCCCACGGCGGTATACGTCGACCTCGACGCTCAACTGGCGAACGTCGGTGACCCGCGGGACGGGAGGCATCCTCTTCCCCTTCCGGAACGACTCCAGGCGGATGCCCGGGCCTGGGGCATAGACGACGGCGATCTGGTGGTCGTGTACGACGACCACGGGAACCTGTTCTCGGCACGCGCCTGGTGGCTGTTGCGGCATGCCGGATTCGACGGGGTCCGGATGCTCGACGGGGGTCTGCAGGCGTGGAGCGGATCGGGACGCCCGCTGGAGGCGGGGGAGGTGCGCGTGGCGCCGGGATCGGTCTCGCTCGCCTTCGGACGCATGGCGGTCGTGTCGATGGATGAGGCCGCCGAGGCGGCCAGGGCCGGCGTGCTCCTGGATGCGCGTGCGGGCGAACGGTATCGGGGTGAGAGCGAACCGATCGATCCTCGTGCCGGTCACATTCCGGGTGCCCTGAGCACACCGACGTCCGAGAACCTGGACGAACGCGGACGCTTCCGGGACGCGAAGGAGCTGCGCCGGCGATTCGAGGCGGTGGGTGCGAGCTCTGGGGAGTCTGTGGTGACCTACTGCGGCTCGGGCGTCACGGCCGCGCACAATGTGGCGGCCCTGCTGCTGGCGGGCTATCAGCCGGCGCTGTATCCCGGCTCGTGGAGCCAGTGGTCGCGGCACCCGGATCGGCCGGTCGCCGTGGGCGACGCGCCCGGAGTACTCCCAGTGGAGTAGTCGCCACCGCCGGCACGAGGAGGGCGGGATGACCGTGCCTGGCTAGCATGAGGGGATGCCGCAATCGCCCTGGCAGAGCGTCCGCTCGGCCCCGCACGACGGTGTCGGGCACGACCGGAGGGCGCGCGCGTTCATGGCGGCGTTCGGCATCGTCGTGCAGCTGCCAGGGCTCGGGCTGGCGGTGGCGCGTCTCGGCCGTGACACTCCGGCCGGTGCCGCGGATACGGCCGCGACCGCTGCGACCGCCTGCGGCATCGTCGCCGCGGGCATGCTGCTGCTGCCGTGGCGCGGTCCGGCCGTCGTCGCCGTCGTCGCATTGGCGATTCCGGCGATCGCCCTGGCGCCTGGTCCTCCGCTGGCGACGATCCCCGCGGCGTTCGCGGTCGCGCGGGCGGTGTCCGGGGGCGCGGCGTTGTGGGCGTGGTCCTCCCTGGCCGGCACCGGTCTCGTCGGCGTGGCGTCGATCGTGCTGCGCGGCGGTGCGCCGGGGGGCATCCGGGTGCTGGTGGTGACGATCGTGCTCTGCGTGGTCGCCGCCGCGGCCGCTGGTGCGACCGGGCGGCGTGAGCGATTCCGGGCCGCCGCCCGCGAGGAGGCGTCCCGTCGACGCTCCGCCGCCGAGGAGGAGCGGCTTCGGATCGCCCGGGACCTCCACGATGTCCTGGCCCACTCGCTGTCGCAGATCAGCGTGCAGGCGGGGGTGGGGCTGCATCTCTTCGACGAGGAGCCGACACGGGCGAAGGAGAGCCTGCGTTCGATCCGGGAGACGAGCGCCGCAGCGCTCGAGGAGGTGCGGGAGGTGCTCGGGGTGCTCCGCGACGGCTCGGCGTCCGGGTCTCCGCGGCGGCCGAGCCAGGGTCTCCGTGGGATCCCGGCCCTCCTCGACGAGGCTCGCTCGGCCGGCATCGCCGTGCACCCGTCGGGGAACGTTCTTTCGGGCGGATGGCGGGACGACGGCAGCGTCTCCACCGCGGTGCAGCTCGCTGCGTTCCGCATCGTGCAGGAGTCCCTCACCAACGTACGGCGACATGCCGAGGGCGCTACGGCACGGGTCCTGGTGCAGGTCGACAGCGACTCGGTGAGCATCCGGGTGCAGAACGGGCCGACGGAGCACGAGACGGGTCACCAGCAGTCCGTGGCCGGCCGCGGCATTCTCGGCATGCGCGAGCGGGCGGCCGCCCTGGGCGGCACGCTCGAGGCGGCCCGTGCGGACGACGGCGGATTCCTCGTGACGGCCCGGCTCCCCGCACGGGCCGGACTCGCAGCATGACGAACGACATGACGAAAGACGACGACCGCGTGATCCGGGTCGCGATAGCGGACGACCAGCAGCTCGTGCGCGCGGGATTCCACGCCCTTCTCGACCACGAGCCGGACATCACCGTCGTGGGCGAGGCCTCGACCGGCAGACAGACCCTGGAGCTGGTGCGACGCGAGCGGCCCGACGTGGTGCTGATGGACATCCGCATGCCCGACGGTGACGGGCTGTGGGCGGCGGCGCAGATCGCCGCCGACCCCGCCCTGGGTGACGTGCACGTCGTCATCGTCACCACCTTCGAGGTCGACGACTACGTCTCCGAGGCCATCCGAGCGGGTGCGAGCGGATTCCTGGTCAAAGACACCGAACCGGTGGAGCTGATCCGATCCGTGCGGGTGGCGGCCGCAGGCGACGCACTGCTGTCACCGGGTGTCACGCGACGACTGCTGTCGCGCTTGGGGGCCGGCAGGCCGAGGATGACGGCCGCCGTGCTGGACCCGCTCACCGAGCGGGAGCGAGAGGTGCTGACGCTGGTCGCCGAGGGGCTGAGCAACGCGGAGATCGGTGTGCGACTGTTCATGAGCCCGCTGACGGCCAAGACGCACGTGTCGCGCATCCTGACGAAGCTCGGGGCGCGTGATCGGGTACATCTGGTGGTGATCGCCTACGAGACGGGGCTGGTCGCGCCGGGCCGGCTCTGAACGGCGTCCGACGACGCTCGCCCTGGATCACACCCACACGGCCCGCCTGCTCCTCCTGGAGCAGACGGATGCCTCCCAGAGGCGGACGCGCGCGACCGCCTCGCAGGCGAGTCTGGAAACGGCTCGACAACGAGCGAATCGCACGGCCCCGTCTCGGAGCCGTCTCACCGAAAGGTTCTCGCATGATCCTCAGCGCACCGAGCACACTGGTCGCCTCAGCTGCCCTTGCCCCGCACGTGGGAAGCCCCTGGGCGGGAGGGTTCTTCCCGTTTTTCTTCCTGATCCCCATCCTCTGGCTCCTCGTGGCCGGCGGCGTGGTGTTCCTGATCGTCAGGGGACGCAGGCGCGCCTACTGGCGCGAGAGTGCACCGTACGGTCCGTGGGCTCCCGCCGCCCGCGCCGAGGCGACGCTCGCCGAACGCTTCGCGCAGGGCGACATCGACGAGGTCGAGTACCGCAGGCGGCTGGAGGTGCTGCGCGCCAACCGGCCAGGGCCGGAGCCTCGTTGACGTACTCTTGCCGCCGTCGCGTGCCGCCGTCGCGCGGACGGTCGCGCGGCCTCAGCCCTCCGGATGATCGACGCCGGGCAGCCAGCTCTGACCGGGCACGCCCCATCCTCGCTTTCGCTCGACCTTCGCCGCAGTGCGCGCATGGGCGTCGGTGAGCCTGTCGATGTAGAGGAGACCGTCGAGGTGGTCGTACTCGTGCTGGAAGATGCGCGCCAGCCAGCCCTCCGCCCTGACCTCGAACGGCCTCTGGTCCACGTCGACGCCGTGCAGGATCGCGCGGGGCGACCGGCGGAGCGGGAACCGCTCGCCGGGGAACGAGAGGCATCCCTCCGACTCCGATTCGGGGTCGGCATCGCCGGCCGGCACGGGTGCGATCCAGAGGACGGGGTTGATGGCCACGCCTCGATGCCTCACCTCGCTCTCATCCGTCCAGTCGTAGACGAACAGTCGTCGCGGCACCCCGACCTGCGGTCCGGCGAGGCCGACGCCGGGCGCGGCGGCCATGGTTTCGTACATGTCCTCCACCAGTTCCCGCAGGTCGTCGTCGAAGTCGGTGACGTCGGCGGCGGGGGAGTGGAGAACGGGGTCGCCGCAGATGCGGATCGGGAGCACGGCCATTCCACCAGGGTATCGGCGTCGTTTGCGGTTAGTGTCGATGGGTGATCTTCGACCTGGGGGCATCGTCGGCGGACATCGCGGCTCTGCAGCCTCGTCAGTTCATCGGCATCCCGATCGCACTCGTCGGCGCGGTCTTCCTCTCCCTCGGCGCGCAGCTGCAGCACCGCGGCGTCACGAAGGTGGAGCAGCACACCGAGCATGACGGCCGCGGCGGCCTCCAGGTACGGCAGCTGACGCTTCTGCTCACCAGGCCGTCGTGGGTGTTCGGTGCGCTCACACTCGGCCTGGCCATCGTGCTGCAGCTCACCAGCCTGGCGTTCTCGCCTCTCATCGTCGTGCAGCCGCTGGGCGCGGTGTCGCTCGTGATCACCTCCATCATCAACGCGCGTGTCAGTGGCGATTCGCTGAACCGGCGCACGATCCTGGCCGTCTGCCTGTGCGTCGGCGGCGTCGGCGTGTTCGTCCTCATCGCGGCGTTCTCGGCAAGGGAGCTGCCCGTGACGGAAAGTGACCTCATCGCCATCCTCATCATCCTCGGGGCGGTTCTGCTGGTCTTCGGCGTGGCATTCGCGGTCTTCCGCAAGAGGCTCCCCGCCGTCGGATACGTGGTCGGCGCGGGGGTGCTCTACGGATTCGTGGCGACCTTGGCGAAGTCGGTCATCTCCCGGATCGAGCAGCAGGACCTCGACTCGCTCACCCTGTTCTGCGCGATCGCCCTGCTTGCGGCGGTCGGCCTCGGGGCCTACTTCGTGCAGAACGCGTACGCGTCGGGACCGCCTGATCTCGTGATCGCCGGATTGACGGTCATCGACCCGCTCGTCGCGGTCGCCATCGGTGTCACGGTGCTGAACGAGGCGGCCGGCGCCGGGGCCTGGCAGATGATCGCGTTCGCCATGACGGGTGCGCTCGCGATCGTGGGCGTCTTCCTGCTCGCCCGGGTGCATCCGGGCGTGCGCTCAAATGACGACGCGGGCGACGCGCGCACTCGCGGCGACCACGGGCCTGCATAGACTAAGGGCTTGATCGCCGCAGGGGTTGTCACGGCGGGATGGTCGTGCCGGGGCGGCACAAGGAAAAGGACGGCTTCTTGACGGACTCACGCGACGCGGCTGCGGAACCCTCGCAGCCCCCGGCGGCGCAGCGCAGGCCTCTGAAGATTCTGATCGGCGCCGACACGTTCGCACCGAACGTGAACGGAGCCGCGCGTTTCGCCGAACGGCTCGCCGCCGGCCTGGTGGAGCGCGGACACGAGGTGCACGTCATGGCCCCCGCCGCGGGGCGGCGACATGGCACGTGGTACGAGGAGCACGACGGTCGGCGCATGGTGATGCATCGCCTGCCCAGCTACCAGTGGCCCGGCCACTGGCTCAGGTTCTCCCTGCCGTGGACCATCAAGCGCAGGAGCGGCCGGGTGCTCGATGCCGTGAAGCCGGATGTCGTGCACTTCCAGTCCCACTTCGTGGTGGGCCGTGGGCTGTCCGTTGAGGCACGCAGGCGCGGCATCCGGGTCATCGCGACCAATCACTTCATGCCGGAGAACCTCATAGAGTTCGCGCACATTCCGCGCGTGCTGCGCGAGTTCGCCACGAACCGGGCGTGGCGGGATGCCGCGCGGATCCTCACCCGTGCCGAGGCCGTGACCACCCCCACCAAGCGTGCCGCGGAGTTCCTGGAGCAGAACACCGGGCTGAAACGTGTCTACGCCGTCTCGTGCGGGATCGACGCCCACAAGTACACGCCGAGCTTCCAGGCACGCACCGGGAACCGCATCCTGTTCGTCGGCCGGGTGACGGGCGAGAAGCAGATCGACGTGCTCGTGCGCGCCGTCTCCCTCCTGCCGGACGACCTCGATGTGACGCTGGAGATCGTGGGGGACGGCGACCAGCGGAAGGCGCTCGAGCTGCTCGCCGAACGCCTCGGTGTCGCGAACCGGGTGACCTTCACCGGATACCTGTCCGACGATGAGCTTCGGAAGGCGTACAGCCGCGCGACGGTGTTGGCGATGCCCTCCATCGCGGAGCTGCAGTCGATCGTGACCATGGAGGCGATGGCATCGGCCCTGCCGGTCGTGGCCGCCGACGCGATGGCGCTGCCACACCTGGTGCACGACGGAGAGAACGGCTACCTGTTCGAGCCCGGGAACGCCCAGGAGCTGGCGGACAAGCTCGAGAACATCTTCCGGATGTCCGAGGACGAGTTGACCGCCATGAAGAAGGAGTCGCTTCGCATCGTGGCCACCCATGACATCGAGCGCACGTTGAACACGTTCGAGTGCCTGTATCGTGGTGAGGCGGTGCCCGGCCTCGTCGTCGACGGCGTCACGCCGGCGCCGGCCGACTAAGACGGCACGGCGCACCTGGGGCGGTAGCTCAGCTGGTTAGAGCATCGGACTCATAATCCGCCGGTCACGGGTTCAAGTCCCGTCCGCCCCACCAATGTTTGCCTGGGATCACGGGCCGTTGCCCTGAACTGAGGACGGACCGACCCCGTCGAGGACACATCGAGTGTCGATGGGGTTGCCGTTACCGTTGTGGTTTCTCAATTGACGGCGTGGTCGGTAAGTAAGTCGGGTCCGTCGCGTCGGGCGCAAGACAGGCATCGCGCCAGCCCATGTCGGCGGCGAAGTTGTCCGAGAAGAAATGAGATGAACCTTGTCGATCGAAGGGTTCCTACAGCAGACCCAAGCTGTGTCTGCGTAACCGAGAACCTGGACAACACCGAGTGTGGAAGGAAGATGTTAATCATGCCCAAGTGGATCCCGGAGGAGTACCTGAACGTCACGGCGGCGTGCGAGGGTGTCGCCGGTGGGCTGGGGGTCGGCGCTGAGTCGTTGCGTCGGTGCGAGTGCGGGAGTTGCGCGAGGCGAACGCGATCCTGCGGGATGCGGCGGTTTTCTCCGTCGGGCAACTCGACCCTCACGGAGCTGGTCGTCGGGTTCATCGACGAGCGGCGCGCCAGAGGCTGCGCGGTCGAGTCGATCTGACTGGTGCTGCCAGAGCTGGGTGTGTGGTCGCCGCGCGACCTTCAGGCCGAGGAATAGATACTGTGACTGGTCGGAACTACCGCTGGTGCCGGCTTTCGGTCCACTGAGCGCCATCCCAGAAGCGCAACTGGCCGGGCACCGCGTCTGGATCCGGATACCAGTTGGCCGGAGGGAGGCCTGTAGGGGGAGGCGGAGGGGGCGTCGAGGCCACCGTCTGGGTGACCGGCTGCGGTTGGGCGATGGGGTGGGGCTGCGAGGCGGGCTCAGGCGAGTTTAGTGTCTGGATGGCCTCAAGGATCGCCGTGCGGAAGGCTGCAGCTTCCTCCCGTGTGACGCGGAAGGCAATGCTGTTGATCGCGCCGCCGGAAGCCGTCTGAACAATAACCTTGTGGAAGCGGAGGCCATCTTTCTCGTTGGAGACGTTCGTCACGTTCCTCAGGAACACCATGTCGTAAGCGTCCTTGCCCCCCTTGACACCGGTCACCAACATAGAAGCGCCACCCGTTATGACGCCTGCCGTGATCTTGCCCGCCGACACGCCCCGCTTGCGCTCCCATTCGAGACGATCAGGGTAGAGCCGCACCTGCGCGTTCTTGCCCTCGATGTGAGTAGTCAGTTCGATAAGAGGTTCTCCGGACGGCATGGCGAGAGAATATCGAGTGCCGGGCTGCCGAAGGACAATCTGACCTCCCTCCAGTTTGGGGGGGGGGGGGGGGGGGGGG
>JAATFB010000079.1 GCA_015655415.1 Actinomycetales bacterium
CACCGCAACTGCCGCGCCGGCTGGCAAGATCCAGCCGCGCCTCAAGCAGAAGTACAAGGACGAGATCGCCGGCCGGCTCAAGGAGCAGTTCGGCTACGAGAACGTGCACCAGGTCCCCGGCCTGGTCAAGATCGTGGTGAACACGGGCGTCGGCGACGCCGCACGCGACGGCAAGATCATCGACGGGGCGGTGGCAGACCTCACCCGGATCACCGGGCAGAAGCCGCAGGTCACCAAGGCCCGCAAGTCGATCGCGCAGTTCAAGCTGCGCGAGGGACAGCCGATCGGCGCGCACGTCACCCTGCGCGGCGACCGAGCCTGGGAGTTCCTGGACCGGCTGCTCACGCTCGCCCTGCCCCGCATCCGCGACTTCCGCGGCCTCTCCGACCGCCAGTTCGACGGTCACGGCAACTACACGTTCGGCGTGCAGGAGCAGGCGATCTTCCACGAGATCGACCAGGACAGGATCGACCGGGTGCGCGGCTTCGACATCACCGTCGTGACCACCGCCCGCACGGACGACGAGGGTCGCGCGCTGCTGAGGGCGCTCGGCTTCCCGTTCGCCTCGAACGACTGACACCACCCCGGGGCCGGCATCCGGCCTGCCCCTCCATCTACGGTCGGTTCCCTCGTAAAGGGCCCCGATACCGGATGAGCGAAGGACAATCTCCATGACAATGACAGATCCGGTCGCAGACATGCTGACCAGACTGCGGAACGCCAACTCGGCATACCACGACACCGTCTCGATGCCGAGCTCGAAGCTGAAGGCGCACATCGCCGAGATCCTCAAGAGCGAGGGCTACATCGCCGACTGGAAGGTCACGGACGCACGCGTCGGCCAGACCCTCACGCTGAGCCTCAAGTTCGGCCCGAACCGCGAGCGCTCCATCGCGGGCATCAAGCGCGTCTCCAAGCCGGGACTGCGCGTGTACGCGAAGTCCACCGAGCTGCCCCGCGTGCTCGGCGGCCTGGGCGTCGCCATCCTGTCCACATCCTCCGGCCTGCTGACGGACCGTGAGGCCGAGAAGAAGGGCGTCGGCGGGGAAGTCCTCGCCTACGTGTGGTAGCAAGATGTCCCGAATCGGAAGACTCCCCATCGACATCCCGGCCGGCGTCGACGTCACGGTCGACGGGCAGGATGTGACCGTCAAGGGCCCCAAGGGCGAGCTCTCGCTCACCGTGGCCCACCCCATCCGCGTCGCGATCGAGGAGAACCAGGTCCTCGTCACACGGCCGGACGACGAGCGCGAGTCGCGTTCGCTGCACGGTCTCACCCGCACTCTGATCAACAACCAGATCGTCGGCGTCACCCAGGGCTATTCGAAGGGCCTGGAGATCGTGGGCACCGGTTACCGCGTGGCGCAGAAGGGCTCCTCGGTGGAGTTCGCGCTCGGGTTCTCCCATCCCGTCACGGTGGAGCCGCCCGCGGGCATCACGCTCACCGTCGAGGGCAACAACCGGGTCACCGTCTCCGGAATCGACAAGCAGGTCGTCGGCGAGACGGCTGCGAACATCCGCAAGATCAAGAAGCCGGAACCGTACAAGGGCAAGGGCATCCGCTACGCAGGCGAGGTCGTCCGTCGCAAGGCCGGAAAGGCTGGTAAGTGAGCATGAGCGTCAAGAGCAAGACCGCGGCACGCGACCGCCGCCATGCGCGCCTTCGCAAGAAGGTCGTCGGCACGGCCGCTCGCCCGCGCCTGGTCGTCACGCGCTCCGCACGTCACGTCTTCGTGCAGGTGGTCGACGACGCCAGGGGGCACACGCTGGCCTCGGCCTCGACTCTCGAGGCGGATCTGCGCACGTATGAGGGCGACAAGACCGCCAAGGCCCGCAGGGTCGGCGAGCTGGTCGCAGAGCGCGCGAAGAAGGCCGGCATCGAGGAGGTCGTGTTCGATCGCGGCGGCAACAAGTACGCCGGCCGCGTCGCGGCGATCGCCGAGGGCGCCCGGGAAGGCGGGCTGAGCCTGTGAGCGACATCGAGAACAAGAAGGAGCAGGACGTGGCCGCCGAGCAGACGACTGAGAAGCCGGTCGAGACCGCGGCCGGTACCGACACCACGAGCCGCGATGCTCGCGACGGCCGCCGTGGCGGACGCGATCGCAACCAGGGTCGCGACCGCGGCAGCCGGGACAACGACAAGAGCCAGTTCCTCGAGCGCGTGGTGACCATCAACCGCGTCTCGAAGGTGGTCAAGGGCGGACGCCGGTTCAGCTTCACCGCGCTGGTCGTGGTGGGCGACGGCAACGGCCTGGTGGGCGTCGGCTATGGAAAGGCCCGGGAGGTGCCGCTGGCGATCTCGAAGGGCGTCGAGGAGGCGAAGAAGAACTTCTTCCGCGTTCCGCGGGTCGGCAACACCATCCCGCACCCCGTGCAGGGCGAGGCCGCGGCCGGCGTCGTACTGCTGCGCCCGGCGGCGGCCGGTACCGGTGTCATCGCGGGCGGTCCGGTGCGTGCCGTGCTGGAGTGCGCGGGCATCCACGACGTGCTGAGCAAGTCGCTCGGGTCGTCGAACACGATCAACATCGTGCACGCGACAGTGGAGGCGCTGCGCCAGCTCGAGGAGCCGCGCGCCGTCGCCGCCCGCCGGGGGCTCGACTTCGACGAGGTCGCTCCCGCGCACCTGCTGCGTGCCGAGGCACAGGCGGCCGAGGCCGCCCGTACTGCGAAGGCTGGTGCATGATGGCGCGCCTCAAGGTGACCCAGATCAAGTCAAGAGTGAGTGAGAAGCAGAACCAGCGCGACACGCTTCGCAGCCTGGGGCTGAAGCGCATCGGCGACGTCGTCGTTCGCGAGGACACCCCGCAGAACCGCGGCTACGTCAGCACCGTCGCTCACCTGGTGAAGGTTGAGGAGATCGACTAATGGCCGAGAAGAAGGACGAAGCCGCCCAGCCGAAGGCGAAGGAGGCCGCCGGGGCGACCACCGGCACGGCCGCTGCGGAGAAGAAGGACGGCGCGGCCGCCGGGAAGAAGACGCCTGCCGCGACGTCGAAGGCCGCCGCAAGCAAACCGGAGAAGGCCGAGAA
>JAATFB010000010.1 GCA_015655415.1 Actinomycetales bacterium
GGTCGAGCTGATCCAGCCGATCGCCATGGAGGAGGGCCTCGGCTTCGCGATCCGTGAGGGCGGCCGCACGGTCGGCGCCGGCACGGTGACGAAGATCGTCAAGTAGCACCAGACGCATACCGACAGCAAGTAGCACCAGACGCATACCGACAGAGGGTCGGGCCTTCGGGCCCGGCCCTCTGTCGTCTCTCCGGGCTCCGCACGAGGGATGGCTCGCGGGCCCTCTGGTTGAATAACGCCATGGCCGATTCCGCGCGCGTCCCGAATCGCCGCAGGCGGCGGTTCGTCTGGTGGTCCGTGGCGGGCGTCCTCGCGCTCCTGGTCGTGTGCGGGGTATGGGTCGCGGTCCGGGCGATGCAGGCGCGCGCCGAGCTCGAGGCATCCCTGCCGCTGGCCGACAAGGTCCAGTCGCAGATCGCGTCGGGCGACGCGACCGCCGCGGCGGCGACCACGCGCCGTCTCGCCCGGCATCTGCGCAACGCGCGAGACGAGACCGGCGACCCGATCTGGCGGGCGGCCGAGATCATCCCCGTCGTCGGCGGCAACCTCTCGGCCGTGCGGCAGGTGGCGTGGGCGGCGTCCGATGCGACGGACCGGTCGATCGCGCCGCTCGCAAGGCTGGCCGGAACGCTCGACCTGGCACGTCTCGCCCCCCGCGACGGCACGGTGTCGCTGCGACCGCTGGCGGCCGCAGCGCCCGTGGTGACTCGCGCGAACGCGGCCCTGCAGTCCGACCTGAAGTCCGTGCGCGCGATCCGGACCTCGGACACGATCGGCCCCGTCGCCAACGGGGTGCGCAGGCTCGCCGACGCGCTGGCGAAGGCGGCCGCGGCGACCGACGTCGCGAGCCGCGCGGCGCGCCTGCTTCCGACGATGCTGGGAGGCGGCGGCCCGCGCGATTACCTTCTGGTGTTCCAGAACAACGCCGAGGCGCGTTCCACCGGCGGCATCGTCGGCGCGCTCGCGCTCCTGCACACCGACGACGGCAGGATCACGCTCGTGCGTCAGGCATCCACCGGCGACCTGCCCGCGCTGGACGGCCCGGCGCTGCCGCTTTCCGCGGCCACCACCACGTTGTACGGCGAGATCACCGGCGAGTTCGTCCAGGACACCACCTTGACTCCCCACTTCGCCACGTCGGCCGCGCTGGTGCGCGCGATGTGGGAGAGACGCTACGGCACGAAGGTCGACGGCGTCATCTCGGTGGATCCGGTCGCGCTCGGCTACATCCTCCAGGCGACGGGGCCCGTCGACGTCGGCGGCGGCGCCCAGCTGACGGCCGACAACGCGGTGCAGGTGCTCCTGAGCGAGTCGTATGCCAGGTTCGGCGATCCGCGGCAGCAGGACGAGTTCTTCGCCGCCGCCGCGGCAGCGGTCTTCACCCGGGTGGCGAGCGGCGCGTTCGACCCCGCCGCGATGCTGTCGGCCCTGGCCAGGGCGGGCGACGAGCGACGCGTGCTGTTGTGGAGCGCGCACCGCGACGAGCAGGAGATCCTGGCGGCCACGACCCTGTCCGGCCCGCTCCCGGCGAGCACCTCGACCGAGCACCGGTTCGGGGTCTACCTGAACGACGCCACCGGCGCCAAGATGGACTACTACCTGCACGCCGGTGTCGGCCTCGGCAGTGCGAGGTGCCGGAAGGACGGCCGTGCGAGCTATCTGGTCAGGGTGACGCTCACCAGTGACGCGCCGGCCGATGCGGCCACGTCTCTGCCCGGCTACGTGACCGGGGCGGGCCTGTCCGGCGTGCCCGCCGGCGACATCCACACCAGGATCGCCGTCTACGCGCCGAAGGGCTTCGTCACGGTCGGTGCGAGATCAGGAGGGCGCAGCGTGGAGATCCAGCGGGCGAGGGACGCCGGACACGGTGTGGCACAGACGCTGGTCGCCCTGGCTCCGGGCCAGAGCGCGACGTACGACTTCCAGTTCGTGGGCGTCGCGGTGGCGGGACGGTCGCCGGTGTCCTCGACGCTCGCCGCGTGGACGACTCCCGGCGTGTGGGCCACCGATGTGCGTCGCATCGCGTTCGGATGCTCCAGCATCTTGCGCTGATCCTGAGCCAACCTTTGCCTCGCCCACCCCATCGGGGGCATGGTGCGGTGGCAGGGGGCCGGTAGACTGGCATCACCCGAAATTGCCTCCTAACCCGAAAAGGTAGGCTTCCATGAAGCGCCGTCTTGCGGCGTGTCTCGGCGGGCTCGGAGTGGTGGCTGCGATCACCATCTCCGCGCCCCTTGCCGCGGCCGCCGACAGTTACGTACCACCCGATCCGTGCAGCAGCAATTGCAGCAGCGCACCGATCAAGGTCGTCGATGTGGACCCTGATCCGAGTGACCCCGGTCAGGGCAACGCGCTTGCCGAGACCGGCAGCTCCGTGTCATGGCCTCTGATCGGCCTCGCCGGAGCGGCAGTCGTCGCCGGCGGAGGCGTGATCCTCGTCTCTTCACGACGTCGCGTTCGCCGAACGAACTGACGCCCGAGTCCCGGTCGACGTGCTGAGTCGCGCCCGACACGGGGGACCCCCGGGCTCCCCGGTCGTGCGTCGACCTCCTTTCGATTGCCCCTAACGAGGGACATGAGAATTGCTCAGCATTCACTAGACTCGCCATACTGAGGTTCCCTCAACTCTCCGGATCTGAGCCGGGGAGGAGGAGAAGGCCTCGCAAGCGCAACTCGCTTACCCGAACCCGAGACGCCGCGTGGCGTCGTCGGCACGGGCGGCGCGCAGGACCCGAACTGCGCGCCGCCCCATTCTGTCGACAGACCTGCCGCGCCCTCTCCCTGCCCTGAGGGCCCCGATGACTGAACTCGACGAGCGTCCGTCGATCGCCGTCGCACGGCCGACCCTCCGCGGCCTGACACGTGGCGGCCGCACCGCGAACCTCTCCGCCGAGCAGCGATGGAGCCGCGGGTACCGGGCCCGGCTGATCATCAGCGACGCACTGATCACCACGGCGTCGGTCGGAGGCGCGTTCGTCGCGCGCTTCGGATTCCACAGCGACGACCTCGGGGGCCTCGACGAGCTGTACTGGCTGATCGGCTCCGTCGTCGTGGTGACCTGGCTCGTGCTCCTGGCGGCCTTCCGCACCCGCGACCCGCACGTCATCGGGGTCGGCTTCACCGAATACCGGCGGGTCGCCAGCGCGAGCGCGCTGACCTTCGGCTCGCTCGCGATCGTCTTCCTCATCGGCAAGGTGGAGGTGGCACGCGGGTTCTTCGTGCTGACGCTTCCCATCGGCGTGGTCGCCCTGACGCTCAGCCGATGGCTGTGGCGGCAGTGGCTGTCGCGGCAACGGGCCAAGGGCCGCTATCTCTCGCGGGCCCTTGTGGGCGGCTCGCTCACCGACATCGCGTACGTCGTTGACCAGCTCGAGCGCAAGGCGGGAGCCACCTATCACGTGATCGGCGCGGCGGTCGACGACAGCTCCGCGGTAGCGGGCGAGGACAACGGGCTCGGCGTTCCGATCGTCGCCGACCTCTCCAACATCGCGATGGCTGCCGCGAACCTGCATGTCGACACGGTCATACTCGCCGGGCAGCCGAGCGATGACCGCGGGTTCGTGCGCGACCTCAGCTGGAAGCTGGAGGGGGCGGCGACGGACCTCGTGCTCGCCGCGGGGCTGACGGATGTGGCGGGTCCGCGCATCCACTTCCGACCCGTCGAGGGCCTGCCTCTCATCCATGTGGAGATCCCCCAGTTCGACGGGACGAAGCATGTGCTCAAGCGCGCGCTCGACGTCGTGCTGTCCGGGCTCGCGCTGGCGGTGCTGGCACCGCTGTTCCTCGTGCTCGCCGTGCTCGTGCGCGTGGACAGCACCGGTGGCGCGATCTTCTCGCAACAGCGGGTCGGCCGCGACGGCGAGACGTTCACCATGTACAAGTTCCGCAGCATGGTGACCTCGTCCGAGGACGACATCGCGCAGCTCGCGGATCGCAACGAGGGCTCCGGAGTGCTCTTCAAGGTCAAGGCCGACCCGCGGGTGACGCGCGTCGGACGGTTCATCCGCAAGTACTCCCTCGACGAGCTGCCACAGCTGTGGAACGTCTTCGTCGGCGACATGAGCCTCGTGGGGCCTCGCCCGCCGTTGCCGCGCGAGGTCGCCGCCTACGAGAACCACGTCCACCGCAGGCTGTTCATCAAGCCGGGGCTCACCGGCATGTGGCAGATCAACGGCCGCAGCGACCTGAGCTGGGACGAGAGCGTCCGCCTCGACCTCTACTACGTGGAGAACTGGTCGCTGATGGGCGACATCATCATCCTGTGGCGTACCGTGAAGGTGCTGGTGAGCCCGGTCGGCGCGTACTGACGCTCCCGTCGTCGCAGACGCGCACCGCCGGCGAGGGCGCTCGCCGCATCGCCCCGTCGTGATGGGCGTCGCGCCGTGGTCCGTGCCGATCCTCAGGAGGGGATGTGACGAACGGAGCATCGCGGCGACCGGTCGGTCGTGGCGTCGCCGCGATGAGCGTGGTCGCGGGATTCGCGCTCGCCCTTGTCCTCGTGTACGTGGTGTTGGTGTGCACGCGCCCCGGCCAGTGGATCGACAGCGGATCGTTCGGAGCGCTCGGCGTGATCGGCGCACCGCTGGGCTCGGGATGCGAGATCGTCCGGTGGGCCGCCACGCTCCTGCTGGCCGCGGGCGCGGCGGTGTCGTGCGGCCTCGCCCTGGCCCATCGCAGACGGGGCGACGCCGCACGGGCGGGGCTGGTGGTCGTGCTCTCCGTCGCGGGCTGCGAGCTGATGAAGCTCGCCCTGCCGCGCCCGGCACTGGGCGTGAGCGGCTATGAGGACAACACCTTTCCGAGCGGCCACGTGGCACTGGCGTTCTCCGCCGCGCTGGCGATCGGCATCGCGGCGCCGGTGGGACGAGGCCGGCGAGCCGCTCTCGGCACCGCGACGGCACTGACCATCGCCGTGTCGTGGGCGTCCGTGCTGTCGTTCGCGCACCGGCCGAGCGACGCCATCGGAGCGGCTCTCGTGGTCGGTACGGCGGCCTCGATCGTCCTCTTCGGCCGTCCCCCGGCCGGCTCGGGGCATGGGGCGTTGATAGCGGTGGCGTGCCTGGCGCCGGCATCCGTGGCGCTGGTGGCGACGGCACGTCTGATCTCCGCGGCCACACCGGGGATCGGGGATCCGCTGGAGGCCTCGGGCTGGTTGGCCCTGTGCGCCGTGAGCGTCGTCGCCGTGCTCGTCCTCGCCCCAGCCGCGCGGCCCGCGGGGGCCGGGGGAGCGACGGACGCGCGGTGACACCACGGCGATCCGCGCTGCCGAGGATGCCCGCGCGAGGACGCGCGCGGGGAGCCGGGTCAGCTCGTCCGGTCCCCCGGGAGCCCTGAGTCGCCGGCGCGCCGAGCGGCCGCGGCCTGTGCGACCTGCTGCGCGCGCAGCCGACCGGCCCCAGGATTCATTCCGACCGCGTTGGCGACGTCGCGTGCCATCGCCCGCCAGCGCGGGAACACCCACGACGGCCCCAGCGTCGACCACGTGCGGAGCTTCTCGGCGAAGGGGAGCTCGCTGTGCGCCACGCCCCGATACATCTCGATGTTCGTCCGGGTCTCGGCGAACGACCGGTCCCCCCGCTGTCCGGGCGCGAACCACGCCGACGCCGTGGAGCCCTGCACCGACACCTGTGCGTCGTGCCGGCGCTGCAGGAACGCCTGCTCGGGCGCCGTCGCCATCCTGCCCGCGCACAGCAGCTCCACCAGCAGGACCATGTCGTCGCCGAGGACGGAACGGATGCCGCGCGTCTTGCGCAGCGCCGACATCCTGATCACGCCGTACATCGGATGTGACGCCTGCGCACGCAGCATGTTCCTCACCCTTTCGTGCGCGGTCGCGGCGTCCAGTCCCATCTCCGCGTCGTCGAGGTCCTCGTAGATCACGCCCTCGCCGTTGATGATGCGGGTGCGCGGGCACGCGAACACCGTCTCAGGACCCCCGTCGTCCAACACTGCGATGCTCGCCCGGGTGAAGTCCGGGAGCTTGATGTCGTCGGCGGCCATCCAGCTGAAGAGCTCCGTCTCGCACAGCGCCATGACGTTCTGGTAGTTCCAGATGCCACCGCGGTTCTCCTCGTAGCGGTGATACTCGATCCGGTCGTCGGCCTCGGCGGCCGCGCGGCAGATCTCCTCGGTCCCGTCGGTGGACCCGTTGTCGGAGATCACGATGCGGATGTCCGACTCGTTCTGCGCCTGCACGGAGCCGAGGGCGGCACCGAGGTAGCGCTCGCCGTTGTAGACGGGGATTCCGAAGGTGAGGCGTGTCATCGTGGCTCCGTCGAGATGAGCAGCTTCGCGACCGAGAACGCCTCGGCGTACCGGGCCTGTGCCTCGGCGCCGCGCAGCCGCATGATGCTGAGGAAGAACTCATCGTCCCACCAGTCCCGGTCGTGCTGCGACGGGTACATCGCGTTCAGGAGCTCCACCTTGCGCGCTGCGATCACGTCGGAGACCGGGAGATAGACGTTGGGGCGAGCGAGGTCGCCGTCCCATTTGGGGATCTCGTAGTGCAGCACGAGGGGCCCGCGCCAGACCGTGGGGATCAGCCGTCCCAACAGCCGGTGGTCCTGGTGCGCGTCGTCGGCGTGCGGCACGAAGACGACGTCGGGTCGCGGGTTCGCCTCGCGGAAGCCGTGCAGCAGATCCTTGACCGCTCCCCAGTGCTCCGGCAGCCGGGCGTCGGGGAGCCCGCCGAACACGGGCTCGCGCCGGGCGCCGAAGGCCGCGGCGGCGCGTCGGGCCTCCTCCTGCCGTTCGGGCGTCCCGGTGAGCACCAGCGTGCGGATGTCGGCATCGCCCCGCTCCGCGAGCGCGAGCAGCGTCGCGCCGCATCCGATCTCGACGTCGTCGGGGTGGGCGCCGACGGCGAGCACGGTCAGCGGACCGGCAGGCAGGCCGAGCGTCGTCATGGCCGGCCCCTCGTCGCCAGCAGCATGCGCTCGACGTCGTGCCACTGCGCATCGAGCCGTTGTCTGGCCGCATCGACGGCCGCGTCGATCCTCGGAGCCAGGGCCTCGGCCTGCGCCGAGAGACGGAGGGCCGCCTCCGCGACCGTGTGCGCGTCGAACGACTCGATGTCGTGGTGCTCCACGGGCAGGCCGAGCTGGTCGAGGATCGCGCGATGCTTCTCGGCGTATCCGATGGAGAGGGCGGGGGTCCCCGCCAGAAGCGCCATGACCAGAGTGTGGTAGCGCGAGGCCACGACCACGTGCGCGGCCGACATCTCGGCCACGAGACCCTCGGGACTGCGGGCGTCGACCACCGGGGTCGCATCCCCGAGATCGGCGGCGAGCACGCGAGCGAACTCGAGATCCCCCTCGTCGCCGCCGACGAGCCGCACCACATGGCCGTGGCCCTGTAGCGCACGCGCGAGGGCGAGCATCCCCAGCGTGTAGCGCTCGTGCACCGCCTCGCTCGTCTCATGCGCGCTGTCCCGGCCCCAGTAGTCCATCACCCCGAGGTCGACCCTCGGCTGCGACGCTCGCGCCGAGCGGGGCGGACGCAGCGCCAGGGCCAAGTCGGTGACCACCGCGTCCGCCGCCGCCGCCCCCAGCCCGTTGGCGACCATGTTCGCCCGCGACGCCGCGTCGCGATACGAACGATAGGCGGCCGCCCTTCCCGCTCCGCGCACGAAGAACCGCGCCAGCCGCCGGGGAAGCCGCTCGACCCCGATGTCCAGCAGCAGGAACGGGCGACGTGCCAGGCGGCTGCCCCGGCCGAGTGCCCAGATCTCGAACGGGGTGCCGAACGCGCCCGATCCGTAGCGCTCGAGCCCGCCGGTGCCGGCGACGATCACGGCATCCACCGAGCGTGCGGCGGCGAACGCTCCGCGCAGGAGCCGCAGGCGATTGGACGCCGTCGAGAGGGCACGCCCCAGCCTCGACGCACCCCGGCCCTCCACGGGCCGGCCCAGGCTCACGGCGGGGACGCCGTGCAGCGCGGACGCGGCGTCCGGGTCCTCGCAGAACAGGACGGGCTCGTACTCGTTGCGGTCGAGCCGGTGCAGGAGGGCCGTGAGCGTCGCCTCGTTGCCGAAGTTGCCGCGCCCGAAGACCCCCCAGAGGCCGAGCCGGGTCTTCGGCGCAGTCACGTTCCGCATGCCCGACGCCCGCCGGCAGACCCCGGGCTCACGCCGTCTCCCGCTGCCGCCAGAGCTCCCACGGGGCGGAGCCGGCCGCGTGCAGCTCCTCGAGGTACGCGCGCTCCTTGAGCGTGTCCATGCACGCCCAGAAGCCCTGGTACCGGTTGGCCGTGAACCGGCCGTCGGCGGCGGCACGGATGCATCCGTCCATCACGAGATCCTGGCCCTCGTCGATGTAGTCGAAGATGCCCTGCCGAAGGACGAAGAAGCCGCCGTTGATCCACATGTTCATCGACGCCACGGGGACGATGCCCGTCATGCCGCCGTCCGCGTCGAGCCCCACGACGTGGAAGGAGTCCTGCGGCGGCACCGCGAGCAGGCTGCCGACGTGGTCGGCGGGGAGCGTGTCGATCAACGAGTTCATGTCGACGTCGGACACGCCGTCCCCGTAGTTCGCGAGGAAGACCTCATCGTCGCCCAGATACCGCCGCACCCGGCGCAGGCGCTCGCCGATTGCGGTCGTGAGCCCGGTGTCGACGAACGTGATCCGCCAGTCGGAGATGTCGGACTCCAGCATCTCGACGTCCTGGCCGCCGTTGGTCAGCACGAAGTCGTTGGACGCGGTCTCGCGATAGTTGAGGAAGTAGTCCTTGATGACGCTCGCCCCGTAGCCCAGGCAGAGGATGAACTCGGTGTGACCGAAGTGGGCGTAGTACCTCATGATGTGCCACAGGATCGGCCGGTCGCCGATCGGCGTCATCGGCTTGGGCGCCGACTGGTTGTCGGCGCGGATCCGCATTCCCATGCCGCCGCAGAACAGCACGACCTTCATGTCGCTCCCAACCGCCGCGGGGCGGCGAACTCGCGTATGGCGGGAGCGACGGGCCTGCCGTTGAGGTACCCCTCGGTCGTGCCCGCCTCGATGGCCCTGGCGTAGACGGCGGATGCGGCACGCACCGCCTCGACCGTGGTCTCGATGTCGGCGTCGGTGTGGGCGGCCGAGACGACCAGCGACTGGGCGAGCACGCCGTGCCGCAGCAGCTCCTGGATGAAGAGGGTGCGGTACGCCTGGGACGGCCGGCCCTCGGCGTCCCTGGTGCCGAACACGAGGGCGGAGGGGCGACCGAGGATCGAGATATGGTCGCTCATCCCGGCCTCGTCGACGGCCTGGGTGAGGCCGGCGCGGAGCTTCTCGCCCTGGGCCTCCATGATGCCGACGACGTCACGTTCCTCGTAGGCGTCGGCGACCGCGAGATAGGCGGCAAGGCCGGTGGTCTCCGCGCCGTGGGTGTTCGAGAGCAGGAAGACCCGCGAGGCGTCGGTGTTCAGCCCACCGAGCTCCATCAGCTCGCGCCTGCCCGCGAGCGCCGAGACGCTGAAGCCGTTGCCGAGCGCCTTGCCCCAGGTCGACAGGTCCGGGGTCACGCCGTAGACCGACTGCGCGCCGGCGGAGGACCAGCGCATGCCCGAGATCATCTCGTCGAAGACCAGCACGAAGCCGTCCTCGTCGGCGAGCGAGCGCACGCCCTCCAGGAAGCCGGCGGCGGGCTCGACGGTGCCGGTGGCCGCCTCCATGACGACCGCGGCGATCTGCCCGGGGTGGGCGGCGAGGAGCTCGCGCAGCGAGTGGAGGTCGTTGTAGGCGAAGCCGACCGTCAGGTCGCGCACCGCCTGCGGGACGCCGGCGGGCATGGCGCTGGACCCCATGAACCAGTCGTCCACGGAGAAGAACGGCTGCGTCTTGCACACGGCGATGAGATCGCGACCGGTCGCCGCGCGGGCCAGCTTGATCGCGGCCGTGGTGACGTCCGACCCGTTCTTGGCGAACTTGACCATGTCAGCGGTCGGCACCATCTGCAGGAACCGTTCCGCCGCCTCCACCTCCAGCACGGCGGGCCGGGAGAAGTTGACCCCGTCGGCCGCGGCACGGCAGACCGCCTCGACCACCGGCGCGAAGCCGTGCCCGAGCGTGACGGCCTTGAGCCCCATGCCGTACTCCACGAGCCAGTTGCCGTCCGCGTCGAGCACGCGGGCGCCCTCGCCGCGCACGATCATGGGCGTGAGCTGCTCGGGATACTGATCGGAGCCACGGGCGTTCGTGTGGGCACCGCCCGGCACCAGCTCGTGCAGCCGCCGCTGCAGCCTCGCGGACACGGCGAAGCGGTCGAGGACGTCATCGGTTCGTGTGCTCACTGGGTGCCCCTCGGCCTTCGTCGTCGGGAAGACGATGCCCTACGGTGTGACTATGGACACAGCGTACTGGGCCGGGCGCACTGTTTTCATCACGGGCCACACCGGATTCAAGGGCGCATGGCTCTGCGTCCTGCTGCACCGCATCGGCGCGCGTGTCCACGGCTACGCGCTGGAGACGCCCGCGAGCTTCCTCTTCCATCGCGCGGGCGTCGCCGAGCTGCTCGATCAGGACGTGCGGGGGGACATCCGCGATGCCGGTGCGGTGGCGTCGGCGGCCGAGCGATCCGGAGCCGATGTCGTCCTCCACCTCGCCGCCCAGTCGGTGGTGCGTGAGTCGTATGCGAGGCCGCGGGAGACGTTCTCCGTCAACGTGGACGGCACGCTGTCGGTGCTCGAGGCGGTGCGAGGCGTTGAGCAGGTCCAGCGCGTGGTGGTCGTGACGACCGACAAGGTCTACCGCAACAACGAGTGGCCCTGGGGCTACCGGGAGATCGACCCCCTGGGCGGCGACGATCCGTACAGCGCCAGCAAGGCCGCCGCGGAGCTGGCGACGCACTCGTTCGCGGTGTCCTACCCGCGCGACCGGTTCGCCGTGGCGTCCGCCCGAGCGGGAAACGTGATCGGCGGCGGAGACGCCACTGCCGACGCGCTCGTCCCCGAGCTCATCGCCGGCTTCGCCCAGGGCAGGCCCGCGCGGTTGCGCCGACCGAGGGCGACGCGCCCGTGGCAGCACGTCCTCGAGCCGCTGAGCGGCTACCTGACGCTCGCCGAGCACCTCGACGCGAGCCGTCACGACACGTCGTGGAACTTCGGGCCGGCTGCTGAGGACGAGCTGACGGTCGGCGAGCTGGCCGACGAGGCGGCGCGGCTCTGGGGCGAGGGCGCCTCGTGGACCGACGAGGACGACGGGGGCCCGCACGAGGCGGGCCTCCTGATGGTGGACTCGGCCAGGTCGCGTTCCGAGCTGGGGTGGCGTCCCGCGCTGCGGGTGCGGGAGGCCATCGGGTACACCGTCGACTGGGAGCGGCGCGTCCGCGCCGGGGAGTCGCCGGCGGCCGTCACCGCGGATCAGATCGACCGATATCTCTCACGCGCGCAGACACGCACGCAGTAAGGAAGAGCAATGACCGGTACAGGCTCGGCACCCATCGAAAAGTGGCGCGATCGTTGGTCGGGGGCGCCTGGCGGCGTCGTCGTGCTCGATCTGGGGGAGCAGCCGGCATCCGATCTCTTCCCCAGGCCCACGGATCCGACACCGGACCCGCGCTATCCGCTGCGCATGGTCTTCAGCCCGGTCAGCGGCCTGCTCCAGCTCGAAGACGACCCCACCACTCCCGAGGAGGTCATGGGCGTGGAGCCTGCCGCCCTGGTGCGCCAGGCGGAGCTCTGCGTCGCCGACGCGGCCGCATCGGGCCTCATCGTGCCCGGATCCCGCGTGCTCCACTACCCGAGCCCGCACGGGGGGTCCTGGCACCGGCAGCTCGAGCCGTTCGGCCTGATCGAGGTGACCGACGGCGAGGCCGAGCTGATCGTGGACGTGCACGGCATGATGCACGCGGCCGACCAGCGGGCGGCGTTCCTCGAGCGACGTGCCCACCTCGCCGACGACGGGGTCATCCTCCTCATGATCCACAACGCGTCCGCGATCGTGCGCGAGGGGATGTGGAACGCGCTCAAGAACGGTCACTTCGCCTACTACACGACCCCTGCCCTGGTGGGCATGGCCGAGGAGATCGACCTGGTCGCGATCGGAGCCTGGTCGTACCCGCTCTACAACAACGGCACCACGATGCTCGCCTTCGCCAAGAAGGGCGGCAGATGGGGCTCGACCAGGGCCGACTCGGTCACGGCGCTGATCGATGAGGAGACCGCGTTGGGCGTTCTGGACCCCGAGCGGATCACGGAGTCCCTGCACAGTGCGCTGGTGAGCTCGGTCGCGGCCATCAGGGCCTATCTCGACGCCGCCAAGGACGCCGGACTGAAGGTCGCGGGCTACGGCGCAGCATCCCGCACCGCCGCGCTGCTCACGTCGGCGCGCGTCACGCCGGAGGATGTGGCGGTGATCGCCGACGCGTCGAGCGCGAAGCACGGCCGCACGATGCCGGGCACACGCATCCCGATCGTCTCGCCCGACGACCTGGTGGCGGCTCGCCCGGACCGGGTGCTGCTGTTCATCTCCGATCTCCTGCCCGAGGTGCGCAGGGCGATGCAGGGAATCGAGCAGAACGGCGGCAGATGGGTCGTCGTCGACCCGGTGCCGACCGAGGTCGAGCCCGAGCAGCTCTGAGCGGTCCCCGTAGACCTCGTCGAGGCTCGCGCCGTCGCGGCAGCCGGGCTCGAGGACGAGGCGCATCCGCGGCGGCCCCCGTCACCCCGCTGGCCGCCCCGGGTACTCCGCCTGGCGACGAGGCGCGCTAGCGTGTGACCTGCCTGGTGACGGGCGTCGGGTGCCCTTGCTCCGCGGCCCACTCCGGCCAATTCGCGGGCACCCAGGCCCAGTTGGCCAGCTGGGGATGCTGCGGATGCCGGTTGAGGGCCCACAGCACGAAGATCAGCTCCGACCAGTGTGCGGTCAGCCGCCAGGTGACCGGGCCGTGCTCGCTTCTGCCTTGCATGACGATGACATTGAAGTCGGTCACCTGCATCAGATCGATCGATTCCCAGTTCCACCGGAACAGGCCCGTGTGGTCCTGCAGGTAGAAGCCGAGGTTCGTGACCGTGATGGCCCCGCTCAGCTGGTGCCGCCAGGTGACCTGCGCGGCAGCCGCGGCCTGGGCGCGCCGGCTCGCGTTGCCGATTGCGCTGCCGGCGAGCGAGCCGGCCAGCACCGCGAGCCCCAGTCCCCCCGTGCCGAAGGCGACCGTGCTCGAGTGCACGTACGAGCCGTCGCCCGCCGCTCGCATCGACTCGACGACGACCGACGCGCTGGCGAAGGAGACCTCGCCCGGCCACAGAGCGAACGCCGTCGGTGCCCGCAAGCCCGGCACCTCGCGACGCGAGATCGCGTCTACGGCGGCGATGGTGTGCCACATCGCCGAATCTCCCTCTGTCCAGGACCTCAGGGCCGCCCGCTGCTTTCTCGCCACGCTTCAGATCGTAGAGAGTCACCGAACGAATCCGGTGCCGGGACCCGCAACGACGAGCTCGACCGGGCTCCCCGCCGAGGTGCCCCTGTCGAACGCCTTCCGTCCCTCCTGTCCGCGAGCGGTGTCGCGGCCAACTGGATTCGGCGGGAGCCGGTGGCCGCGCACAAGGCCGTCGAGACGAGGATCGCCGCGCCGAGCGCTACGCCGGCCGCCCCACGTGCTGTCTCAGGCGAGTCCGACGGACGCCTTGTACTCCCGCCACGAGATGCCGTTGCGGTCCCGTTCGCTGACGATCGTGATCGGCGCCGGCCAGACGACCGCGAGATCGGGGTCGTCGAACGCGATCGTGATGTCCTCGTCGGGGCCGTAGAAGTCGTCGATGCGATAGCAGAAGTCGGTGACGGAGGTGAGCGCCTGATAGCCGTGCAGGAAGCCGCGTGGGATGTACACCTGCCGGTGCACCTGATCGTCGAGCAGGAACGTGCGGACCTCGCCGAAGGTGGCCGATCCGGGCCGGGCGTCGATCGCCACGTCGAGCACGGCGCCGTGGGCGCAGCGCACGAGCTTCGCCTCGCCCTTGTTCGTCCGGCCGTGCAGGCCCCGCACGACGCCCTGGTACGAGCGGGACTGGTTCTCCTGCTTGAAGCTCGACGGGTCGATGCCCGCATCGGCCAGGACGGCGACATCCAGCGTGCGCGTGAAGTAGCCGCGCTCGTCGCGATGCGGCGTGGGCTCGAGGACGACGAGGCCCTCGACGTCAGTCTGGATGATCCTCATGGCGGGTCCTCGTCTCGCTTCCTCGTCCCGCCGTTGCGGGCGGTCACAGGCTACCGGACCCGTCGCCGCGGCGGGAGCGCCTCGTTCCAGGCGTCCGAGACGACATGCGCAGTGCGGTCGATCGTGAAACGCCGGCGCGCGTCGGCGCGCGCGGCGATCGCGCGGGTCGCCGCCTCGCCGGGCTCCTCCAGGGTCGAGACGATCGCCTGCGCCAGCGCGGCGGGGTCGCCGGGCCGCACCAGCACCCCCGTGGCCGTGGCGCGCCAGCCGGCGGTGACCCGCGTCGTGCCGGGATCGAGTATCTCGGCCACGCCGCCCGCCGCCGTGGCGATGACCGGGACGCCCGCCGCCATCGCCTCGACGATCACCTGGCCGAAGGGCTCGGGAACGGGGGAGGCGTGCACCAGGATCGTGAGGCGTCGAAGCAGGGTCGCGACCTGGGAAGTCCATCCGGTGAACTCCACGCGATCGCCGACGCCGAGGGAGCCGGCGAGCCGGCGCAGCTCGGACTCGTAGTCGCCCTCGCCGAACAGCGCGCCCCCGACGATCAGGAAGCGCGCATCGGGGCGTCGATCGGCGACCAACGCGGCCGCCTGGATGAATTCGCGCTGGCCCTTGGTCGGGCTGACGCGGCCGACGATTCCCACGACCGTGTCGGAGGGGACCCGCGGTCGGCCGGCGAACGCCTCGTCGGGCAGCCCCGGATACGCGACGACCGCCGTGCGCCTGGCGCGGGCCGGGAGCGTGTCCCGCGTGGCCCGGGAGTTGGCGACGATGCCACGCGGCCCCAGCACGGCGAGCAGGCGCATCGCCGCGACGAGCGGCGCCGGCAGGTAGTCGCTCGCCAGTCGGTCGTGCAGGTGCCAGATCCAGCGCCGTCCCGCCAGAGGGGCGGCGACGCACGCGAACACCGCCGACTTGAGCGAGTTCGCGACGACGAGGTCGGCGCCCGATCCGCGGATGCCCCGCGCCAGTCGCGGCACGAACCCCAGCGCCCCCGTCACGGACCGTGCGGCACCTGCGAGGACCCGATGGCGCGACGCCGTCGCGATCCGCTCGTCCAGGCGGAGCACCGCGACCGGGAACCCGGCCGAGGAGAGCCTGCGCCTCATCGGCCCGTCGGCGAAGAGGAGCACCATGACGTCCGCCGCCCCGCGCGCCCGCAACGCCTCGGCGAGTCGGAGCAGTGCGAGCTCACCGCCGCCCTCCTGCGCGGTGTGGTCGAGCACGAGAACCCGCGGCCGTGGCATCCGTCCCCCTTCGCTCGTTGCGCCTCAACTCTAGGCGCCGCGGATGCCGGCGCTCGCCGAGGCGCTAGCGTTGCACGCGTGAGGATCGCGCTGGCGACGAGCTCCTACGCCCCGTACGTCGGCGGTGTCGAGGAGCACGTGCGCAACGTCGCGGGGATCCTCCGCCGCCGCGGACACGACGTCGTCGTCTGGACGATCGACCGCGAGGGACGCTTCGGCGTCCGCGACGTCGACGGCATCGAGGTCTGGGACCTGCCGGCTCCGCTGCCGACCCGCACCGTGCGGGCCATGCCCGGGCTCGCGGTGCGGATGCCGCGCGCCGCGCTGCTCTGGCGGAGGGCGTTCCGCGCGCACCGCCCCGATGTGATCCATGTGCACTGCTTCGGACCCAACGGCACATACGCGCGCGTGCTCGCGGCGCACACCCGCACGCCGCTCGTCGTCACCGCCCACGGCGAGACCCTCGCGGACGACGATGGCCTGTTCTCACGCTCGCGCTTCGCGATCCGCAGCCTGATCAGGGGTCTCGCACAGGCGGCGGCGGTGACCGGATGCTCGCAGGTCGTGCTCGACGATCTGGTCGCGCGGTTCGGCCTCGCCGCCGGGCGGGGACGCGTCGTCGTCAACGGCATCGATCTCGACGAGCCGATCGGCGCCCCGCCGCCGGGCGTCGGCGGTCGCTACGTCGCGGCGGTCGGCCGCGTGCAGAGGCTGAAGGGCTTCGACCTGCTCGTCGAGGCGTTCGCGCGGGCCGCGCTGCCGGAGGACGTGCGCCTGGTGATCGGGGGCGGGGGCCCGCAGCTGAGTGCATTGCGCGAGCAGGCGGACCGGCTGGGCGTGGGGGACCGGGTCGTGCTGCCGGGCTGGCTCGACCGGGCCGGCGTGGGAGGCGTGCGCCGGGGCGCGTTCATCGGCGTGGTCCCGAGCCGTTCCGAGCCGTTCGGCATCGCGGCGCTCGAGGTGTGGCGGGCCGGGTCCGCGCTCATCGCCACGACGCGCGGGGGACCGCCGGAGTTCGTCGAGGACGGTGTGGACGGCATCCTGGTGGATCCCGAAGACGTGGACGCCCTGGCGTCCGCCCTCCGCGACCTGACGGAGGACCCGGGCCGTGCGAGCTCGATCGGCGCGGCGGGCGCACGCCGGGTGCGCGAGTTCACGTGGGACCGGACCGTCGCCGCCTACGAGTCCGTCTACGGCGAGGTCGCGGGCGCCCAGGCCGACACGGCGGACAGTGACATCACGTAGTCGGTCGCGGTCTGCAGGCCCATGAAGGGCGGCGGCAGACCTCCGGCGAAGCCGGTGTAGTTCATGTCGAGCATTCTGACGCCGCGGATGCTCGTCCACTCGGCGCGCACGCGCACGGCCCTCGCCTCGATCGGATCGAAGCGGAACACCACGGTGCGCTCCCAGAACTGGTCCTTCGGGCGGGCCACGACCCGCCAGGATCCGTCCGGCGCCTGCACGGAGACCGTGTACGAGCGCAGGCCCGCCTCGCAGCACGCGATGTTCCCGGTGGAGACGGCGACCCGGTCGATCCTCCTCGTCGACGACAGCGGAATGGTGACGGTCGGATGCGGGTCGATCCCGCCACGCAGAGACCCGGAGCGCCACGGACGATACGGGTCGGCCGTGCCCAACGTGATGGTCTGCGGGTGCGAGCCCTTGTGCGTGGACGAAGCGCTGACCTTCTGCCCGGCCAGCAGATCCGGGCCGTACCTCTCCGGGGCGGAGACGCCCAGCTTGCTCCCGGGGACCGCCCGGAAGAACTGCGGGGTCGCGGTGAGGGTGACCCGGGCGCTGCCGCCGGAGAGCGACACGGCGCTCGTCGCATCGTATTCGTCGGTGACGCTGACGGAGGCGGCGTCGGTGGTCAGCAGCGCGGACAGCCGCGCCTCGTCGGTCCAGGCGACCAGCATCGTGTCGTCGCCCGGCACGCGCATGGCGTGGGTGAACGGGATGCCGGTGCTCACCGTCTGGGGCCGGCCGCGGCCCGCCAGCATCCGGGAGACGGTCGCGTACGACAGCGCCCCGGGCTTCACATACGACCGGTACTGGATGAGCGACCAGCTGGAGTCGTTCTCGCCCCAGCCGCCCTCGCTGAAGAAGTACGTCCAGCCGGCGATCCCGTCGAGCCGATACCAGAGCAGCTTGCGGGCCACGTCGGATCCCTGGTCCCAGTACGCGGTGGCGCTGTCCGTGGTCCATCCCGATTCGGTGTCCCAGAGCGGGAGTCCGGCGCACGAGGACCCGAGGGCCTCGGCCAGGGCGTGGAACCCCGCCCCCTTGTCCTGGAAGCCCTCCTCCTCCCACGATCTGTTCCAGCCGGTGTACGGGTGCACGCCGATGGCGTCGACGCGGGAGCAAACGCCGTCAGACGCCGCCTTCCTCCACCATGACGTCTCGAATCCGAGCGTGTTGCCGGCGATCACGAAGGAGTCGGCGCGGACCGCGTGCGCGGCGTCCGCGAAGGGGATCTCGACCTTCTTCCAGTACTCGTCGGCGGAGGCGTAGGCGTTGTTCGGCTCGTTGAAGGCCTCCCACGAGGTGATCGCGGGCGCCTGGCGGGCGAACTCGGCGACGATGAGCCTCACCCAGCCCGCCCAGGTTCCGGAGGAGACGGCATCCTTCTCGGCGTCGCCCCCGCTGCCGACCTGCACGATCAGCCTGACCCCGTGGTCGGCCGCGTAGGCGCCGGCAGCCCGGAGGTCGTGGAACGGATCCGCATCGGGGTCGTCGGAGAGGTTCGCGCCAGGCAGCGCCCCCCACGTGATGGCCGCCGCGCTCGGCGTCGACGTCGGGTGGGGCACCAGGCTGCCGAAGTCGAGCTGCACGCGATCGCTGCCGATGCCGAGCCGCGCCGCGAGCTGAACGCCACGCAACGGTGCTGGGCCTCCCCAGTCGTCGCCCGGAGCGAGGGCTCCGAGACCGAGCGCGGAGCCAGGGGCGCCGACGGAATAGTGCAGGCACGACCCCGACAGCACGGAGCCCGACGAGGCGTCGACGAGCTCCAGGCTCACCTCGTAGGGCCCCGGGCGCGTTGTCGGCAGCTGCAACGCGGTCTCCCCTCCTCCCCAGGGGATGGCGACGCTCGTGAATCCCGAGTCGGTGCGATCCGCCAGCGTCGGATCGCCTGTCACGGTGTAGCGCGCCTCGATGCTGGGCCGTTGCGCGCCCGGCAGCTCGCCCCAGCCCTTCTCCGTGCGCAGGTAGACGGCGGGCGTCCGGCCGGCGTCGAACTGGTTGAACGGCTCGTGGGTGACGGCGCCGATCCCCAGACCCAGCTGCGCCAGGTCGGGCTCGATGTCGGCCGTCGGTGAGATGGGCGCCGCGAGACGGGCCGTCATCTGGGCCGAGGTGAGGGTCGCTACGCTTTCGACGGCGCCGTCGCCGGACTTCACGAGCAGCCAGTAGCGGCCGCCGGCCTCGACCATCGACGACGGCGTCGCGGGCGAGAAGCCGTCCTGTCCCGCCAGCCAGACCCCTTTGCGCACGCCGAGCGCGTCGACCCACTGCACGCCGTATGCGGTGCTGAGAAGGAATCCGTCGCCCCCGGGCCCTGGCACGACCGAGCCGAGCTGGTGCGGCGACGGGGTCGACGGCAGGAACGCGGAGGCCGCGTCGCCGTCCCCGCCGTCGGCGGGATAGACGGCATGCAGGCGCACGGCGCGCGTGTCGAGGTCGATTGCCTCCAGCGTGGTCACGGGCCTCGACCCGCCCGAGGTCGAAAGACCGGCGACGAGTCCGCCGCCGAGACTGTCCTCGATCTCCTCGGGCACCCCGGTCAGGACGCCGAGGTCCTGACCGGAGGGTCGCATGACGTGCACCGTGTGCTCGCCTTCTCCGATCAGCAGCGCCGCGTCGCCCTGATAGCGCGGGACCCACACGATGTTCTGGAGGTCGAGCGGGTGTCCGGTGCTCTCGCGGCTCTTCGGAACCTGGAACGATCCGAGGCGGGACCCGTCTGCGGCGAGGTGCACGATCCGCCGCGTCGAGCCGTGGTACGAGTCGACGACGAACAGGGAACCGTCCCCGGCGAGAGCCCACCGGCCCTCGTGCTTGATTGGGACGGCGATGCGCCCCATGGCCTTGCCGGTGGCGGAGAACCGGAGGAACTCCGAGGTCCCGTCATCGAGGTCGCGATCCACCACCACCGTGTCGCCGGCGACGGCCAGGCCCCCGAGTGCGCCCTTGCCGCCGATCTTCCACGAGGTGAGCCGGGGTGCGCTCGCGTTCGCGGGCCGGTCGGCGGTGATCTTGCTCACGAGCGGGCCGTCGAAGCCGCAGACCGCGGTCGAGGCGGACGCGGCGACCGTTGAGCCCCTCGCACCAGCACCGGAGGCGGCATCCGTCGCGGCACGGCCGTCACGGGTGGTCCCGATCGCGACCCAGCTCACGCCGACGACGAGGGCGGCCGCCGTGACGGCGGCCAGCGTTCCCCACCAGCGTCGCGGGCGCATCGGACTTCCTCGTGGCCGCCGGTCGGGTGCCGGCTGCTCAGATGACTCTGCGGCGCGGCGGCGTGGTCCCAGTATGCGGGAGAAGATGAGGATGTCACAGCGGCGTCTCGGGGTTCTCAGGTGTTTCCGTGGGTCATCCGGGCCGGGGCGTCTCGCCCGTGCTGCGGTCGCGGCAGGTACAGCCGTCGCTCGCCCCGCAGCATCGCGTGTCCGGCGGCCACCCCGATCGACTCCACGAGCCGCAGCTCGTCCTCGTCGAGCTCGCGACGGCCGTGCCGCCTCGTGCGGTGCCAGGCCAGGCGCAGCCGGCGTCGCCACTCCCGCAGCCGCGGCATCCTCAGCGACTCCCCCCACCAGTGGTATCCGATGTACGCCCCGGAGAGCCCCTTCTGGCGGGCGATCCGCAGGAAGTGCTCGTTCGAGGCGCGCGCGGGGTCGGGATGGTGAACGACCTCCGCGTCCGGGACGAGCCCCACCCGGGCACCGCGCTCGCGGATCATCTCCTCGAACAGGGACTCCTCGCCGAAGGCGAAGTCGGGCCAGCCCGCGCCGATCCGCTCGTCCCAGAGGCCGAGGGCGAGGGTGCGGCGGTGGAGGCCCATCCCGGCTCCGACGATCCGTGCCTCGTCACGGAGATTGGCCTCCGCGAGCCACTCCCGAGCCAGGGGCGAGCGCAGCCGGTCGAACTCCGGCCCGAGGCGCACCGGCGCGGCCGTGGCGTCGTATCGCCCCTCGAGCAGGGGCGCGGCCATCCTGACCGGCCAGTCGGCGCCGAAGTCGACGTCGTCGTCGGTGAACACGAGCGCATCTGCGCGTGCCAGCGCGCATGCCGCCGTTCGAGCGCGGGAGAGCCCGGGTAGCGCGCAGCGTTCCACGCGGATGCGCGGATCGGCGAGGGTCAGACCGCCTGCGGCGGAGTTGTCGATCACCAGGACCTCGACGTCGGGGGAGGCGTCGAGCACGGCGGAGAGCCGGCGTGTCAGCTCCGTCATCCGGTCGGGCGCCCCGGTGGTGCACACGATCAGCGACACGCGGGGATCCTCCCGCCCGCGATCCGGGGGCCGCTCGCTGCTGGCGGGGGTCACGACGCCATCGGCTCGACGGAGACGGGAGGGCGTCGTGCGTGCGAGCGCAGCCACTCGTCGATGGGCGCGGCCGCGGCGTCCCACGTCATGGTAGACAGAGCGATCGCCCTCGACGGTGACGGCGCGGGCTCGCGGCCCCGCCGCCGCAGTCGCGCCACGATCCAGTCGGCCCAGGTCCCGGCCTCGTCGGAGACGAACGCGGGCGGCTCGTCGAAGGCGTTGGCACCGTCGGGCGTCGCGATCACCGCGGCTCCCGTCGCCAGGGCCTCGGCGAACTTGACCGACGCACCAACGCCGTCCCTGACGGGCACCGCGACGACGGCGGCCGACGCCGTGAACCCGGCCAGGTCCTCGACCCGTCCGACGAAGCGCATGCTCGGCGGCCACGTCGAGGTGTCGTCGACCCCGGTTCCCGCCACGAGTGCGACGGCGCCGGGCAGCCTGCGCTCCACCAGCGGCCAGACCCGGGCGGCGAACCACTCCAGCCCGACCCGGTTCGGATGCCACGACCAGCTCCCGAACAGCGCGACTCTGGGCTCGTCGCGAGAAAATCCGCGATCCGGCCACTCATCGGGGTCGACGCCGAGCGGGGCGGTGAAGGCCTTGCCAGCCGCCTCCGGGTGCACCCCGAGGAGGCGTCGGGTCTCGACATCCGAACAGGTCATGACGCCGTCGGCCGACCGCACGGCCCTGCTCTCCGTGACGCGCTCCTCCTCTGCGGCGTCCGACCGGCCGCCCACCGCGTGCCAATGGCTCATGACGTTGTGCATGTCCAGCAGCACGGGCGTGTCGAGGGACTCCGGCAGCAGCCAGGACGACTCGTGGTGCGAGACCACGACGGCGTCCCAGCGCGGTTCGCCGATCGTCCGCCGTGCGCGCAGCACGAGCCGCCGCCGCGGGCGGCCGAACACCGTCACGCGAGGGCGGATCACCGGCACGACGGTGCGGATGCTCGCATCGCTCTGCCCCGTCGTGGGCACGAGCACGGTGACGGCGTGGCCGCGCGCCACGAGCGCCTTGATCTGGTGGAACTGCCGGCGTTGGCCGCCCTGGCCGTCGCGCGACGGAGTCTCCGTGCTGACCCAGAGAACGCGCGCCATGACAAGGACCTCCCGCCGTGACCCAGGCTAGCCGAGCCGCGATCCGGATGCCGATCGGTCAGGGCCCCGGGTCCGTGACCTCAGCCGGCCTCCAGGTGCCTGGAGACCTCCTCGGCCAGCTCCGTCACGTGGGGACGTCGCAGCATCGACAGGTGGTCGCCGGGGACGCGGACGATAGTCGCCGCTCGGGTGAACCAGCCACCGGCCGCCGTGTCGGGCGTGCCCTCCGCCAGGTAGGCGTACGCGTTGTCGAGGGCGAGCGGATGCCGGAGCCGGTAGCGGCGGGCCGCCGACCCGCCCACCTCGAACCACGCGCGGAATCGGCCGTCCTCGCGCGACCTGCGCCAGAACGAGCGGGTGACGAGCGGGTGGCGGGATGCGAGCTCGTGTCGCAGTCGCGCGAGAGCGGAGCCGTCGCCGACATCGTCGGAGCGGGGCGTCAGAAGCGCTGACAGCGAGGCGGAGCGTGCGACGGTCCGCGCATCGGGCGGGTCGAGCAGACCGAGATAGGCGACGCACTCGCCGGCCTCGAGCAGTCGGCGGGCCACGTCGAGGGCGATCAGCGCACCGAGCGAGTGGCCCAGCAGGGCGTAGGGACCGGCCGGCTGTGTCCGGCGTATGGTGCGCAGGTAGCGGCGGGACATCCGGCCGATCGTCGTGTCGGGGAGCTCGCTGCCCTCCAGGCCGCGCGCCTGGATCCCGTAGACGGGGCGGGGCGTGCGAAGCCGTTGCGCGAGCTCCCGCAGCTGCAGGGCGAGCCCGCCCGCCCCGCTGATGGCGAAGATCGGGAGGCCGGTGCCGGGCGCAATGGTGGTCATGATGCCGTCGATCAGGTGCCCGGCGTCGCCGTGCGGCAGGCGTGCCAGCTGAGCGGCGCTCGGGTTCTGCATGATCGTGGCGGAGGTGATCTGCAGGTCGAGCTGGTCCTGGAGGATCGCGACCATCTCTTCCACCGCGAGCGAGTCGAGCCCGAGCTCGAAGAGGTCGTCGTCGACGCCGACGGCCTCGAGTCCGAGCGTCGCAGCCGCCACGTCGGCGATCGCCTCCTCGTATTCGTACTTGCGCACCATGGGCGGGTCGGCGGGCGGAGGCGGCTCGGGCAGGCGGAGACGTTCGATCTTCCCGTTGGGGGTGCGCGGCAGCTCGGTCAGCTCGACCACCTGCGCGGGAACCATGTAGCCGGGCAGCTCGGCGATCAGGCGTCGGCGGAGCGCGGCGCCCGAGACCCACCTGCCCGGCGTCGGCACCACATACGCGACGAGCATCGTCGTGCCGTCCCTCGTCGTGGTGGTCCTTCCGACGACCACCACGTCGTCCACCTCGCCCCCGGCGCGGATGTGCGATTCGATCTCGGCGGGTTCCACCAGGTAGCCGCGCACCTTCACCATGGTGTCGACACGGCCTCGGTATTCGAGCTGCCCGTCCTCGTTCCACCGCCCCAGGTCACCCGTGTCGTACGAGCGTCGGCCGTCCTCGAGCGTGCTGAATCGCCTGGCCGTCGAGGAGGGATCGCGCCAGTAGCCGCCGGACATGTGCTCGGCGACGACGTGGATGACCCCCACCTTCAACGGCTCGACGATCGCCTCGCCCGACTCGTCGACGAGCACGACCTGCCGGCCGGGCCCGGGGGCGCCGACCGGCAGGAAGTCCTGATCCGGAAGCACGAAGTCGCGGTCCATGACGAGGCTCGAGATCGTCCACGCCTCGGAGCTGCCGAGCGAGTTGGCGATCACGCAGCTCTCGGGCGTGAACGAGCGGACCGCCGCCACGTCGCGGGTAAGGACCGTCTCGCCGCCGAGCAGCACGCGGCGCAGGGAGCCGAAGACATGACCGTCCGCGGCGGCACGCGCGATGCCGCGGACGATGAACGGCGTCGCCCCGAGCTCGGTGATGCGGTCGTCATCGAGGCGGCGGGCCAGGGCGTCGATGCCGAGCACGCGGGGATCGTGCAGATGCAGCTGACTGCCGAACGCGAGCGCCCGCACCAGCAGGCCCAGTCCGAAGACGAAGCCGAGGGGCACCGGGCACAGCACGCGCTGGTCGTTCCCACCCGCGATCGGCGCGGCGCCGAGCGCGGCGAGGAACGACGCGGAACCGATCGTGACACCCTTCGGCCTGCCCGTGGAGCCCGAGGTGAACACGATCGACAGGACGGTGTCGCCCGTGGCCCGCGTCGGCTCGAGGCGGCCGGCGCCGGCCGCGGGGCGCTCGGGCAGCGGGATCGGGATGCCGGCATCCGGGCCGATGAGCTCCGCCTGCTGCCGCAGGTGCGGCGCGTGGAGCACGGCGGCGGGGGCCGCGCCCTCGGCGATGCTCCGCATGCGGCCGACCGGTGTCGTGCTGTCCAGCATCACGACAGGGCGTGCGCACTTGGCGACGGCGAGGAAGGCGGCGACGGCCGCCACGTCGTGGCCGCAGAGCACCAGCACCGGCTCGTCGCCGGGGCCGAGCGCCGCGACGACGGCAGCCGCGACGACGTCCGACCACACGTCGAGCTCGCGGTACGTCAGCCGGCCGGTCGCATCCGCCACCGCGACCTCGTCCCCGTGTCGGAGCACCATCTCGGCCACGGCGTGCACGAAGGAGTCGGTGCCCCGGACCCCGGTGTCGTGGGAGGTCTCGGTCGTCGACGCCATGTCGTTCCCCTCGTGGGCTCGCCTCCGTCCGACGCGGGGCTGCCGGGCGTCGCGATCCATGGAGACCTGAGGATTCCCAGGATAGGACCTGATGAGTTCGCTGCGACAGGTCTGCGGACCGGTCCCGGTCAGATGATGTCGGCGAACTCCCGCTCGTGGCTCTGGAAGTAGAGCAGGCCGAGGAAGAAGACCAGCACGGCGATGACGGCCAGTCCGACGATCTGCCATGGCGCGGGCGGCGTCGACCCGACCAGCGACCAGCGGAACGCCTCGAGGAACCAGGTGATCGGGTTGATCTCGAAGACCCATCGAAGCCGCTCCGGAACGGACGACAGGGCATAGGCGACGGGGCTCGCGTAGAGCAGGATCTGCAGCAGCCAGGGCAGGACGTATCCGACGTCCCTGTACCTGACCATCATGGCCGCCGTGGCCATTCCGATGCCCTCGCCCAGAAGCGCGATCAGCACGATCCACACCGGTATCAGCAGAACGGGCAGGCCGGGGTTCACGCCGTAGACGAAGAGCAGGACGACGGCGACGGCGAGCCCGACGACGAAGTCGAGCAGCACGCTGGCCACGGTCGACAGCGGCACCAGTATCCGCGGGAAGAACACCTTGGACACCAGCGCCTGGTTGGACAGCAGCGAGGTCGATGAGCGGGTGAGCGCCCCGTTGAAGAGGTTCCACGGCAGCATGCCGGCGAGGGAGAACAGGAAGTAGGGCAGCCCGTCGCTGGAGAGCCCGGCGACGGTGCCGAACACGAGCGAGAACACGCCTGCCGACAGCACCGGCTGGATGATCACCCACGCCACCCCGAGCACGGTCTGCCGGTAGCGCACGATGATGTCGCGCTGCGCGAGACGCACCACGACCTCGCGCGCCTGCCACAGGTCGGACCAGCGGGGCAGGTTGAGCCGCCTCGGCGGCTCGATGACCATCGTCTTCATCTGACTCACTCCACCTCGTACCGGAAGTCGGAGAGGACGACCCCGGCCGAGGTGGCATCGGTCGTCGCGCTCGAGGAGTACCTCAGGTCAGGCATGACCTCGAACCGCCACGCGGCGTCCCACACGTCGAGCAGGTTCGTGGCCTGGACCGCGAAGGCGTCCACCGAGTACGTTCCCGGCTTGAGCCAGAGGTTCTTGATCTCCAGGCTCCCGGTGTGCCGCTCGCGGGAACTGAACGTCAGTCCGTTCAGCCTGGAGTCGCACTGCACGATGATGGTGCCCTGATCGTCGAGGATGTGCACGGAGACCCAGTAGTCGCTCACGTCCAGCCCGGTGGTCGCCGCGGGCGCGTCGAAGTGCACGACGATCGCGTCGCCAGAGGACACGTGGTCGTCGTCCATCCACACCCGGTCGAAGCGCACACCACCCGAGCCCTGGCGGTTCGCCGGGTCCGCCTGGTCCTGCGCGTACCGGTCGAAGCTCGCGGTGTACGCCTGCAACGTGGAGTCCACCGAGCCGTGGTGGGTCAGGCGGCCGCGTTCCAGCAGGATCGCCGACGTGCACAGCGTCTTCACCGTCTGCAGCATGTGACTGACATAGAGGACGGTGCGCCCCTCCTGGGCCGCCTGCCGCATCTTGTCCAGGGAACGACGCTGGAAGTCGGCGTCACCTACCGCAAGCACCTCGTCGATCGCGAGGATCTCCGTCTCCAGGTGCGCCGCCACCGAGAAGGCGAGACGGACGTACATTCCGGAGGAGTACCGCTTGACCGGGGTGTCCAGGAAGCGCTCCATGCCCGAGAAGTCGACGATCGCGTCGAACTGCCGGAGGATCTCCGCCCGCGTCATGCCGAGCAGGGCGCCGTTCAGGAAGATGTTCTCGCGGCCGGTGAGCTCGGGATGGAACCCGGTCCCGACCTCGAGCAGGCTGCCCATGCGCCCCCGGAACTCGATGCGACCGCGGGTGGGCGCCGTCACCCGGGTGAGGATCTTCAGAAGCGTCGACTTGCCCGCGCCGTTGCGTCCCACGATGCCGAGCGCCTCGCCGGCGGGGATCTCGAAGCTGATGTCGTCGAGGGCGTCGAACCGCGTGAACTCCTGCGAGGCGCGGTGGGGGCGCAGGCGCGACAGCACCGCCTCAGCCAGCGTGGAATGACTGGCGTTGCTGACGCCGAGGCGGTATGTCTTGCCGATGTTCTCGGCCTTGACGGCGAAATCGCTGAGCCCCACGCGATCAGACTATCCGGGCGAGTGCCGGTCGCAGAACGCGACCGGGGCGGCGGGCTAGACTGGCGCGGCTTATCGCCCTAGGGCAAGGGGAGGCATGAACAGGCTCGCGATCGCGACCATGGCCAGCGCCGCGCCGATGGGCGCCCAGGTGTATGAGCGCGAGGTGTCCTCCCGGGCGGCGGCCGCACTGGCCGCGACCGGCGTGGCCTGGAGGGTCGAGCACGTCGTCGCACGGTCGTTGCGATCCGCTCTCGCGGGCAACCGGCGGATCCCGGTGGGATTGACGCAGCGCGGCGGTGCCGGCATCCGCGGTGCGCTGGGTCGCCTGCTGTACCCGAGGTCCGCGCTGGTGCACCGCATGGACCTGACGCTGCCGCCCGCGCCGCACGAGGTCGTGACGCTGCACGACGTCGTGGCGTGGCGCTTCCCCGACGAGGGCACGCCGGTGGCCGGCGCCGGCGCGGAGCTGCGCGCCGCCGTCGCCGTCGTGTGCGTCTCGGAGGCGACGGCGGCGGATGCCGTGGAGATGTTCGGCCTGGACAACACGCGGGTGGTGCACCTGGGCGTCGACGACCGGTTCCGCGGTCCGGCGCCGTTGGGGCGCCGAGCACTCTCGGAGCTCGGGATCGCCGGCAGATACCTGCTGCACGCCGGGGGTGCGAGCGAGCGCAAGAACCTGGTGGCGCTCGCCGACGCCTGGCGCAGACTGGCCGACCGGCACCCCGACGTCAGCCTCGCGCTGTCAGGACCGCAGCACCCCCGCCGGACCGACCTGTTCCGCGGCCTGCCGCGGGTGGCGATGCTGGGACGGGTCGATGACACCCTCGTGCCCGGACTCGTCGCCGGCGCGGAGGCGGTGATCGTGCCGTCACTGCACGAGGGCTTCGGGCTGCCGGTGCTGGAGGCGATGGCCGCGGGCACGCTCGTCGTGGCCGCGCAGACCAGCTCCCTTCCCGAGGTCGCGGGAGGAGCGGCGGTCCTGGTCCCGCCGACCGGCGCAGGCATCGCCGAGGGGATCGCGGCGGTGCTCGACGGCGACGTGGACCGGGCCGATCTGCGCCGTCGTGGCCGGCTGCGCGCGGCCGAGTTCACCTGGGACCGTTGCGCCGCCGAGCATGCCGCGATCTGGAACGAGGCGGCAGGCTGAGCCGCCGCACGACGGGCGCCTACGATGGGCGCATGGCGGCAGAGGACGGCGACGGGCACGTCGTGCCGATCTACCATGTGATCACCCCCGGGGACCACTTCTCGCCGCGCACCGGCTCGGCGGTGCCCACCGTGGTGAACGGGCTGGCCACCGGAGCCGCCGTCGCGGGCGATCTGGGCCGCCTGCCGCAGCGTGTGGTGCTGCAGGCAGACACCTACCGGCCCCGCTACCTCTCGGCCGACCCCATCGAGTACGCCGGGGTGCCCGGCCCCGGCCCGCGTGCCCGGCTCGTGGACGCCGCCCTGGCGCGAGTCGGGATGCCCCGCAGGGGCTCGGCGGCCTACTTCCGGCCGGCCGCGGAGAGCCTGCGAGGCCGTCCCGACGGGATCGTCCTGGCCCACAACGCCCCGATTCTCCCGTGGCTGCTCCGCGATCAGGGCCACGTGCCCGTCCTGTACGCGCACAACGACGTGCTCCGCAGCTACTCCCGCGCCGAGGCGTCGCGCGCCCTCGGCGACGCGGCCCTGATCGTCAGCGTCAGCGACGCGCTCGCCGGGCAGCTGCGCGAGCACCTGCCACGCTCCCTGCACGAGCGGGTGCGCACGGTGCTCAACGGGGTCGACACCGCGCAGTTCACCCCGAGGGAGGGGAGGGCGCCCGGTCCGTTGCGGATCATGTTCCTGGGCAGGGCGATCCCGGAGAAGGGAGCGGACATCCTGCTGGAGGCCGCGGGCCTCCTCGGCCGGGCCGACCTGGAATACGTGATCGTCGGCAGTCACGGATTCGACTCCCGGGCGGACCTCTCGCCGTATGAGCGCAGACTCCGCGAGCTGGCGGGACGCTCCGGGAGCCGCGTGCTGTTCGAGCCGTTCGTCGACCGGGAGCACCTTCCCGCGCTCCTGCGACGGGCGGACGTCCTGGTGGTCCCGTCGCGCTGGCCTGACCCGTGCCCGCTCACGGTCGGTGAGGGCATGGCGACCGGCGTGCCGGTCGTGGCGGCGCGCAGCGGCGGCATCCCCGAGCTGCTGGGCGACGCCGGGGTGCTCTTCGACCCGGCGCGGCCCGCGGAGCTCGCGGAGGCGCTGGCGCGGCTCGCGGAGGACCCGGAGCTCCGCGGGCGCCTGGGCGCGGCGGCCCGCGCCCGCGCCGTCGAGCGCGACTGGACCTGGTCGTGGCGTCGGCTCGAGGCCGAGGTGCACGAGATCGCGGACCGTATGGGCCGGCCGGCGCCCACCGGTCCGGCCGGTCGCGCGCACCCCTAACATGGCGTTCATGGATCACGCGAAGCCGGGGGTCCGCACCGTCGTCCCCTCGCTCGTGGGGCTCGGCGCCTTCGCCGTGATCGTGGGCGTCGGCCTCGGCGTGCTCAGCGTCCACAGCGGCCTTCTCGCGCTCGTGGTGGCGGTCGTCGTCCTCGTGGCCGGCGTGGCGGCCCGGGACCTGACGGTCGTCCCGGTGCTGGCGGTCCCCGCCACGCTCGTGCTGACGCGTGTGGGGGGAGCCCTCAGCGTCTCGGACGTCGTCCTGGCGCTGGCGTCGGCCGTCTCGCTGTTCGCGCTGCGCGGACGCGGCGTCGCGATGCTGCGGCCCCTGATCTGGGCCGGGGTCTTCTATCTCGCGACCGCCATCCCCACGCTGATCCTCAACCGCTACCCCGCGAACGTCGTGGAGTGGGGGCACGAGGTCGTCCTCGTGCTCGGCAGCCTGATCGTCGGCTTCGTGATCGGACGGGAGGGCCGCGCGCGTCTGGCTCTGACGCTCTACGCGATCGGATGCTGCGGCATCGGGGTGGTGACGATCCTGGTGTCGCTGACCACGTTCCTCAGATACCACGAGTTCCAGCCCGTGTTCCTCCCCGACCTGAACAAGAACACCATCGGCGGGATGCTCGCGGCGGCGACGGTGATCGCCTTCGCGCGACCGGTCTGGCTGCGCTGGTCGCCAACCTGGTCGTGGTTCGTCGTGATCGTCTGCGCGGTCGCCGTGGTCGCGGCGCAGTCCCGGCAGGGTCTCGTCGGCGCGATCGTCGGCATACTCATCGTCAGCGTCCGCGCCAGGCCGCAGACCGGGCGCCGGGTGCGCATCGTCTGGCTGGCCGCCATCCCCGGCGTCGCGTGGGTGATCGGCGAGCTCACCGCCCAGCTCGCATCCGACAACCCGTTCAACTCGGCGCACCAGCGGGTGGACTGGTACTCGCAGGCGATCCAGATCTGGCAGAGGTCGCCGATCTTCGGCGTGGGCATGAGGTGGTGGTACACGGACCGCTTCGCCGGCCAGTTCCAATCCTTCCAGCCGCCGAACGCCGAGCTGGAGGTGCTGACCACGGTCGGCGTGTTCGGCCTCATCGGCTTCCTGACGCTCTTCGCGGTCGCCGGCTGGTATCTGTGGAAGATGGACCCCGTCTACGGCACAGTAGGCTTCGCGGTCGTCGCGATGCGGTTCACGCAGGCCCAGTTCGACCTCTACTGGGTGGCGGGGCAGGCGTCCCTGCTGTGGATCGTCGCGGGCATCTGCTACGGGGTTCAGGCGCTCGACGACGGGCGCCGTGCCAGGGGGGAGCCGCTGTCGTGGCAGCAGCCGATCCGGGACCGGCGGGTTCGCCGCATCCCCGTCGCGCGGCGTGTCGCGGCTCGCGCCCCGCGCGGCGCGCTCGGTGGCGGTGTCTTCCGGGGCTCATCGACGCCGCCGCGGCGCGGGTAGGGTGAGACGAGTCGTGTCAGGATCCACGAGAGCGAGCCGCGATGCACGTCCTCCGCGTTGCGCACCACGCCGTCGTCTCCGAATGGCGTGAGCGCGAGCGTGAGCTGCGTGCGCAGGGCGTCGACGTCACACTCGTCTCGGCCAAGGCGTGGAACGAGGCAGGCCGAGACGTCGACCTCGACCCCGGGGAGGACGGGTTCGTCGTCGGTGCACGGACCATCGGCAGGCATCCGAGCGTCTTCGTCATGGACCCTCGTCCGATCTGGAGGGCTCTCGGCCGGCGCCCCGACGTGATCGACCTGCACGAGGAGCCGAACGCACTCGTGACGGCGGAGGTGCTGCTGCTGCGCGGACTGCGCGGCGTCCGCGCCCCCTATGTGCTCTACTCGGCCCAGAACATCCCGAAGCGCTACCCTGTGCCGTTCCGGTGGATCGAACGGTTCGCGCTGCGGTCCGCGGCGGCCGCGTACGTGTGCAACGCGGAGGCGGGACGGATCCTCGATGCCAAGGGCCTCGCCGGCGGCGCCGTCGAGATACCGCTGGGCGTCGACGTCGAGATGTTCGCGCCCGCCGACCGCGAGGCTCCCGGGGACGTCACAGTGATCGGCTACGTCGGGCGGCTGGAGGACCACAAGGGCGTCGATGTGCTGCTGAACGCCGTCGCCGCCCACCCGCAGTGGCGAGTGCGCGTGACGGGGGACGGGCCGCGGCGCGAGCACCTCGAGGAGCTCGCGCGCAGTCTGGGCGTGTCCGACCGGGTGGAGTTCCTCGGCTTCGCACGGGGTGCCGAGCTCGCCGACCGCTACCGCGAGCTGGACGTGCTCGCCGTCCCCTCGCGGCCCACCCGCACCTGGCTGGAGCAGTTCTGCCGGGTGGCGGTGGAGGCCATGGCCTCCGGCGTCCCGGTGGTGGCGAGCGCATCCGGTGCCATCCCCGACGTCGTCGGCGACGCGGGCATACTGGTCCCGCCGGGCGAGCCCGGCGAGCTGGAGCGGGGGATCGCCGCGGCGATCGATCCCACACGCTGGGTCGAGCTGCGCACGCGCGGCATCGAGCGCGCCCGACGCTTCGCCTGGCGCGACGTGGCGTCGCTGCAGCGAGCCATGTACGAGTCGGTCCTCGCCGATGCCGGGCGTCCGAGCGCCGATCCGCACGTGCTGGTGGTGGCCTACGGCTCCCCCGATCTCCTGGACGGATGCCTGGACGCGCTCGGCGACCGGCTGCCGGTCACGGTGGTGGACAACTCGTCGCTCCGTGAGACGCGTGAGGTCGCCGAGCGCCACGGGGCGAGGTACGTCGACTCCGGCCGCAATCGCGGATTCGCGGGCGGCGTGAACCTCGGGCTGGACGACATCGAGCGCTCGGGGCACTCGGATCGCGACGTGCTGCTCCTCAATCCGGACGCGAGGCTCAGCGCGGCGGACGCGCTGCGGATGCAGCGCGTGCTGCACTCGCGACGCCGGCTCGCCGCGGTGGGCGCCACCCAGACCGATCCCGTCGGCGGCGGCCCGGTGCGTGTGTGGTGGCCGTTCCCGACGCCGTGGGGCGCCTGGATCGAGGCGCTCGGGCTGGGCGGCCTGCGTCGGCGCCGTGACTTCGCGATCGGCTCTGCGCTCCTTCTGCGCCGTGCGGCGCTCGAGGACGTCGGCCGCCTCGACGAGCGATTCTTCCTCTACGCAGAGGAGACGGACTGGCAGCGCAGGGCACGCTCCCGCGGCTGGGACATCGCCGTGGCGGAGGTGGACGCGACCCACGAGGGAGCGGGGACCGGCGGGGATCCGCGCATCCGGGAGCGGCACTTCTACGGCAGCGCGGAACGCTACGTGCGCAAGCACCACGGCCGGGTCGGATGGCGGGTCTACCGTGCCGGGACGTTCCTCGGCGCGGCGGTCCGCGGCGCCGTGCTCCCCGGAGAGCGCGGAGCCGCCGCAAGACGGCGTGCCGCGATGTTCCGGCTCGGGCCGGTGGCGGTCGAGACCGGAGCGGTCGGTCCGCGCCGTCCGCCGGGTGGGTCACACGACCTGCACGTCGTGCACGTGGTCTGCTCGGATGCCTTCGCCGGCGTCGAGCGGTACGTCCTGCAGTCGGCGCTGGCCCTGCACGAGGCGGGATGCCGCGTGAGCGTCGTCGGGGGCGGCCGTGGCACCATGGGCTCCGCACTGGAGCGGGCGGGCATCGCGTGGCATCCCGGCACGAGTGCGCTCCAGGCGTATCGAGCCCTGCGACGCATCCCGGACGCCGACGTCATCGACACGCACATGACCTCGGCCGACCTCGTCGGCGCCGCCGCCGCCCGCCGGATCCCGGTCGTGAGCACCCGTCACTTCGCGTCCCGCCGGGGCGGCGGCCCCCTGAGGCGTCTCGTGGCGGGCCTCGCGGGCAGGCGCATCGCGACGCAGATCGCCATCTCGCGGTTCGTCGCCGACAACATCGAGGGCGAGAGCGTCGTGGTGCACACGGGCGTGCCCGAGGTGCCGGACGTCGACGAGTCGCTGCGCGAGCCGTTCGTCCTTCTCCTGCAGCGCCTGGAGCCCGAGAAGCACACGGACGTCGCGATCCGTGCGTGGGCCTCGGCCCGGCGCCCACGCGGATGGCGCATGGTCGTGGCGGGAGACGGCGCCGAGAGGGCGGCGCTGCTCCGACTCGCGGGGGAGCTCGGTGTGGCGGACTCCGTCGACTTCGTCGGCTTCCAGAGTGACATCGGCGACTGGCTGTCGAGGGCGTCGGCGCTGATCGCCCCCACCGCGCGCGAAGGCCTCGGACTGGCGGTGCTGGAGGCGATGTCCTACGGGGTCCCCGTGGTCGCCGCGGCCGGTGGCGGCCACCTGGAGACCGTGGGATCTGTGGAGGCAGCGGCGCTCTTCCCCGTGGGAGACGCGGAGCGCGCGGGGGAGCTGCTGTCCGCGCTGATGGCCGACCCCGGCCGCCGCCTCGAGTACGGCCGTGCGCTTCGCCGGAGGCAGCGCGAGGCGTTCGGCGTCGACCGGCAGACGTCGCAGACCCGCAGCGTGCTGGCCGCTGCGGCGGTCGCGCGCCGCTAGCGCGAGCGCGCGTCCGCCCCTGGTACGAGGGCTTCCGCGCCGTGCGCCGGTCGGTACTCTGGGAGGCGGCGGGCGAAGGTCGCATTCGGTGGGCGGATGCCGACGCAGACACGCAGGACAGGCGGAGGCGAGATGGCGATCAGGCTCGTCGTCGTCTCCCTCGAGGCGTGGGATGAGGTGTGGCGGCGCAACCAGCACCTCGTGGACGGCCTCGTGAGGTCCGACCCCGCGCTTGAGGTCGTGTTCGTCGAGCCCCCCGCCGACCCCCTGCACGCTGTCCGGTCGGGTTCGGCGGCGCGCCGTGGCCAGGGGCTGCGCGTGCTCGATGGGTACGGGGGCCGGCTGCGGCTCTATCAGGCGACGAAGCTGTTCCCCCGACGGGCCGGGTCGTGGGTGGATGCCGGCCTGGCCCGGGATCTGCGCCGTGTCGTCGCCGGCCTCGGCTGGACGAGCGGGGTGCTGTGGGTGAACGACCCCGGCAGTGCGGGCGTCCTGGACGCGTTCGGCTGGCCCTGCCTCTACGACGTGACGGACGACTGGGTCGCCGCCCGTCGAGGGGCACGGGAACACGACCGGGTCGCCGCAGGCGATGCCGAGCTTCTTCGGCGCAGCGACGAGGTGGTGGTCTGCTCAGAGGGCTTGCGACGCGCCAAGGGGGCGCTGCGGCCGGTGCGGCTGATCCCCAACGCCGTCGACGTGCGCCGATACCGCACGCCGCAGAGCCGTCCGGCCGACCTGCCCGACCGCCCGGTCGCGCTCTATGTGGGCACGCTGCACGAGGATCGTCTCGACGTCGACCTCGTGCTGAGGACGGCGGACCGGGTGGCGGAGGCCGGAGGCGTGCTCGTGCTCGTCGGTCCCGACCTGCTCACGACCCAGAACCACGCGCGCCTCTCGGCACATGCCGCGGTCGACGTGCTCGGCGCTCGCGGCAGGGATGCAGTCCCGGGCTACCTGCAGCACGCACACGTGCTCGTGGTCCCCCACCTGGTCGACGACTTCACCGAGAGCCTGGACCCGATCAAGCTCTACGAGTACCTGGCGGTGGGCCGCCCCATCGTGAGCACCCGGGTCGCGGGCTTCCGGGACGAGGCCGACGTGGTCACGCCCGACCGGGAGCACTTTCCCGTGGCGGTCGCCGAGTCCCTGGCCGAGTGGGCGCCGAGCGTGGATCGCGGCTCCGTGGCGGACTGGAGCGAGCGCGTGTCGGAGTTCCGTGCCGTGCTCGCCGGGCTCGCGGCGATCGGCGCACGAGGCGCGGAGGCCGACGCGTGAGCGGCGTGATCGTCCACGAGTGGCTGGAGTCGGTCGGTGGCGGCGAACGCGTCGTCGACAGCCTGGCCGCCGCGTTCCCCGATGCTCCGATCGTCTGTCCGTGGGACGATGTCCCCGACCGCTACGGGCGCGGCCGGGTGGTGGAGAGCTGGCTCGCGCGCACACCGTTGCGGCGGCACAAGGCCGCCTCCATTCCCTTCCTCCTCGAGTGGTGGCGGAGGCTGCCGGCGTTCGACGCCGAATGGCTGCTGTGCTGCACGCACCTCTTCGCTCACCACGCGAGGATGCGCCGGCCGGAGCGCGACGTGCCCAAGTTCGTCTACACATACAGTCCCGCCCGCTACATCTGGGAACCGGAGATCGACCGGCGCGGGGACGGCCCGCTGAGGCGCGCCGCCGCGGCGCCGCTGCGATCGATCGACCGGCGCCGTGCCCAGGAGCCGGTGAAGATCGCTGCGAACAGCAGCTTCATCGCGGAGCGCATCGCCCGCTGCTGGGACCGGGAGAGCACCGTGATCTACCCGCCGGTCGACCTCAGCGTGTTCCCGGGCGGAGATGACGAGCTCTCGCCCTCGGAGCTCGAGACGCTCCAGGGCCTCCCGGAGGGCTACCTGCTCGGCGCATCGCGCTTCGTGCCGTACAAGCGGCTCGATCTGGCGATCGCGGCGGGGGTGGCCGCCGACCTGCCCGTCGTCATCGCCGGCGACGGGCCGGACCGGGACCGTCTGACGGCGATCGCCGCCGAGCACCCCGGCCGCGTGTCCTTCGTGGCGCGGCCGTCGAACGCGCTCCTGCGTGCCCTCTACCGCAGGGCGGCCGTCTTCTTCTTCCCGCCGGTCGAGGACTTCGGCATCATGCCGGTGGAGGCGATGGCCGCTGGCACACCCGTGGTCGGCAACGCCATCGGAGGTGCGGCGGAGACGGTGGTCGAGGGCGTCACCGGCGCGCTGTTCCGATCCGACGACGCCGCGGAGCTGCGCCGTGCCGTCGACCTGGCGCTCACGATGGAGCCGGAGGCCTGCCGTCGTCGAGCGCAGCGCTTCGACGGCTCGACCTTCGGCGCTCGCATCGCGGACTGGATGGGGGTCTGAGGCTGGGCGCCCGCGGGCGAGCGGAGATCAGCTGTGTGCGACCGGCTCGCCCCGCGACAGGCTCGGCGTCCCCGGCACCAGATGCTCGGCCATGCGATCGATCTCCCGGCTCAGCTCCGCGAGCAGCTCGCGCCACGCCGCGGGCGGATCGTCGATCGGATCGGCGACGTCGTCGTCGGTGCTGGAGCCGATCATGTCCGAACGGGGTCGCTGCGCGCCCTCCTGCTCTATCCACTCGCGCAGCAGCACGTGCCTGCCCGGAGGATGCTCGTCGAGCCACCGCACGAACTGCGGGAGCGTGAACACCCGCGGCCAGAGCTCTCCGTCCGCCGCCACCAGCTCGCGCACGTGCTTCCTGCTCATGGTGAGGATGACGTCCCATCCCTTGAGGCGCCGGGTGTCAGCACGCCTGCTGACATGACGCGACATGTCCAGCCCCCACTCCCCGGCGACGAGCACCCCGGCGGGAGGCATCGGTCGACCGCCCTCGATCAGGCCGGCCGATTCGAAGACGAACGCTCGCGCGCCGAACCGCCGCCGCGCGATCGCCTCGGCCAGCACCGAACGGCACATGTTGGCGGTGCACACGAACAGAATGCTCGTCTGGCCGGCCCCGGCCCCCGGTTCGCCCACCTCACCGGCATGCGGCGAGGCCGCCACGATCAGGCCCCCTCATCCTCGGCGGATGCCGTGCGACGGCCGGCGCGGCCCTTCCGCGTCGGGCTCGCCACCGCGTCGGGGGTCGAGGGCTCGCGCTTCGCGGCGGCCTCACCGTGCTCCGCCAGCGTCGGGCCGGAGTCGTCGCCGTTCCCGGCCTCGACGAGGACGTCGTCGTAGGCGGGGAGCTCGTCGTCCCCTGACCGCCGCTGAGGAGCCGGGACGGTCCGTCGCGTGCCGCCGGGCCGGCGCCGCTGGGAGGACCCCGAGTCGCCGTAGTAGGCGGAGTACGACTTCGGGATGCGCCGCCTGGAGCGGTTGGCCACGATCCCGAGCACGGCGATGCCGTTGCCGATCAGGGCGTTCACCGTCTCGACCATGTGCGTGCGGCGGGTGCGCCGCACCGATGCCACCAGCACGACGCCGTCCGCGTGCGCCGCGAGCAGACTGGCGTCGACCAGCGCCAGCGCCGGCGGCGAGTCGATGACCACGATGTCGCACGACGAACGCAGCACGGCGATGATCTCGCCCAGACCGTCGACTGCCAGGAGGTCGGCGGGATCCCACGGCTCGTCACCGGCGGGAAGGACCCGCAGGCCGCGGTATCGCGTCTCGTTCAGGCTGCCGATGATCGTCTGGGCGTCCGGCGCGGTCCCCCGCGTCGCGGCCGACTGGAGCAGCTCGGTCAGGCCCGGCCCGGTGGCGACCTCGCCAAAGTACTCGTCGAGCCCGGGCTTGCGCAGGTCGCCCCCCACCAGGATCACGCGCTTGCCCGTTCTCGCCCAGGCCAGGGCGAGATTGGCGGAGACGAACGTCTTGCCGTCGCCGGGCTCGACGCTCGTCAGCACGACGACGTCGTTGCCCCGCGGCAGCAGCACCTGGAGGGTGGTGCGCAGGGCACGCAGGCCCTCGTTCAGCGATGTGCGCTTGCGGCCGGCCGCCGGCAGCCGATCGCCGTGGCGCAGCATCCGCTTGTCGAGGGCGAGCTCCCCGAGCGCGGGGACCCCGGTGAGGGGCTCGAGCTCGTCCTCGCCGCGCAGCCGGTCGTCGAACGCGTCCCAGATCAAGGCGATGCCGATGCCTGCGACGAGTCCGGCGACGAGTGCGACCGCGAGGGCGATCGAGGGGCTCACGCCCTGGAACTCGCCCGGAGACGCGGCCTGGGTCACCGTGAGGGGTGCGCCGGCGTTGTCGATCTTGTCGATCGTGTTGTTGGCGCTCGCCAGCGAGCTGATCGCGCTGGCCAGATTCGACTGCGCGATCGAGTTGGCCGGATTCGCCGTGACCTGAGCCTGGTACTGCTGTGCGGCCGCCGTCCACTTCGCGACCTGGTCCTGGGCGGCGGCCTTCGCCTTCCCCAGCTGATCGGTCAGGTAGGCGCCGTACGCGCTCGCCACGGCCTTGGCGTGCCTCTGCGCCTGTGCGGCACTGCTGCCGTCCGCGGTGATCGCGATCACCGTCGAGCGGGTCTGGGAGGAGCCGTCGCCGAGGGAGTACCCGACCTTCCAGGAGCTGTACGCGGACCTCGGCTCGCCGGCCTTCGTCGCGGCCCGCTGGAGGACGGCGGGGGAGGTGATGCTGGCCGGGTCGAAGTCCACGGCCGCGGTGCCGATCTGGCCGTTGGAGGACGCCGAGCTGGCGAGGGCGCTCATGCGCACCGTCGTCGTCGACGTGTACACGGGCGCCTGACGGACGAGGAAGATCGCCGCGGCCACGATGGCGAGCACGACGACGCCGATGACCACGAGCCGCCGTTGCCAGATGGCGCTCAGGGCTTGCCGAAAAGTCACTTTGTCTCCCGATGGCGTCGCGACCGCGGCACAAGACTACCCGTCGTCGTCGTGGGCGTCCGCGATGGGGTATGGGGCACGGGCGACGCGGGTGACACGTGCGAGGCGCGATGACGCTCATCCGGCGCGCCGGCGGCCCCGGTGTGCGACACGCCCGAGTTGCAGAACCCCCGTGATTCCGGCATACTTTTCTAGTTCAACATTTCGGTGCGGTGCGTCATGCGCACGATGCGCCGGATCACTGCCAGGCAGTGCATAGCCGCTCAGGACGCGCCGATCGAGTCGGCCCCGGAGTTCGGGCTAGGCCGCGGGCAGAAGGACACAGCTTAATCGACATCCGAAGGCTCATGGGCTACCCATGTGCCTCGAGCCAAGGCGGACACGCCCGGGCGCGGGGGTCGGTGAGAGGCGAGCGACGCCCGGCGTCGCGCGCCCTTGACAGAAGAACAGCGGTGCGGCACCACGTGGCGCCCCAGAGGCGTCGGCGCGAGAGCGTCGGCGCGTGACGCGTCCAATGCGGCCCTGACCGCCGTACGACGCCTGAACAGTAGAGAGAGAGTCAGACATGGCGGGACAGAAGATCCGCATCCGGCTTAAGTCGTATGACCACGAGGTCATCGACACCTCGGCGCGCAAGATCGTCGACACGGTGACCCGTGCCGGTGCTCAGGTCGTCGGGCCGGTGCCGCTCCCCACTGAGAAGAACGTGGTGTGCGTCATCCGTTCGCCCCACAAGTACAAGGACAGCCGCGAGCACTTCGAGATGCGCACCCACAAGCGGCTGATCGACATCATCGACCCGACGCCGAAGGCCGTCGACTCGCTCATGCGCCTCGACCTGCCGGCCGACGTCAACATCGAGATCAAGCTGTAGGGGCCGCTCCATGTCTGCTACTGAGACCAGGACAGTCAAGGGTCTGCTCGGCACGAAGCTCGGCATGACCCAGGTGTGGGACGAGAACAACAAGCTCATCCCGGTGACCGTCGTCGAGATCACGCCGAACGTGGTGACTCAGATCCGCACACCCGAGGCGGACGGCTACAGCGCCGTGCAGATCGCCTACGGGGCGATCGATCCGCGCAAGGTGAACCGGCCGGCGAGCGGCCACTTCGAGAAGGCCGGCGTCACCCCGCGCCGTCACCTCGCCGAGGTGCGCACCGCGGACGCCGCCGAGTACACCCCGGGGCAGGAGCTCACCGTCGAGGAGACGTTCGAGGCCGGTCAGAAGGTCGACGTCGTCGGGACCTCGAAGGGCAAGGGCACCGCCGGCGTCATGAAGCGCCACAACTTCCAGGGCGTCTCCGCCTCGCACGGTGCGCACCGCAACCACCGCAAGCCCGGTTCCATCGGTGCGTCCTCCACCCCGAGCCGCGTGTTCAAGGGCATGCGCATGGCCGGCCGCATGGGCGCCGAGCGCGTGACCGTGCTGAACCTGACGGTGCACTCCGTCGACGCCGCGAGGGGCTTGCTGCTCGTCAAGGGCGCCGTCCCCGGCGCGCGCGGCCGCATCGTCTTCGTCCGCAACGCAGTGAAGGGAGCGTAGTCGCATGGCTGCCTCGATCGACGTTCTCGACGCCGCCGGCGCCAAGGCCGGCTCCGTGGAGCTGCCCGCGGAGATCTTCGACGTCCAGGTCAACATCCCGCTGATCCACCAGGTGGTCGTCGCGCAGCTCGCCGCCGCGCGTCAGGGAACGCACAAGACCAAGAGCCGCGGCGAGGTCTCCGGCGCCGGCCGCAAGCCGTTCAAGCAGAAGGGCACCGGTCGGGCCCGCCAGGGCTCCATCCGCGCCCCGCAGATGACCGGCGGCGGCATCGTGCACGGTCCGACCCCGCGCGACTATGCCCAGCGCACCCCGAAGAAGATGATCGCCGCGGCGCTGCTCGGAACGCTCAGCGACCGGGCTCGCGGTCAGCGCATCCACGTGGTGGAGTCCCTCGTGGCGGGCGACGCGCCGTCGACCAGGGACGCGGCGACGCTGCTGAACTCGGTCGCCTCATCCAAGCACGTCCTGGTCGTCACCGACCGCGGTGACGAGCTCGGCGTGAAGAGCGTGCGCAACATCCCCAACGTGCACACCCTCGCGTTCGACCAGCTGAACGCGTACGACGTGCTCGTCTCCGACGACATCGTCTTCACCAAGGCTGCTTTCGACTCCTTCGTTGCGAGCAGGACGACGAAGAAGGAAGAGGTGAACGCGTAATGGCCACCGTCAACAAGGATCCGCGCGACGTCATCATCGCGCCGGTCGTGTCCGAGAAGAGCTACGCGCTCATCGACGAGGGCAAGTACACCTTCCTCGTCGACCCCCGCTCGAACAAGACCGAGATCAAGCTCGCGATCGAGAAGATCTTCAAGGTCCAGGTCGCCTCCGTCAACACTTTGAACCGCCAGGGCAAGACGCGCCGCACCCGTTTCGGCACAGGCAAGCGCAAGGACACCAAGCGCGCCATCGTCACCCTCAAGTCCGGTTCCATCGACATCTTCACGGCTGTCGGCTAGGGAGCAAGGGAACAACCATGGCCATTCGCAAGTACAAGCCGACGACGCCGGGCCGCCGCGGCTCCTCCGTGGCGGACTTCGTCGAGATCACCCGCTCGACGCCCGAGAAGTCGCTGCTCAAGCCGTTGTCGAAGTCCGGTGGGCGCAACAACCAGGGGCGCATCACCACTCGCCACATCGGCGGCGGGCACAAGCGCCAGTACCGCGTGATCGACTTCCGCCGCAGCGACAAGGACGGCGTGAACGCCCGCGTCGCGCACATCGAGTACGA
>JAATFB010000019.1 GCA_015655415.1 Actinomycetales bacterium
CGCCGGCGTCACGGATCCCGAGACGAAGCGCAAGATCATCGGGCGCGAGTTCATCCGCACCTTCGAGCAGGCGCAGGCCGAACTCGTCGCGGAGTCCGCGGCCGACGGCGACCCGATCCGCTTCCTGGTGCAGGGCACCCTGTACCCCGATGTCGTGGAATCCGGTGGCGGCTCGGGCACGGCCAACATCAAGAGCCATCACAACGTGGGCGGCCTTCCGGAGGATCTGAGGTTCGAGCTCGTCGAACCGTTGCGAACGCTGTTCAAGGACGAGGTGCGCGCGGTGGGCCGTGAGCTCGGCCTGCCGGAGGCCATCGTGTCGCGTCAGCCGTTCCCGGGGCCCGGGCTGGGCATCCGGATCGTGGGAGAGGTCACGCGCGACCGGCTGGCGCTGCTGCGCAGGGCGGATGCCATCGCCCGGCACGAGCTGACCGCGGCCGGCCTCGACGCCGAGATCTGGCAGTGTCCGGTGGTGCTGCTCGCCGACGTGCGGTCGGTGGGCGTGCAGGGCGACGGCCGCACATACGGGCATCCGATCGTGCTGCGTCCCGTCTCGAGCGAGGATGCCATGACCGCCGACTGGACGCGTCTGCCGTACGACGTGCTGGCCCGCATCTCCAACCGCATCACCAACGAGGTGGAGGGCGTGAACCGCGTGGTGCTCGACGTGACGTCCAAGCCGCCGGGCACCATCGAGTGGGAGTGAGCGCCGCCAGCCGCCGCGCCGCCGCGCTGCCGGCTCGGCCCGTTGCCTGCTCGGCCCGTTGCCGGCTCGGCCCGTTGCCGTGCGCTACGCATTTCACCGTGCGCTTCATGCGAACCGGCGTCTGCATGTAGCGGCCGGTGAGATCACGCGCGTTAGGTGAGTGAGGACCGGCGGCTCCTGACGATGACGCCTACAGCGTCCCGGTCCACTGCAGCAGCAGACTCGATGCCGCCACCAGAACCCACAGGATGCCGCCGAGCAGCAGCGGCCGCACGCCGGCGGCACGCAGCGTCGCCACCCGGGTGCCGAGGCCGATGCCTGCCAGTGCCATAGTGATCATGACGACGCCGACCGAGGACAGAGCCGGGTGCCAGGCGTCCGGGATCGCACCGACGGTGTCCAGCGCGCTGGCCGCGAGGAAGCCCACGATGAACACGGGCACGATCGAGCGCCACGGGAAGGACCGGCGACGCGCTGCAGGGGTTCCTTCCGTCTGCGGCGCGGCGGCTTCCCCCGTCTGCGCCGTGGGAACGGCCGCGGTCTGTGCTGCAGGGGCTCCCCCTGTCTGCGGCGCGGCGGCTGCGTCCTTCTGCGCTGCACGGGCCTCCGTGGTCTGCGCCGTGAGGGTGGCCTCGCTCTGCGCCGTGAGGGCGGCCTCCATCCGCACTGTCGGAACGGCATCCGCGGCATCCGTGTGCACGGCGGTCTTCGTGTCTGCCGAACGCCGGGCCGTGAGCAACGAGAGCACCAGGGTGATCGGGATGATCATCAGGGTCCGGGTGAGCTTGACGATCACGGCGTACGAGCCAGCGGCACTCCCGTAGGTGTAGCCGGCGGCGACGACCGACGAGGTGTCGTTGACCGCCGTCCCCGCCCAGAGCCCGAAGGCGTGCTGGGAGAGCCCGAGCAGGTGACCGATCGCCGGGAAGAGCAGCACCGCGGCGATGTTGAACGTGAAGATCGTGCCGATCGCGTAGGCCACATCCGCCTCCGCCGCGCCGATGACCGCGGTGGTGGCAGCGATGGCGGATGCCCCGCAGATGCCCGTTCCCACGCCGACCAGGGTGCGGATGTCGCCATCCACCCGCAGCAGCAGACCGATTCCCCACGCGCCGAGCAGCGCGACCGCCAGCGTGCCGAGCATGACGGGCAGGGAGCCGATCCCGACCCTCGCCACCTGCGCCAGGGACAGGCCGGTGCCCAGCAGGACCACGCTGCCCTGCAGCACGCGTGTGCCCGCGAACCGGGCGCCGGCCTCGATCATGGAGCCTGCGGGGAGGAACAGGGCGATCGCGACTCCGATCAGGATGCCGAACACCGGTGCGCCCACAAGCGGGGCGAGCGTGCCGAGCCAGGTCGCCAGCGCGGTGATCGCGCCCGTCAGCGCCAGCCCGGGGACGAGCCGCACGCCGCGTCGCCGTAGGAACCCGGAGTCGGAATCGGGGGCGGCGCGCCCGGCCGTCACCGAGGATCCCTTTCTGCGCGCCCGGACGTCGTCACCGAGGTCCCTTTCTCCGTCCTGCCACCGGTGCACACTCGTCGACACGTCTTCAGGCGTCGCCATCGGGGCCCGCCGACGCCTGCGACGGCTCAGAGCCCCTCGCTCGATCGACAGGCCGCAGGACCGCTATCGAGCGCGAGCCCGGCAGGCCGACCGCCTCAGTCGCGGCTGCCGCCTGCGATGATCGCGAACAGGCGCAGGAACTCCACGTACAGCCAGATCAGCGTGACGGCCAGGCCGAACGCCCCGTACCAGCCCATGGTTCGGGGCGCACGGTTCTTCACGCCGTTCTGGATGAAGTCGAAGTCGAGCACGAGCGAGTACGCGGCCAGGATCACCGCCAGGACGCCGATGATCACGCCCAACGGGATGTTGAACAGCCACGGGAGGTGCATCGAGTAGATGCCGAACGGTCCACCGGTCGCCGCCTGGCCGAAGCCGCCGAACAGCATCACCACGAGGTTGACAACGCCGAACAGCGCGTATCCGATCAGCGCGACGAGGAACACCTTCGTCGCGCGAGCGGACGCCCGCAGCTTGCCATTGGCGAACAGCACGAGCGTCACCGCGAACACGGCGAGCGTGGCGATGACGGCCTGGATGACGACACCGTTCCAGAGCTGTTCGAACACCGCGGAGATGCCGCCGATGAAGAGGCCCTGCGCCGCACCGTACAGAAGTATCAGCGCGGGCGACGGCTTGCGCTTGAACGAGTTGACGAGGCCCAGCACGAATCCGACGATCGCGCCGATCCAGGCGAGCGGGGGGAAGAACCAGCCGACGGCTGCCGCGGCGAGGATGACCACGAACAGCAGCACCGTCTTGACGATGGTGTCCTCGTAGGTCATGCGGCCCGTGTCCGCGCTGGTCGCGGAGGGGGCCTCGTACAGCGATTGGATGCCCTCGGCGGTCGCGAGCCCGGTGGTCTCGGTCGCCGTGGCGGCACCCGCAGGATTGTTCGGCCGGAATGCCGGATTCCGCGAGAAGGCGGGGTTCGAGAGAGCCATGATGAAACGTTACCGGAAGAGACGGCGCGGGCGGCTGAGGTTCTGCTGTGCACCGGCCGACCGCCCTGGCGGCTCCGAGTGGGGCGGTCATCCGCGCCCGCCCCCGTCGGGCGTGGCGGTGTTCACGATCGCGGCGGTTGCGCTGGCTATGATCTGCCGCATGTCCTCCTCCTCGCCCGTGATCATCGGGCACCGTGGTGCCCCCGGCTACCGCCCCGAGCACACGCGCCCCGCCTACGAGCTCGCGTTCGCGCTCGGTGCCGATGCCGTGGAGCCCGACGTCGTCGCCACGAAGGACGGCGTTCTCGTGCTCAGGCACGAGAACGAGATCTCCGCGACGACCGACATCGCCTCTCGTCCCGAGTTCGCGCGGCTGCGCACTACCAAGACGGTGGACGGGGTGAGGCGAACGGGCTGGTTCACCGAGGACCTCACGTGGGCGCAGCTGTCCACCCTGCGCGTCGTGGAGCGGCTCCCGACCCTGCGACAGGCGAGCGCGAGCTTCGACGGGCAGTACCCGGTGATGCGGCTCTCCCAGCTGTTCGAGCTGGTCGACGACGAGTCCGAACGCTTCGGACGTGCGCTCGGACTGGTGGTCGAGCTCAAGCACGCCACGTACTTCGAGCGACAGGGGCTGCCCTTGGACGAGCTGTTCGCGGCCGCGGTGCGCGATGCCGGATGGGACGAGGCCCGGAGCCGGCTCGTGGTGGAGTCCTTCGAGCGGACTGCCCTGGCGCGTGTGCGTGCTCGCGGCGTTCGTGCGAGGTACGTCTACCTCGTCGAGGCGTCCGGGGCGCCGTACGATGCCGTTGCCAGGGACGGTGCATCGGCCCGGACGTTCGCCCAGGACATCGACGGCGCCGGTCTGTACGCGCTGGCGACCGGGGAGGGGGATGCCGCCCTGGACGGCATCAGCGTCAACAAGACGCTGCTTCTGGATCCCGTCGGCGACGGCACGACCGATCTTGTCGATCGCGCGCACGGGGTGGGCCTGGAGGTCTACGCGTGGACGCTGCGTCCGGAGAACAGGTTCCTCGCCAGGCGGTTCCGCCGCGGCGGTGCGGGTGATCGCTTCGGGGACTGGCAGCGCGAGTTCGAGGTGATCATGGCCACCGGAGTCGATGCAGTGTTCGCCGACCATCCGGATCTGGCGGCGGTTGTGCGCGACGCGCTCTGACGCCTGCGGGGCGGGGATCGTCTCCTCGATCGCGCGCCGGGTGACTCCGATCGTGTGCCGGGGCGGAGAAGACTCGCGACGGGGCTGCCGGTGCCCTCCGACGACGCCACTGCGGCCCGTCGCGTCGGACGCCGCACCTAGACTGGACGCAGCATGACGAGCCCTCCTGACACCCCCGTCCTCGACGACGCGACACGCGATCCCGAGGCGTTCCGGGCATCCGTTCCGATCATCCTCGACGGGGTCGACGCGGGGCTCGACGAGCGGACGTTCCGGCCCCGCGTGCGCGGCGACTCCCTGCTCGACGGGCTGAACCCGCAGCAGCGCGAAGCGGTGGAATACCGCGGTCCGGCGCTCCTCATCGTCGCGGGCGCCGGGTCCGGCAAGACCCGCGTGCTCACGCACCGCATCGCGAGCCTGCTGGCGAACCGGGAGGCGTGGCCGAGCCAGATCCTCGCCATCACGTTCACGAACAAGGCCGCAGCGGAGATGCGCGAGCGCGTCGAGGCGCTCGTGGGCGAGAGCGCCCAGGGCATGTGGATCTCCACGTTCCATTCCGCGTGCGTGCGCATCCTGCGTCGCGAGGCCGAGCACTTCGGCTACAACCGCAACTTCACCATCTACGACTCCGGCGACTCGCGCGCCCTGCTCAAGAGGATCATCAAGGACCTCGAGGCCGACACGTTCGGCTTCACCCCGGGCAGCGCGGCCGCACGCATCTCCAAGCTGAAGAACGAGCTGTCCGACGTCGAGTCGTTCGCCCGAACGGCCAGCCTCTCCGACCCGAAGGAGGCGGTGTTCCTCCAGATCTTCCGTCAGTACAGCCGGGACCTGGAACGGGCGAACGCGTTCGACTTCGACGACCTCATCGCGCAGACCGTCTACCTGTTCCGGGCGTTCCCGCACGTCGCCGCGCTGTACCAGCGACGGTTCCGGCACGTCCTCGTCGACGAGTACCAGGACACGAACCATGCGCAGTACGAGCTGATCCACATGCTCACCCGGCCGATCGAGCCGGAGGAGGTCGCTGCCCTCCAGGAGAGGGACTTCTCGATGCGCGGACTCGTGGACGGCACCGGTCGCGTTCCTGGCGCCTCGCTCACGGTCGTAGGCGACTCCGACCAGTCGATCTACGCGTTCCGCGGCGCGGACATCCGCAACATCTCGGAGTTCGAGCGGGACTTCCCCGGCGCGAAGGTGGTGCTGCTCGAACAGAACTACCGCTCGACGCAGAACATCCTCTCCGCTGCCAACGCCGTGATCGCCAACAACTTCGACCGCAAGGACAAGAAGCTGTGGTCCGCGGGCGGTGACGGCGAGAAGATCGTCGGCTACACCGGCTACTCCGGGCACGATGAGGCGCAGTTCGTCGCGGACGAGATCGAGAAGCTGCACGCGCAGGGCGTGCCGTACAACGAGATCGCCGTCTTCTATCGCACCAACTCGCAGACCCGTGCGCTGGAGGAGATCTTCATCCGCTCCGCCGTGCCCTACCGCATCATGGGCGGCACCAAGTTCTACGAGCGGGCCGAGATCAAGGATGCGATGGCCTATCTCATCGCCGTGGCGAACCCGTCCGACGAGATGGCGCTGCGGCGGATCCTGAACACGCCCAAGCGCGGAATCGGTCCCGCCACCGAGACGCAGCTCGCCTCCTATGCGGAGGCGAACGGGTTGAGCTTCCGGCAGGCCATGCGGGACGCGGCATCGCTCGGTCTCGGACCGAAGGTGACGAAGGCCATCCTCGATCTGGCCGCGCTGCTCGACAGCGCGTCGGCGATGATCGATCCGAGCGCCCCAGCGGGTCCGGCGAAGGTGAGCGAGGTGCTCGTGCACCTGCTCGCGGGCTCTGGGCTCGTCGACGCGCTTCGAGCGAGCCGCGATCCGCAGAACGAGGCGCGTGCGGAGAACGTGGAGGAGCTCGTCGCCGTCACCAAGGAGTTCGAGCGCAACAACCCCGGGGGCGGACTCGTGGAGTTCCTCACCGAGGTCTCCTTGGTCGCGGCGGCGGATGAGATCGACGATGCGAGCGGAACGGTATCGCTGATGACGCTGCACACCGCGAAGGGCCTGGAGTACGACGCGGTTTTCATCACCGGCGTGGAGGAGGAGCTGCTTCCGCACCGCATGTCGGCGAACGAGCCGGGCGGTCCCGCGGAGGAGCGGCGGCTGTTCTACGTGGGCATCACCCGTGCCCGCAAACGGTTGTACCTGTCGCTGGCGATGACCCGGGCGCAGTTCGGCGACGTGGCGGTGGCGATGCCGAGCCGGTATCTGCAGGAGATCCCCGCCGAGCTCATCGAGTGGCGTCAGTCGCCGGGGTTCGCGAACCCTCGGGGCGGCCCGCAGTCGCGGGCGCTGAACGCTCGTCGCCCCGAGCGCGGACCGGATCGCGGGCTCACCGGGGCCGGCGGCTCCTTCGGGGCCAAGCCGGAGATCCCGGCCGACGCCTGGCCCAACCGGGTCACGGCGCAGGTGCGCGACAACGGAGACCTGACCCTGGAGCCCGGTGATCGCATCCGCCACGTCGACTTCGGCGACGGCCGGGTCACGGCGGTCACCGGCGAGGGCACCAAGCGGGTGGCGCATGTGCAGTTCGACACGTCGGGAAGCAAGAAGCTCCTGATCAAGATCGCCCCCATAGAGAAGCTGTCCTAGCGTCGTCCGTGGCCGACCGGGCATGGGTCGATGCGCCGCACATGGTCGACGCTGCGCCACGGTCATCGGATGCGGCTTCCACCCGAGCGGCGGGTTCGCCGTGCGAAGGCCACCGCGACGACGCCGAGCAGCGTGCTCGCCGCCGCGACGGCGGCCCAGGGGAGGCCGCGGCGCATGTCGACGCCGGTCTCTGCGAGAGCCGCAGGGACGCCCCGGGCCGCCGAGCGCACCGTCACGGTCTCCGGCGCCTCGCCGAAGCGCGACGTCCACGGCCTCAGCCGGGCGCGGCCCTCTGCTGCCGGGGTGTCCTCGGGCGAGATGGTCTCGATCCACACGTAGTGTCCGGCGTCCGAGAGGGTGCACGGAGGGGTGACGTATTCGCCGGGTCCGTGGTCGATCCGTGTCGTGACCTCGCACGCGACCGGTGCATCCGCCGGCTGAGAATCGGCAGGCACGGGAGCCGACGGGAACGGCCCGAGCAGACGGCTGCGCACGACCGCGGGTATCGGCAGGTACGGGCCGCCGTCGTCTCCGTACACACCCCATGCGCTCGTCAACCCCTCGCCCGCGGCGACACCGACCTGAAGCGTGTCGCGCACCCGGGCTCCCGGTGCCGCCACGCTCTCGTTCGCTCTCGTCGTGACGGTGGGCTGGAACGGCAGGGAGGAGGGCCGCTCCAGTGCGACCCGGGTGCTCCCGGTTGCGCGGGCGGGAGAGGCGACGAGCACGTTCTGGACACCCGGGTCCCCGTGCGCGATGGTGGCCGCATCGCCGAACGGGAGGTCGGCGAACGACACCGTAGCCGCTATGCGCATGACGGAGTCCTGCTCGTCGGGCGTGATGGGGTAGCCCAGGCCGTTGCGCACCCTGAGTTCGTGCGAGCCGTCGGCGAACACGGCGCCGTCGAGGGTGGCGAGCCCATCGAACTCGTCCGCATCGACGGACTTCGCGCCCGCCAGGAAGTCGGCATCGAGCCGGGCGACGAGCACGTCGCCGCCGTGGTCGTCGCGTCCGATGGACAGGTGCGCGGTCACGGACCGCGAGGCGCCCTTCGGCCCGTCGATCTCGGCGAGCATGCGGCGCGAGGTGTCGAGGACCTCGCCGGCGTGCGCTCCCGCCCGTCCGGCGACCCCCTCGGCGGTCTGCCCGTTCAGGCCGGTGATCGTCCAGGCGGCAAGCTGAGCCGCCGCCGCGGTGACCGGATCGTCGGTGGATGCCCAGGTGCGGGAGATGTACGCCAGACGGGCACGGTCCTCCGCGGTGTAGCGGCCCAGGGCGGCGGCGTCCGAGGTCTCGAGATCGTGCCCGCTCGGCGCACGATCGCCGAGGTTCAGGCAGAAGCCGCGCGTGCCGTCGGCGAGCGACCAGGAGCCGATCCACCACCCGTCCGGCGAACGGAAGCCGACACCTGCTCCCGTGGCCAGGACGGCCGCGGCGGGCGGCGCGGACGCCACGGTGCCTGCTCCCGCCGCCAGCGCGGCGAACACCGCGGTGACCAGCACCAGAAGACGGTGTGGGCGATGGGCGTCTCGAAGGGTGCGATGAGCGCGAGGACGAGTCATGAGGGCAGCCTGCGCCTCTTCGCGTCGCGCTCGGCACCGGCGTCGAGAGACTGTGGAGGACCTGGCCGCCCCGACGGCTGGGGACGCAGGGCGGACGCAGAACGCGCAGCGGACGCGGTAAGCACGAGGGACGCGGGGCACACCGCGGACGCAGGGCCGGCCACCGTGGCCGCGGGGGTGGCGGGAGCCTCGCGCTCGCGGCGTCCCGCGGCGCCCAGAGCCGACTAGTGTGAAGCTGGCCGAGGCGGCGCCGGCAGCTCCGGCACCGGCCGCAGCCGTTCAGGGACGGGCGGATCGGGACGGCACGACCGCGGCCCCCAGACGGGAGGACACGTGGGCGAGGCACGCGACGAACTGCGCGAACGGTTGGGATCGTTCGCCACCGAGGACGTGAACCCCCGCACGCGCGACCTTGACCTCCTTCCCCTGGATGAGCAGGTGATGCTGCTGTGCGAGGCGAACGCGACCGTGGCCGATGTGGTCGCGGAATCCGCGTCGCAGATCGCGGCGGCCGTGCGCGTCGTCGTCGAGGGGATGCGCGCCGGCGGCCGTCTCGTCTACGTCGGTGCCGGCACTCCCGGCCGGCTCGGCGTCCTGGACGCCAGCGAGATCCCTCCGACCTACGGCATGGACCCCGCGCGCGTTGTGGGCGTGATCGCGGGAGGCGACAGGGCCATCCGCGCGGCCGTCGAGAACGCCGAGGACGATGCCGTCGCCGGAGCCGTCGCGATGGACGAGCTCTCCGTGGGAGCTCATGACACCGTGGTGGGCGTCTCGGCCTCCGGCCGCACCCCGTACGTGCTGGCCGCGCTGCGACGCGCCGGGCAGCGCGGTGCGGCCACCGTCGGGTTCGCGTGCAACGCCGGCTCCCCGATCGCCGAGGCGTCCGACGTGGCGATCGAGACCGTGGTGGGTCCCGAGGTCGTCACCGGGTCGACGAGACTGAAGGCGGGCACCGCCCAGAAGATGGTGCTGAACACCATCTCGACCCTCGCGATGGTGCGCCTGGGCAAGGTCTACGGCAATCTCATGGTCGACGTGCGCGCCACGAACGAGAAGCTTCGCGCTCGGTCCGAGCGCATCGTCATGCTCGCCACC
>JAATFB010000053.1 GCA_015655415.1 Actinomycetales bacterium
CCAGCCTGCTCAGCGTCGTCCAGGCGTCCTCGCCGGCGGTGGCCCACAGGTAGAGCCCGGCCTCGCTGTGATCGATGCGAAACCCGGCCGCCTCCAGCGCGGGCTTGAGCACCGCACGCCTGGCCCGATAACGCCCGACCTGCTCGCGCACGGCGTCGTCGTCGCGCAACGCCGCCGACATGGCCGGCTGCAACGGCGCGGGAAGCATGAGACCGGCGTGCTTGCGCACCGCCAGCAGCGTGGCCACGAGCGCGGGGTCGCCCGCGACGAAGGCGGCGCGATAGCCCGCCATGTTGGACTGCTTGCTCAGCGAGTACACCGACAGCACACCGGTGCGGTCATCCCCCACCACCCGCGGGTCGAGGATGCTCGGCACGGGCTCGTGGGCCCAGCGCCCCTCCCATCCCAGCTCGGCGTAGCACTCGTCGTTGGCGATCACGGCGCCGAGCCGGCGGGCCCGGGCCACCGCTCGGCGCAGGAAGTCCTCGTCGAGCACGCGGCCGTCCGGGTTGCCCGGCGAGTTCAGCCAGACCAGGCGCGTGCCCTCCGGCCAGTCCTCCGGGTCATCGGCGGCCAGCGCACGGGCCTGCACGATCGCGGCGCCGATCGCGTACGTGGGATACGCGGCACGGGGGTGCACGATCACCGCGTCGCGGTCCAGCCCCAGCAGAACGGGCAGCAGGGCGATCAGTTCCTTCGACCCGATGGTCGGCAGCACGTCGTCGCGCGTGAGACCGGGAACACCGCGCCGGCGTGCGTACCACGACGCGATGGCGTCACGCAGCTCGCCGGTCCCCGCGGTCTGCGGATAGGCGTGGGCGTCCGTCGCCTCGGCGAGCGCACGCCGGACGGGCTCGGGGGTGGGGTCGACGGGCGAGCCCACGGAGAGGTCGACGATGCCCTGCGGGTGCCGCCCGGCACGCTCCGCGTAAGGCGCGATGAGATCCCACGGGTAGTCCGGCAGCTCGGGACGGGTCACGTGCTCGGCGCCGTCCGGCTCAGTGGCTCTGCGGCGGGAGCGCCGCGATCAGCGGGTGGTCCTTGGCGATCACGCCCACCTTGGCCGCCCCGCCCGGCGAGCCGATGTCATCGAAGAACTCCACATTGGCCCGGTAGTAGTCCCGCCACACCTCGGGCAGGTCGTCCTCGTAGTAGATGGCCTCGACCGGGCAGACCGGCTCGCACGCGCCGCAGTCCACACACTCGTCCGGGTGGATGTACAACGAGCGTTCGCCCTCGTAGATGCAGTCCACCGGGCATTCGTCGACGCACGCGCGGTCCTTGACGTCCACACACGGCAGGGCGATGACATAGGTCACAGTGCGGTGGCTCCTCTCCCGGGCTCTATGAGCGCCCTGACAGTCTACGAGGTCGCGACGGGCACGGAGGCCGAGCCGTGTCCCGGCGGTGCAGCGTTCCGCATCGGGCGCAGCCGGTCAGGGTGCGTTCCCATGCGATGCGGCGCGGGGCCATCCCACGGCGACGAGCGCCTCCACCACCGCCCCGCCCATCCAGGTCCAGCCCGCCACGCCGTCGGTGACGAGGACGGATCCCCCGAAGCTCTTCTGCGACAGCACTCCGACCGCGACCAACGCCCCGAGCCCCGCGCTCGCCGTCGTGAGACGTCCATCGGTGAGCAGCCGGATGCCCGCCAGCAGACATCCGAGCGCCGCCAGCGCGAGCACGATCCCGTACGGCAGCCGAGCGGTGCCGATCGTGGCACTGTGCACGAGCGTTCCGAGCGCGCCGAAGACGATGCCCACCGCGCCGACGAGCACGGCGGTGAGCACGCGGACCAGCATGCGGCCATCATAGGGCGCAGCCTCGGGGCCGCTCGCTGTGAACCGGCTCAGTCGGGTGGACATCGGAACTCGTCGCCGATACAGTCGCTTGGTAAGGTTAGCCTTACCGAATATCAGACCCGATACGTCACAACCCGATCGAATCCGAAGGCTCCGCTGTGCTCGCAACCCTCGTCATCGGCCTTCGCGAAGGCCTCGAGGCGGCCCTCATCGTCGGCATCATCGCGGCATTCCTGAGGCGCAACGGGGCTCCCCTCACGCCGATGTGGCTCGGGGTCTCGGCGGCTCTCGCCCTGAGCGTCGCGGTCGGGTTCGTGCTGCAGGCGATCGAGGCCGGGCTGCCGCAGGCGGCTCAGGAGGCGATGGAGGCGGCGATCGGCGCGGTCGCCGTGGTCTTCGTGACCACGATGATCGTGTGGATGAGGAGGCATGCCCGTGGCATGAAGAAGGAGCTGGAGCGCGAGGCCGCCGAGGCGCTCGGCACCGGCACCACCTGGGCGCTGGCCGGGATGGCGTTCCTGGCGGTGCTCAAGGAGGGGTTCGAGACCTCCGTCTTCCTGCTCGCGACCTTCCAGGCCTCCACGAGCGCCGGCGCGGCCGCGCTGGGCGCGGTGATCGGCATCGCCGCCGCCGTCGTGATCGGCATCGGCCTATACACGGGCGGGGTCAAGCTCAACCTGTCCCGGTTCTTCGCCGTCACCGGCGTCTTCCTGGTCTTCGTCGCCGCCGGTCTGGTCATCAGCACGCTGCGCAGCGCCTACGAGGCCGGCTGGCTCTCCTTCGGGCAGCAGCGCACCGTCGACCTCTCATGGCTGGCTCCGACCGGCTCGGTGCAGGCGGCGCTCATCACCGGTGTGCTGGGAATCCCCGCCGATCCGCGCGTGATCGAGGTGCTCGGCTGGCTGCTGTACGTGATCCCGGTCCTCGCGTTCTCGCTCTGGCCGCGACGCTGGCGGCCGAACGCCTCGGCACTGCCCAGGATGCTGTTCACCTCGGCCGCGATCCTGGGGGCCGTCGCCCTCGTGCTGGTCGTGGCGGTCCCGGCCGGTTCCAAGGGAGAGGCACCGGCTTCGGCCCCGCTCGCCGGAGGGGGGACGGCGACGTTCGACGCGGCGGGATCCCGGGCCCGGCTCACCGTCACCGGACACGACGCGCAGCGCTACCGGTTCGACGGCTCGACGCCGTCGGCACACGAGGGCGCCGACCGGTCCTGGTCCACGACGGTCACCGCGCACGCGGTGGACCGGCCCGCCGAGCTCACGCTCGACGAGCTCGCGCGCCTCACCGGCGGCCGCATCCCTGTCGGCATCGACCCCAGCCACGCGCCCGGACCCTTCAGGGCCGACTGGACCACCACGTCGCGCATCCGGGCCTACAGCCTCGGCGACGGACTGGTGGATGCCTCCAGCAGCGTCCGCACCGTGGTCTCGGTCTCCGGCGGCGGCCTCTCCGCACCGCGAGCGTTCGCCGTCCAGGACGGAGCCTCACCGTGGTCGGTCGAACGCGGCCACGTCGCCGCCGTGAGCGCATCGATCGCACAGGCCAGGGCATCCGCCAGGGAGGCACTGCTCTTCAGGCTCTGGCTCCCCGCCCTCCTCGCGCTCGCCGCGGTCCTGATCGCCTTACGCGGGATTCGGGCGCGACGCGAGCTCGCCCGCTCCTCCACTCCCGCCGTCGCCGGGATCGCCGATCCCGTGCGCGCCGGCGATCCCGCCGCCTCATCCACGACGCCCGCCCCGGCTTCCTCCCCGAGTTCCAGGAGTACAACCTATGCAGCCAAGTAGACGCCGCCTCAACGCCGGCCTGGCCACCGCGGCAGCGCTGGTCGGCGCGACGCTGATGCTCTCCGGGTGCGCCGCCGATTCCACCGGCGCCTCCAAGCCCTCCTCCTCCGGCGCCTCGCACGTGAAGATCACGCTGACGAACGACGGATCGGCAGACACCTGCGCCCTCGACCACACGTCCGCCCCGGCGGGACCGATCACCTTCACTGTCGACAACAAGAGCGCCACCGGCATCACCGAGGTGGAGCTGCAGAGCGACCAGCGCATCCTCGGCGAGAAGGAGAACCTCGCCCCCGGCCTGGCACCGGTCAGCTTCACGCTCACCCTCGGCGGCGGGAAGTACACGGTCTACTGTCCCGGTGCCGACAAGGAGAACGTGGCCTTCACCGTGACCGGAAAGGCCGCGGCGGCGAAGACGGGCAGCGTCCAGACGCTCCTCAAGCAGGGCTCGAAGGACTACGCGGGCTACGTCGACGACCAGATCGCCGGCATGGTGCAGGGCGTGGCCGCCTTGAAGTCCGCGATCGACTCAGGGGACGTCGCCGCCGCTCAGAAGGCGTACGGCCAGGCGCGGCCGTTCTACGAGCGCATCGAGTCCGACGTCGACGGGTTCGTGCTTCCCGGCACCAAGGCGAACGACAACGCGGGCAACCTCGACTACCTCATCGACATGCGCGCGTCGAACCTCGACGAGAAGGTGGGGTGGCACGGCTTCCACGCCATCGAGCGCGACCTGTGGCAGGGCGGCGCCATCACCGACGACACCAAGCAGCTCGCGGCGGAGCTGCAGACGAACGTGGGCAAGCTCGCCGACCTCGCCAAGGGCCTGGACTACAAGCCGGAGGACCTCGCCAACGGCGCGGCGGGACTCCTCGAGGAGGTGCAGTCCGAGAAGATCAAGGGCGAGGAGGAGGCGTTCAGCGACATCGACCTGGTCGACTTCGCCGCGAACGTCGAGGGGTCGCAGCAGGCGTTCGAGTACCTCAAGCCGGGCCTGACCAAGATCGACCCGGCGCTCACCAAGCAGATCAGCGCGCAGTTCGACAAGGTGAACGCCCTGCTCGACACCTATCGCGATCCGTCCGCGATCGGCGGATACACGACCTACACGCCCCAGCTCAGGGCGAGCGACGCCAGCACGCTGAGCCGGGCCGTCCAGGCGCTCCAGGACCCGCTGTCGCGACTGGCCGAGAAGGTGGCCACCGCGCAATGACGGACGGCTCCCAGGATCCGACGGCAAGGGACGCCTCGCCGCGGCGCGAGCAGCTGAGCCGGCGGGGACTGTTCGCGGCGGGCGCCGGCGGTCTCGCCGCCGGCGCCCTCGCGGGGGTCGGCGGAACGCTGGCCGCCCAGGCGCTGCTTCCGAAGGATCAGGGCGATGCGGTCGACGCGTCGCGGAGCTACCCGTTCTACGGTGGTGGCCACCAGGCGGGAATCCGCACGGAGCCGCAGCGGCACTGCGTCTACATGACCTTCGACGTCGACGCGGGATCGACGGCCGCCGACCTGCAGTCACTGCTGGCCCGCTGGTCGGCGGGCATCGCCCAGCTCATGAAGGGTCGCCCGGTGGGGCTCGTCGAGCCGCCGCGGTCCGGTGCCGTGGCGCAGGACACCGGCGAGGCCGCCGATCTCGGCCCGAACGCCTTGACGGTCACCCTCGGCCTCGGGCCCGGGGTGTTCGACCACCGATTCGGCCTGGCCGCCAAGCGGCCGAGGCTGCTTCGGCCTCTGCCTGCGCTGCCCAGCGACAACCTGCAGGACGGCCTCACCGGCGGCGACCTCAGCCTCCAGGCGTGCGCCGAGGATCCCCAGGTCGCCTACCACGCCGTCCGGGACCTCGCCCGAATGGGCAGGGGCACCGTGAGCACTCGGTGGACGGTGATGGGCTTCGGCCGCGCGTCCGCCGGCCCCGACCAGGCCACACCGCGCAACCTGATGGGATTCAAGGACGGCACCCGCAACATCCGCTCCGACGACGAGTTCCGCGAGTTCGTCTGGCTGGGCGATGACGCCGACTGGATGTCGGGCGGCAGCTACCAGGTGGCCCGCAAGATCCAGATGGACATCGAGATCTGGGACGCCGACGAGATCGGCGACCAGCAGACCGTGTTCGGCCGTTCGAAGTCCGAGGGAGCGCCGCTGACCGGCACGAGGGAGTTCGACACCCCTGACTTCCGCAAGACCTCCCACGGAGAGCACGTCATCGCCCCGAACGCCCACATCGCCCTCGCGGCGCACGAGAACAACGGCGGCGTGAAGATCCTGCGGCGCTCGTACAACTACACCGACGGCATCAACCAGTACGGGCAGCTGGATGCCGGCCTGCTCTTCATCGCCTACATGAACGACCCGGGGCACTTCGTCAGACTGCAGACGAGGCTGGGCTCCTACGACCGGCTCAACGAGTACATCTCGCACATCGGCTCGGCCGTCTTCGCCGTGCCCCCGGCGCCGGAGCCGGGACATTTCCTCGCGGAGAGGCTGTTCTCGTGAGCGGCTACCGCCTGCGGGTGACCGTGTAGTTCGCCACCCATCCGTGAGCGTCGTCCCTGGCGACCACGACGAGCACCGAGAACGGCGCCTTCGCGAACGATGCCGTGCCGCCCTTGTCGGTCCTGTGCTCCGTCCGGCGCTGGAAGCCCGCACCGGTCAGCTGCGCGTCGACCGCATCCAGCGCGCCGGGGTGGCCGACCCTGATCGTGACGTTCCAGATCGTGGCGCCGGATGAGCCCGCAGAGGCGCCGTAGAGCACCCGCCCACGCACCAGCGGGACCGCGTTCGGGAAGTCGGAGGGGACCGACCTGCCGTCGAGGTCCACATGGCCGTGCGCCACCTCCCGTACCAGCCCGCCGACCGCGCAGCCGGAGAGGGCTCCCGCTGACCCGAGCGCGACCGCGACGGCCAGCGGCACGGCGACCAGCGCACGACGGCCTCTCCACATGAAGCTCACCACCCCTCGGCGGAACCTCCACGGTAGCGCGAGCCACGGCGACGTGTCACCGCAGACCGGCCGCGCCCCGGTGCCTCAGCCCTGCGACTGCCTCTTCAGCCTGGCGGCCATCCGTCCCCGCGTCTGCTGGTCCAGCTCCACCTTGCGGATGCGCACGGCCTCCGGCGTGACCTCGACGCACTCGTCCTCGCGTGCGAACTCCAGCGACTCCTCGAGCGTGAGCCGTCGCGACGGCGTCATGGACTCGAACGTGTCCGCCGTGGACGAGCGCATGTTGGTGAGCTTCTTCTCCTTGACGATGTTCACGTCCATGTCGTCGCTGCGCGAGTTCTCCCCCACGACCATGCCCTCGTAGACCTCGTCGCCGGGACTGACGAAGAACGTCATGCGCTCCTGCAGCTGGATGATGGCGTACGCGGTCACCAGGCCGGCGCGGTCGGCGACGATGGACCCGTTGCTGCGGGTGACGATGGGGCCGGCCCACTCGTCGTAGCCGTGGAAGATGGCGTTGGCTATCCCGGTGCCGCGCGTCAGCGTAAGGAACTCGGTGCGGAACCCGATGAGGCCGCGCGATGGCACGATGAACTCCATGCGCACCCACCCGGTGCCGTGATTGGACATGGAGTCCATGCGCCCCTTGCGGGCGGCGAGGAGCTGTGTGATGGCCCCCAGGTGCTCCTCCGGCGCGTCGATGGTGAGGTGCTCGTAGGGCTCGTGGGTCCTGCCGTCGATGTTCTTCGTGACGACCTGGGGCTTGCCGACGGTGAGCTCGTAGCCCTCGCGTCGCATCTGCTCCACCAGGATGGCCAGCGCGAGCTCGCCGCGGCCCTGCACCTCCCAGGCGTCCGGGCGGCCGATGTCGAGGACCCGCAGCGACACGTTGCCGACCAGCTCGCGGTCGAGGCGGTCCTTCACCATGCGGGCGGTGAGCTTGTGGCCCTTCACCTTGCCGACCAGCGGAGAGGTGTTGGTGCCGATCGTCATCGAGATCGCGGGGTCGTCCACGTGGATCGCCGGAAGGGGCCGCACGTCGTCCGGGTCGGCCAGAGTGTCTCCGATCATGATGTCGGCGAAGCCTGCGACGGCGACGATGTCGCCCGGTCCGGCGCTCTCGGCCGGGTAGCGGTCGAGCGCCTTGGTCATCAGCAGCTCGGTCACGCGCACATTGTGCACATCGCCGTCGTGTCGCACCCAGGCGACCGTCTGCCCCTTGGTGATCGTCCCGTTGAAGACGCGCAGCAGGGCGAGCCGCCCCAGGAAGGGCGACGCATCCAGGTTGGTCACGTGCGCCTGCAGCGGCGCCTCGTCATCGTAGGTCGGAGCCGGGATGTGCGTGAGGATCGCCTCGAACAGCGGCTCGAGGTCGGGGCTGTCCGGCAGCTCGCCGTTCGCGGGCTCCGTCGCGGAGGCACGCCCGGCCTTGCCGGAGGCGTACACCACCGGCACGTCCAGGATCGCGTCGAGGTCGAGGTCGGGCACGTCGTCGGAGAGGTCTGAGGCGAGGCCGAGCAGCAGGTCCTGGCTCTCGCGCACGACCTCGGCGATGCGGGCGTCGGGCCGGTCCGTCTTGTTCACGGCCAGGATGACCGGAAGCTTGGCCTCCAGCGCCTTGCGCAGCACGAACCGGGTCTGCGGCAACGGGCCCTCGCTCGCGTCGACGAGCAGCACGACCCCGTCCACCATGGACAGCCCGCGCTCCACCTCGCCCCCGAAGTCGGCGTGCCCCGGCGTGTCGATCACGTTGATCGTCACCGGGGCTCCCCCGGCGTGCCTGCCGTTGTAGGTGATCGCCGTGTTCTTGGCGAGGATCGTGATGCCCTTCTCGCGTTCCAGCTCGTTCGAGTCCATGGCGCGCTCCTCCACATGCGCGTGCTCGGAGAAGGAGTGCGTCTGGTTCAGCATGGCATCGACGAGGGTCGTCTTGCCGTGGTCGACGTGGGCGACGATCGCGACGTTGCGCAGATCGTCCCGGGAGCGGATGGCCATGGCGGTGTTCCTCGCGTGCAGAAGGGAGTGGATGCCCACACGCGTCACCGCGAGCAGGCCGACATCGGATGCGCCGCGGCTCGCACTCGGTGCGGGCGGGCACAACGAACGGGCGGAAGAAGCCCGTCTCTCAGACTAGCGCACGCGCACCGAACGTCCGGCGCTCAGTCCGTGGGGCGCCCCTCGTCGCGCCGGGCCGGGTCGTCGTGCGACTCCTCGTAGTCCTCGGCCGCCGGGTAGCGCTGCCGCTGAGGGTTCCGGTCGCCCTCCGGCCGGTCCTCCTGGGTGCGCTCGTCGCTTCCGGCCGCGAGGATCCGGGCGCGCAGCTCGCGCCGCTCGCGCTGCACCTCGGGATCTGGCAGCGGCACGGCGGCGATGAGCCGCTGCGTGTACGGGTCCTGCGGGTTGCGCAGGATCTCGTCGCGCGTTCCCACCTCCACCAGTCGGCCGAGGTGCATCACCGCGATGCGGTCGGCGAGCACGTCGATGACCGCGAGATCGTGCGTGACGAAGAGGCAGGCGAACTGGAACTGCTCCTGCAGGTTCTTGATCAGCTCGAGCACGGTGGCCTGCACCGAGACGTCCAGGGCGGAGGTCGGCTCGTCCGCGATCAGCAGCTCCGGATGCAGCGAGATCGCACGGGCGATTCCGACGCGCTGCTTCTGCCCTCCGGAGAGCTCGTGCGGATAGCGGGACTCGTACGCCGTCGGCAGCTCCACGCTCGTCAGCAGCCCGCGCACCTCACGGCTCAGCGCGGCACCCTTCAGGCCCTTCGCCAGCAGCAGCGGCTCGCCGATCGACTGCCCGACGGTCATGCGCGGGTTCAGTGACGACGCCGGGTCCTGGAAGACGATGCCCGCGTTCTTGTGCACCTGGCGGACGCGCTTGCGGTTCCATGTCGACAGGTCGACACCCGTCACGGTCAACGAGCCGGAGGTGACCGGAAGCAGCCCGATCGCGGCACGGCCGAGCGTGGTCTTGCCGGAGCCGGACTCCCCCACCAGGCCCATCACCTCGCCACGGTGCACGGTGAGGTCGACGCCGTCGATGGCCCGGAACGCCTTGACCCGGCCGTGACCGGGGTACTCGATCACGATGTCCTTGAACTCGAGCACCGGCTCGCGACGGTCGAACTCCGCGGCCGCCTCGCGCGCCCGCTGGAGCTCGCGCTCGTTCACCTCGATCTGGCCCAGCAGACCGGTCGGCGTCTCATCCTCCTCGAGGGCGACCGCGGCGAGCGCGGCCGTGACGTCGATCTCCTCGCCCTCCGCACCCTGACCCAGGTGCGGCACGGCATCCAGCAGAGCCTTGGTGTACGGATGCCGGGGCTCGCGGAAGATCTGCAGCGTCGGCCCGGCCTCCACCAGCTCGCCCCTGCGCATGACGGCAACGTGATCGGCCAGGTCGGCCACCACCCCCATGTCGTGCGTGATGAGCAGCACGGCCGAGTCCAGCTTCTCGCTCAGATTCCGGATGAGGTCGAGGATCTCCGCCTGCACGGTCACGTCGAGGGCGGTCGTCGGCTCGTCGGCGATCAGCAGGCCGGGATCGCACGAGATCGACTGCGCGATCATGGCACGCTGCCGCTGGCCGCCGGAGAGCTGATGGGGATACGAGTCGAACGCCTTGACCGGATCGGGCAGCTCCACCAGCCGCAACAGCTCGATGGCGCGGTCCCTGGCCTCGTGCGGCGAGATGCCGTAGTGGATGCGCAGGGTCTCCACGATCTGGAACCCGACGGTGAGCACCGGGTTGAGGGCCGTCATCGGCTCCTGGAAGATCACCGCAACGTCCTTGCCCCGGATGCCCCGCATCTGGGCGGCCGAGAGTCCTCGCAGCTCCCGGCCGTTCAGCCTGATCGAGCCCGACACGCGGCTGTTGCGCGGCAGCAGGTCGAGCACCGCCATGGAGCTCACGCTCTTGCCGGAACCCGACTCGCCGACCAGCGCCATGACCTCGCCGCGCTTGATCGAGTAGGTGAGATTCTTGACCGCTGGCACCCACACGTTGTCGACGGCGAAGTCGACGCAGAGGTCGGTGACCTGCAGAACGGGGGTGTCGTTGTCCGGTGCCATCAGCGGGCTGCCCCTTCTCGGCGCATCGGCCGCGTCTCGAGTCGTGCCGCGCCCGCTGCCGCCGGGCGTGCGGGAACGGGGTGGGGTGCGAATGCTGCCACCATGGAGTCATGCAGGATTCCGCGGCCGTTGACCGCGACGTCTTCGTCTCGCGGTTCAACCGCGTGCTGGCGGTCGTCGCGTGGGTGCTCGACGCGTTCGCACTGGTGGGCTACGTGTGGGTGCACGGCGCTCTGCGCGACCCGTTCGTCGTCATTCCGGTGGCCTTCGTCGCGCTTCTGGCGTGGGTGGCGCTCTGGCGTCCGCGCGTGCTGATCGACGACGATCACGTCGAGGTGCGCAACGTCTTCCGCACGATCACGGTGCCGTGGCCGGCACTCATCCACGTCGACACGAGGTACGCGCTCACGCTCTACACGCCCGGCCGCCGCTTCAGCGCGTGGGCAGCCCCCGCGCCCGGCCGCACCGGTGCGGCGATCGCCGCACGCCAGCAGGAGCGCGGTCGCGTGGCCATGGCGCCCGTGAGCGAGGACGGCTCGATCCGCCCGGGAGACCTGATCGCCAGCGAGTCGGGACAGGCCGCGTATCTGATCCGCGAGCGCTGGGCCCGTCTGCGCGACGCGGGACGCATCGAGGCGGGGGTCGCCCATGAGACCCCCGTCGGCATCCGCGTGCACTGGGGGCTCGACGCGGCGCTGGCCGTGCTGCTCGTCGGCGGGGTGCTGGCGCTGGTGCTCTGAGCGCCCGGGCGGACCTGCGAGCGTCGATGGCGCCGGCATCAGGCGCCCGCCCCGCCGGAGCCGTCGCCGGGGCCGGCCGCGCCTGCCTGTGCCAGCGCGGCATCGGCCTCCGTCGGCTCCGGCTCGCGGGTGCGGCGCAGGCTGAACCGCTGCTGCCTGGGATCGAACGCCTCCCGAAGCCCGTCGCCGACGAAGTTCACGCACAACGCCAGCAGCACGATGAACACCGCCGGCCACCAGAACAGCCACGGGCGCGTCGTGAACGCGCTCTGGTTCAGGCTGATCAGGAGACCGAGCGATGAGTCGGGCGCCTTGATGCCGAACCCCAGGTAGCTGATGGCCGTCTCGAGCAGGATCGCCGAGGCGATCAGCAGCGTCGAGGCCACGATGATCACGCCGACCGCGTTCGGCAGGATGTGCCGGAAGATGATGCGGGCATCCGACGCTCCCGCCACTCGTGCCGCCTCGACGAACTCCCGCTCGCGCAACGCCAGGAACTCGGAACGCACCAGACGGGCGATGACCATCCACGACACGAGGGCCAGCAGGGCCGCCAGGCCGAATGCGCCGAGCCCGTTCGCGGTGCGTCCCACGATCGCTCCCACCACCAGGGCGGGGATCACGATGAAGATGTCGGTGATGCGCATCAGCACCGCGTCCACCCAGCCACGGAAGTAGCCGGCGATCGCGCCGACGATCACGCCCACCACGGTGGCGAACACCCCGAGCACGATCATCACCAGCACCGAGTTCTGGATGCCGCGCATCGTGAGCGCGAAGTAGTCCTTGCCGATCCGGTCCTGGCCAAACGGATGCGCGCCGAAGCTGAACGGCCACAGCCTCAGCGTGGGTGCTCCCTGGTTGACCTGCGGGTTCAGCTGCTTGTAGGAGTAGGGCCACCACCCGTGGACGGGTCCGAGGCCGATGGCCGAGATGGAGAAGATCAGGACCAGCAGATAGACGATCAGCGCCGCCACCGCCACCTTGTTCTTGAGGAAGCGGCGGAGGATGATCCGGCCCTGGCTCTCCCCCTTCGCGCCCGTGTCGGCGTCCGTCATCCCGGCGCCGTCGAGCCCGGGCTCGGGCAGGTTCCCCTGGATCGTGCTCATGCGGCCACCTCCGCAGCCAGTCGTCGCTCGGGTGTCGCGGCCTTCATCGTGACGCTCATCGCACACGCACCCGTGGGTCGAGCACCGAGTAGGTCAGGTCGGCGAGGAAGTTGAAGGCGATGGCCGTGATCGCCACGACCAGGAAATATCCCATGATCGGGTTCACGTCGGTGCGGAAGAGCCCTGCGGCGAACAGCTGGCCCATCCCGCTGATGCCGAAAACGTACTCCGTGATCACCGCGCCACCCAGCAGGGCGCCGATGTCGGTGGCGACCAGGGTGGTGATCGGGATCAGCACGTTGCGGAACGCGTGTCGCACGATCACGGTGCGCTCGGGCAGGCCCTTCGCGCGCGCGGTGCGCACGTAGTCCTGACCGAGCACCTCCAGCATGCCGGAGCGCGAGTACCGCGTGTAGCTTGCGAAGCTGATCGCGAGCAGGCTCAGCGTTGGCAGCAGGAAGTGGGTGAACGTGTCCAGGCCGGAGATCCACACGTCGCCCTCGAGACCGGGGGTGCTGGATCCCACCGTGGCGAGGGGCCGGTCGTTGGTGATGTCCATGTACGCCGGCCATGACCGCATGAGGCGGTCGAGCACGATGACCCCAGCGCTGAAGAACGCCGTCAGGGCGCCGATGCGCATCATGAGCCCGCGGTCGTACCCGCCGACGAAGAAGCCGACCAGCATGCCGACGACGATGGCGACGACCGCCAGGATGACCAGCGTGCCGAAGGTCGACGCGTTCAGCAGCCACTGCAGGCCGAAGTAGCACACGATCGCCACGCCCACGTTGATGCCGGCGGTGATCCACGCCTTGCGGTTGTGCAGGCCGGCCAGAAGGCCGACGAAGCCGAACCCGATCGCCGCGCAGAAGACGATCACGACCACGGGACCGAGCGAGGGCCGCACGAACCACTGCGTCGCCGACATGAACCAGAGGACCAGCGCCGTGAGCGCGCCGGTGATGAGGAACACGAGCAGGCGCTTGCGGAACGCGCCGCCCACGATCAGCTGCACGATGAGACCGACCAGGACGCCCCAGATCGCCAGCGCGAGGGGCGAGAGCGTCGGGTCGGCCAGGAAGTTGTTGTACCCCAGCGCGATGAAGCTCTTCAGCAGCACCGCGACGAGGAACGACGGGAGCGAGAAGAGGAAGAAGCTGACGAGCGTGATCGAGTAGTCGAATCCGCTGTACGCGCGCAGCGCCGTGACTATGCCGAGCGCGATGCCGAACACGACGGCCAGCACGAACGCCACCATGACCAGCTGCACCGTGGCGGCGGTCGCCTGGGGCAGCAGCTGGACGACCTGCTGGTTCTGGAACGTCGTGCCCAGATCGCATCCCCCGCCGATCGGGACGACGCATCGCGCGACGCCCCCCAGCCAGAGCAGCCAGCGCACCGGGGCGGGCAGGTCGAGATGCTGGCTGTGCACCCGCGCCTCGATCAGCGCCTGCTTGTTGGGCGAACTGCTCCCCTCGAGGTCTTGGAGGGGATCGCCGGAGCTCGCCGCCAGCACGTACATGATGAACGACGCGGCGATCAGGATCAGGATCGAGACGCCGATGCGCCTCGCGATATAACTCACCATGGGAAGGAGAACCTCTGCTCACTGGAGGCACGATCACATCGCATCGGCGACATTGCCGCCGCGTACCAGGATCGTACGCCGCGAGAGTGCCCAGCGACGGGGCGCCGGACCAGAGGGTCCGGCGCCCCGCGCAACCGAAGCGATCTTAGCCGATCAGCCAGGGAGTAGGCCTACTTGCTCCAGTCCCAGGCGTTCCAGACGATGCCGGTCTGACCGCCGAAGTACTCGACGCCCTTGAGCTTCGAGTTCGTGGCGAACAGGCCAGGCGACTGGAACAGCGGCAGACCGTAGAAGTTGGTGAAGGCCAGCTTGTCGATCTGGAACTTGATGTCCTGCAGCTTCTTCGGGTCGAGGGTGCTCTGCGACTGCTCGGCCAGGTCGCTCGCCTCCTTGACGTTGAAGTTGTTGTAGTTCGAGCCGTTGCCGATCTGGAACAGCTGCGGCAGCATCGTGTTCCCCGCACCCGGGCTCACCCAGCCGAAGATGGAGGCGTCGTAGTCGCCGCCTGGCAGCAGCGAGCTCCACTGCGGCGAGCCGCCGTCGGTCACGTTGAAGCCGGCCTTCGCCGCCGAGGCCTGGATGGCCTGGAATGCGTCGACGCGGTTCGGGTTCTGCGTGTTGTACAGGATCTTCACGGTCGGCGTCTTGCCCCCGAGGAGCTGCTTCGCCTTGTCGATGTCGACCTTGTCGAACTCGCTGGAGCCGTTCTGCTTCACCGACTCGTCGTAGCCGTCCTGGCCGGGGAGGAAGATCTGAGAGTCGAGCACCTTGGCGTTCGGGTTGATCGGCGTCACGATGGACTTCAGGATCTCGTCCCGCGGGATGGTCAGCAGGAAGGCCTCGCGCACCTTCGGGTCGCTGAACACGCTCGACTTGAAGTTCAGGTCGAGGTGGTCGTAGGCCACCTGGTTGCCGGTCTGGACCTTCACCCCGCTGGCGGCCTTGAGGGCCTTCAGCGTGTCGGCGGAGGCCTGCGGCTGGATCGCGTCGACCTCGCCGTTCTGCAGGGCGGTCACCTGGGCGTTGGCGTCACCGATGAAGCGGATGACCAGCTTGCCGAACTTCACGGCGTGCTTGCCCTTGTAGTACTTGTTCGGCACGAGGGTCATGGACTGCTTCGGGGTCCACGCGGAGACCTGCAGCGGACCGCCCGAGACCAGGAGCTTCTTGTCCTTGGGCAGCGACGTGGTGTCGAAACCGGTGTTGACGAGCTTGGCCGCCTTGTTGAGCGTCGCGTTCGCCGGAGCCGGGTTGTCCGGGTCGCCGGCGGGGGTCTTCAGGAAGGCCTGCGTGAGGTCCTTCGTGGAGACTCCGATCTCGGATGCGACGACGTGCGCCGGCAACTGGATCGGGTTCACGAGCTCCCAGTCCACATAGGGCTGCTTGTAGGTGAAGGTGATGGTGCGGTTGTCGTTGCTGATCTTGGGCAGGTCGGTCTTGAAGATGCAGCCGCCGGCGTTCGTGAAGTACTGGGTGCCGCTGGTGACGTTGCCGTCGTCATCCGTCTTCGACGAGTCGTAGTAGCACGAGGAGATGGCCCAGCCGAGCATCAGGTCGTCGGCGGTCATCGGCGTGCCGTCTGACCACTTGTCGTCCTTGTTCAACGTGTACTCGACCTTGAGCGGGTCATCGCTCAGCTTCTTGTACGTGCCGAGGTCCGTGTTGTGCACGATGTTGTACTTCTGGTCCAGCGTGAAGAACTGCGGCTGGGTCAGGTAGTTGATCATGCCGTTGATGTCCAGGTTCCCCTGCGGGGTGTTGTAGTTGAACGAGGTCACCTCGTTCACCTGGGCGATCGTGATGGTCTTTCCGCCTGACGACGCCTCGCTTGATGGCGTGCTCGTCGTGCATCCCGCGAGCGCCAGGCTCGCGGCGGCGGCGACCGCGACGGCACCCACAACGGGACGCAGACGCTTTCGCGTGATCTTCAATTTTCCTCCTGGTTGGGGTAATTCGGCGCGCGAGAAAGCGGTGGCTGCGGCGCGCGCTAGATAGCAACGAAGATAGACACCGAAGGCTCCGTGGGCAAAACGGCGGCAGAAACCGTTACGCGCTGGTAACCGTGACGGCGGTTTCAAGCGCATTTTCGCCGCGCGGCGATGATTTCGCGCGACGGATGCAACATTCGAGCAAAGCGGACCATCGCTCGGCTCGGCGCGATGCGGCACCGGCGACCGCGGGCACGAGCGGGAACGAAGACGTCCGACATGACAGGATGTCTGGCATGATCCAGGCGGACGGAGCACGCCGGCCGCACGCGTCCTTTCCGCTCGAGCATCCGGTCACGCGCTACCGCCGGGCACGGCTGTGGTGGGAGATCGCCATCGTGCTGGGGCTCTCGCTCGGGCAGTCGGCCGTCTACTCGATCTTCACGATCGTCCAGCGCCTGGCAGCCCCGACTCCGCTGAAGGATCAGAGCGCGCAGCTCAACCCGTCGCAGTCGCCGACGCAGTGGGTCGACTTCACCTACCAGGTGCTCGACATCGTGTTCTCGCTGATGGCCGTGGCACTCGTCGTGTACCTGCTCTGGACGCCTCGCAGAACCGGGTTCCGCCGCATCGGGCTGGACTGGTCGCGGCCGTGGCGCGACCTGGGCGGGGGCTGCGTGCTCTTCCTCGTGATCGGGGTGCCGGGGCTCGGTCTCTACGCCCTGGGACGGGCGTTCGGCATCACCGTGGATGTCCAGGCCTCCCCTCTCGACCAGTACTGGTGGACGGTTCCAGTGCTGCTGCTCTCCGCGATCAGGGCAGCGCTGCAGGAGGAGGTCATCGTGATCGGATACCTCTTCGCCAGGCTGAAACAGCTCGGCTGGGGCTCGTGGTGGGTCATCGTCGCCTCGGCGCTCCTGCGCGGCAGCTACCACCTGTATCAGGGCATCGGGCCGTTCTTCGGCAACGCGGCGATGGGGGTGGTGTTCGGCTGGTGCTATCGGCGCTGGGGACGCACGGCGCCGCTCGTGGTGGCGCACAGCCTGCTCGACATCGCATCGTTCGTGGGCTACCCGCTGGCCGTCGCCCTGTGGCCCGGCGTCTTCGGTCCGCCGCCCCGGGGCTGAGCGCTTCGCTGTCCCCACCCCCACGCGTCCGCCGCCCCCGCCGCCCTGCGCCGCCGCGACCGACCCGCCACCCCGAGCCTGTGCGGCACGCCCCACCCACACGCGCCACGCCCTCCCACCACTACGCCCCCACGCGCCGCGCCCCAACCCCACGCGATCCAGCACACTCCACCCCCACGCGCCACGCGGTGCGGCACGCCCCACCCCCACGCGCCACGCCCTGCCACCACGCGCCGCCCACACCGGGGAATCGTGCCGAAAGCGGTGTGCCGCGCGCCGGTATCGGCACGATCGCCCGGTCTGGGCGTGAGGCGCCCGGCGTAAGGCGCCCGGCGTGAGGCGGTCGGCGTAAGGCGCCCGGCGTGCGGCGCTCAGCGTCCACAGGGCCGGCTGGAGGCGAGTACTCCATAGAACGACGACGGCGCCTCCGACGGCGGACGCCGCCTGCCACGATCGGTGCATGCCGTCGCCCGTCTCCTGCCCGCTCCCGCTGTCGTCGCCCGCGATCACGTGGGCCTCCGCCCTCCGTTCCGCGATCCGGCCCTGCAGCGCGTCCACCCGGGCGTCTATGTGGCCCGCGACGAATGGGCCGCCCTGAAGCCCTGGGAGCGATACACGACCCGCGTGCATGCGGCGCAGCGGGTGCTCCGCTCGCCCCGGTTCTGTCTCGAGTCGGCCGCAGCGCTGCACGGGCTGCCTCTCTTCGGCGAGCCCAGGCACGTGCACGTGATCGGCCGGAGCAGCTTCACTCCGGACGCCGCCGGCGTCGCCGTGCACACGATGCGCGACGGTCGCAACCTGGTGGACAGGGAGGGGATCACGGTCACGTCCGTCGCCGACACCGTGCTGGATCTCGCGCGGGTCCTTCCACCGGCATTCGGCCTGGCCGTGGGCGACTCCGCGCTGCATCACGGGAACACGACGCTCGACGAGCTCGCGGATCGCGCGCTCTCGCGGAGCACCGGCCGGGGGCTGCGCATGCTGCGCTGGGTGCTCGCCCGAGCATCCGCTCTGCCGGAGTCGGCGAACGAGTCGGTGAGCCGGGCGACCATCGAGTGGCTCGGCTACGAGGCGCCCGAGATGCAGGTGCGGTTCGCGCACGAGGGTGCCAACGATCGCGTCGACTTCTACTGGAGACGACACGGCATCATCGGCGAGGCGGATGGCTACGGCAAGTACGACGCGCCCGATCCCGAGGCCGCCAGGGCGGTCTTGCTCGCCGAGAAGGACCGGGAGGACAGGCTACGTCGCCACGAGCGAGGGTTCGTCCGCTGGACCTGGCGCGACGCCACGATGCCCCAGCTGCTCGACCGCAAGCTGCGAGCGGTCGGCCTGCGCCCGGCGCGCGCTCCGGATGCCGCGCTCCTCACCTCACTGGGCGGCAACCCGCGATCCCTGCCTCGCGCCGTCGAGCGTCGGTCGACGAGACCCGGCGATCGTGCTTGCCCCGGCGATCGTGCCGGCCCCGGCGTGCGAGCACCGATGCCGGCACGATCACGCGGTGTCGGAGGTGAAGGCCTCCACCGGCGGGCAGGCGCAGAACAGATTGCGGTCGCCCCATGCCTGGTCGATGCGACGCACGGGTGGCCAGTACTTGGCGCGCACCAGCGACGGCACGGGATACACCGCTTGCTGCCGGCTGTACGGGTGGGACCACTCCCCCACGAGCGATTCCGCCGTGTGGGGTGCCCCGCGCAACGGGTTGTCGTCCGCAGGATGGGCGCCCGCGCCGACCGCTTCCGCCTCGGCCTTGATCGCGACCATGGCCTCGACGAAGCGATCGAGCTCGCCGAGATCCTCGCTCTCGGTCGGCTCGACCATGAGGGTCCCCGCCACCGGGAAGCTCATCGTCGGCGCGTGGAATCCGTAGTCGATCAGCCGCTTGGCGACATCGTCGACCGTGACGCCGGTGGAATCCGTCAGCGGGCGGATGTCGAGGATGCACTCGTGCGCCACCAAGCCCCGCTCACCCGAGTAGAGCACCGGGTAGTGGCCGCGCAGCCTATGCGCCACGTAGTTCGCCGAGAGGACCGCCGCGCCCGTGGCACGCGCCAGCCCGTCGGCGCCCATCATGCGCACGTACGCCCACGAGATGGGAAGGATCCCCGGGCTCCCGTACGGCGCCGCCGACACGGGAGCGCCGTGGTGCGCGTAGCCGACGTGCTCGTTCGACTGCATCAGCGGATGCCCGGGCAGATACGGCGCGAGGTGCGCCTTGGCCGCGACCGGACCGACGCCCGGGCCGCCGCCGCCGTGGGGGATGCAGAACGTCTTGTGCAGGTTGAGGTGCGAGACGTCGCCGCCGAAGTCGCCGAACCGCGCGAAGCCGAGCAGGGCGTTGAGGTTGGCGCCGTCGATGTACACCTGCCCCCCGGCCGCGTGCACGGCCTCGATCACCGAGACCACATCGTGCTCGTACACCCCGTGGGTCGACGGGTAGGTGATCATCAGCGCGGCGAGCTGCCCGGCATGGGCGGCCACCTTGCCGCGCAGGTCGTCGAGGTCGACGTTGCCGTGCTCGTCCGTGGCCACCGCGACGACGCGCATGCCGGCCAGCACGGCGGATGCCGCGTTCGTGCCGTGCGCCGACTGCGGGATCAGGCACACGGTGCGATGACCCTCGCCGTTGGCGTCGTGATAGCCGCGGATGGCGAGAAGACCGGCCAGCTCGCCCTGACTGCCCGCGTTCGGCTGCAGCGAGACCGTGTCATAGCCCGTCAGCTCGGCGAGCCACGACTCGAGCCCGGCGATCAGCTCGAGATAGCCGGCGGCGTCCTCGGCCGGCGCGAACGGGTGCAGTTGAGCGAACTCGGGCCATGTGATCGCCGCCATCTCGGTGGCCGCGTTCAGCTTCATGGTGCACGACCCCAACGGGATCATGCCGCGGTCGAGGGCGTAGTCCCGGTCGGCGAGGAGCCTGAGATAGCGCATCATCGCCGTCTCGGAGTGATAGGTCGCGAACACCGGGTGCGTGAGGTAGTCGCTCGTGCGTGCGAGATGCTCCGGAAAGCGGCGAACGCCCTGGGGCACGGGTGCGCCGCCGCGCTCGTGCGAGCCGGGGAGCGCGGACGACGGTTCCTCCTCGTCACCGGCCCGGCCGGTGACGAGGGCCGCCACGCGGGCGAGGAGCTCGGGGTCGCCGTTGGACTCGTCCACGCTGAACGACAGCGTGGAGTCGTCGACGACGAGCGCGAGGACACCGGCATCGTGCAGCCGCGCCGCGATGCGGCGCGCGTCGGCGACGCGCACGCGGATCGTGTCGAAGTACGAGTCGCTGAGCACCCTGGCGCCCCGTCGGCCCAGCAGGTCGGCGAGCAGCGCCGCACCGGCGTGCACCCGCTGCGCGATCGCGCGGATGCCTCGCGGCCCGTGGTACACGGCGTACATCGACGCCATCACGGCAAGCAGCACCTGCGCCGTGCAGATGTTGCTGGTGGCCTTCTCGCGGCGGATGTGCTGCTCGCGAGTCTGCAGCGTGAGCCGGTAGGCGGGCCTGCCCGCCGCGTCCTGGCTCACTCCGACCAGGCGGCCGGGAAGCTGCCGCTCCAGCCCCGTCCGCACCGCCATGTAGCCAGCGTGCGGGCCGCCGAAGCCCATAGGCACTCCGAAGCGCTGCGTGGAGCCCACTGCGATGTCGGCGCCGAGCTCGCCCGGCGGGGTGAGCAGGGCGAGGGCGAGGATGTCCGCGGCCACGACGGCGAGGCCGCCGTGGGCGTGCACGGCCTCGATGACGGCCGACGGGTCGACGACGCGGCCCGACGCGGCGGGGTACTGCACGAAGGCGCCGAACGCATCAGGCAGGGCGGCCGGCTCCGCCGATGCCATGTCGACCTCCACGAGCTCGATGCCGACGGCCGCGGCCCGGCCGCGCAGGACGGCGAGGGTCTGCGGAAAGGCGTCCGCGTCGACGAGGAAGACGTCGGACCTCGCGCGCGACGCCCGGCGGGCCAGGAGCATCCCCTCGACCACGGCGGTGCCCTCGTCGAGCATCGAGGCGTTGGCGATGTCGAGGCCGGTGAGGTCGCACACCATCTGCTGGAAGTTGATCAACGCCTCCAGGCGTCCCTGCGAGATCTCCGGCTGATACGGCGTGTATGCGGTGTACCAGCTCGGGCTCTCCAGCACGTTGCGCTGGATCACGGCGGGCGTGACCGTGCCGTAGTACCCCTGGCCCAGGAACGATCGGTTCACGCGGTTGCGGTATGCCAGCGTGCGCAGCTCGTCGAGCACGCTGCTCTCGCTCAGTCCGCCGGGCGGCAGCGCACGACCCGTCGGCTCCGTGTCGGCGGGTGTCTGGATCCCCCTGGGCACCGCCGCGCGCACCAGCTCGTCGACGGAGCCGAAGCCGAGGACGCGCAGCATCCTCTCGGTGGCGTCGGCGTCGGGGCCGATGTGGCGGTCTGCGAACGACGTGCGGAGTCCCCCGGACGGCGACGCGTCCGCGCCCGGCGCGCTCACGCGGACTCGCCGATCAGCGCGGCGTATGCTGCGGCGTCCAGCAGGTCCTCGAGGCGCGAGGCGTCGGCAACGCGCACCCTGATCAGCCATCCGGAGCCGAACGGGTCGCTGTTCACCAGCTCAGGGGCGGAGACCACGGCATCGTTGACCTCGAGCACCTCGCCGCTCACCGGCGCGAACAGCTCGCCGACGGACTTCGTGGACTCGATCTCGCCGACGACCGAACCCTCGGCGGTCTCGCTGCCCACGGCGGGCAGGTCGACGAAGACGACGTCACCGAGCTTCTCGGCCGCGTAGTCGGTGATGCCGACCGTGGCGGTGTCGCCATCGACGAGGACCCATTCGTGCTCGGCGGTGTAACGGCGGTCGGTGGGCAGGGCCATGTCAGTTCTTCTTTCTGCTGTAGAAGGGCAATGGCGTGACGGTGAACGGCACGCGCGACCCGCGTACATCCACGTCGAGCCGGGTTCCCGTCTCGGCGAGGGCCGGGTCGACATATGCCATGGCGATGGGGTGTCCGAGGGTCGGGGAGAGCGCGCCGGAGGTGACCTCTCCGACCGGTGCGTCGGCGTGGGGCTCGCCGGAGGGGACGTGGACGGCATAGCCCGCGCGGGCCGCGCGTCGACCCTCGCCGGTCAGTCCGACGAGGACGCGGGCACCCTCCGGGGCGCCGCCCTCCACGGCACTGCGGCCGACGAAGTCCCCCGGCTTGTCGAGGGCGACGACGCGCGCGAGTCCGGCCTGCGCGGGGAGGACGCCGGTGGTCAGCTCATGCCCGTAGAGCGGCATCCCCGCCTCGAGGCGGAGCGTGTCGCGCGCGGCCAGTCCGGCGGGGACGAGGCCGGCCCCCGCCCCGGTCTCCAGCAGCGCGTCCCAGAGCGCCGGGGCGTCATCGGGAGCGGTGTACAGCTCGAAGCCGTCCTCGCCGGTGTACCCGGTGCGGGCGATGAGGAGCGGACGGTCGCTGAAGGTGCCCGACAGGGCGCGGTAGTACCGCAGCGCGGCGAGCGCGTGCGCGATGTCCGCCTCCTCGCGGTCCTCGGGCAGGTCGGGGGCGGACTCGAGGCCCAGGTCATCGAGGTTCTGCAGGATCTCCAGGGACCGCGGGCCCTGGATCGCGATCAGCGCGATGTCGTCTGACTCGTCGTAGACCTCCGCGTCGAAGGATGCCGCCCGCCGGGAGAGCGCGTCCGCGACGGTCCGCCTGTTGGCCGCGTTCGCCACCACCATGTAGCGATCGGCCCCGGTCCGGTACACGACGAGGTCGTCGAGGATGCCGCCGCTCTCGTCGAGGAGGAGCGAGTACTTCGCCTGGCCCTGCTGCAGCGCGGACAGACGACCGGCGAGGGCGTAGTCCAGCGCGTCGGCGGCCTGGGGTCCGAGCACCACGATCTCGCCCATGTGGGAGAGGTCGAACAGTCCCGCCGCCGTGCGCACGGCATGGTGCTCGGCGAGCTCGCTGGAATAGCGCACCGGCATGCGCCAGCCGGCGAAGTCGGTGAAGCTCGCGCCGGCGGCGACGTGCGCCTGATGCAAGGGCGATTCCTGGGCCATGAGTTCTCCGATCTGCGTCGCGACCCGAATGCTCCAGGGAAGCATCCTCCACGAGGAGCACAGGGTCGGTCCAGAGCCGCAGCGCACGGGACGGTGCGCCGTGGAACTCCCCCTCTGTCATCCGGCCTGAGAGATTCGCACCGGCGGTGCCGGCGCTTTCACCGTGGGCGAGACCGGCACGCGGTCTGCTCTCCAGAGCGGCCCGTTCGACGCGGTAGGGGAACCTGAGAGTTTGTCGGGGAGGATTGCTCCTTCGGTGCCCCGGCGGTGCCGCCGGCGGGCTCTCCCGCGTCGACCGTGTGGCCCGTTCTTCACTTGTGGACCCACACTACCGCGGCGGGCCACGCACCGGTCAGGCAGCGCTCCGTGCACCGCCACGACCTGCCGGGCCAGGAATACCGGTTATGGTCACATGAACCTGAAGGAGTATTATCACTTCGAGTCGAAACAACCTTTACCCACGATGTCCTCCACGACAGGTCGACACCCAACGAGGCACACGCATGATCGAGCACAGCGCGGAGCGGCACGCGCGGCCGGACGCAGCCGACGCGGCCGCCCGTGAGCCGCGGGTGACCGGCATCCAGCTGGCGGTGTCGACCGTGATCTTCGCGCTGCGCACGGACGACCGGTTCGGCTCGGTCGGCTCGGCGCCGGGCCTCTGGCTGCCGCTGGTGCGGCGCATCCGCGAGCCGTTCGAGGGGCGCTGGGCGCTGCCCGGCGGCCCGCTTCACGACCGCGAGGACCTGGCCGATGCCGCCCTGCGCACCCTCGGGGAGACCACCGGCCTCGCGCCCCGGTATCTGGAGCAGCTCTACGCCTTCGGCGACGTGGACCGCTCCCCGGCGGCGCGCGTGGTGTCGATCGTCTACTGGGCGCTCGTCGGCTCCGACGAGGCGGCACGTGCCACCGTGGGGCAGAACGTGCGCTGGTTCCCCGCCGACGATCTGCCGCAGCTGGCCTTCGATCACAACCTCATCGTCGACTACGCGCTCTGGCGGCTGCGCAACAAGATGGAGTACTCCCGCATCGCGCACGCGCTGCTGGGAGAGACCTTCACGCTCTCGGAGCTGCGCGAGGTGCACGAGGCCGTGCTCGGAAGGCGGCTCGATCCCGCGAACTTCCGCAGGGCGATGGAGGCCTCCGACGCGCTGGTCGACACCGGCGAGCGCCTCACCGGCGCCAGGCATCGCCCGCCCCGGCTGTACCGCTACGACTCCTCCGTCCGCCTCGTCGACAACGGACCGCTCCCTCATCCGTGAGGACCGGCATCCGCGAGGACCCGCATCCGTGACCACCAGCACGAAGACCAGCACGAACAGAAGGCACCGATCATGACCATCACCGCCTCGGTCGACCGCACGATCCGGCTCATCGCCTCCGGCACGGCATCCGGCGAGACCTGCACTCCCGAGCTCCTCGAGGCGCCGTGGGAGATCGACCTCGAAAGGCCGGGCTACGGTCCCGGCGCGTCGATGGCCGACCCGATCCCGGCCGACTCGCCGCGGCAGGGCGAGCTGCCGCAGGAGTACCGAGAGGCGTCCGACGACGAGCTCGCCGGGCGCATCCGTGCCGCCAGGCGGCGGCTCGGAGACCGCGTGATGATCCTCGGACACTTCTACCAGCGCGAGGAGGTCGTGCGGTTCGCCGACTTCGTCGGCGACTCGTTCCAGCTCGCGAACGCCGCCAAGGCGAATCCCGCGGCGGAGGCGATCGTCTTCTGCGGGGTGCACTTCATGGCCGAGACCGCCGACATCCTCACCTCCGGCAGGCAGAGCGTGATCCTGCCCAATCTCGCGGCCGGCTGCTCGATGGCCGACATGGCAGACATCGACTCCGTCGAGGAGGCGTGGGAGCAGCTCATGGAGCTGTACGCCGACGAACGGCCTGACCCCGACGCCGGCGGCAGGGCACCGGTGATACCCGTCACCTACATGAACTCCTCGGCCGCGCTCAAGGCGTTCTGCGGGCGGCACGGCGGCATCGTGTGCACGTCCTCGAACGCGGCCACCGTGCTGCGTTGGGCGTTCGAACGCGGCAGTCGCGTGCTGTTCTTCCCGGATCAGCACCTGGGACGCAACACGGCCAAGGCGATGGGCGTCCCAGTGGAGCGGATGCCGCTGTGGAATCCGCGCAGACGCCTCGGGGGCAACGACGCCGAGTCGCTGCGCGACGCGCGGGTGATCCTCTGGCAGGGCTTCTGCTCCGTGCACAAGCGATTCACGGTGTCGCAGATCGAACGAGCGCGCGCCGAGCACGAGGACGTGCGGGTCATCGTCCACCCCGAGTGCTCGATGGAGGTCGTCGACGCCGCCGACGAACACGGTTCCACCGACTACATCGTCAAGGCGATCCAGGGCGCGCCGGCCGGCTCGACCTTCGCGATCGGCACCGAGATCAACCTGGTGCAGCGGCTGGCCGCGGAGTACCCGCAGCACACGATCTTCTGTCTCGACTCCGTCGTCTGCCCGTGCTCGACGATGTACCGCATCCACCCGGGCTATCTGGCATGGGTGCTGGAGTCGCTGGTGGAGGGACGGGTGGTGAACCGGGTGCAGGTGGACGAGGACACGGCCGCCGACGCCCGGATCGCGCTGGAACGCATGCTCGCCGCACGTCCCGACACCACGATGGCGGCCTGACCGTGCCCGACAGATCGGGTGCACGACCGCGCGTCCTCGTCGTCGGGACCGGGATCGCAGGGCTCACCGCCGCTCTGCACGCCTCCGCATTCGCCGAGGTGACCGTGCTCACCAAGAGCACATTGGAGGAGAGCAACACGCGCTACGCGCAGGGCGGCATCGCCGCGGCGGTGTTCGATGACGACAGCAGCGGGCTGCACGCCGTCGACACGCTGCGGGCCGGGGCCGGACTCTGCGAGGAGGACGTCGTCGGCATCCTCTGCTCCGAGGGTCCCGCGCTGGTCCGCGAGCTGCAGCGCGTCGGCGTTCCGTTCGACCGCGACGCCGGGGACCTCGCGCGGGGCCTCGAGGCGGCACACTCCCGCGCCAGGATCCTGCACGCGGGCGGCGACGCGACCGGGCTCGCGATCGAGACGACGCTGGCGCGGCGCGCGCGGGCCCGTGATATCCGGATCGTGGAGCACACGATGCTCACCGACCTCGTCGTCGACGACGGTCGGGCCGTCGGCGTGCGGGCGCTGGACGCGACCGGAAGGGTGCTGACGTATGCGGCCGAGGCGGTAGTGCTCGCCACCGGCGGCGCCGGTCGGCTCTTCTCGCACACGACCAACCCCGCTGTGGCGACCGGCGACGGCGTGGCCGCCGCGTGGCGGGCCGGTGCACAGCTCGCGGACCTGGAGTTCTACCAGTTCCACCCGACCGCCCTGGCGGTGCCAGGCGGATGCCTGGTCTCCGAGGCGGTGCGCGGCGAGGGCGCCGTGCTGCTGGACGCCGACGGCACCCGGTTCATGAGATCCGTGCATCCGGACGCAGAGCTCGCCCCCCGTGACGTCGTGGCGCGCGGCATCGCCCGGCAGATGGCCGAGACGGGCGGGATGCCTGTGCTGCTGGACGCGACGGGGCTGGGTCGCGATCTCCTCGGCCGCCGGTTCCCGACGATCCAGGCGGCCTGCCTCGCGGCCGGGCTCGACTGGGCCGCCGACCCGATCCCGGTCACGCCCGCCGCGCACTACTGGATGGGCGGGGTGCTGACCGACTCGTGGGCCCGGACGACGCTGCCCGGCCTGTTCGCGGTGGGCGAGGTCGCCTGCACCGGGGCGCAGGGCGCCAACCGGCTGGCCTCGAACTCTCTGCTGGAGGGCCTCGTCTTCGCGGCCCGCGCGTCGCGAGCCATCGCCGGCGCCGAGCTGCGTCGGTCGCCACTGCAGGAGACCGCAACGGCCGGCGCACCCCCCGGGCGCGCGGGAGCCACCGGTGCCGTGCGCGAGCTGATGTGGCGGCTCGCCGGGGTCGAGCGCGACGGCGACGGGCTGCGCGACGCCAGGGACATCCTGGCCCGGCTGACGCGCTCCGCCGGCGTCAGCGATCGCGGCGGTGACGCCGGGACCACGGACGACGTCACGAGGAGTCCCTTCACCGTTCACGAGCACCGCAACCTGCTGACGCTGGCGACGCTTCTCGTTCGTTCCGCGCTCGCCCGCGAGGAGTCGCGCGGCGCGCACCACCGCAGGGACTTCCCGCTGACGAACGCCGTCGCCGCGCACAGCGTCGTCGATTCGGCAGGCGACGTGTCGACCCGTCTGGCAGGAGCGCTCGCGGTCCCACCGTCGGCCGACGTCATGGACGCGGCATCCGCCCGGGAGGGCGCCATCGGAGAGGCGGTCGCCACGTGCTGACCCGGCAGATCATCGACCGCATAGTGCGAACCGCGCTCGACGAGGACGCACCATGGGGTGACGTGACCAGCGAGCTCTTCGTCCCGGCCGAGGCGACCGCCTCTGCCCGGCTCGTCGCCCGCGAGCCTGGGGTGTTCTCCGGGGCGGAGGTGCTCGTTCGCACGATGAACGCGGTCGACGAGCGCATCGTGGTGGACATCCTCGTCGAGGATGGGACGGCCTTCGAGGCGGGGCACACGCTGGCCCGCCTCGAAGGGCCGGCGAGGGGCATCCTGCGCGGGGAGCGCGTCGCCCTCAACCTGGTGCAGCGCATGAGCGGCATCGCCACGCTCACGTCGCGCTATGTGGCGCTGGTCGCCGGAACGGATGCCCGCATCGTCGACACGCGCAAGACCACCCCCGGCCTGCGTGCGCTCGAACGACACGCCGTGGTCTGCGGAGGGGGACACAACCACCGCAACTCGCTGTCGGACGCCGTGATGGCCAAGGACAACCACCTCGCCGTGCTCACTGCCAGCGGTATCTCGGTCACCGACGCCATACGGGCGGTGCGGCGCAGGCTCGGCCACACCACCCACCTGGAGGTGGAGGTGGATCGCCTCGACCAGATAGAGCCCGTGCTCGAAGGCGGAGTCGACACGATCATGCTCGACAACTTCACCCTCGACGAGCTGCGCCAGGGGGTTGCGCAGGTGAACGGCCGGGCACTCGTGGAGGCGAGCGGAAACGTCAGCCTCGACACCGTCGCCGCCATCGCCGCCACGGGCGTCGACGTGATCTCGGTCGGAGCGCTCACGCACAGCGTGCGATCCCTCGACCTGGGCCTCGACGTCGACATCGAACCCGTGGCCGCCGCGGAGCACGCCGGACGCTCGGCGCGGGGCTGAGCAGGATGTCCGCGCTCTACCTCGACGCCGCGGCGTCGACACCGGTGCGCCGCGCGGCCCTGGAGGCGGCGTGGCCGTTGCTGACCGGCGAGTTCGGCAACCCGTCGAGCGTCCACGAGCCAGGTCTGCGCGCCGCGGCCGCCCTGCGCGACGCCCGCGCCCGCGTGGCCGCCGTGCTCGGCTGTCGCGCCTCAGATGTCGTCTTCACCTCCGGCGGCACCGAGGGCGACAACCTGGCGATCAAGGGCATCGCCCTCGCCGGTCCACGCGGCCGGCACCTCGTCACCACCGCGACCGAGCACGAGGCCGTGCTGGAGTCCGCGGACTTCCTACGACGCCGGCACGGGTTCGAGGTCGACCTGATCCCGCTGGACTCATCGGGACGCGTGACCCCCACGGCGCTGGAATCGGTGCTGCGGCCGGACACCACGCTCGTCTCGGTCGCGTATGCCAACAACGAGATCGGCACGGTGCAGCCCATCGCCGAGCTCGCCGCTACGGCGCACGCCGTCGGCGCCAGGTTCCACACCGACGCGGTGCAGGCGGCGGGCCGGCTCCCGCTCGACGTGGCCGCGCTGGGCGTCGACTCCCTCTCGTTCTCGGGGCACAAGGTCGGCGCTCCGAAGGGCTCTGGCGCGGTCTACGTGCGTGGAGCCGTGCCCGTTGAGCCCCTGCTGCACGGTGGCGGCCAGGAACGCGGCAGGCGCTCCGGCACCGAGAACGTGGCGTTCGCGGCGGCACTCGCCGTGGCGCTGGAGTCCGCCGAGCACGAGCGGATCGAGAGGGGCGGGGCCGGCGCATCGACCGGATACGTCGTCGCCGACTCGCAGCGGGACGCGTTCGTCGCCCGCGTGCTCCGGGCCGTCCCGGGGTCGAGGCTGACGGGTCATCCGGCCGAGCGCGTGCCGGGCCACGCGTCGTTCGTGTTCGACGGCGCGAACGGCGAGACGGTGCTGCTGGAGCTGGAGCGGCGCGGGGTGATCGCCTCCAGCGGATCGGCGTGCGCGGCCGGCAGCACGGAACCCTCGCACGTTCTGCTCGCCATCGGCCTGTCGGAGGATGCCGCCCGCTCGGCCGTCCGTCTCAGCTGGTCGGACGCCTCCGCCGCCGACCTCGACCAGGCGGCGAAAGCGCTCATCGCCGCAGTCGCGGCGGTGCGGGCGATCTGAGACGCGGCAGCCGGACGTGGCAGGCGCGTGCCACTGACGCGAAGATGGATGCATGACGGCATCCGACATCATCCCCGCCCACCTGCTGCCGATGCTCACCGAGCCGAACTTCGGCTTCCTCGGCACGATCCGACCCGACGACACCGTTCAGGTGAACCCGATGTGGTTCGAGTTCGACGGCGAGCACATCCGGTTCACGCACACCACGAAGCGACAGAAGTACCGCAACCTCCAGCACAACCCGTCGATGAGCCTGGCCGTCGTGCGCCACGGCGACTTCTACCGCTATCTGGAGGTGCGCGGGCGGCTCGTCGAGATCGTCCCGGACCCAGAGGGCGAGTTCTACGTGCGGCTGGGGAAGCGGTACGGCGACGCGGATGCCCAGCCGCCGGCGGACCGCGCCGACCGGGTCATCCTCGTGATGAGCGTGGAGCACGCGACCACGAACTGAGCCTGTCCCCCGACCCACTCGGACCCCGAAAGCCGGCCGCCCGGAACCTCGCCGAGGGCGTCGGCGCCGAACGTGTCAACCCCTGCAGCGCGCCGGACGACGCGACATATCCTCTCGTGGTCGGGCGGAGGACGGCGCTGCGGCGTGATCCTCCCCCGCGTGAGAGGTACGAGAGTCGAGGAGGAGAGAGATGGCCGAGCTGGACGGCGTGAAGGTCGCATTCCTGGCGACGAACGGGTTCGAAGACGCGGAGCTGACCTCGCCGTGGCAGGCGCTCAGCGAGGCGGGTGCGGCGCTGACCCTGGTCTCCCCGGAGCAGGGCTCGATCACGGGCGAACACGGTCACACCCAGCGGGTGGATGCGGCGCCGGCGGACGTGCAGGCAGCCGAGTTCGACGCGCTCGTGCTGCCCGGCGGTGTGGTGAACGCCGACCATCTCCGGATCGACCAGCCGTCCGTGGCGTTCACGAGAGCGTTCTTCGAGCAGCACAAGCCGGTCGGCGCGATCTGCCATGCGCCGTGGATCCTGATCGAGGCCGGCGTGGTCGACGGCCGCCGCCTGACCAGCTACGCGAGCCTGAAGACCGACCTGCGCAACGCGGGAGCCGACTGGGTTGACGAGGAGGTCGTCGTCGACCAGGGGCTGGTGACCAGCCGGACCCCGGACGACCTGCCGGCGTTCGACGCCAAGGTGGTCGAGGAGATCGGCGAGGGACGGCACGCGGGCCAGACCGTCTGACACGCGGCCGCTCCGGTGCGGCGAGCAGGCGCTGTGTGCAGCTCGTCGTTCCGCGCAGTATCGCCGGTGGTTCGTGAGCTGTGCAACAGCGGCGGGGCCGTGCTTGACCGTGTCGTGCACGGCGAGTCCTTCGTCGTCACCCGGGACGGCGCCCCGGTGGCCGGGCTGTCCCCGCTGCGCCGCGCAGCGCTCCGGCCGCTGAGCTGATCGCCCGGCGGCGCGCACTCCCCGCGGTCGACCCGTCGCGGCTTCGCCGCGACATCGACGACGTGATGGACCCGTCACTGTGAGCGCTCCCGCGGAGTCGCTCCCCGCGGGGTGTTGGACACCTCGAGCGTGATCGTGCTCGGTCGGGTCTCGGACCCCGCGCAGCTCCCCGACGACTGCGCCATCAGCGCGATCGCCACGACCGCGCTAGCGAATGATCTGCCCCTGTTCACCTGCGACCCCTCCGATTTCGCCGGCGTCGACGGACTCGAGCTCCACGCCGTCTCCGCAGAACCGCTGCCGAGCACCTGAGGGGTGTCCCGGCAATGCTGCCGCGAGTCGCAAGCCGACCAGCGTGAACCGCTGCGGCGGAACTCGACCACGTGGGATCACCGACAGGCGCGAGCGCCGGACGCGGACCCCGAGCAGGACGGCCGGACCAGAGTCAGCTCGAGAACCGGAACTCCACCACGTTTCGATGGATATGGCCATCTGCTCGGAGAACTGTCGACACCTCGACTCCACGGGTTGATGACGGCCACGTCGAGAGAATCGAAGTCCTTGACGTTGCGCGTGACGACGGTCAGGCCATGGACGGCCGCCGTAGCCGCGATCAGGGCGTCGCGCTCCGGCCTGGGATCGGGAACATGGAGCCGCGCCGCACAACGCGCAACGGACACATCCACGGCGAGAATCCGGCGGCCGAAGGCATCGAGCAGTTCGGCGTCGAGCCACGTCTGCAGGCGCCCTGCTTGCCCTCGGTCATGCCGAGCCAACCGCTCGATCCCGACCTGGACTTCCAGGACGGTGATCACCGAGAGGTAGAGATCGGACGTCACACGCGCAGCGACCCAGGCGCGCACGCCGGGATCTGCCTTGCGCTCCGATTTGCGGAGCTCACTGACAACGTTGGTGTCGAGTAGATAGCTCACAGCTCGGGGACCGCGAGCTCGATGCGGGCGGGCTCGAACTCGATATCGATGTCATCGTCCATGCTCAGACGATCGACGAGCGATGCCCCCCTCTCACCCATCCGGCGGTACTCATCGATCGACAGAAGTACGTAGGCCGGCTCACCGCGATCAGTGATCACAACCGGCCCGCTGTCGGCCTCGCGTTTTGCGGCGCTGACATCACGGTTGAACTCGCGCGCGGTCATCGTCGCCGTCGCCATCGCCTCCGCTGCCTGTAGGTACGTACCTACGTTACGTCGCGCAACGCCGGCGGGCAAGCACTCGAGGCCATCCGACTCGCCGCGTCGAGAACCTCACCACGTGGCGTCGCGCGAACCGAATCAGTTGGAGAATCGGAACTCCACCACGTCGCCGTCCTGCATGACATAGTCCTTGCCCTCCAGACGGGCCTTGCCGTGAGCGCGCGCCTCCTGCACGGAGCCGAGCTCGACGAGGTCGTCGAACGAGATGACCTCGGCCTTGATGAAGCCCTTCTCGAAGTCGGTGTGGATGACCCCAGCGGCCTGCGGCGCCTTCCAGCCCTTGCGGATGGTCCAGGCCCGCGCCTCCTTGGGCCCGGCGGTGAGGAACGTCTGCAGGCCGAGGGTGTCGAAGCCGATGCGGGCGAGCTGGTCCAGACCGCTCTCCTCCTGGCCGGTCGAGGCGAGCAGCTCGGCGGCGTCACCGGGATCGAGGTCGACCAGCTCCGACTCGAGCTTCGCGTCGAGGAACACGGCCTGCGCCGGCGCCACGAGGGCCGCCAGCTCGGCCTTGCGGGCGGCATCCGTGAGCACCGCCTCGTCCACGTTGAACACGAAGATGAACGGCTTGGCGGTGAGCAGCCCGAGCTCCTTGACCGGGGCCAGGTCGAGGCGCGTCGCCGACAACAGCTCGCCCTTCTGCAGCGCGTCCCTGGCGGCCTCGGCGGTCTCCAGCACGACCGGGTCGAGCTTCCTGCCGCGCACCTCCTTCTCGTAGCGGCCGATCGCCTTCTCCAGCGTCTGCAGGTCGGCGAGCATCAGCTCGGCGCCGATCGTCTCCATGTCGTTGGCCGGGTTGACCTCCCCCTCCACGTGCACCACGTCGGAGTCGGCGAACCCGCGCACGACCTGCGCGATGGCGTCCGCCTCGCGGATGTTCGCGAGGAACTGGTTGCCCAGGCCCTCGCCCGTGGACGCGCCGCGCACGATCCCGGCGATGTCGACGAAGCTCACCGCCGCGGGCACGACCCGCTCCGAGTGGAAGAGCTCGGCCAGCACGTTCAGCCGTTCGTCGGGCAGGCTCACCACGCCCACGTTGGGCTCGATCGTCGCGAACGGGTAGTTCGCCGCGAGCACCTGGTTTCGCGTCAGCGCGTTGAAGAGAGTGGACTTGCCGACGTTGGGCAGGCCGACGATGCCGATAGTGAGAGCCACGGGCACCCATCGTATCCGCCGCGCGTGCGCCGGAGCCGGGACCGGTGGGCGCACATCCCGCTCCGAGGACGCCGGAGACGACGTGTCGGGGATGCGGAGCGGGGCGCCTCAAGGACGCCTGTAGCGGAACGCGAGCGTCACGTAGGGCAGCTCGAGCGTGTCCCCGCCGGCGAGCCGCGGATGCTCCTCCAGCAGCGCTCGCACGGCCGCGAGCGTCTGCGCCTGCTGCCGAGGCGATCTGACCGCGAAGTAGCTGCGCGAGCGCACGAGGTCGAGGACTCCCTCGCGGTCCAGAGGCTGCGCCCACTCGAAGCTCGCACGCTCGGGCTCTCCGAACGGCTCCATGACCCGGGGGTCCTCGTCCATCCCTTCCGTGTACTGGTCGCCGTCCGCGTTCATCGCCACGCCCAGCTCGCGCACCCAGTCGACCCGCTCGTCTCGGAAGTTCCAGATCAGGCCGAGGGTGCCGCCGGGCTTCAGCACCCGCGCAGCCTCTGCCGAGGCGACCCGCGGGTCCACCCAGTGCCAGGCCTGGGCGTAGGTGACGGCGTCGACGGACTCGTCCGGCACGGGCATCCGCTCCCCGGTGCCGACCATCGTCTCCACCTCCGGCGCGGCCGCACGCAGCACCCGCAGCATCTCCGGCGACGGGTCCACCGCCAGCACCTCGTGGCCCGCGGATGCCAGCGCACGCGTGAGCTTGCCCGTTCCGGCTCCCACGTCGACGACACGCAGCTGCTCCGGTCTCACCAGCCACGAGACCGCGTCGGCCGGATATCCCGGACGGGAAGCCTCGTACACCTCGGCCACACCGCCGAACGATCTGGCGTGCGTCAGCTTCTCGTCCCGGGACCGCATGACCTCACCCTACGGCGTCGACGGCATGCTCCGGCCGGCCCAGCGGGTCCTCGCCGCCCCTCGCGAGCAGCGGCCGCCAGGCCGGCGCGGATGCCACGGCCTGCCGCCTCAGAGCGCGTCGAGCGCCTGGGCCATGCGGCGCACCGCGTGCGAGCGCCATCCGCCGCCGAGGGTTTCGAAGGCGCGGGCCTGATCCGGGTCGTCGAGGTCGAAGCCGGTCTGCGTCAGCAGCAGGCGCGTGCCGGTCCCCTCCGGCTCCAGCCGCCACGTGACGATCGTGTCGAGGCCCGTCTCGCGACTGGACCAGGAGATGCGCAGGAGCCGGCCGGGATCGACCTCGAGCACCTCGCACTCCACGAGGCCCGAGAACCGGGCCTGCGGCACGGGCGCGGCGCGGAAGGTGAAGCGCGTGCCGACGATGGGCGCGAAGCCCTCGTTCGGCATCAGCCAGGCGGCCATCAGCTCCGGCTCGCTCAGTGCGCGCCACACCTTCGCCGGCGGATGCGGCAGGAACTCGTCCAGCTCGAACGTCCGCGGGTTCATCGCGGCGCCTCCGGGTCGTCCGGCAGCCCGTCCAGGGTTGCGTGCAGTCGCCGCATCCGCTCCCGCCAGAACCGCTCGTGCGGCGCCATCCATTCGCGCAGCTCCAGCCACGGGTCGGGCAGCAGGGAGTAGAAGACGTGCCGGCCCGCACCGCGCTCGGCGACGAGCCCGGCATCCCGCAACGCGCGCAGATGCTCCGAGACCGACGGGCGACTCATCGAGAACCGCGACGCGATCTCCCCCGCACTGCGTTCGCCCTCCAGCAGGAGGTCGAGGATGTCACGTCGCGTCGGGTTGGCGAGCGCGCCGAAGAGCCGATCCCTCGGTGAGTCCTTCGTACGAGCAGGCATCCTCAGCCTCGCTGCGAGCCCGGCTGCACGAGCACGAAGCCGTTGCCGTCGGGGTCGGCGAACTGCGCCTGCAGCCCCCATCCGACGCGCTCCGGGTCGGCGACGTCGACGCCCGCCTCCCTGAGAGCGGCGACGACCGTGTCGATGTCGTCCGTGCGCAGCACGACCCCCTGCTGCCAGCCAGGCCCCGCCTGGCCGGGGAACGGCGGATGGAGGGTGAAGTCCACCGCGCTGTCGGCCGGGGCGACCGAGAGCCAGCGCTGATCGCCCAAGACGTCGTCGGCACGGACCTCGAAGCCGAGCACGTCGCGATAGAACCGCAGCGCCCGGTCCTGGTCGGCGACGGGAATCGTGATGGTGGTGATCGCGAGTCGGGGCATCGGAGTCGTCATGCCCTCATGTTATGTAGGAATACTCCTACACGCCTACACCGTCCTACACGCCTACACCGTCCGACTCAGCCCCGGTGCGATGCCCGTCGGCGGCTGAGTCCACCCGCACCCCCCGGTCGAGCCCGGCGAGGTACTCCGTGACCGCCTCCAGATCGCCCGCGTCCGAGATCAGCCCGACATAGCCGTCCGGGCGGATCAGCACGAGCGTCCTGTCGGTGGGGTCGTAGGCGGCCGCGAGGGCGCCGGCTGCGTCCGCGATCTCATCGTCGCCGACCGGCTCCGAGACGACCCGGAGAACCCGCGCCGCGATCCCCACGAGCTCCGCCGCCGGCCGGTCGCCGAAGTCCAGGAGCGTGAACCGGCCGCGGCCGATCAGGTCGAACAGCCGGTGGACCCCACCGCCGGCCACCAGGCCGGGCGCGTCGGGCGCCCGGTCTCCGGCGCGAAGTACAGCCCGATAATCGCGATCATCACGCGCCAGGACCGATCCGCGATATCCCACGTCGAGCTGGATCGTGCTCGCATCCCGCTGAACGGGCAGCGCATCGGTGCCGATCAGCGCGGTCATGCGCGCGTTGGAGAGGGCGAGGACATGGGCGGCGACAGGTCGGCGCTCCGCCTCGTAGGTGTCGAGCAACGACGGCGAGGCACCGTCGTTCACGACCGCGGCGATCTTCCAGGCGAGGTTGTGGGCGTCCTGGATCCCGGTGTTCATGCCCTGGCCACCCGCGGGCGAGTGGACGTGTGCGGCATCGCCGGCCAGGAACACGCCCCCGACGCGGTAGCGGTCGGCGAGCCGGATGTTGGCACGCCACACCGACGTCCACTCCGGCTCATGAAGCCGGATGTCCCTGCGCCCTGTCCGCTCCTCGAGGGTGGCCTGGAGGTCGGGCAGGCCGACCTTCGGCTCCGCGCCGGGAGCCACCGTCGCGGCGTACTGGAACAGCTCCGTGGAGGGAAGCGGACACAGGCTCACCACGCCGGTCGGATGCCGCCACATCTCCCACGCGTCACGACCGAGTCCGGTCACCGGCAGGTCGGCCACGACCACGCGGACATCCTCCCGGGTCTCACCGACGAAGGCCACTCCCGCCTGCTTGCGGACCACGCTGTGCCCGCCGTCGGCGCCCACCAGCCATCGGGCGTCGATGCTCGCCGTCGCCCCGTCAACGGCGACCCGAGCCCGGACGCCGCCGTCGACCTGATCGAGGCCCACGAGCGTTGCGCCGAACTCGACGGTTCCGCCGAGCTCGCCGAGCCGGAGCCGAAGCGCCTCCTCCACGCGCCACTGCGGCGTGATCAGGCTCGCCGGATACGGGATGTCGGGACGGTTCGCCAGAGATTCCGGCACCGCGCCGCCGTGCACGACTCGGCCGTCCGGGTCCGTCGAGTTCATCGGGATCGCCATGCGGCCGTTCGCGAGCACGCGGTCGATGATGCCGAGATCCTCGAAGATCTCCAGCGTGCGCGGTTGGACCCCCTTGCCGCGCGAGCCGGGACGTGGCCCGGGCTCGGCGTCGATCAGGCGGAACGGGACCCCGCTGCGCGCGAGCTCGACGGCCAGCGTCAGACCTGTGGGCCCCGCACCGGCGATGAGCACGGTGGTGCCGGCCGCCTTCGTCCGGTCGGCATGCTTCGGATCGACCATCATTTCTCCTTATAAGAAAGCAATAACTATCTTGACCATACGCGCGGTTGCCAAGAAAGTAAATACTTTCTAAAGTTGAATGATGATGACGCCCGCTCCCGGCTCCGATGCGCCCGCTTCCGGCCGTGCCGGGGCAGCCCGCCGCCGCGGCGCCGCACTGGAGGCCGCCATCCTCGACGCCGGATGGGAGGAGCTGGTCGACGTGGGCTACGCACGCCTGACCATGGCATCCGTCGCGGCCCGCGCTCGCACGAGCGAGCCCGTGCTGTACCGGCGCTGGGCGAACAAGGACCAGCTCGTGCTCGCCGTCCTCGACAGGTATCGAGCGACGCACCAGGTGACGGCGCCGGACACCGGCGACCTCCGCAATGACCTGATCGGCTACCTCACCGCGCTCAGCGAGTCGCTCGCCGGGTTCTTCGCCATCGTGGCCGCGACGTCCTTCTCGGGCCTGCTCGCCGCCACCGGCCGCTCTCCCTCCGAGATGCGCGAGGAGGCGATGGGCGTCCACCTGCTCCCCCAGACCCGGGACGTGTACCGGCGGGCGGCGACGCGGGGCGAGCTCGATCCGGACGCCGTGCCGACCGGGGTGCTCGCCCTCCCCTTCGATCTCGTGCGGCACGACCTGCTCATGAGCCTCGAGCCACTGCCGGCCGAGCGCATCGGCTCCATCGTCGACGACATCCTGCTGCCGCTGCTGCGGGCGCACGGGGCGATCGATCCCGGCCACGCCGAGTCCCGCCGCCGTCGGTGACGCCCCTCCGTGCGAGCATGACATCGTGCCACTGGACTTCACCGCCATCGACTTCGAGACCGCGAACTCCAGCAGTGCGTCGGCCTGTTCCGTCGGCCTCGTCCGGGTGAGGGACTCTCGGGTCGTCGACACCGCGAGCTGGCTGATCAAGCCACCACCCGGGCACGACGCCTTCCTGGAGTGGAACGTTCGCATCCACGGCATCCGGGCGACCGACGTCGCGGATGCCTCCGGCTGGAGCGAGCAGCTCGGAGACCTCGTCGCGTTCGCCGGCGACGACGTGCTCGTCGCCCACAACGCCGGCTTCGACATGGGCGTGCTTCGCGGGGGGTGCGCGGCGGCCGGCATCCCGTGCCCCCGATACGACTATCTGTGCAGCCTCCAGGTGGCGCGCCGAACATACGTCCTCGACTCGTACCGGCTGCCCGTGGCGGCCATGGCCGCCGGCTTCGAGGGCTTCCGGCACCACGAGGCTCTGGCGGATGCCGAGGCGTGCGCCGCGATCATCGTGCACGCCGCCGGCCGGCACGGTGCATCCTCGCTCGGCGAGCTGTCAGCGGCCGTGCCGGTGCGGATGGGGCGCGTCGGAGAGGTTGCCGCGGCCGCCTGACGGGTCGGCGGCGGCGGTTGCGCGCCACGACCTCGCCCCGCCCCGCGCCGACTCCACGCCCGCGCCTCCCGCCCACACGCACCCACCCGGCCCACACGCACCCACCGAGCCCACACGCACCCACCCGGCCCACACGCACCCACCCGGCCCACACGCACCCACCGAGCCCACGTCGAACAGGCGCCCGCATCTGGTGTGCTCGAGGTTTCGATGCGGAGTCGACGGGCGCGTGCGGGCTGGAGGGCGGCGGCGATGCGGATCCGCGGCCCCGAACACGGGTCCCGCGCCAAGGACCCCTCATACCCCGCCCCGGAACCTCGACGCGGCTCGCTGGCGAGCCCCCCGCCCGATGTCGGGGGCTGCTGGGAGCATGAGGTCATGGATGTCGCGCTTCTCCTCATCGGCCTCGTGATCGGCGGCCTCGCCGGCCTGCTCGGCGGCTACGTGCTCGCGCGCAGGCGCTCGTCCTCGGTCGAGAACGCGAGCCTCGACCCCGCCGTGACCGCCGCGCAGCACGCCGCCGACCTCGAACGCGTGCGGGCGGAGGACGCCGCGGCACTCTGGCAGGCGCAGGCCGACCTCGCCGCCGCACAGGCCACCGTGGCGAGCCTGCGCGAACAGGCCATGAAGTCGGAGCAGCAGTTCCGGGAGCAGATCGACGCACTTCGTCAGGAGCACCGCGCGGCGCTCGAACAGCAGCGCATGGACCAGGCCGAGCGCATGGAACGGGAGAGGCGGGAGCAGCAGGTGCTCCAGGCACTGGCTCCGGTGAAGGAGACGCTGGACTCGATGCAGCGCAAGGTCGCCGAGCTCGAGCAGCAGCGCAGCCAGCAGTACGGCTCGCTCTCCGAGCAGCTCAAGCTGGCGCAGCTCTCCGACGAGGCGCTGCGCGCCACCACCGAGTCGCTGGCCAGCGCGCTGCGCTCGAACAACGTGCGCGGGGTGTGGGGCGAGACGCAGCTTCGCCGGGTGGTCGAGGCGGCGGGCCTCACGCAGCACGTCGACTTCGAGACGCAGAAGAGCATCACCTCGGATGCCGGAGCCGGTCGCCCCGACATGGTCATCCAGCTTCCCGGCGGCAAGTCGATCGCAGTGGATGCGAAGGTGCCGTTCGACGCCTACCTGGAGGCGAGCCAGATCCCCGTGACCGCCGTCGGAGAGGAGGGCAACCGCCGCAAGCAGCTTCTCGACAAGCACGTCAAGGCGATGCGTGGTCACATCGACGCCCTCGCGAAGAAGACCTATTGGGAAGGCCTCGGTGCCAGCCCGGAGTTCGTGGTGGCGTTCGTGCCGAGCGAGTCGCTGCTCTCGGCCGCGCTCGAGACGGATCCCTCGATCCTCGACTACTCCTTCGGCAAGCGGGTGGCACTGGCGTCGCCGGTGAACCTGTGGGCCGTGCTCAAGACGGTGGCCTACACCTGGCAGCAGCAGGCGGTCAGCGACGAGGCCAAGCGACTGTTCGACCTGGGCAACACGCTCTACCAGCGGCTCGGCGCCCTCGCCGGACACGCCGAGGGTCTGCGCCGAGCCATCGAGCGCACGGTCGACAGCTACAACAAGTTCGCCGCGTCGCTCGAGTCGCGGGTGCTCGTCACCGCACGGCAGTTCCCGGGGATCGACGAGACGAAGATCATCGCCGAGACCGAGGCGATCCATACGGCACCACGCAAGCTGACGGCGCTCGAGCTCGAGCCCGTCTCGGCCGCCGAGGAGCTCAGCGCCTGACGCGTCGCGCCTTGCCGCGACCGTGCCGTGCCGAGACCTTGCCACGACCGAGCCGAGAGCTGGTGCGCAGGCGTCGCGATCGGACGGCGCGCGCGCTCACCACCACTTCGAGACGAGATGCTCGGCCGTGATCCTGCGGACGGTGCCCGACTTCGACCGCAGCACGATGCTGCTGGTGTGGATCACGGGGCCGTCGCGTCGCACGCCGTCCACGAGGCCGCCGTCGGTGACGCCCGTGGCGACGAAGAGCGTGTTGTCGCCGGCCACCAGGTCCTCCAGCTCGTACACCCGATCCGGGTCGACGCCGGATGCCACGGCCCGCTCGAGCTCCGCCTCATCCCGGGGCGCGGGAACGGCCTGCATGAACCCGCCGAGCGCCTTGATCGCGCAGGCGGTCGTGATGCCCTCCGGGCTTCCCCCCACGCCGACGCAGAGGTCGATCCGCGTCCCGTGACGCGCCGCGTTGATGCCGCCGGCCACGTCGCCGTCGAGCAGCAGCCACGTTCCCGCGCCGGCATCCCGGATCTGCTCGATGAGCCGCGCATGGCGCGGGCGGTCGAGCACGGCCACGCGGAGGTCTCCGACGTCCTTGCCCTCCGCGGCCGCCAGGGCGCGGAGGTTCTCCCCGATCGGACGACGGATGTCCAGCACGCCCCTGCCCGCCGGCCCGGCGACGATCTTGTCCATGTAGAACACGCCCGATGCGTCGAGCATGGTCCCACGATCGCTGACGGCGATGACCGAGAGCGCGTTCTGCCGGCCCGCGGCCGTCAGCGACGTGCCGTCGATCGGGTCGACCGCGATGTCGCACGCCGGCCCGTGTCCCGTGCCCACGTGCTCGCCGTTGAAGAGCATGGGGGCACGATCCTTCTCGCCCTCGCCGATCACGATCACGCCATCGAAGTCGACCGTTGCCAGGAAGGCCCGCATCGCATCCACCGCGGCCCCGTCCGCATCGTTCTTGCGCCCCTTGCCGATCCACGGCGTCGCGCGGATGGCCGCCGCCTCCGTCGCCCGCACCAGCTCCAGTGCCAGGTTCCTGTCCGGGTGGAGCATGCCATCCACCGGCGCGATGCCGGTCTCCGTCGCATCCGGATCCGTCTCGCGGTCGATGAGGTCACTCGGCATGGGCATCCTTCCGTGGGCACAGCGTGCCCCTCAACGCTACGCAACGGGCGGGGGCCGCCACGCCGCGAGGGCGACGGAATGATTCCCGATTCTTCACGAGGGCCGAAACCCGGTACGCGGCCCCGGCGCCCCGGCCGCTCGCGCAGCGACTGGCTAGACTCGAGCCACAGAGTCGCGCCGCCGATTCGACCCCGCGGCCCTTGTCCCGCAGTATTGCGCCGCAGTATCGCGCTCGCGACACCAAGCCCGCCCCACCGAGGAGAACTCATGCCCATCGCGACCCCGGAACAGTATGCCGAGATGCTCGATCGTGCGAAGAAGGGCGGATTCGCCTACCCGGCGATCAACGCGGCATCCTCGCAGTCGATCAACGCCATCCTGCAGGGGCTCACCGAGGCAGGGTCCGACGGCATCATCCAGGTCACGACCGGCGGCGCCGACTACTTCGCCGGGCACACCGTGAAGGCCCGCGCCACGGGCGCGCTCGCCTTCGCGAAGTTCGCCACCGAGGTCGCCAGGAGCTACCCGATCACGGTGGCCCTGCACACCGACCACTGCCCGAAGCCCGCGCTGGAGGACTTCCTGCTGCCGCTGATCGCCGCGTCCGAGGAAGAGGTACGGGCCGGCCGCAACCCGATCTTCCAGTCGCACATGTGGGACGGCTCCGCCGTGCCGCTGCAGGAGAACCTCGAGATCGCGCAGGAGATGCTGAAGAAGACGAAGGCCATCAACGCCATCCTGGAGGTGGAGATCGGCGTGGTCGGCGGCGAGGAGGACGGCATCAAGCACGAGGGCACGAACGAGGCGCTTTACACCACCGTGGGCGATGTGACCAAGGCCGTCGAGGCGCTAGGCATGGGTGAGAAGGGCCGATACATCGCTGCGCTCACGTTCGGCAACGTGCACGGGGTGTACAAGCCCGGAAACGTGAAGCTGCGGCCCGAGCTCCTCGGCGACATCCAGAAGGGCATCGCCGAGCGCTTCCACACCGGGCCCAAGCCGCTCGATCTGGTCTTCCACGGCGGCTCGGGCTCGACCGACGAGGAGATCAAGCAGGCGGTCGAGAACGGCGTCGTGAAGATGAACATCGACACCGACACGCAGTACGCCTTCACGCGCTCGATCGCCGGATACATGTTCACGAACTACGACGGCGTGCTCAAGATCGACGGCGAGGTCGGAAACAAGAAACAGTACGATCCGCGGGCGTGGGGCAAGGTCGCCGAGACCGCCATGGCCCAACGGGTCATCGAGGCGACCCAGCAGCTCGGCTCCGCCGGCCAGTCGTTGTCCGGCCGCTGACGCCACGCCGCCCGCGCGGCGCTGTCGCTCCCGGTCGGGCGACGCCGGGTCGTCCTCGCCCGACCGGCGACGCCGGAGCACCCTCGATCATCCCGCCTGCTGCACGTACGCGACGAACGCCGGATCGTGCAGGAACAGGATCAGATAGCCGACCGCGCTGAGAACTCCGGCGACGACGCCGGCGACCAGCGGGATCCAGAACGCGACCCGTCCCCGAACGATGAACCACCCCGCGAGCGCGGCGGCGATCACCCACAGCACCAGCGACGCGATCGCGATCACGTCGGCAACCGTCCCGGTCAGCGGCGTCACGGCGTAGTCGCCGGCCAGTCCCATGCTCCGGTAGGCCTGGTCGATCTGCGCGGCGATCGATCCCCGGCCGATCATCGTCGTGATGACGTTGTAGAGACCGAGCACGAGCAGCGCGATCGTGACCGCCCTGTCGAACGGATGGCGCAGCACCGCGGCGACCGGCCGATCCGTCGGCGACGGCGTGCCGAGGTGCGGCGCGACCCCCGCCGGCGCGTCATGCGCAGCGTCGGCCACCGGGGGCGGCGCGTAGTGCGGATTCTTCTCCGGGGCCTTGATCGACGCCCGCTGCTGCTCGGGCGTGGCGTATTCTCCGTATCGCGGACGCGGTCGGGGATCCGGCTCGCTCATCGGGACCTGCCTCCGAGCGCACGGGGGTCCCGGCCGCCGGACTCGTCGCGACGCAGCTCCTTCGGCAGCGAGAACATCAGGTCCTCCTCCGCCGTCCTGACCGTCTCCACATCGCGGTAGCCCGCGTCGGCGAGGTCCTCCAGCAGTTCCTGCACGAGCACCTCGGGCACGGACGCCCCGCTCGTCACCCCGATCGTCCCGACGCCCTCGAGCCACTCCTGTCGCACCTCGCTCGCGTAGTCGATGCGATGCGCGGCCCTGGCGCCGTTCTCCAGCGCTACCTCGACGAGCCGCACCGAGTTGGACGAGTTCGCCGATCCGACGACGATCACCAGGTCGGCCTCCTGCGCGACCTTCTTGATCGCGACCTGGCGGTTCTGGGTGGCGTAGCAGATGTCGTCGCTGGGCGGATCGGCGAGCCGGGGGAAGCGCTCGCGCAGCCGTCGCACGGTCTCCATGGTCTCGTCCACCGACAGCGTGGTCTGCGAGAGCCACACGACACGCTCGGGGTCGCGCACCTGAAGCGCGTCGACGTCGTCGGGGCCGTTGACCAGCGTGACGTGCCCGGGCGCCTCGCCGGCCGTGCCCTCGACCTCCTCGTGCCCCGCGTGGCCGATGAGCAGTATCTCGTAGTCATCGCGTGCGAATCGCACCGCCTCCCGGTGCACCTTCGTCACCAGCGGGCAGGTGGCGTCGATGGCCCGCAGGCCTCGGTCGGACGCCGCCTGCACGACGGCCGGCGCGACACCGTGGGCGCTGAACACCACGTGCGCGCCCTCCGGCACCTGGTCGACCTCGTCGACGAAGATCGCGCCGCGCCTCTCGAGGGTGGAGACGACGTGGATGTTGTGCACGATCTGCTTGCGGACGTAGACCGGCGCCCCGTAGCGCTCCAGCGCCTTCTCGACGGCGACGACGGCCCTGTCCACACCCGCGCAGTATCCACGGGGCGCGGCCAGCAGCACCCGCTTGCGTCCGACCACCGGGGTATCCTTGAGCCTGCCCCGGGCACCGGGAACGCGCGGCATCGCCAGGTCGATCGTCGTCTCGCTCACGGGTCTCAGTCTAGGATCAGCGCACTGGAGGGAACTGAGCGTGCCGGATGTGCTTCCCACGGTCGAGTCGCCGTGGCCGGTCGCCATCCTGGCCGGCAAGCTCCGTGACTACATCGACCGGCTCGGCACCGTCTGGGTCGAAGGAGAGATCACGCAGTGGGGCGCCTCCGGCGGCAACGTCTACGGCAAGCTCAAGGACTGCGAGGCCGAGGCCACCGTCTCGTTCAACATCTGGTCGTCGACGCGCGCGAAGATCCCCGCCGACCTGAAGCAGGGCGACCGGGTCGTCGCCCTCATCAAGCCGAATTACTGGTTCAAGGGCGGCACGCTCACCATGCAGGTCTACGACATGCGACATGTCGGTCTCGGCGACCTGCTGGAACGCCTGGAGCGGCTCCGTTCCCAGCTGCGCGCGGAGGGGCTGTTCGACGCGGATCGGAAGAAGCGGCTGCCGTTCCTTCCGCACTGCATCGGGCTCGTCACCGGCGAGGACTCCGACGCCGAGAAGGACGTGCTGCGCAACGCGCAGCTGCGCTGGCCGGCCGTGCGCTTCCGCATCCGTCATGCTGCCGTGCAGGGTGACAGGTCGGCGGCGGACGTCGCGGCGGGCATCCGGGAGCTCGACGCCGACCCCGAGGTCGACGTGATCATCGTCGCTCGAGGTGGCGGGGACTTCCAGAACCTCCTCTCGTTCAGCGACGAGGAGCTGGTGCGCACGGCGGCGGCATGCTCGACGCCGCTGGTGAGTGCCATCGGACACGAGAACGATCGGCCGATCCTCGACGACGTCGCCGATCTTCGCGCCTCGACGCCCACCGATGCCGCCAAGCGGGTCGTCCCGGACGTCGCGGAGGAGCTCCTGCGGGTGCAGCAGGCGTCGACGCGCATGAGCGTCCGGGTCACCTCCCTGCTGACCCATGAGATCGACCGCATAGCCCAGCTGCGCTCCCGGCCTGTGCTCGCGTCGCACGACTGGATCGTGGAGACCCGCGCGGACGACCTCACTCGTCACGTGGCCCGCGGCGCCGAGCTGATGGACCGCTTCGTGGAGCGTGCGCACAACTCGGCCCGCGAGCTGGCCATGCGGCTGCGTGCCCTGTCGCCGCAGAGCACGCTCGACCGCGGCTACGCCATCGTGCAGGGCGAGCGGGGCATCGTCCGCCTTCCCGAGGACGCGCCCGCAGGCTCGCCGCTGGTGCTCACCCTCGCACGCGGGGCACTGGACGCCGTCTCCACAGGACGGCACGCCGAGGAGTCGTCCCCAGTGGCGGCGCCCGCCGGCACGTCCCCCTCGTCGCGCTCCTAGTATGGATGCCATGCCCTCCGATCCCTCTCATCCCGCCGCGTCGACGGACGAGCCGGCGCCCGCCGGGGCGCCCGTCGACGAGCCCTCGCTCGCCGCGCTCAGCTACGAGCAGGCGCGTGACGAGCTGATCGCCGTCGTCGCCCGCCTCGAGCAGGGCACGTCGACGCTCGAGGAGTCCCTGGCGCTCTGGGAGCGCGGCGAGGCGCTGGCCCGACGCTGCGAGGAGTGGCTGATAGGCGCGAGGGCCCGCCTGGACGCGGCGCGCGCCGGCGCGGACCGATCCGGCGCGGCCGGTGCCGGCGATCGTCGCGGGGACGCCGCCTGAGGCCATGGCGAACAACGAGCACCCGATCGTCGCCGAGCTCGGCCGGCCGGAGACCCCTGAGGAGACCGCACGCCGCAAGGCGCAGACCTCCGCCGAGCACACCAGGCGGCAGACGGTCAACAATCTCGTCTACTCCCTCATCGCGACACTGGCCCTGGTCGTCGTGATCGTCCTCATGGTGCCGCGCCCGGCACCCGAGACCCCGAAGAGCGTCGACTACGTGAAGATCGCACGGCAGGCCGACGGCATCGAACCCGACCGTCTCCTCACCCCCGCGCTGCCGAAGGGCTGGACGTCGAACTCCGCCCAGCTGCGCCAGAAGACCGCGGACCACGTCGACGAGTGGTACATCGGACTCATCACCCGTTCACAGCAGTACATCGGCCTCGTCCAGGGCTTTCACGCCAACAGCACCTGGCTGTCGGAGCAGGTGGCGCACTCGAACGCAGTCGGCAGCACGACCGTGGACGGGGTGAGGTGGAGCATCTACGACAATCGGAGCACCAGCCGAGACGTTGGCGACGCGAAATACGCCCTCGCCGCCACCCAGGGTGCCAGCACGGTGGTGCTGTACGGCACGGCGGACACGCAGGAGTTCAGCCAGCTGGCGGATGCGGTGAGCACGCAGCTGACAGCCGACCACACGAGGGGGCGGTGATGGCCGGCCCGAGTCCCGCGGACGCGTGGGCCCAGCTGATGGCGGGCAACGCGCGCTTCATCGCCGGCCGGCCCGAGCATCCACGCCAGGACGCCGAACGACGGGCCAGGACCGTCGGTTCGCAGTCCCCGGTCGCCGCCATCTTCGGATGCAGCGACTCGCGTCTGGCCGCCGAGATCATCTTCGACCTCGGTCTGGGCGACGCGTTCGTGGTCCGCAACGCCGGCCAGGTGATCTCGGAGTCGGTTCTCGGCTCGATCGAGTACGCCGTCGCCGTGCTGCACGTTCCGCTGCTGCTCGTGCTGAGCCACGACAGCTGCGGCGCCGTGCGGGCCGCGATCGACTCCGCCGCGCCGGATGCCGAACGCCTGCCGCCGCACATCGCCGACCTGATCGCCCCCATCCTGCCCGCCGTGCGCAGAGTGGCGGGCGCCGAGGTCGCCGATCCCGCCTCCGTCGACGCGTCCGAGGTGGGTCGGGAGCACGTGAAGGACACGGTCAGCGAGCTGCTGCGGCGCAGCGAGCTGGTCGCCCAGGCCGTCGCCGATGGCGGGCTCGCGATCGTGGGCGCCAACTACCGGCTGAGCGACGGCACCGTGACGCCGCACCTCGTCATCGGCGAGGTGTGACATCCGCGGCCGGGAGACCGATCACCACCACGAGACACGACGACAGGGGACACGGAATGGGCAGTCATAATCCCGGCGAGGACGCCGGCTTCCGCATCGAGCACGACACCATGGGCGAGGTGCGCGTTCCGCGCGACGCGCTCTACGGCGCCCAGACCCAGCGGGCCGTGGAGAACTTCCCGATCTCCGGCTCCCGGCTGGAGCCCGCGCAGATCGCGGCCCTCGCCCGCATCAAGAAGTCCGCCGCCCTCGCCAACGCCCAGCTGGGCGTCCTGGACCGCGACGTCGCGGAGGCCATCGCGGCCAGCGCCGACGAGGTCGTCTCGGGCGCCCACGACGACCAGTTCCCCATCGACGTCTACCAGACCGGCAGCGGCACCTCATCGAACATGAACATGAACGAGGTGCTCGCCACGCTCGCGTCCCGCCGGCTGGGCCGTCCGGTGCATCCGAACGACCACGTGAACGCGTCGCAGTCCTCCAACGACGTCTTCCCCACCTCGGTGCACATCGCCGTCACCGGTGCGCTGATCGAGGACCTCGTTCCGGCGCTCGACCACCTGGCGGTCGCCTTCGAGGAGAAGGCGCAGCTGTGGAAGGACGCCGTCAAGCCCGGCCGGACCCACCTGATGGACGCGACCCCCGTCACGCTGGGGCAGGAGTTCGGCGGCTATGCCGCGCAGATGCGACTCGGCATCGAGCGCGTGCGGGCGGCGCTGCCTCGCGTCGCCGAGGTTCCGCTCGGTGGCACCGCCGTCGGAACCGGCATCAACACCCCCGCCGGGTTCCCGCAGCTCGTGCTCGAGCTCCTCAAGAAGGAGACCGAGCTGCCGATCACCGAGGCGCGCAATCACTTCGAGGCACAGGCAAACCGTGACGGCCTCGTCGAGGCATCCGGGGCGCTTCGCACCGTCGCGGTCGGCCTCACGAAGATCTGCAACGACCTGCGCTGGATGGGATCCGGCCCGAACACCGGGCTCGGCGAACTGCACATCCCCGACCTGCAGCCCGGCTCGTCGATCATGCCGGGCAAGGTCAACCCCGTGATACCGGAGGCGACCCTCATGGTGGCGTCGCGCGTCATCGGCAACGACGCCACCATCGCCTGGAGCGGCGCGTCGGGCTCGTTCGAGCTGAACGTCGCGATCCCGGTCATGGGAACCGCGTTGCTGGAGTCGATCCGTCTTCTCTCCAACGCCGTCAGGGCGCTGGCCGACAAGACCGTCCGTGGTCTGGAGGCGAATCTCGAGCGGGCCAGGGCGCTCGCCGAGTCGTCACCCTCGATCGTCACGCCGCTGAACAGGATCGTCGGCTACGAAGCGGCGGCGAGGATCGCCAAGCATGCGGTGGCGCAGGGCATCACGATCCGGGAGGCCGTCATCGACCTGGGGTTCGTGGAGCGCGGAGAGATAACGCTCGAACAGCTCGACGAGGCGCTCGACGTGCTCAGGATGACCGCGCCGCCCACCGCCCAGTAGCAGCGGGCACGGCAATGGCGTGCGGCGGCGTGACGGCTCTGCATCAGCCGACCAGGCCGGATCCCGCGAGAGACACCCAGAACGCGCCGAGCAGGTAGGGGCCGAAGGCGATGTCGCCGCTTCCGCCGCGCGTGAGGGCGCGCAGCAGGGCGAACGCGCCCGCCGTCAGGAAGCCGAGAGCCACCGTGCCGACCACCGCTATGGCGGAGATCGCGCCGCCGGTCAGCGCCAGCACTACGGCGAGCTTGACGTCCCCCATGCCCATGCCACGGGCCACCGCGAGCAGCCCGAAGAACGCGGCGACGACGAGTGCCGACACCGGTGCGACGAACGACACCCGGCCGGCTCCCAGCCAGCCGAAGGTCACGCCGATGGCGGAGAACGCGAGCCCGGGAAGCACCAAGGGGTTCGGCAGCCGGTGCTCTGCGACGTCGACCCGGCACAGCTCGGGAGTGGCGAAGGCGACATAGAGGCAGCCGACCAGCTCGAACCGCAGGCCGATGCTCGTCGTCGCGATGGCGGCCAGCGCGACCGCGAGCGTGCCCTGCCAGACCACGCGAGCCGTGCGACCCCTCACCCCGCGCGGCGATCGGGGGCTCGACAGGTCGGAGGGCAACGCGGACACGTCACGACGGTAGCCGCCGGGCGGGGCGGGCCGCCGGAACTGTCCACAGCATCGGGAGGTCCGGCGTGACGCATCTCTCGCGCGCCGGTCCCCGGACGGCCGGGCCGGTGCGCGCGCTCCGGTGCGGGCCGACCGGGTAGTCGGGTCAGGCTATCTCGCCGAACTCCAGGAGCTCGGTGACGAGCGCGGCGATCGCCGAGCGCTCGGAACGCGTGAGCGTCACGTGCCCGAACAGGGGATGTCCCTTCAACGTCTCGATGACCGACGCGACACCGTCGTGCCGGCCGACACGCAGGTTGTCGCGTTGCGCCACATCGTGCGTGAGCACCACCTTCGAGTTCTGTCCCACACGGCTGAGCACCGTGAGCAGCACATTGCGCTCCAGGGACTGCGCCTCATCCACGATGACGAACGCGTCGTGCAGCGACCGGCCCCGGATGTGCGTCAGCGGGAGGACCTCCAGGATGCCCCTGTCCACCACCTCGTCGACGACGTTCTGCGAGACCACCGCGCCGAGCGTGTCGAACACGGCCTGCCCCCACGGGGTCATCTTGTCGCTCTGGTCGCCCGGGAGATAGCCGAGCTCCTGACCGCCGACGGCGTACAGCGGGCGGAAGACCATGATCTTCTTGTGCTGCTGGCGCTCCAGTACCGATTCGAGCCCGGCGCACAGCGCCAGCGCCGACTTGCCGGTTCCGGCGCGGCCGCCGAGCGAGAGGATGCCGATCTCGGGGTCGAGCAGGAGGTCTATCGCGAGCCGCTGCTCGGCCGACCTGCCGTGCAGCCCGAAGACGTCACGGTCGCCGCGCACCAGCTTCATCACGCCGTCGCCGATCACGCGCCCGAGCGCGGACCCGCGTTCGGAGTGCACGATGAGCCCGGTGTTGACGGGCATCCCGGCGACGAGGTCGGTCGCCAGCCCTTCGTGCTCGTAGAGCGCGGCCATCTCGTTGGAGCCGAGGTGGATCGCGTCGACACCGGTCCATCCGGAGTCCGGCGCCAGCTCGGCGCGGTACTCCTCGGCCATCAGGCCGATGGAGGCGGCCTTCACGCGCAGCGGGAGGTCTTTCGACACGACGGTCACCGCGAGTCCGTCACGGGCGAGGTTCTGTGCCACCGCGAGAATGCGCGAGTCGTTGTCGCCCAGCTGCAGGCCGCTCGGCAGAACCGCCATGTTCGAGTGGTTGAGCTCGACTCGCAGCGAGCCGCCGTCTCCGACCGGAACGGGGAAGTCGAGGCGTCCGTGCCTCACCCGCATCTCGTCCAGCAGGCGCAGCGCCTGCCGGGCGAAGTACCCGATCTCCGGGTCGTTGCGTTTTCCCTCGAGCTCGCTGATCACGACCACCGGGATCACCACGGCGTGTTCGGCGAACCGGAACACCGCCTGCGGGTCCGACAGCAGCACCGAGGTGTCGAGCACGTAGGTGCGCTCGGTCTGGTGCGTCTCGCGGTCGACTGCGGACTCGTCCGACGGCGAAGCCTGTGCCTGCGTCACCGGCTCACGGGTTTGCATCGCGGTCACAACCACTCCCACCCCGCGCGCCCCAGGGGCTCTGCGCGGATCGTGTCGACGAAGCGGCCGCACCTTTCAAGACGACTCCGTGACGGACGCCTCGGCCGGACCGGATGCCCGACACCTCGACGCTAGGCCCATCGGCGGACATCCGACCCGCGACACGCGCGGCGGTGCCCGGGCACGCTGCCCGCGGCCTCAGCCGCCGTAGCGTCGGTGCCGACGCGTGTAGTCGCGGACGGCGCGCAGGAAGTCCACCTCGCGCAGGTCCGGTCCCAGCGCCTCCACGAAGTAGAACTCGCTGTGCGCGCTCTGCCAGAGCATGAAGTCGCTGAGCCGCTGCTCGCCGGACGTGCGGATCACGAGGTCGGGGTCGGGCTGCCCGCCCGTGTAGAGGTGGGCGCCGATCAGGTCGGGCGTGAGGCGTTCGGCCAGGTCTTCGAGGCTGCGTCCCTCCGCGTGGTGCTGCGCCACGATGCTGCGCATCGCGTCCGTGATCTCCTTGCGTCCGCCGTAGCCCACGGCGAGGTTCACGTGCATGCCGGTGTGCTCCTTCGTGGTCTGCTCGGCCTCCGACAGCGCCTTCACCAGGCGAGCGGGCAGGCCCGCCGTCGTGCCGACGTGCTGCACGCGCCAGTCGCCCGCCGAGGACACCTCCTGCGCGAGGTCGGCGATGATCTCGATCAGGTCGGTGAGCTCCGCACGCTCGCGGTTGGTGAGGTTGTCCGCCGAGAGCAGGTACAGCGTCACGACCTTCACGCCCAGCTCGTCGCACCAGTTCAGGAACTCCAGCATCTTCGCCGCTCCCGCGCGATGACCGTGGGCGACGGTGTCCAGCCCGAGCTGGCGGGCCCAGCGGCGGTTGCCGTCGATGATCATCGCCACGTGTCGCGGAACGGATGCCGGGTCCAGGCTGCGCCGCAGTCGGTTCTGATACAGCCCGTAGAGAAAACCGGGACCGGGCTTGGGGATCCGGCGCGACGTCACCCGATTACGTTAGCGCCTGCGCGTGGGCGCACCGGGAGTGCGGCCGCGCCCGACCGGGCCGGCTCCGGCGCCCTAGGCTGATTCCATGCCCCGCGCGTCCCACGAGCACGAATACGCCGACGTCGCCGACGAGCTGGCGCAGCCGGCCGAGGCCCTCTCCGCCGCCGATGCCGCGGTGAAGGCCGATGAGGCTCACGAGCAGGCCATCCCCAACCTGCCGCTGGTGGACGCCTCCGCGGCTCGCCCCGGCGACCTCAGGCCCACCTGGCGCGGCTGGATCCACGCCGGCACCTTCCCGGTCGCCATCGCCGCCGGGATCGTGCTCATCTGCCTCGCCCATGGCGCGCCCGCCAAGTGGGCCTGCGCGATCTTCGTGCTCACCTCGATGCTGCTGTTCGGAAACTCCGCCCTGTACCACCGGTTCGACTGGGAGCCGCGCACGAAGGTGCTGCTCAAGCGCATCGACCACGCGAACATCTTCCTGCTCATCGCCGGCACCTACACGCCGCTCGGAGTGCTCGCGCTGCCGCCGCAGAAGGGCACGATCCTGCTCTCGATCGTGTGGGGCGGGTCGCTTCTGGGCATCGCGTTCCGCGTGTTCTGGATCACGGCGCCGCGCTGGCTGTACGTGTCGCTCTACGTGCTGCTGGGCTGGGCGGCGATGATGTACGTCGTCGATCTGGTGAACGTCGACGCCGCCATGATGGTCCTGGTCTTCGTCGGCGGCGGCTTCTACATGATCGGCGCAGTGGTGTACGGCATCAAGCGCCCCAACCCGTTCCCCGGTCGGTTCGGGTTCCACGAGATCTTCCACACGCTCACCGTGCTGGCATTCCTCTGCCACTGGGCGGCGTCGCTGCTCATCGCGGTGCACCCGGCGTACAACGCGGGCTGACCGCCGGGCGATCACTGCACCGCCTCCGGCTTCACGGCCGGCGGGCTCGCCTCACGAGACACGCCGACCGTGCGCGGCGTTCGAGCTCAGGCGTCCCGATCCCGCCCGGCCGTACCGCCGTCGGCCCCGTGCCGGTCGGGGGGAGAGACCTGCGCCCCCGGTGCCTCCAGGGCGGCGAGCCGCGCCTGCTCGGCGTCGAGCTTGGCGTTCACCTCCGCGCGATACCGGGTGCGGCGAACGCGTCGCATCATGTCCCAGATGAGAAGGATGGTCGCGACAGCGATCAGGAACGTGATGACGAAGCCCCACACGCCCGGCGTGACCAGGTCGGCGTCGGGCACCTTCGGGGCCGGTGAGGGTGTGGCGGTGAGGATCACGAGCAGGCGCATCAGTCCTCCTCGATCCCGGCGAAGAGATCGCTCTCGGGCACCGTGGTCTCCACTCTCGAGTCGACGAGCTGGTAGTCCTCATACGGCCACGCCCTGCGCTGCAGGTCGTTCGGCCAGAAGAAGAACGAGCTGTCCGGCGAGACCTGGCTGGCGTGCGAGAGCAGCGCGGCGTCTCGCCGGTCGAAGAAGTCACCGGCGGGAACTCGGGTGGTGGCAGGGTCGGGCTGATCGCCGAACCGCTCCATCATGCCCTCGAACCGCTCCAGGAGCGGCGAGTCCGGGTCATCGGCGCGCAAGGCCTCGAACACGCTCGCCACGCGAGTGGGGTTGAAGATGCGGTCGTAGTACAGCTTGCCGATCCGCCAGGCGGGCCCCTGCTGCGGGTAGCGCTGTGCGTCGGCGGCCCATTCGTACGCCGCGGCCGACACCTCGTGGCAGCGGACGTGATCGGGATGCGGATAGCCGCCGTTCTCGTCGTAGGTGAGCAGCACGTGCGGGCGGAACTCGCGGATCACCCGTACAAGCGGTTCGGCCGAGATCTCCAGAGGAATCGCCGCGAACGAGTTCGCCGGCACGGTCCCGTCCTCCCTCGGCATGCCGGAGTCCACATAGCCCAGCCAGCGGTGCCGGATGCCGAGCACGCGCGCGGCGGCGGCCATCTCCAGCCGCCGCAGGCCGGCCAGGTCGCGCTCGGCCATCGACCGCGCCGCGAGGCCCTCGTTCAGGATGTCGCCGCGTTCGCCGCCGGTGCAGCTCACCACCATGACCTCGGCGCCGCGGTCGACGTAGTACGCGTAGGTCGCTGCGCCCTTGCTCGACTCGTCGTCGGGGTGCGCGTGCACGGCGAGGAGGCGGTGGGTCACGTCAGGCATCCGGAATTCTGTGTGAGAGGGGCTTGTAGGCTGGCGGTGCTGGAGGCGTCCCGCCCGATAGAACCGCACCGGGCGCCGCACCCAGCCTAATCGCTCGATACCGGAGGTCGCCTCGTGCCCGAACCCACGGCATCCGGGCCGCTCGATCCCGGCGCCGCCGTCGGCGCACGGTACGGACGCACCGCCCGCGCCAGACGACGTGACCGCTGGCTGCTCATCTCGCTCGGCGCCTTCATCGTCGTGGTGATGGCGTGCTGGACGGTGTGGGCGGGCCTCGACCAGGTGCGAGGACCGGGCATCACGGTGGACACGGGCGCCAACCGGGTGGTGGACGCACGGCACGTGACGGTGTCCTTCACCGTCTCTGCGGATGCCGGTGCCTCCGTCGCCTGCGCCGTGGAGGCTCAGGACGTCGAGTTCACGATCACGGGCTGGAAGATCGTGAGGCTGCCGCGCTCGCAGAAGACGACCCGATCGCTGACCACCACGGTGCGCACGGCACAGCCGAGCGTGAGCGGGTCGGTCGACTCCTGCTGGTCTTACGCGGCACGCTGACGTAGAATCATCTGATACGCCCTGACGGACACGTCGGGGCGTCGATGTTGATAGGCGGTTCATGTTCGGCTCCCGCAGAGGAGCACGCATGGTCCCCTCACCCCATCCGTAGGAGTTCACATGTCGCAGGACACGCAGGTCACGTTCCTGACCCAGGAGGCGTACGACCGCCTCTCCGCTGAACTCGAGCATCTCAGCACCGTGGGCCGCACCGAGATCGCCAAGCGCATCGAGGCGGCGCGCGAAGAGGGCGACCTCAAGGAGAACGGTGGCTACCACGCCGCGAAGGACGCGCAGGGAGTGCAGGAGGCTCGCATCGCCCAGCTCACGGAGCTGCTGCGCCACGCGAAGGTCGGCAGCGCGCCGGAGAGCCGTGGCGTCGTGGAGCCGGGGACCGTCGTCACGGCCGTCATCGCGGGCGAGGAGGACACCTTCATCATCGGCAACCGCGAGATCGGCGATGGCAGCGAGCTCTCGGTGTACAGCGAGGCGAGCCCGCTGGGCTCGGCGATCCTCGGTTTGAGCGTGGGCGAGTCGACCTCCTACACGGCTCCGAACGGGCGCACGATCGAGGTGTCGATCACGAACGTCGAGACCTGGACCGGCCAGTAGCGCCGGCACGCGAGCTCAGTCGACGATCGGGTCGTACCCTGCCGCGCGCAGCGTGCGCACCACCTCGTCCTTGTGCTCGGGACCACGCGTCTCGACGCTGACCTGCAGCTCGACCTGGCTGATCTGCAGTCCGTTGCCGTGCCGGGTGTGCAGGACCTCCACGACGTTCGCGTTCGCCGCCGCGATCAGCTCCGAGGTGCGGGCGAGCTGACCGGGACGATCGGGCAGCATGAGCCTCAGGTTGAGATAGCGGTCGGAGACGGCGAGCCCCGCCGCGACGACTCGCTGCATGAGAAGAGGGTCGATGTTGCCGCCGGAGAGCACGACCACCGTGCGGCCGAGCTCACCGCCAGACGCCGAGATCGCCCCGGACACGAGCGCCGCCACGCCCACCGCTCCCGCGGGCTCCACCACCAGCTTGGACCGCTCCAGCAGCACCAGCAGCGCTCGCGCCGTGTCGTCGTCGCTCACGGTGACGACCTCGTCGACGAGCTCCTTGACGATCTGAAAGTTCAGGGTCCCCGGCCTGCTCACGGCGATTCCGTCGGCGATGGTCGGACCGATCGCGATCTCGGTGGGCCTTCCCTCCCGGAGCGAGACGGGAAACGCGGCGGCGTTCTCCGCCTGCACGCCGATCACGCGCACGTCGCGTCCCTGCTGAGCCGCCCGCTGCTTGACGGCGGCGGCGACGCCGGCGATCAGGCCGCCGCCGCCGATGGGCACGATCACCGTGTCGACGTCGGGCACATCCGCCATGATGTCCAAGCCCAGCGCGGCCTGCCCGGCGATGACGTCGGCGTGGTCGAAGGGCGGCACGAAGACGGCCCCGGTGTCGCGGGCGAACTCGGCGGCGGCGCGCAGCGCCTCGTCCACCGTGGCGCCGCCGAGCACGACGTGCGCACCGTAGTCCCTGGTCGCCTGCAGCTTGGGCAGTGCGACGCCCAGCGGCACGAAGATCGTGGAGGAGACGCCCAGCTGCCGGGCGGCGAACGCCACCCCCTGCGCGTGGTTGCCGGCGGAGGCGGCGACGACCCCTCGGGCACGCTCCTGGCCGCTCAGCTTCGACATCATGTAGTACGCGCCCCGGATCTTGTAGGAGCCGGTGCGCTGCAGGTTCTCGCACTTGAGCAGCACGGGCGAGCCGAGCAGCTCGCTGAGGTAGGTGGACGTCTCGATCGGCGTCTTCTTCGCCACGCGCGACACGATCGCGTGCGCGTGCTCGATCTCGTCCAGGGCCGGGCCGGCGGTGAAGGGACGAGGGGATGGGCTCACTGACGTCACCGCCACAGTTTACGTTCCGCGTCGTGCGCTCCCGAGCATGCGCCTTCCGCCCCGCCGTGACGGCCCTCGGGCTCACCGCCGGGGCGCGTCGCCCTCCCCCCGGCGCCGGGCGTCCCGGGCCGGCCCGTCCGCCGTGCCGGCGTCATGCCCGTCGGAGGCCTCCGACGCGGCGGCGGAGCGCATCGCCGCGACACGGCGCTCGCGCCACCGCCGGGGCCGCGGAACCGTCTGCCACAGCGCATCCGGCGGCGGTCCCGTGTCGGCCGTCTGCGCACCGGTCCGCCACGTTCCCGAGGAGACGTACCGCACCATGACGTTGAGCACGGCCGCGAGCGGGACCGCGAACAGCGCACCCGGGATGCCCGCCAACAGCGACCCCGCCGCCACCACCAGCACGACGGCGAGCGGATGCACCTTCACCGCCGAACCCATGATGAGCGGCTGCAGCACGTGGCCCTCGATCTGCTGCACGGCCAGCACGCCGGCGAGCATCACGACCGCCGCCACCCAGCCGTCGTAGACGAGCGCGATCACGACGGCGAGCGCCCCCGTGATCACCGCTCCCACGATCGGGATGAACGAGCCGAGGAAGACCAGCACGGCGATCGGGATCACCAGCGGCAGACCGAGGAAGAACGCGACGAGCCCGATGCCGAGCGCGTCGATCGAGGCGACCAGCACCTGCACCCGCGCGAAGCTCGTCAGCGTGACCCATCCGGCGCGCCCTGCGCCGTCCACCGCCTCCCGGGCCCGACGCGGGAAGATGCGGACCATCCACGACCAGATGCCCCTGCCGTCGATGAGCATGAACAGCGTGCTGAACGCGGTCAGCAGCGCACCCGTGAGCACGTGCCCGAGCGTAGAGCCCACCGACAGCGCCCCGGAGACCAGCACCTGGCTGTCCTGTCGCAACGCCGTGAAGGCCTGGGTGAGATAGCCGTCGATCTGCCGGTCCGTGAGGTCGAGCGGGGGGCCGTGCAGCCATCCTCTGAACCCCGTGAACGCGGCTACCGTGCGGTGCTGCAGGGCGTGCGCCTCGCCGCGGATCTGCCACACCACGAGCACGACGAGACCGCCGATGAGCACCGCGACGATCGCGAACGCGACGACGATCGCCAGCCACCGCGGAAGGCGTCGCCGAACGAGCACGTCCACGAACGGCACCAGCAGCGCCGCGAGCAGGAGCGCCACCAGCACCGGGACCACGATGAGCCGCAGTTGCACGATGAGGAAGACGAGGACCGCGATGACCGCTCCGATCAGCAGCAGTCGCCACGACCACGCCGCCGCGACCCGCACACCGCGCGGGATTGACGCGTCGACTCCGCGGTCGGTGGTGCCGGCCGGTTCACCTGGTTGCACCATCGCCTCAGTCTATTTCCCGTTCCGACGCCGCAGCCCTGGCTCGCCGGGAACGGGCGACGACGGTCGAACCGGCCGGACGTCGGGGGATGCCGGTACCCTCGCCTGGTGGCAACCCCCGCTCCGTCTCGCACGATCTCGCCCACCCTGGCGCGTCGCATCGCCGTGGCGGCGCAGGGCTTCGGTCGGCCGCTAGCCGCGGCCGTGACGACCCGCCAGCTGAACGCGGTGATCGACCGGCTGGGCCTCCTGCAGATCGACTCGGTCAACGTCTTCGAGCGCAGCCACTACCTGCCGGTGTTCGCCCGCGTCGGCGCCTACGACAGGGCCATGCTCGACGCCCTCACGATGCGTCCCCGAGCACCGCACACCGAGTACGTCGCACACGAGGCCGCGTTCGTGCGGCGCGAGGATCGTGCTCTCTTCCGGTGGCGCATGGATGCGCTGCGCGCCCGGTACGGCGGCGACACCGAGGAGTGGGAGGCGGCCCACGGGCGCACCGCACGCTGGCTGCTGGACGAGCTCGCCGAACGCGGGCCGCTGGCCGCGAGTGAGATCGAGCACGAGGAGAACGTGCGCACGGGGCCCTGGTGGGGCTGGTCAGAGGTGAAGCGCACCCTGGAGCTGCTGTTCCGGTTCGGGGATCTTGCCATCGCCGGCCGCAACCGGTTCGAGCGCCGGTACGCGCTCCCCGAGCAGGTGTTCCCGGCCTCGATGCTCGAGGCGCGGGTGGAGGATCGCGACGCCGTCCGAGAGCTCGTGCGCCGTTCGGTGCGCGCACTCGGCATCGGAACCTCGGGCGACATCGCCGACTACTACCGGCTGACGAGCGCGCAGACGCGCGCGGCGCTCCAGGAGCTGGAGGACTCCGGCGAGGTCGAGCGCGTGCAGGTGGCGGGCTGGGGGCGATCGGGACGCCCCCTGCCGGCCTGGCTCGCAGCGGGCGCACGAGCGCCGCGCAAGGTGCGGGCATCCGCCCTGCTGTCGCCGTTCGATCCGATGGTGTGGGAGCGGGCGCGGGCACTGCGGATGTTCGGTCTCGACTACCGGATCGAGATCTACACGCCGGCCGCCCGGAGGGTGTACGGCTACTACGTGCTGCCCGTTCTGCAGGACGACCGCATCGTGGCCCGTGTCGACCTGAAGAGCGACCGCAGGTCCGGTGTGCTCCTCGTGCAGTCGGCGTGGGCGGAGGCGGAGGCGGATGCCGCGACCCCGCGGCGCCTCGCCGCCCTTCTCGGCGAGGCCGCCCACTGGCAGGGGCTGTCGGAGGTGGCCGTGCGCGAGCGCGGCACGCTCGCCCACGCGCTCGCCGCCGAGGTCACGGCCATGGGCATCGGCGGGACTATCGCGGGCTGAGTCTCCAGCGCGTGCGCGCGGCCATTCTCAGAAGCTGCCGCCCATCTTCTGGAGTCGTGCGATGCGCTCCTGAATGGGCGGGTGGGTGGAGAAGAGCCGGCTCATCAGCGTGGGCTTGAGCGGGTTCGCGACCCAGAGGTGTGCCATGGCCGAGTTCTGGCGACGCATCGGGCGTCCGTATGCCTCGAGCTTGGCGAGGGCGCTGGCGAGCGCGTCCGGGTTTCGGGTCGTCATGGCGCTGGTGGCGTCCGCGAGATACTCGCGCTGGCGCGAGATCGCCAGCTGCACCAGCGAGGCGACCAGCGGAGCCACGATCAGCGCGATGAGGCCGAAGACGAGCAGGACGGGGTTGCCGCCGCCGCCGCCGTTGTTGTTGTTGCGGTTGCCTCCACCGGCGAGGCCGCCGAACAGGGTCATGCGCAGGAGGAAGTCGGCGATGAACCCGATCGCCACGGTGAGGCCGAAGACGATCATGGAGACCCGGATGTCGTAGTTGCGAACGTGGCCGAGCTCGTGCGCCATGACGGCCTCCAGCTCCGCGTCGTCCATGATCTCCAGCAGCCCGGTGGTGGCGGCGACAACGGCATGCTCCGGATTGCGGCCGGTGGCGAACGCGTTCGGCGCGGGGTCGTTGATGATGTACACCCTCGGCATCGGCGTGCCGGTGGCGATGGTGAGGTTCTCGACCGTGTTCCACAGCCGGGGGTTGTCGGACTTCTGGATCTCGACCGCGCCGGCGGCGGCGACCGCCTCACCCGAGGCGCTGTAGTACTGGATGATCGCGTACAGCGCGGCGATCGCCACCGTCACGACGACGATGGCGACGTTGTGGTAGATCGCGGCCGCGAGCCATCCCAGCAGGCCGATGATGACGATGAAGAACAGGAAGATGAAGACGGTGTTCCGCTTGTTCGCGGCGATCGCCCTGTACATGGACCGGTGCCCTGAGCTCTGTTCGGTGTGCGAAGGATTCGCGCGGCCGGATCCCGGCTAGAACTGCACCCGCGGCGGCTCGGCGATCGCGCTCGCGTCGGCCACCTCGAAGAACTCGCGTGCGCTGAATCCGAGGCGCTTGGCGAAGATGTTGTTGGGGAACACCCGGATCTTCGTGTTGAACTCGCGCACGCCCCCGTTGTAGAAGCGCCGCGCGGCCTGGATCTTGTCCTCCGTGTCGACCAGGTCGGACTGCAGCCGCAGGAAGTTCTGGCTCGCCTGCAGCTGCGGGTAGGCCTCCGCGACGGCGAAGATGCTGCGCAGCGCCTGCTGGATGTGGTTCTCTGCGGTGGACGCCTCGGCCGGGCCGCTCGCCGCGAGCGTCTCGGCTCGAGCCTTGGTGACGTCTTCGAACACGGTCTTCTCGTGCGACGCGTAGCCCTTGACCGTCTCGATCAGGTTCGGGATCAGGTCGGCCCGACGCTTGAGCTGCACGGTGATGTCGCTCCACGCCTCGTCCACACGGACGTTGAGCGTCACGAGCGAGTTGTACGTCGCCCAGAAGTAGATGCCGATGATCACCAGAATCACGACGATGATGATGACGGGGATCAGCCATTCCATGGCGGGCTACTCCTTGCGGACCGAGGCGGGCTGTGCCGACGAGGACACCCGGTCATCCTACCCGCCGCCGGATGGCGCTCGGCTCGTTCCCACGACTCTCAGAGCAACGGCGTGGGACGCGCACATGCGGCGACGGCGACACGGGCTGACGTCACCGCCCCTGGCGCGTCGCCCGCAGCGCGCTCACGACCCGCCCCGGTCGGGAACGGTCGCCGTCACCGGGCCGAGGACCTTCCGCAGGTACCGGTTCTCGAAGACCCCGGCGGGATCGAGTCGCTGACGTGCCGCGATGAACTCGTCGAAGCGGGGATACGCGGGTCGTAGGTCGTCGGCCGTGCGCGTGTGCATCTTGCCCCAGTGCGGCCGCCCGTCGTGCGCGCGCATGATCGCCTCGACGGCGCCGAAGTACTCCGACGGGTCCTCGCGGAAATAGCGGTGCACCGCGATGTAGCCGGTGGACCGCCCGTACGCCGTGGACATCCAGTTCTCGTCGGCGGCGGCCGAGCGCACCTCGATCGGGAACGAGATGCGCCAGCCGTGCGAGCGGATGAGCGCCCGCACCTCCCGCAGCGCCTCCGGCACGGCCTCGCGAGGCAGCGCATACTCCATCTCGCGGAACCGCACTCCGCGGTCGCTCACGAAGACCTTCGCCGAGTGGTCGACGAAGTCGCCGTTGCCCATCAGGCGTGCCGCGACGCGATTGACCGGAGGGATCACGAGGGGCATCACGGCACCGAGCGCGCACGCGGCACGATAGAGGCCGTTGGCCACCAGCTCGTCGCCGACCCACGACGCGAGCCGCGGGCGGGGCCTGCGCTCCGCGTCGATCGGCAGCCGGGTGTTCGTCTTCGTGACGGCCGTCTCGGTGTGCGGAAACCAGTAGAACTCGAAATGGTCCTCCCGTTCTGACCGCTCGAGGTAGGAGTCCAGCACCTCGTCCCACCGCTCTGCCCGCTCGAGCGCGTGCAGCAGAAAGGCCGGCACGCATCGGATCGTGACGTCCACCAGCACGCCCAGCGCGCCGAGACCCACCCTCGCGGCCGGAAGCAGCTCGGCGTTCTCTGTGCCGCTCACCGTGAGCAGCGATCCATCGCCGGTGACGAGCGTCAGCGCGACGATCTGCGTCGCCAGTCCGCCGAAGCGTCCGCCGGTGCCGTGAGTGCCCGTCGAGGTGGCGCCCGCGAGCGTCTGCCTGTCGACGTCCCCCATGTTCTGCAGCGCGAGCCCGTAGGGGGCCAGCAGCTCCGGCAGCCGGTAGAGGTTGGTTCCCGCGCCGAGGGTGACCAGCCCGGACTCCTCGTCGGCGGCGATCACCCCGCTCAGCTCGTGCAGGTCCAGCTGCACGCCGGGGGCGATGGCGATGCCGGAGAAGCTGTGCCCGGCGCCGACGGCCTTCACGTGCAGGCCGCGGGCGGCCGCGGCCGAGACGGACCGCTGCACTGCTTCCACGTCCCGGGGGCGTTCGACGCGCGCCGGCCTGACCTTCTCGCTGCGACCCCAGTTGCGCCAGATGGCCCCCGTCGCCGTCACAGGAACGCCCTGCCCTCACCCCGGTACGTCGGAACGAAGCCGACGACCCGGCCCGACTCCACGATCGCGAACTCGTTGACGTGCTCGCTCAGCTCGCCCGACTTGGTGTGGCGGAACCACACCCGGTCACCCACCCGCAGGCCGGCCGCGTTGGCGCCGCTGAGCGGGGTCTGCACCTCGCCCGCCATCTCGCGGGGTGCCATCCTCAGGCCGGTGGGCCAGGTCGCACGAGGCAGCCGGTCGGCTGCGGGCGGCCCAGACGCCACCCAGCCGCCGCCGAGGACCGTCGCCGTGCCACGCTCGGGCTTGCGCACGACGTCGAGGGCGAACGAGGCGGCAGGAGCGGGCGAGAAGGCGCGGTAGTTGTCAAACAGGTGGCCGCCGAGCAGGCCGCTGCCCGCGCCTATCTCGGTGACCGAGGGATCGTGCCCGGTGAACTCCAGCGAGCCCGTGCCGCCGCCGTTGACGAACTCGAGGTCGGCGATCCGCCGCACTGCGGCCACCGCGGCGGCGCGTCGTTCCAGCAGTTCCGCCTTGGAGGTGCGCTGCATCCACCGCACGACGGCCGCGTACCCCGGCCGTCCGCGCGGGGCGTCGCCCTGCCCGGCGATCTGCGCCTCGTACGCCATCATTCCCACGAGGGAGAATCCCGGCCGTGCCACGACGTGCGCGGCGAGCGCACTCGCCTGATCGGGAGTGTGCACGGGCGAGCGGAATACGCCGATGCGGCCGAGCGGGCCGAGCCAGGAGGCGTCGAGCTCAAGCGCGACTCGGATGCCCTCCCGCTCGCCCGGTGCCAGCACGCCGTCGATCAGATCGAGCTGGTCGGCCGAGTCGACCATCAGCGTCACCCGCGACGCCAGCTCCGCGCTCGTCGCCAGGCGACGGATCGCGGAACGGTCGGCAGTCGGGTAACCGACGACCACGTCCTCGATCGGTGCATGCCCATCGTCGCCCTCCGCGAGCCAGAGCGCCTCGGGCAGCGTGTATGCGAGCACCCCTCCGAAGCCGGGAACCGCGAGCACGGCGTCGATGACGGAACGCACCCGCACCGACTTCGACGCCACTCTGATCGGGGTGCCAGCGGCTCGCGAGAGCATGTCGTGCACGTTCGCGCGCAGCGCGTCCAGCTCCAGCACCGCGACCGGGGCGTCGAGCCCGGCGGTGGCGGCGGTCAGCGACGGCCAGTAGAGGGCCGGATTGCCCCACCGCCTGCGCGAGGCCGCCGGCGGCAGGCCGAGTTCGATGTCGACGGACGTGGTCATGCTCGTCTGCTCCTTCGTGCGTGCCGGGGAGGCCGGCGGCTTCGCGGCTCGGGTGCCTGCGGATCCCGAGGCCATCAGCGCACCGACCTCACGCGTGCGACGGCCACCGCGCCGGCGAACGCGAACAGCGCCGCCATGATGAACAGCCCGGGGAAGCCGGCGACGAAGACGAGCAGCGCCCCCAGCAGCGGAGCGGCCGCCTGAGGCACGGCTGTCGCGATGTTCATGATGCCGAGGTCCTTGCCCCGCGTCTCGGGATCGGGCAACACCTGGGTGGCCAGCGCCTGGTCGACCGCGAGGAAGCATCCGTAGCCGAGTCCGAGCAGCCCTGCCGCCACCATGGCGACGCCGTACAGCGGGACGAACGCCAGGATCAGCGCGGCGAGCGCCTGCATGGCGGACGAGAGGAACACGAATGCCTTGCGCCTCCCGAGCACGTCGGAGAGCCGGCCCAGCACCAGAGCGGCCACGATCACGAACACCATGTAGATGAGCACGAGCACGATGAGGTCGTCCTGGGCGTGCGCGTCGCCGAGTCCGAACTCGAGGAAGTAGAGCAGGAGCGTCGTCCCGAACGCGTTGCCGAAGTTGACCAGCACCCGGCTCAGCAGCGTCCACCCGAAGTCCGGGTAGCGCCTGGGGCTGATCCACAGCGAGTCGAGCATGCCGCGCAACGACCACGGGGGGCGCTGGCTGGGCAGCAGCACGGCGTCCGGGATGAAGAGGAACGGCACGACGAGAACCAGCAGCAGCACGGCCATCGCGGCGTAGCCGAGGAGGGTGCCGAGGGAGAGCAGGGTGACGAGCAGTATGCCTGCGATGATGCCCACCGCCTGCGGCGCGGACAGCCATCCCGAGACGTAGCCTCGCTGGTCGACGGGCACCTGGTCGCTGATGGTCGCGGTGAGCGCGGCGGTGAGCACGCAGAACCCGGTCAGCGCGAGGCACCAGAACACGCCGATGCCCACCATCGTCGTCTGCACTCCCAGCACCAGCAGCGACAGGGCGAAGATGACCGCGCCGGCGGCTATCCACGGCCGTCGACGCCCGAAGCGGCTCGTGGTGCGGTCGGACAGGGCCCCGGTCACGGGGAACGCGACGATCGCGCACAGCGCGGAGGCGCCGGAGACGATGCCGAAGGCGACGACGTTGCGCACCCAGTCGTCGGTCTTCAGCTGGTCCTGGATCTGCGCGGGCAGCAGCAGCTGGATGGGCGTGAGCTGCGCCATCCACACGCCGAGCCAGGCGAGGGCGAACGCGGCGATCCACCGGCCGCCGACCCTGCGAACGGGCTCGGCGAAGACGGCCACGGTCGCCGGCGATCCTTCGGCGGTCATGCCGGGATCCCTGCACGGTGCACGCCGTCGGGCTCGTGGGGTGAGGACGCCGCAGCGGGCTCGCTCAGGCGCGCGACGGCATCCGCGGCGAAGTCGATGAAGCGGTGCGCCGCGACGTCGTCGCGGGTCGCGAGCCAGGTGAGGGTGAGACCGTCGGTGAGACCGACGAGGATGCGGGCGATCTCCTCGAGAGGGCGCATCCATCGTGCGCCGACGAGATCGGCGGCGGTGCGCAGGGAGGCCACCGCGAGCGCGAAATAGCTCTCATACTGCATGCGCGCCAGGTGTTCGGCACCCGGGGTGCGCTGGAAGTGCTGTGCCAGCTCGAACATGGCGCGCTCGTGATCGGGATCGGCGACGACTGCGGCAAAGTAGTGCCGCAGTCCGCGTCGCACCGCCTCGCGCATGTCGGCGGGGGCGGACGACATGGCGGGCAGGATGGAACGCTCCTCCCGTTCGACGACGTGCCGCACCACCTCGCGCATGAGCTCGTCGCGGGACTCGAAGACGTAGTGGAACGACGCCTGGGGCATCCCCGCCTCGGAGCAGATGGCCCTCGTGCTTGCGGCGGCCACGCCTTCGCGGGCGATCACGCTGAGCGCGGCGGACACGAGCGCGGCGCGGCGCTCGCTCGCTGAGATCCGAGTCATGAGCGGGCCCGTTCGCGTAGGACGGTGGCCTGGTGCACGTGCCGCTCCTGCTCGTCATCGCGCGGAACTGGGTCAGTTGACCAAGTATGCACCATCGGGGCGGGAAAGGCAGAGACCTGGCACCGAAGCGGGGCCCGACCGCCGCCGACCGGCCGGGACCCGGACCACGACGGCTCGGATCCTCGTCGAGCGGATCGCCGTACCGGCACCGGAGCCCGCCGCGGGAAGGGCTGCCCAGCCATCCGGAGTGAAATTCGTTTTCAATTACTGGACTGCAAAGCAAAAATGAATGTAAGGTGGCGCACAGCACGGATGCCCGCCCGCCCCACACTCCATGGAGGATGGTTATGCGCTCCATCACTAGGCCTCGATCCGCTCTGGTGGCGGCCCTCTTCGTGGGCGTCCTTGCGGCATCCGCAGCACTTGCCGTCGCTCCCGCCGCGGCGACCGAGGACCCCGGAACGGTCGACTCGTATGCCCCGGTCGGCACCGTCGACGTCGCCAGAACTGCGACGGCCACCGCCAGCAGTTCCCAGCCGCAGTGGCCCGCGTCGAAACTCGTCGACGGCGATGCGGGGACTTCCGCGGTCAACCTCTGGGTGGCGGCAGACAACGGTCCGGACGCCGGCGGCTGGGTCGACCTCGCCCTGAAAGACCCGGCCGCCATCCATCGCGTAGTGATATTCCCTCGCGGGGACGCCGGATTCTATGGAGTGTACTTTCCGATCGACTACACCATCACGCTGCTGGACGGCTCGGGGGGCACCGTGTGGCAGAAGGAGATCACCCACGCGGACGGCGAGGGTTCCATCGTCACCGCGCCGGACGTCATCGACCTCGACACCGTCGTCTCGGCCTCACGGGTGCGTATCGATGTCGCGAAACGGCAGTCTCGTGAGGGAGGCATCCTGCAGTTCTCGGAGATCGCCGTGTTCGCCGAGGGAACGGACCCGGGATCCGGTCCGGACCCGGGCACAGGGTCCGGCACCGATACCGATCCCGTCCGGCAGTATCAGCCCGAGGGAACCGAAGATCTCGCCGGCGCGGCCCTGGTCACGGCCTCCTCCAGCTATGAGAAGCCCGACGAGACCTGGAGCACGGCGTTCGCGGTCAACGGGGTGTCCGGCGCGGCAGACGGCTGGAGCACCGATCCTTACGAAAGGGTCGGCGATCCCGAGGCGGACGCGACGCTGGCTCTGGACCTGCGGTGTTCGTCGGACCTCTCGCGGGTCGTCGTGTTTCCGCGCGAGAAGGACTTTCCCAGGAACTACCGCATCGAGGTGTCCCCGGACGCGACGACATGGACCTCGGTCGGGGAGAGCACGGACAACCCCGGCAATACGTCCGAACCGCAGGTGTTCGACCTGGCAGCCGGAACCGATGCGCGATACGTGCGGCTGCACGTCGACACCCGGAACGGTCCTGACGGCAACGACGGATATCTGGTGCAGCTATCGGAGATCGCCGTCTTCGGGACGGCGGGTGGCTGCACCACCATGGTGAAGCCTGCGCTTCTGCTGGAGCCCGGCGCATCGGATGACACGTGGTTCGAGCACCACGGCTCCGGCGATATCGACTATGCGGTGTCGAGCTCCGACCCGACCGTGGCGACTGTGGCCGCAGACGGGACCATCACTGCTCGCACCGCAGGCAGCACGACGGTGACGCTGAGCACGACGGACGCCTCGTTCGCCATCCCCGTGACGGTCGAGAATCACATCACGAGGATCGGAGACGACTTCGAGATCACCGCGTTCTGGCCTCCGACCGTGGACTACGTCGACGACGAACAATATGAGAATCTCGCCGGCGCGGGCATCGATGTGGTGCAGAACGCTCAGATCGACACCGCCACCCCGCAGCAGAACCTGAAGATGGCGGGCCTCGCATATCGGCACGGCATGCAGGTCATAGTGCAGGACAGCACGGCAAGCCCCGGATCGATGACCGCGGGCGAGGCAGCCGCCTGGGCGCAGCGCTACACCGATGTTCCCGGTGTCGGCGGGTTCTTCCTCGTCGACGAGCCATCGGATGCCACCGCATACGCGCAGACGGCCAACACGATTCGCACAGTGGCGCCCGAGTACTACTCGCATCTGAACTTCCTGCCGTACACCGCCTACGGGTCACAAGGGGCGGCGCGCACCGCTATGCAGGCGTGGTTGGATTCCACCGCGCCGCACGGCATCGGCGACCCCGACTATCTGATGTACGACCTGTACCCGTTCGGGGCGACATCGACCGCGTACCAGGACATGTTCACGAACCTGGACATGGTCCGCGACCTCGGGTTGAAGAACGGCGTCAAGACGGCGACGTACGTGCAGAGCATCGGCATCCCCGGTGCCCTCCGCCGGCCCGATGCAGCCGAGATCCGGTATGAAGCGAACATGGCCATGGCATACGGCTACAAACAACTGTCGTACTTCACCTGGTGGACACCGACGAATCGCAGTCAGGAGTTCACCAACGGCATCATGACGGCCGACGGGCAGCGCACGGATCTCTACGCACCCGTGACGCAGCTGAACTCCGAGATCCACGCTCTGGGCCCCACGCTCATGAAGCTGGACGCCCAGCAGGTCTACCTTTCCGGGCCCGACACGTATGGCCAGGCGACAGTGCCCTCGGACTACTTCGTGCAACCGGAAAGCACGGCAGACCTGGTCATCTCCCACATGGTCGATCGGGCCTCCGGTGACGACTACCTCTTCGTCGTCAACAACAGCTTCGACGACGATCAGGACATGAAGCTGAGGATCGGGGATTCGGTCACCGCGGTGCGCGAGGTCAGCCGCACCGACGGAACCCTTGGCGACTCGATCGCGCTCACGACCGCGAGGTCGGCGGGCTCCGCGGCAGCTCCTTCCTTCACCGCAGCGGCCGCCGCGCAAGGGTCAGAGCTCACGCGTCACCTCGATCCGTCTGAGGGGGTCCTCTACAAGCTGGTGCGCGGCGACGACGACGGAGGCGGGAGCGGCCCGGGAGGCTCAGGCGGCACCAGCACTGGGGACGGAGACGGCGGCGGCTCCACCGCAAGCACCCACGACCCGTCAGGCGCTCTCGCCGACACCGGACAGGATGTGCCGTGGCAGGTGCTTGTCGCCTCGGGTGTCCTCGGGGTCGCAGGGCTCATCCTGACGTCCCGCCGACGTCGTGCCCGTGTCGGGCGGTCCCGATGACTCGAATCCGAGTGCGGCAAGCGAGGACCGGGGAGTCCGGCTTCGCCCCTTCGGCGCCGACGGTTGTTCGCCTGCGTGCCGCCTACCGCCGCGAGGCGCCGCTCGGCCGCAACTGCTCCACACCCCGGTGGCGGCGAACGGACTCCCGCGCCCTCTGAGCGAACCACGCCGAACGGTCGCGATCGTGCCAGGAGGCGAGCACATAGAGAAGGTCGGCCGCAAAGACCTGGGTATGCGATGAGGCCATCGCGCCGAGCTCGAAGTAATCATCGGGCGGCGCCGTGCGGATGACCACGTCAGCGACCTTCGTGATGGGCGACGCCGGGTCACTCGTGATGGCGACGGTCCTCGCCCCCGCCGCATGCGCCCCGGTCAGCATCTCCACGGTCTCGGCGGTGGCTCCTGAGCTCGAGATCCCGATACCGACCGATGCCTCCCCCAGACACGCGGCGCTCATTATCCCCATCTGCAGGTCGCTCCACGCGCGGGCGTTGACGCCGATCTGATAGAGCCGGTCGACGAGACCGCCCGCGATCGAGCTCGACCCGCCTACTCCATACACATCCACGTGGTCGCTCTCGGCGATCATCCGGGCCGCCTGTCGGAAGCTGGGGAGATCGACAAGGTCAGCGGAGGCCTGCAACGCCTGGATATGCGTCGCCACGAAGGTCTTCAACAGCTCCTGGTCGCTCATGCCCTGGTTCACCATCACGCCCGGGATGCCGGCAAGCCCGTCCTGTGCCACCGACCGTCCGAGATCGGCCGCGGCCCCGACACGGAGCTGCACGTACCCGCCGTATCCGATGAGCTTGGAGAATCGTGTGATCGTGGGGGCGGAGACCCCGGACCGCTCTGCGAGCTCAGCGATGGACAGCGTCACCGGAAGCTCCGGGTTCTCGAGCAGGAACGCGGCGAGTCTCGCCATTGAACGCGTCAGACGCGGCTGGATGGCCTGAAGACGAGTACGCAGCCCGAACTCCGTCGGGATCCCGCCCGAGCCCGCCTCGTCGTTCGTCTCAGTCACGAGACCATTGTGGCAGAGTGAAATTCCGTTTCACTCCAGTGACGCGTGCGGCGGGCGGTCGAGGAAGGGTGCACGGCTGCGGCGCCGAGGGCGGATGCGCCGCCGGCGACCATTCCCTCACGGTCCGGCCGCACGATCCTCTGCGCTCAGAGGTCGAGTGCGGTTCGGCCCATCCCACCAGCGCCCGGAAGCGCGTCGAACATCGAATCCGGTATTGCTCGAGGCCCAAACCCCGACCCGCGGGCACGAGCCTCGTGCCGCACCGCCGGCCGCCGCGGTGTCGCTTCCCGCGGGTTCGCATCCCATCATGGCCACCCGCGAGTGCACTAGCCTACGTACCATCGAGGACGCGCCCCCGCACCCCGACGAACGGCCCCCGTAGCCCAATCGGCAGAGGCAGGCGACTTAAAATCGCCGCAGTCTGGGTTCGAGTCCCAGCGGGGGCACGAAAGTTCGAGCCTCGTGCGCCGCCCAAGGCGGTGGGAGGTTCCCGAACTTTCCCAACGCCCTGGCTTCTCCACGGGTCAGGGCGTTCGTTCCTCGAACCCCCGTCAGCTTCACTTGCTGGCGTGGCCTCGTTGTTCGTGGATCGCCTCGCGCATCTGGGCAGGCATCGTGTCGAGCCTCGCCGCTGTCTCGTCCTCGACCGCGGTGAGCTGCTGCACTTCTTCGTCGGTGAGTTCTGGTGCCAGGCGCGCCGCTTCGAGGTTGGCCTCGAGATGGTCGGGCGAGGTCGTTCCAGGGATCGGGATGATGACGGGCGAGCGGCGTAGCAGCCAGGCCAGCGCGATGGTTGTCGCGGGGGCTCCGAGCCGGCGAGCGGGTGCGGTGAGAGCATCGGGTTGGGTGAGCGCCCCGGCGGCGAGGGGGAAGTAGGGGACGAAGGCGATGCCGTCGGCTTCGCAGGCGTCCACCACTCCGACGCCGCTGCGGTCGAGGAGGTTGAAGCGGTTCTGCACGGCGGCGATCGGGGTGATCCGCAACGCGCGCTGCAGCATCTCGGGTGAGGCGCCGGAGATGCCGATGTGGCGGATCTTGCCTTCGGCGCGAAGGTCGACGAGGGCGCCGAGGGACTCCTCCAACGGCACGTCGTCTGCGATGGAGTCGGCCCGACCGGTGCTGTCGCCCGTCAGTCGCAGGTAGGTCAGCGGGCTGGTCTCGGCGCGCAGGTCCAGCAGCGCGTCCTCGACCTGGGTGCGGATGATCTCGGGGCGGCTGTCGGTGAGCCATTCGCCGTGCGGTCCGCGCGCCGCGCCGACCTTGTTCCCGATGACGATGTCGTCGTCGAATGGGCTGAGGGCTCGTCCGATGAGCTGGTTCACGGTGCGTGGCCCGTAGGCGTTCGCGGTGTCGAAGAACCGCACACCCAACTCGGCTGCGTGCTGCAGCAGCCGGATCGCGCCGTTGACGTCTTCGGGCAGCCCGATCACGCCGGGGCCGGCCAGCCGCATGGCCCCGTATCCGAGACGGGGCATCCGGTATTCGCCGCCGAGGAGGTGTGACGGGTCGAAACCGTCTGTGGCGGTGTCGCTCATGGTGTGTGCCTTTCCGGTAGGAATGCCGGGGAGCCCTGCTCGGCCCGGCCGGGCCCGGTGTCGGTGGCGATGACATGCAGCCATTGCTGGAGCAGCGCCGTCTCCGCGGGGGTGAAGGATTGCGAGGCCGAGGCGAGCCGTGCCAGCAACATCCGAGCGGCCTGGTCCGTGCTGATGGTCTGGCGTGGTTGGCCGGTGATCTCGGCGATCGCTGCGGCGCGCATGGCGTGAGCCACAGGTGCGTCCGGGGAGGCGCCGTGGCGGTTCAGCCAGGTCACGCAGCCGATCGCCATCGCTGTCGTGATCGCGGCGGCCTCGTCGACCTCGACCCGCAGCAGCCCGGCATCGGCGAGTCGTTCCAGCCCGTGGCGCAGCTCGCGATCGGCGGTGGCGGCCGCCGTGGAGGCGCGAGGGCCGTACATGAGCCCGTAGAGGACCGGGTTCGCCACCCCGAACTCGACGTGGAGGTCCCAGCCGGCGGCGAAGTCGGCGAGCAGGTCGCCCGTGGGCAGCATGTCGCGCTTGTGGTCCAGGTAGCGGGCGAACGCC
>JAATFB010000025.1 GCA_015655415.1 Actinomycetales bacterium
GCGACGTACCAGGAGATCCAGTGGGCGAACTTCACCCAGACGTTCTCCTCCGCCGTAGCCTCGAACACGGGACCAGCGGTCAGCTCCGGCGGCGGCACGCAGGCGTTCCAATTCGCCCACCAGGGCAAGATCGCCTACGCGGACAGCCTGCTGAACTCGTGGAAGAGCAACGGCCTGCACGACGACTTCCTCGAGGGCCTGCTCGACACCATGAAGACCGATCAGGGCTACGCGGCGATCCCGTACAACCTCGACGTTCGCTGCTCGTGGTACAACAAGACGCTGCTCTCCCAGGCGGGCGTCGACGTGCCGACGACGTGGGACGAGTACAAGCAGGTCTGCGCGGCTCTGAAGAAGATCGGCGTATACGGTTTCGGCCTGGGCGCCGGCGCCGGCAACTTCACCGGAAGCCACATCCTCACCGCGTTCATGATCAACAACGGCGGAGGCCTGTTCAACAAGAACAAGGAGCCGGATGTCGTGACCGATGCGAACATCGAGGCCATGGAGTACGTGCTCGAACTGGTGAAGAACGGATACTCCGACCCGGCGGGCGCGACGTACACGAGCGCGAACGTTCAAGCTCAGTGGAAGGCCAAGAAGTTCGGCTACGGCTGGGATGGTGCGGGGCTTGCGGCCAGCGTGGGCGGCGACGTCGCCGCCGACATGGTCGTCGGCGATCCGCTCACGAGCCCCTCGGGCAAGAAGGGCGGCCTCTACTTCCCGAACAACATCATGATGTACAAGAACACCCCGAGCCAGAAGGGCTCGGAGGCGTTCCTCACCTATTACTACAAGAACATGTCGAAGCTGTGGACGCAGAAGACCGGCATCGGCCTGCCGCCTCTGAAGTCCATCGCCGACACGTCGGTGCTCAAGGCCGACCCGGTGACGGTGAAGATCCTCAAGGACTGGAACCCGATCTACCAGACCTGGGCGGCTCCAGGCGGAAAGGGCCTGTTCTACAACATCGCGAACACGGTCGACGGAACTCAGCCGATGATCACGTTCTCGCAGTCGATCCTCGGCGGCAAGACCGATGCCAAGAGCGCTCTGACGACCCTGCAGAACGCCATCGAAGGCCTGATGAAGTAGCGATCGCGTGCGGGTGGGCCCTGGCCGCGCGCGAGGGCCCACCCGCACTCACCTCAGAGATCTCGCTCTAGCTCGAAGGAGAGTCGTCGATGTCGACCGAGTCCGTGACCGGTGCTCTGAAAAGGGCGCGGAACGGTGTGGGGATCGCTGGATCGGGTCGTTCGCCCAGCTCCGGCAAGCGGGGGCGGGCCATCTCGCACACCTGGACCTTCCTGCTGTTCGCGCTGCCGTCCCTGTTGCTGCTGCTGCTGCTGAACCTGTACCCGGTGGTCTACGCGGGCTGGCAGTCGACGCGGAACGGCGACCTGATCGACGCGGGCGCGTTCGTCGGATTCCAGAACTACATCACGGTCGTGCAGGAGCCGGTGTTCTGGCATGCCGCGCTCTTCACCCTGGTCTTCACCCTGGTCGGCGTGTTCGGCTCCTGGGCCGTCGGGCTCGGGCTTGCGCTGCTGCTGCGGACCCGCATCCCCGCCAACGGGGTGTTCAAGGTGCTGCTCCTGCTGCCATGGGTCGTTCCCACCGTGGTGTCGGCGACATCGTGGAACTGGCTGGTGGCGACGCCGCAGTCGCCGCTTCCCGTGCTGGCGCAGTGGCTCGGCTTCGGCAACGTGCTGTTCCTGGCCGATCCGCTCCTGGCGCAGATCACGGTCTGCGTGTTCAAGGTCTGGATCAGCTTCCCGTTCATGATGATGATGATGTCGTCCGCGCTGGCATCCGTGGACACCAACGTGTACGAGGCCTCGAAGGTCGACGGCGCCAGCACCTGGCAGACGTTCACCCAGATCACACTGCCGATGATCTCGCGCACCACTTACGTGTCGTGGATCCTGATGACGATCTTCTGCGTCAACGACTTCCCGACGATCTTCCTGCTCACCGGAGGCGGCCCCGTCTCGGCGACGCAGTCGCTCGTGGTCCTTGCCTACATCACGGTGTTCCAGAACTACCAGGTCGGACCGGGCGTCGCGATCGCCTTCATCATGACCATCGTCCTCGTCATCATCTCGGTGCTGCTGTACCGCCAGATCAGGAAGGTGAACATCGAATGAGCACCGACACCACCAGCGACGTCATCGGCCGCCTCCAGGTCGGCGTCACCGGCGAGCGGCGCCACGGCCTTGCCGAGCTGGGCGAGCGCGGCAAGTGGTGGCGGCTCGTGGGCATCCTGATCATCACGGCCATCGTGCTCGTGCCCATCATCGCGGTCGTCATCCTCTCGCTCACACCCTCGCTGGGCTCCAGCGCCACCGGTCTCACCTTCGAGAACTACGCTGACGTGTTCACGCAGACCTCGGTCGCCACCTGGCTGACCAACAGCCTTCTCGTCGCGCTCGTCACCGTGGTGGTCGCGGTCGTCGTCGCCGCGCCCGCCGGATACGTGCTCTCCCGGGGCCGCAACCGGCTGGTCTCCAGCTACGCGCTGATCCTGTTCGTCGTGCAGTCGCTGCCGGTGGTGACCGCGGTCATCCCGCTGTTCTTCCTGTTCGCCAAGCTGAACCTGGTCGACAACCTCGTCGGCGTGATGATCATCTACATCGGCTCCACCATGTCGGTGGCAATCTGGATGATGGCGGCCTACTTCGACTCCATCCCCATCACGCTCGAGGAGGCGGCCTGGATCGACGGCGCCAGCGTGTTCGGCAGCTTCACCCGCGTGGTGCTCCGGAACTCGCTGCCCGGCATCCTCTCGACCGCGATCTTCTCGTTCCTCCTCGCCTGGAACGACTACCTGGTCGCGGTGGTGTTCCTCCGTTCCGACCAGAACTACACCCTCCCCATCGGCCTGCAGACCTTCTTCCAGCAGAACCAGACCAACTGGGGACTCGTCATGGCGGTCGCGGTGGTGATGATGCTGCCGCCCATCATCGTGTTCTCCGTGCTCAACCGATACTTCTCGGTCGGCGGCATCGGAGGTTCGCTCGCCGGGCGATGACTGTGTGCCCACAAGCGTCTCGTGCGCACACCGAGCAGCCGCGGACGCCGCACATCGAGCAGCGGAGACGAGGCGGCACGGGACCGAGCACACATCGCACCGACGCGCACACACAGCACCGACGCGCGCGGGGTGCGGGGTCGCGGACTGAGGGTGGGGTCACGGATCCAGTACGGGGTCGCGAATTGAACGTGGGGTCGCGAATTGAGGGTGGGGCCGCAGGCGGAAGTGCGGGAGCACGGGCGTCCGCGATGCCTCCGAACGCGACGCCGCCGGACGACCCGACGCTCAGCTGACGGGCACCCACACCCGCATCGCCCCCGGCCGCCCGTTCCCCCAGGTCGCATAGGGCCGCATCCGCAGTTCGACCGTGCCCACCGACTCGTCGCACGCTTCCCCGGTCAAGGTGGAGTAGAGGGCCCCGTCACCGCGGCGAACCCCGCCGCGCGCCGTGATGGCGGGGCCCAACGGCGTCATCCCGTCGCCGACGACGATCGGCAGCGACGGGTCGACGGCGACGTCGTCGACATCGGATGCGTTGTCGCCCTGCTCCAGGCAGTACACGATCGGACCGCGACGGACCGCCACGCAGCCGCGAACGGCGTCGACGCGGCGGTGCGCCGTCAGCACGCGGGCCGGCATGCCCAGCTCGAGCACCACGACGCTGCCCGCGGTGAGCGCGCCGTCGAGCCGCAGCCATCCGGCGTCCACTGGCACGTCGAGCGGCCTGCCGTCGATGGTGACCTCATGGCTCACGCACCACGACGGGATGCGCAGCGCGAGGGTGCCGCCGCCGCCTTCGACGACGGTGATGCGGATGCGTCCGTCGAGCGGGTATTCAGTGTCGACGTCCAGCACCACGCGTTCGCCGACGAGCCGGGTCTCGATGTGCGACGCCGTGTACTGGAGGAGCTGCAGCTCGGCGCCGCGCGTTCCCGCGAGGTAACCCTCGATGCTCGCGAACGTGCGCATCAGGTTCGGCGGGCAGCATGCGCAGAAGTACCAGCCGAGCCGCCGGGCCGCCGCCTCCTCCTGCACGGAGACGTGGTCGGGGCGCAGCTGCAGCGGGTTGCTGTAGAAGAAGGCGGCGCCATCCTCCGAGACGCCGTCGGCCACCACGTTGTACAACGCCGTCTCGAAGAAGTCGCCGAAACGTGCCTTGCCCGTGGCCTGGTACATGCGCCACGCCCAGTGCATCGCCCCGATCCCCGCGCACGTCTCCGCATAGGCTCGGTCACTCGGCAGCTCGTACGCGTCGCCGAACGCCTCGTCCCTGTGCCGGGAGCCCGTGCCGCCGGTGAGGTAGCTGCGACGGGTCGCCATGTCGTCCCACTGAGACGTCAACGCTCGCAGCAGCGTGTCGTCCCCGGTCTCCAGAAAGACGTCGGTCGCACCGCTGTTCAGGTAGAGCGCACGCACCGCGTGGCCGCGCATGACGGTCGTCTCGCGCAGCGGCGCGTCGTCCTGGAAGTACGCCGCACCGAACGCGCCCCGGCCCAGCCATCCGCTGCCGCGACGATCGATGAACGCTTTCGCGGTGTCGAGATACTCGGCTCGCCCCGTGAGCCGATAGAGCTCGACGAGCGCGTACTCGATCTCCGGGTGCCCCGGGTATGCGGGCGACTCCGGCCCTCCGAACAGCCGAACGACCAGATCGGCGGCACGCGTCGCCGCGGCAAGGAGCCGGTCGTCCCCGAGGGCTCGCACCGACGCGACAGCCGCCTGAATGAGGTGACCTGTGCAGTAGAGCTCGTGACCCGCCGCGAAGTCCGTCCAGCGCCGCTGCACGCGGTCCGCCCGCTGAAACGCGGAGTCCAGGTACCCGTCCTCGTCCTGGACCGCGGCCAGCAGCGCGACGGTGTCCTCGTAGAACCTGCGGAGCGCCGGGTCCTCACCGTGGCCGAGCTCCCACGCGACGGCCTCGAGCACCTTGTGCACGTCGCTGTCGGCGAAGACCGGGCCGCGGAAGGGGGCGTCCGTCTCCCCGATCAGCCCACGCAGGTTGTCGAGTGCGCCCTCCGTCTCGAGCCGCTCGATGCCGTGGGGGATGGTGACACGCCGGTTGCGGCGCTGCCAGCGGCCCAGGAGTCCCTCGCCGAGGACGATCTCGCCGTCGACGGGGGCGATGACGCCGTGGCGCGACACCGCCGTCGGGTGTGCCGTGCTGGTCACGTCGGTCTCCTTCCTTCGCCGGCGCTCGCCGGCCTCTCCGATCTTGGGCGATCGCGCCCGTACCCGCTTCAGAGGGGCGGGGCCGGCCGATCGTGCGTGGGCTCGCTCCGGCTCTCCCCCTGCACCGTCTCGACGCGGACGTGCCGCCCGTCGGCGTGCGCCGAGAACGCGCCGTCTCGATCACGGGCGAGCGCGACGTCGGTGGCGGCGCCATCGACCCCGACGACGCGCACCGTCGTCGGCTCCGCGCCGGGATAGACCCGCAGGGTCAGCCCGTCGAGGTAGTCGTAGTCCGGCCGGTCGTCGTGCGCCCCCACCGGCAGCACCGCACCGTCGCGCACATACAGCGGCAACGAGTCGAGACCGTGCGTCTCGGTGCGCCATCCGCCTGCGGCCACGTGCTCGCCGGTGAGCAGGCTCGTCCAGCCGCCCTCCGGCAGGTAGAACTGCACGGTTCCGTCGTCGGTGAACACGGGCGCGACAAGGATGTCCGGCCCCAGCATGTACTGCCGATCGAGGTAGGAGACGCCCGGGTCGTCGGGGAACTCGAGCAGCATCGGTCGCATCACGGGGACACCACGCCCGGATGCCTCGGCACCCGCCGCGAACAGGTAGGGCATGAGCCGGTTCTTCAGCCTCGCGAAGCGCCGAGTCACGGCCACGGCACTCGTCGCGCTCTCGTCGTACTCCCCCGTGACGGGATCGAGGTCGAACGTCCACGGCACGCGGTACGACTCGCTGCCGTGCAGGCGCGAATGACTGGAGAGCAGGCCGAACGCGACCCAGCGCTTGAAGACGCCCGGATCGGGAGTGCCCTCGAAGCCGCCGATGTCGTGACTCCAGAACGCGAAGCCGCCGAAGGCGAGCGAGAGGCCCCCGCGCAGGGTCTCCGCCATCGACGAGAACGTCGAGGTGCTGTCGCCGCCCCAGTGCACCGGGAGGCTCTGGCCACCGGTCGTCGCCGCTCTGGCGAACAGCACGGCCTCGCCCTCTCCGCGCTCCTCGACCAGCACGTCGTGCACCGCCTTGTTGTAGAGCTGGGCGTAGAGGTTGTGCATGCGCTCCGACGACGAGCCGTCTGCGAAGCGGGCGTCGAGCGGGATCCGTTCGCCGAAATCGGTCTTGAACGCGTCCACGCCTCCGGCGATCAGCGCTCGCAGCTTGTCCTGGAACCAGGCCGTGGCGTGCGGGTTCGTGAAGTCGACGATCGCCATGCCCGGCTGCCAGAGATCCCATTGCCAGACGTCGCCGTTCGGACGCGTGACCAGGTACCCGTGCTCGGCGCCCTCGGCGAACAAGGGCGAGCGCTGCGCGATGTACGGGTTGATCCAGACGCAGACGCGCACGCCCTTCTCGTGCAGTCGTGCGAGCATCCCCTGCGGGTCGGGGAAGACGCGCTGATCCCACTCGAGGTCGCACCAGTTGAACTCGCGCATCCAGAAGCAGTCGAAGTGGAAGACCGAGAGCGGGAGATCGCGCTGGGCCATCGCGTCGATGAAGGAGCTCACGGTCTGCTCGTCGTACGAGGTCGTGAAGCTCGTGGAGAGCCAGAGACCGTACGACCACGCCGGAACGCGAGCCGGTCGACCGGTGAGCCGGGTGTAGCGCTCCAGCACGTCCTTCGGCGCGGGTCCGTCGATGACGTAGAAGCTCAGGCGCTCACCCGGCACCGAGAACTGCACTCGCTCGACCGCCTCCGAGGCGACCTCGAACGACACGTGCCCCGGGTGGTCGACGAGCACCCCGTAGCCGCGGTTCGTGAGATAGAACGGGACGTTCTTGTACGCCTGCTCGCTCGAGGTGCCCCCGTCGGCGTTCCAGATCTCGACGCTCTGCCCGTTCTTCACCAGCGGGCCGAAGCGCTCGCCGAGCCCGTAGACGAGCTCGCCGACCGCGAGATCGAGCTGGCCGAGCACGTACGACGGCGATGTGACCGGGATGCCCTCGTCGGCGACCCACGCGTCACTGCAGACGAGGGCGCCGTCGTCGAGGCTGACGCGGGCGAGCGACTTGTTCCCGCTGGAGGTGAGCACGCGCCCCCTGGCCGAGAACTCGAGTCGCCAGGGTGCCCCGCGTTCCACCGTCGCGGTCAGATCGCCACTGGTCAGCGTGCCGCGCTCATCGTCGACCCGGATGCTCGCGGCATGCGGCTCACGCCCCACCAGCTCGAAGCCGCGCTCGCCGCGTGCCCCGGCGAAGTGCTCCACGTGCACGCCGATCACGCCTTCCATCGGCGCGTCGAGCCGCACGGTCAGCACGCCGTGGTTCAGCACGTCGCCGCGTGCGCGCACCACCCTGCTGGGCGCCGTGATGACGAGAGACTCGCCGCAGGACTCGACGTCGTAGGCCTGCTGCGCGTAGAGGGCGTGCACCCCTGGTCGAAGCTGCCAGAACCCGTCCGTGAACTTCATCCGATCAGTCCTTGCGCCGCAGACCCCCACGACTCGAGCACGGCCCTCACGTCGTCGCGCCGTTCCTGCGCGATCGCGGTGTGATACGCATCCTCGAGGACGTCGTCGAGCGAGACCGTGCGCGAAGCGTCGGCGGAGAGCACGGCGGCCTCGACCATGGCGAGGCTGTAGACGTTCGAGTGCACGTCGCCGTCGGGTGTGCGGCCCGTGCGCAGGGCGTCGACGAAGTCGTCGAGGGCCCCCGCAATCTCCGAGCGTGCGGTCGATCTGCTCGTCGGCCGCGGCCGCCGTCCATCCGCGAGCTCCACCTCCGGGTGTCCCTCGCCGTCCCAGCTCGCTGAGCCCAGCGCGCCGCTGACGCGCCAGCGTCCGTTCCACGATGTCTCCAGGCCAGGGCTGCACCAGCTGCCGGTGAAGGTGTAGCGGGTTCCGCCCTCGAACTCGAAGACGGCCGTCGCCGCCGCGTCGCCCCGGTACCAGCTCCAGCTCGGATTGAAGCTCCGGCAGTCCACCGAGACCGGGTCGGCGTCGAGCAGGTAGCGGGAGGCGTCGAAGGCGTGGATGGCCATGTCAACCAGCAGCGGGTGCGCCATCTCCTCGCGGAAACCGCCGAAGTGCGGCGCCTTGAAGAACTCCGTGGTCACGATCCCGATGCCGCCGAGCAGGGCGACGGCGTCCTTCAGCTCGGCCAGCACGGGGTAGTACCGCCGCGACTGGCTGGTCATCAGCAGCTGCCCGGATAGCTCTTCCGCGGCGATCAGCGACAGCGTCTCGGCGACGGTCGGCGCGATCGGCTTCTCGCACAGCACCGGCAGCCCGCCGAGGAGCGCTTCGGTGTTCACCGCATGGTGCGCAGGCGGGACCGTGACGTCGATGACGGCCTGCGCCCCCGACTCGGCCGCTACCGCGGCCACGGAGTCCCCCACGACGATCGCAGGCTCCCGGTCGGCGACGGCGCCGCGAGCAAGCCCGAGGTCCAGGTCGACGACTCCGACGAGCTCGACCTCGGGAGTCTCGGTGATGACCTGAAGCCAGTGCCTCCCCATGGCTCCGGCGCCGACGAGCACCACGCGGATGGGCCCATCACCGGACACCGTGGCGAACCGGCTCATTCGCTCTCGTCCCTGTTGTGCAGGGCACCCTGGTAGGCGCGCCCGTGGAAGAAGTCCCCCGACTCGTAGCGCAGGAGCGTCGGCAGCGTTCTCGTCGGGCGGTCGGAGGCAGCCCACGCGACGCCGTTGGCGATCACCTTCAGGACATCTGCGTGGTGGTACACGGGGAAGTCCTGATCGCCGGGGCTGAAGTAGAAGATCTTGCCGTTGCCGCGGCGGTAGGTGATGCCGCTGCGGAACACCTCGCCGCCGGAGAACGAGCTGATGAAGACGATCTCGTCCGGACGCGGAACGTCGAACTGCTCGCCGTACATCTCCTGCTGCGGTATCTCGATCGGATGCGGCACGCCCTGCGCGATCGGATGCGTCGGGTCGACCGTCCAGACCAGCTCGCGGTCGTTCTCGCTGCGCCACCGAAGGGTGCAGGTCGTGCCCATCAGCCTCCGGAAGATCTTGGACCAGTGCCCGGAGTGCAGCACCACCAGCCCCATGCCCTCCAGCACGTGGCGGTGCACGCGCTCGACGACGTCGTCGGAGACCTCGGCGTGCGCCGCGTGTCCCCACCAGGTGAGCACGTCCGTCTCGGCGAGCCGCTCCTCGGTGAGGCCGTGCTCGGGATCGTCGAGCACCGCCGTCGCCACCACCGCGCGCTCGCCCAGGTTCTCCTCGATGCCTGCCCTGATCGCGTTGTGCATGCCTTCCGGGTAGATCTCGGCGACGTGCGGCTCGAGCCTCTCGTGCCGGTTCTCTCCCCAGACGACGACGCGCAACGGACGGTCGGGAGTGGCTTTCACGTGGTTCTCCTTCGTGGTTCGGTTCTACTCGATGGCGCCGATTCTGGAGGCGTCACTTGATCGCGCCGCCTAGGGCTCCGGCGGCGATGTACTTCTGGGCGATGATCAACAGCACACCGGCGGGAACGGAGGCGATCACCGCCGTCGCCATGACCGGGCCCCACTGCGACACGTTGGCGCCGATGTAGTTGTAGATGCCGAGCGTGATCGGTCGGACGGCCGGAGTGCTCGTCAGCGTCAGCGCGAACAGGAAGTCGCCCCATGCTCCGAGGAAGGTGAACAGCGCGGCCGTGATGATCGCGTTCCTGCTGATCGGCACGACGATGGAGAGGAACGCCCTGAAGTTGTTCGCGCCGTCCACCAGCGCCGCCTCGACGAGGCTCTGCGGGATGGAGGCCATGAACGCGCGCATCAGGATGATGGCGAACGGGACCTGCACCGCGCTGTCCGCCAGGATCAGCCCCAGGTACGAGTTCAACAACCCCCAGTCGTTGAACAGGGCGTAGAGCGCATTGGCGATCACGATCGTCGGGATCATCTGCGTGATGAGCAGCACGAAGACGAAGACCGTCATGCCCCTCATCTTGAATCGGGCGAGCCCGTACGCGGCCGGGGTGGCCACCACGATGGTGAGCAGCACGGCGCTGACCGAGACGATCAGGCTGGTCACGAGGTTCGCGCCCTGCTGCTGGATGGCCGCCTCGTAACCGGCGAGGGTCGGATGGAACGGGAACCACTCGGTGTTCGCGGCACCCGAGTTCGACTGCAGGCTGCTGTTGATCATCCAGTACACGGGGAACACCATGATGGCCAGGAAGACGACGCCCAGCACGGTCATCGGCCATTTTCTGGCGTGCTTGCGACGCTCGACCTGCATGCCGGCTGGCAGCACCACCGCCCGAGTCGCGCTCATTCGTCGACCGCCTTCCGGTTCACGAAGAGGTAGATGCTCGCGAAGAGCAGCGAGACCACGATCAGGACGTTGCTGATGGCGGCACCCTGACCGAATGCGAACTGCACGAACGAGTTCTGGTAGGCCCAGGTCGCGAGCGTCTGCGTGGAGTTCGCGGGGCCGCCGCCGGTGAGGCCCAGGATGATGTCCACCACCTTGAGGGTGTAGACCACCCCGAGCACGATCACCACGCTGACCACCGAACGGATGCTCGGCCACGTGATGTATCGGAACGCCCGCCATCCGACGGCGCCGTCGAGCGCCGCCGCCTCGTACAGCTCCTCCGGAACGGCCTGCAGCCCGGTGTACAGGATCGTCGCGTTGAACGGGATGCCCAGCCACACGTTCACACCGATCACCGCGACCAGCGCAAGGCTCGGACTGACAAGCCACGGGATTGGGTGCACGCCGAACACGCCCAGGAACTGGTTCAACGCGCCGCTTCCCTGGTCGAGGATCCACTTCCACACCGCGGCGGAGGCGATGAGCGGAAGGAGCCAGGGCAGCAGCAGCAGGGAGCGCAGGAACCCACTGAGCGGGAAGTGCCGCTTGAAGAACAGCGCCAGGCCCAGCCCGATGCCGAACTGCAGGACGATCGAGCCGACGGTGAACAGCGCCGTGTTGACCACGGTGGCCGAGAAGATGGGGTTGCCGAACACGCTCGCGTAGTTCGCCAACCCCACCCACGGGGCGACTCCGGTGTAGAAGGTGGTTGTCGTGTAGTCCTGCAGCGACATCACGACGTTCTGCACGATCGGGTAGCCGAAGAACACCAGCACGAACAGGATCGCCGGTGCCACGAACAGCCACCTGGTGAGGTAGCGACCGAGACGTGCGCCGTGGCGACGGGGGTCGCCTGCTCGTCGTGCCGCACGCGCGGCGCTCGCGTCGAGGCGAGCATCCACTGAGGTCATCTCAGACTCCTAGAGCGCTTCGGGCCTGCGACTCGACACCGAGCCGCAAGGGGTTGCATCCGTCGCCCCGGCTACTTGTTCTGCCCCTGGGCCTGCTGGAGGGCCGCCTGGGGGCTGGCCTTGCCGGTGAGCGCCAGCTGCACGGCGGTGTAGATCGCGGTGGCCGCCTTCGGCCACTTCGGTCCCAGCTCGGCCGTGCGGGCACGGGCCGTCTTCACCGTCTCCACGAACGACTCGACCTGCGGGTGCGTCTTCGCCCACTGGGCCGCGGCGGCCTGCTCGGCGGGAACGTTGCCGGAGATCTTCGCGATCTTCAGCTGCGTCGCGGGCTTGTTCAGGCACGCGACGAACTTGCCGGCCAACGCCATCGTGGTCTTGTTCCCCGTGTTCGGCACGTTGAAGGTCTCACCGCCGAGAGGCGACACGACCTTCTGCGACGGGGTCCGGGTCGGGATGGGCACGCTGTCGAAGTGGAGGCCCTTCGTGGTGTTGAGCACCGGAAGCTGCCAGGGACCGTTGATCATCATGGCCGCCTTGCCCGCGACGAACTGGTTGTTGACGTCCTGCTGAGACCAGTTCACCGAGCTCTTGGACATCGAGCCGTCGTTCTGCAGATCGACGACGAACTGGAGGGCCTGCGCGGCGGACGCCGTGTCGATGTTCTTCTCGTCTCCGCCGTTGGTCCAGAAGAAGGGCAGGAACTGCCAGGTCCCCTCGTAGGTGTTGATGTTGCTCATGGCGAAGCCGTACACACCCTTGCCGGGATCGGTGAGCTTCAGTGCGGCGGCCTTGAGCTCGTCCCACGTCTTCGGAGGCGTGATGCCTGCGGCGTTGAGCATGTCCACGTTGTAGTAGAGGGCGATCGAGTTGATCACGGGCGCGAGTCCGTAGACCTCGCCCTGGTAGGTTCCGGCCTTCACCACGGAGGGCACGTCGCCCTTCGGCGCGGTCACGCCGTAGTTCTTGAGCGGTGTCAGGGCACCGGTTGCCGCGATCTGCTGCACGTCGGGGTTGTCGAGCATGAGCACGTCGGGCAGCGTCTTCGAGGATGCCTGCTGCAGGACCTTCTGGATCAGCGAGGCGCCTGCGATGTGCACGGGATCGACCTTCGCACCGATCTGGGAGCCGCACTGCCTGTAGACGGAGTTGTACCCGCTCATGCTCGGGTTCGACGAGTAGTAGTCCTCGACGGTGAGGGTCGGCTTGCCTCCCGAAGGAGCCGAGCCGGAGGAACAGGCCGCCAGTGACAGCGAGATCGCGGCCGCCGAGGCGATCCCCGCGATGATGCGTGACTTCTTCACGAATGAGCTCCTTTGCTTCTTTCGAAAAAGGTTGTCCAGTCGGCCGCACAGAGCCGAGGTAAAGCGCTTGACCTGGTGACCGCGACCGGGGGACCGATGATCGTGAGGTGGGGCGCTTTCAGGCATTCTGGTTACCGCCGCCTCGGAAAGTCAAGCGCTTGACCACGCCCGCCGTCGCCCGATGCCCTACGAGCGCGGGGCGACGGGAGCTCGAACGGGCTCCTGCCGCGCGAATGGCCCGGGCGCGCACGGCGGCGTGAGAACATGGCACGGGCACACACACCGGCAGGAGAACGAGGACAGGCGCCGTGGTCACTATGCAGCAGGTGGCGGACCGGGCCCGCGTGTCGATCTCGACGGTCTCCTTCGTGGTGAACGACACCAAGCCCGTCAGCGCCGACACCCGCGAGCGCGTCCTCAGGGCCATCGACGAGCTCGGCTACCGGCGCAACTCGATGGCGCGGGCCCTTGCCAGCCGCAAGTCCCGTGTCATCGCCCTCATCTACCCCCTCCTGGACCATCGGCACCACCACTCGTTCGTCGACGCCGCGGCGACGGCGGCGGAGGAACGCGGCTACAGCCTGGTGCTCTGGCCGATCCACAGCGACAACGTCTCGACCGAGATCGCCTCGCTCATCCAGGCCGGTTTCGCCGACGGCGTGCTGCTCATGGAGGTCCAGCTCGAGGACGAACGGGTGTCGCACCTGCAGCGGGCGGGGGCGCCGTTCGCGCTCATCGGACGGACACGCGACCTGGAGGGGATCGACTACGTCGACATCGACTTCGAGCGCTCGATCGATCTCTCGGTGGGCGACCTGACCGCGCTCGGCCACCGCACCATCAGCCTGATCGTCGAGGACCTCTCCGGCACGCCGCTGGCCGGATACAGTCCGCCGATCCGCGCGGAGAGGGCGTTTCACGAGGCGATCGGCGAGCGCGGCCTGACCGGGGAGGTCTTCCGGGTCCCGCACGAGCGGGCATCCATCCTGTCGTTGACCGATGAGCTCGTGCGGCGTGCGCCTGGGACCACCGCGGTGATCGGCATGCACGACGAGGCCACATTCGCACTCGTCAACGGGCTGCGGCATCGCGGCTTCCGTATTCCGGACGACATCTCGATCGTGGGCGTGGCGAGCGCCACGGCGATGTCGGCGTTCATGGACCCGGCGCTGAGCACCTACGACGCCCCCGGGAGCGCCCTCGGAAGGCTGGCGGCCGAGGCGCTCATCGACCGGCTGGAGGGGCGCGCCGGAGCTCCGACGCAGGTGCGGATCGCGTGCACGCTGGTGGAGGGCGCATCGATGGGGCCGGCTCCGCGTGATCGCCCGGCGCTGCACGCCGGATCAGGTCGCTGATCGACCACGGAGCCGCCGGGAAGGCCTCGACTACGGCCCGCGTCGTCTGATATGTTTGGCGGCGCAACAAATACTCATCAACGACGCTGAAGGATGCTTCCATGGCAGTCACGCCCACGCGCGAAGACAAGTTCTCGTTCGGTCTCTGGACCATCGGCTACAACGGCAGCGACCCGTTCGGCGGCCCGACCCGTCCCCCGCTCGACGTCGTCGAGGCGGTGGAGAGGCTCAGCGAGCTGGGCGCCTACGGTCTGACCTTCCACGACGACGACCTGTTCGCCTTCGGCTCCACGGATGCCGAGCGCCAGAAGCAGATCGACCGGCTCAAGAAGGCGCTGGCCGACACGGGACTCGTCGTCCCCATGGTGACCACCAACCTCTTCTCGGCTCCGGTCTTCAAGGACGGCGGCTTCACCTCGAACGACCGCCAGGTGCGCCGCTTCGCGCTGCGCAAGGCTCTGCGGCAGCTCGAGCTGGGGGTCGAGCTGGGCGCCACGACGTTCGTCATGTGGGGAGGACGCGAGGGAGCGGAGTACGACCCGGCCAAGGACATCCGCTCCGCCCTCGAGCGCTACCGCGAGGCCGTCAACCTGCTGTCGGAGTACGTGATCGACAAGGGCTACGACATCCGCTTCGCGATCGAGCCGAAGCCGAACGAGCCGCGGGGCGACATCCTCCTGCCGACCCTCGGACACGCGCTCGCGTTCATCGACTCCCTGGAGCACCCCGAGCTGGTCGGCCTCAACCCCGAGGTGGGCCACGAGACGATGGCGGGCCTCGACTTCGCCGCCGGCGTGGCGCAGGCGCTCTACCACGGCAAGCTGTTCCACATCGACCTCAACGGTCAGCGCAGCATCAAATACGACCAGGACCTCGTGTTCGGGCACGGCGATCTGCACAACGCGTTCGCCCTCGTCGACCTCCTGGAGAACGGCGGCCCGAACGGCGGCCCCGCCTACGACGGCCCCCGCCACTTCGACTACAAGCCGTCGCGCACCGAGGACATCGAGGGGGTGTGGCAGTCCGCGGCGGCGAACATGCGCACGTACCTGCTGCTCAAGGAGCGCGCCGCCGCGTTCCGTGCCGACCCCGAGGTGCAGGAGGCGCTGGAGGCGTCGCGCGTCGCCCAGCTCGCCCAGCCCACGCTGGACGAGGGGGAGGGCTACGACGAGCTGCTCGCCGATCGCTCGGCGTTCGAGGACTTCGACGCCGGTTCCTACTTCGGCGCCAGGGGCTTCGGCTTCGTGCGCCTGCAGCAGCTCGCCACCGAGCACCTGCTGGGAGCCCGCTGACCCGGAACGAGAGTCGTCCCCGGCCGTGCACTCCGCGGGCGGGGACGAAGAGCGGCCGGGATCGTCGCCGCACGACGGAGGAGACATGACACTGATCGCCGGCGTCGACTCGTCGACGCAGAGCTGCAAGGTCGTGATCCGCGACCTGGGGACCGGGACGCTCGTGCACTCGGGGCGTGCGGCACATCCCGACGGAACCGAGGTCGATCCAGCGGCGTGGTGGACCGCCCTCGGCGCGGCGATCGACGACGCTGGCGGCCTCGACGACGTCGCCGCCATCTCGATCGGCGGCCAGCAGCACGGCATGGTGGTGCTGGATGCCGACGGCCGCGTGATCCGTCCCGCGCTGCTCTGGAACGACACCCGCAGCGCGGCAGCCGCGGCAGCCATTGCCGAGGAGGTCGGCGCCGCTGCGTACGCGGAGCGCGCCGGATCCGTGCCGGTCGCCTCGTTCACGGCGACGAAGCTGCGCTGGCTCCGGGACGCCGAGCCCGAGAACGCTGCACGGGTTGCGGCGGTCGCCCTGCCACACGACTGGCTCACGTGGCGACTGCTCGGCTATGGCCCGGCGGACGAGTCGCCGCTGGGCCCACGCCTCGACGCCCTCGTCACCGATCGCTCGGACGCCTCGGGCACGGCATACTGGTCCCCGCGCGACGACGGCTATGACCTCGCGCTGTTCGAGCTCGCGTTCGGTCGCGCGGCACGTGAGGCGTCGGGCCTCCTCGGCGAAGACGCCGACGAGAGCCCCGGAGGGAGTCCCGACCCCTCGCCGGTCATCCTGCCGCGAGTGCTCGCGCCGGCCGCCTCCGCCGGAACGACCACAGAACAGCGCGGCACAGTCTCGACGCGGCCCGGCATCGTGGTCGGCCCCGGGGCCGGGGACAACGCGGGCGCAGCGCTCGGCCTGGGCGCGGCGTCCGGCGACGTGATCGTCTCCGTCGGCACCAGCGGAACCGTCTTCGCCGTCACCGACTCGTCCGCGCACGACGCCACCGGCGTCGTGGCGGGGTTCGCGGACGCCTCAGGCCGGTTCCTCCCGCTCGTCGCCACGCTCAACGCGGCGCGCGTTCTCGCCAGGGTGGCCGACCTTCTCGACGTGGACCTCGACGAGCTGGCCGAGCTGGCGCTCCGAGCGCCGGCGGGCTCCGATGGCGTCGTCCTCATACCCTATTTCGACGGTGAGCGAACACCGAACCTGCCGGATGCGAGGGCCAGCCTGCACGGGCTCTCGAGCGCGACGACGCGACGTGAGAACGTCGCACGCGCGGCCGTCGAGGGGATGCTGAGCGGACTCGCCGCCGGCCTCGACGCGGTGCGCGCGGTCGGCGTGCGCGAACAGCGGCTGCTGCTCATCGGCGGGGCCGCGCTCAACCCCGCCGTGCAGATCATCGCCGCGCAGGTCTTCGACGCCCCGATCGTGGTGCCCGCACCCGGCGAGTACGTCGCCGACGGGGCCGCCGCGCAGGCAGCGTGGGCGCTCACCGGCAGCCGGCCGCAGTGGCCGCTCGACGTGGCGGCGCGTCCCGTGCCCGACTTCCGCCCGGTCATCCGCGAGCAATACGCGCGGTACGCCGCAGAGGTCGCCGGCGGGTCCACCGCCCGGTAGCGGACCGCTCGCGCCGGGGTGCGGGCGGGGCACGGCACGAGCTCTGCGCCCCCGGGGCGCCTGCGGCCGCCGTCTCGACTCCGGCGACCCGGCGCAGGGAGCCCGCATTACCATTGCAGAAAAGGATGCGGAGTCGATGATGGGCAAAGTGTCCCGGGAGAGCCGCCTCAACGCCGCGTTCGTCATGGTCGCCGACACGCTCACAGCCGACTACGACGTGGTCGACCTGCTTCACACGCTGGCGAAGGTGTGCACCGAGATCGTCTCGGCACGGGCGGGCGGCCTGATGCTGGTCGACGGCGGCGGACACCTGCAGATCGTGGCATCGACCAGTGAGAGCGCCGAAGTCGTCGAGATCCTGCAGCTCGCGGCCGGCGCCGGACCATGCCTGGACTGCTTCGCCGCCGGTGAGCAGATCTCCGTCTCCGACCTCGCCGCATCCGGCGGGCAATGGCCGGCGTTCCGTGAGGCGGCATTGCGACAAGGCTTCCTCGCGGTCCACTGCATCCCGATGAGACTGCGCGGCGACACCATCGGCGCCATGAGCCTCTTCAGGACGTCGCTGGGGGCCCTCAGCCGCCGCGACGGGGCCGCGGCGCAGGCGCTCGCCGACGTGGCGACTATCGGGATTTTGCAGGAGCGCGTCGCCGCGCACGCGCAGCTCGTGTCGGAGCAGCTGCGGAGGGCGCTCGAGAGCAGGGTCGTCATCGAGCAGGCGAAGGGGGCCATCTCCCAGGGCAACGGCACCTCGATGGACGAGTCGTTCGCTCTCCTGCGACGTTACGCGCGCAATCACAACCTCACCATCCGCGCCGTCGCGGCGGACGTCACGGACCGGTCGCTGAGTGTGCACGCCCTCGCAGACGCGAGCCGGTGCGCGTCCCTTTAGGCCGTCGCTGTCGTCAGGCGGGTCGCACCGCTCCTGGACCCCAGCGGGCGGCAGGCGTAGGCTGAACCACGTTGCTCCAGTCCTCGGCAGCGAGATTCACGCGCGAACGTCATCGCGCGGATTGCAGGAGCGACCATGACTGACACTTCAGCCGTCGGACCAGCGGGTTCGGCGGGGCGTACTATCGGCCATCGGCGTCTGCACGGCGGGCGCCCCGTGCCGCCGCCGAGCGCGCGGCTCCTCGTGCTTTCGCCGTCATTCGGCAGGCTTCGATCGGCGAACCAAGCGGAAGCGCCCTCACGGGCACGCTTCCGCCACCATTCCTCTCTCCGAGCGAAAGGAGTCATCATGACTGCAGGAGAAGGCATCAAGAAGGGCGCCGAGGGCGCCAAGAACGTCACGGAGAAGTCCGTCGACGCGGTAGGGGCGAAGGTCAACGAGATCACCACCACCGTCTCCGACGCATTGGGCACCGCGGCGGAGAAGATCCATGCTCAGGCCGGTGAAGACGCGCCACGCGACAAGTGAGCGCAGCGCCGTAGAGAACGAGAGCGAACGCACGGCCAGGGCGTCGACGAGTTCGTCGACGCCCTGATCGTCGTTCGCTGGGATTCCTCGGCTGCGAATGCCATCGGGCTTTCCGTCGCGGCCGACTCGCCATGGCCCGGCCCGAGGGTCCTCTACCGGGCGGCGAGCGCCAGATCGCGTCCTGCCGCCTCCAGCCATGCCCCGGGCTCGGCCTGCGCGCGGGCGCTGGATCCGGCGAGGTCGCTCAACGAGCGGACTGCCGAGAACGGCGCCGGGTCGGCCGCGATCGCGCCGGCGATGAGAGCGACGGGCGCCTCCCGCCGGGCGGCGTACGCGAGCACCGTCGCGGGCGCCTTGCCCGAACCGGTCTGCGCGTCGTAGCGACCCTCCCCCGTGATCACGAGATCGGCACGCGCGATCGCTGCGTCGAGGCCGATCGCGTCCGCGATCGTCTCGGCGCCGGACGCGAGCTCGGCGCCCCAGACGAGCAGGCCGAAGCCCGTGCCGCCCGCGGCACCCGCGCCCGGCGTGGCCGGGTCGACGTGGAGGGCCGGGGCGAGAACCCGCGACCATGCGGCGAGTGCGCCGTCGAGCATCACGCGTTGAGCGGCGCTCGCACCCTTCTGCTCGCCGAAGACCTGGGCGGCGCCGGTCGGCCCCAGCAGCGGGTTCGTCACGTCGCTGAGCACGACGGCTCCCGCTGCGGGCGGCTCGCGGAGCCCGGAGAGGTCGGCCTCGGCGAGGTCGCGCAGTGCCGCTCCGCCGAGCGCGACGGGCTCCCCGCGCGCATCCAGCAGCCGCGCCCCGAGCGCGGTGAGGGCGCCGGCCCCGCCGTCGGTGGATGCGCTTCCTCCGATTCCCAGCAGCAGCCGGGAGACGCCGTGGTCCAGGGCGTCCGCGATCGCCTGACCGAAGCCCAGCGTGTGCGCCCGCAGGGGATCGAGCCGTGCCATCATCGGAAGGCCGCTCGTCTCGGCCAGTTCGACGACGCCCGTTCCGCCGGGCAGCCCTTCGGCGGGCGGAAGCAGCACCCAGGATGCCCGCGCCGCTCTTCCGTCCGGACCGGTCACGGTCACGGTCATCCGGCGCGCCCCGGGCACGGCGAGCTCGAAGGCGTCGAGCGTGCCCTCCCCGCCGTCTGCCATGGGCAGCTCGGTCACCTCGTCGCCGGGTCGCACGGTGCGCCATCCGGCCGCGATGGCCTTCGCGACCTGCACCGCGGACGCGGTTCCCTTGAACGAGTCGGGAGCGATGACGATCCGCATGGGTCCACTCTTCCGTACTCCGTCCCGTGGTGCCCCGCTTCGGCGAGGCGACGGGCGCGTGCTCAGAAGTGCGGGGCGACGACGCGCGAGAACGCCGCGGACGCCGCCGCCGCGACGTCCCCGAACGGCCGGGCCCAGACCTCCGCGTTGAAGATCTCGCATTCGATGTCTCCGGAATACCCGGCATCCGCCACAGCGCGCGTCATCGGCCCGAAGTCGATGTGACCTGCGCCAGGCAGGCCACGACCGAGCAGCACATCCGCAGGCAGCGGCGTGACCCAGTCGCACACCTGGTATGCGGCAATGCGGCCGAGCGAGCCGGCGCGTGCGATCTGGGCGAGGACGTCCGGGTCCCACCAGAGGTGGTAGGTGTCGACGACGACACCTACGGCCGGTCCGGCCTCGACCGCCAGGTCGATCGCCTGCGCGAGAGTGGAGACCACGGCCCGGTCGGCGGCGAACATCGGATGCAGCGGCTCCACCGCCAGCGTGACGCCGGCAGACGCCGCGTCCGGCTCCAGCGCGCCCAGCGCGTCTCTCACGCGCTCGCGGGCGCCTCCGAGATCTCGCGAGCCCCGCGGCAGGCCTCCCGCGACGAGCACGAGCACCGCCGCGGATCCCTTCGCGCCCGCCGCCGCGAGCGCCGCCGTCTCGTCGATGGCCCTGCGGTTGTCCTCCAGCGCGGCCGCACGTTCCGGGCCCTCCGGCAGGGAGAAGAATCCGCCGCGGCACACGCTGGAGACGCGCAGGCCGGAGTCGGCGATCAGGCGCGTGGCGGCATCCAGGCCGACCTCCGCGACCGGCTCGCGCCAGACTCCGACGCTCGGGATCTCCGCCGCGCGGGCCGCCTCGATCGCCTCGGCGAGCGAGGCTCGCTTGATCGTGGCCTGGTTGAGGGAGAACCGCGGATGCGCGCTCACGCGAGGGCACCGTTCGGATCGCTGTCGGTGGTGGCGAGAGGCCTCGGCCCCTTGGCGGCCGAGCTCTGGGGGATCGGTCCTACGATGCCGTTCAGCGCGAGGAGCCCGTTCCATCTGGCCGCCGCCAGCTCGGGGCGCTCGAGGGCGCCGCAGGCGTTCGCGAGCCGCACGACCTCGGACAGGTGCGGCAGGCTGCGCGCGGCGTGCAGCCCGCCCACCATGGTGAAGGACTCCTGATGACCGTTCAGCCAGCTGAGGAACGCGACGCCCGTCTTGTAGTAGAAGGTCGGCGGCGCGAACACCTGTCGGCTCAGCGCCTCGGTGGGGCGCAGGATGCGCTCATATGCGTCGCGGTCTCCGTCGTCCAGCGCACGGAGACCGCGCGAGGCCACCGGTGTGATGGCGGCGAACGCGCCGAGCAGTGCGTTGGAGTAGTGTCCTGGCGCATCGACCTGCCTGCCGTCGTCGCCGGCGACCTTCGTGCCGTCCCCCGCGATCAGGTCGACGTAGTTGAAGTCGTCGCCGGTGAACATCGCGGTGGTCCTAGGGAGCCGCGCACGCACGGCGATCTCGGCGTCGGCATCCAGAAGGCTCATCTTGACGCCCGCCACGGCGTCCGAGTTCGCCTCGATGATGCGGATGAGCGTGTCGGCGGCCGCCCCGGCGTCGCCACCGCGGCCGGAGAAGTATCCCCGCAGCGCCGGGTCGAACGCCTCGCCCAGCCAGTGCAGGATGACCGGTCGGCCGGCACGGGCGAGCACGGCGCCGTACACGCGCTCGTAGTCCGCGGGCGACTCCGCGGCACGTGCGAGGTGGCGGGAGGCCATCAGCACGACGCCGGCGCCGGCGTCCTCGGTGAGCTCCAGCTGATGCAGGTAGGCGTCCACGACTCCCTCGAGGGAGATGACGTCGTCGTCGACGTGGTCGGTGTTCACGCCGGCGACGAGCGCACCCCCGACGGACGCCGCCTCCCGCGCGCTGCGCGAGATGAGCTCCCGGGTCGTCGCGGCGTCGAGCCCCATGTTGCGCTGGGCCGTGTCCATGGCGTCGGCGACCCCGAGCCCGTACGACCAGACATGGTGCCGGAACGCCAGGGTCGCGTCCCAGTCCAGGTCGGCGGGTGCGCCCGGCACGTTCTCCGCGTACGGCTTCGGGATGACGTGCGCGGCCGCGTAGGCCGTCCGCGCCCGGGGCGGCGCACCGGGCTTCAGCACGGGGTCGCGTTCGATGAGCCGGTCGGAGCCCACCGTGCCGTCGGCCGACACGAGCAGCAGGTCCGTCATCGTGGGTCACCTCCGGAGCGAGAGGCCGCATGCTCGTGCAGCGTGTCGAGCGTGACGGGAGGCACCTCGACGCGCGACCCGGAGCGGTCGCTCTCCATTCCCTTCTCGGCCAGCAGCACGCCCCGGGCGCCGGAGAGGAGGTCGTACGGGAACGGGGCATCCTCCACGACGTGACGGATGAACTCCTCCCACTGCGCCTTGAATCCGTTCTCGAACGCATCGACCTCGGGGACCTCATGCCAGTCCGCGGCGTAGTCGTGCGTGTCGGGGACATCGGGATTCCAGGTGGGGCGCGGGGTCAGGGTGCGTGGCTGGATCCTGCAGCCGAACAGCCCGACCACAGCGCTGCCGAGCGTGCCGTCGACCTGGAACTCCACGAGCTCGTCACGGTTCACCCTGGTCGTCCAGCTCGAGTTGATCTGCGCCGTGACGCCTCCGGCCAGGTCGAAGACGGCGTATGCCGCGTCGTCGGCCGTGGCACGGTACCGGCGCCCTTGTTCGTCCACCCGCTCCGGGATCTCGGTCACGGCACGTGCGTAGACGGACTCCACACGGCCGAACAGGTACTCCAGCACGTAGCTCCAGTGCGGGAACATGTCGATGATGATGCCTCCGCCGTCGGCGGCGCGGTAGTTCCAGCTGGGCCGCTGCGCCGGGGTCCAGTCGCCCTCGAACACCCAGTAGCCGAACTCGCCTCGCACCGAGAGGATGCGGCCGAAGAAGCCGGAGTCGATGAGCCGGCGCAGCTTGCGCAGCCCGGGCAGGTACAGCTTGTCGTGCACGACGCCGTTCTTCACGCCGGCGGCCTCGGCGAGGCGTGCCAGCTCCAGCGCCTCCTCGAACGTCTCCGCAGTCGGCTTCTCGGTGTAGATCGCCTTGCCCGCGGCGATGGCCCGGCGCAGGGCGGATGCCCGCGCCTTCGTCACCAGGAAGTCCGCGTATACCTGCCACCGGTCGTCCGCCAGCGCCGCGTCGAGGTCGGTCGTGTAGTGCTGGAGCCCGTGGCGCTCCGCCAGTTCCGCGAGCTTGGTCTCGTCGCGGCCGACGAGCAGAGGCTCCACCTGCACGCGAGTGCCGTCGGAGAGCGCGACGCCGCCCTGCTCCTGGATGGCGAGGACGGAACGCACGAGGTGCTGTCGGTAGCCCATGCTCCCGGAGACGCCGTTCATGATGATGCCGATGGTCGACTCTGACACGTGGTTCTCTTTCGGTCGGTGGGGGGCTCGTCCTCGTCACCGGGAGAGATCACCGGTGGGAAAGCGCTTGCCGGGAGGCTAGCAGAGCCACTGGGGCCCGGCAACCATGAGCGCCCGTCCGGGCCAAGGCCCGCTCCGTTCGGGGTCCGGCCGGTACGGTTCCGGGTCCACCCGCCCGGCTCGGACCCACCAGGTTCCGACCCGCCCGGTTCCGACCTGCCCGGTTCCGACCCACCCGCCCGGTTCGGGCCCACCCGGTTCGAATCCACCCCCCGGTTCCGAGCCACCCCCGTACCGTTCCAGAGGACATACGACGACTCGAACGCCGATGGCGTTCGAGTGCCGCCATGTCCTTCGGAACGGGCGGGACAAGGCCGGAACGACCACAACCACGGAACGACCACAACACCGAAACGGGCAGGGCAGCACCCGAAACGGGGCCGAGGTCAGCCGCCGCCCGACGCGGCAACGGCATCCGGCTCCTCCGCGTGGAAATCCACCGCCTTCGCCTGCCTGCCGAACGCAGTGAGCAGGATGACGGCGACCGCGGCACCCGCCACGGTGATCGCCATCGCCCACGGGTAGCCGATGTGGGTGGCCAGCGACTGCTGGATGGGCAGGTTGAACGCCGCGATCACGTTGCCCAGCTGGTAGGTGACACCGGGGTAGAACCCGCGGATGGCATTCGGCGACATCTCGTTGAGATGCGCGGGGATCGCGCCCCAGGCGCCCTGCGTCGTGAACTGGATGAGCGCCGAGCCGAGGCAGAGCAGGCCCGCCGTGTGCGAGAACGCGAAGATCGGGATGAGCGGCAGCGTCAGCACCGCGCCGAGGATGATCGTCGCCTTGCGCCCCCAGCGATCCGAGAGCGATCCCAGGACGATGCAGCCCACGATCGCGCCGACGTTGTAGACCACGGCGATCCACCCTGCGGCCGCGGCGTCGAGGCCGGCACCGCCCTGATCCGTCGCCTTCAGGAAGGTGGGATAGATGTCCTGCGTGCCGTGGGACATCCAGTTGAACGCGGCCATCAGCAGCACCAGGTAGACGAAGCGCCGCAGCACCTTGCCGTTGAAGAACACCGCCCGGATGGACGTGTCCTTCGCCTGCATTCGCTCGCGCGTGCTCTCCCAGACCTCCGACTCCTTCACCCGCGTTCGGATGATGAGGCTGATCAACGCCGGAACGATGCTCAACACGAACAGCCAGCGCCAGTTGAGGCCCAGCGCCGAGTGCACCAGAAGGAAGGCGAGCGCGGCGAGCAGATATCCCGCCGAGTAGCCGGCCTGAAGGATTCCCGAGAAGAATCCGCGACGCTCGCGCGGCACCTTCTCCATGGTCAGCGCGGCGCCGAGGCCCCACTCACCGCCCATGCCGATGCCGTACAGCAGCCGCAGGACGAACAGCACCGTGAAGTTCGGCGCGAACGCGCACAGGAACCCGACGAACGAGTAGAAGCACACGTCGACGATCAGCGGGATGCGCCGCCCCACCCGGTCCGCCCACAGACCGAACAGGTACGCACCGACCGGCCGCATGACGAGCGTGATCGTGGTGAGGAACGCGATCTGCTCCAAGGACACGTGGAACTCGGCCGCGATGTCCGCATACACGAGCACGACGACGAAGTAGTCGAAGGCATCCATCATCCAGCCCAGCAGCGACGCCGCGAACGCGCTGCGCTGGTCGGACGACAGCCGTCTGGTGGGTGTGGGTGCCGTCGTCATGCCGATCCCTCCCGTCCGGGTCTGCCGCCCGGCTCGTGTCATCGCCTCTGATGAGCGCAACCCGCGGATGCCCGGCATCGACGTCGATGCCGACCACCCGAGTCCCGACCGTTCGCGTCACCGTGCGAGGGGTGGGAAAGCGGTTGCCGAACTAGCATAGGCTGACTCGTGCGCGACGCAAGCAGGTTGGCAGACGGATCCGGGGGCACCATGAACGCTCGCGTCCTCGTGCTCTCGGGCAGCGGACGATACGCCGATCCGTGGCATCCGCTCGCGGAGACGTCCGCGTGCGTCGCGGACATCCTTCGGGCGGCCGGCTGCACCGTGACCGTCGACGACGACGTGGATGCCCGCCTCGCCTCGCTCGCGCGCACCGACGACGTCGACCTGCTCGTGCTCAACGTCGGAGCGGGCCGCACCCCGGAGGAGCGGGCCGTCGTGCAGAGCTCGAACGATCGCGAACCGCTGCCGCTCTCCGACACGGATGCCGCCACCCGTGAGGGACTGCTCGCCCACGCCGCGCGCCGCCCGCTGCTGGCACTGCACGCGTCGTCCACGAGCTTCGGGTTCGTGCCGGAATGGGAGTCGGTGTTGGGCGGCATCTGGGTGCGGGGAACCTCGATGCACCCGCCGTACGGACGCGCCCGCATCGAGGTGGCGACGGATGCGCACCCCGTCGTGGCAGGCATCCAGGACTTCGACACGCACGACGAGCGCTACTCGTGCCTGCGGGTGTCGCCCGAGGTCACACCGTTGGCGTGGCACGAGTACCAGGGCTCGCATCCGGTGCTGTGGGCTCGGGGGCGTGGCGGTGCCCGGGTCGTTTACGACGCTCTGGGGCACGATGCCCGCTCGTACGACGCGACCGAGCAGCGCCGGATCATCGCGCAGGCCGCCGGCTGGCTGCTGGGTTCCCGGCACGGATAGGTGACCACCCAGCCGAAAACAGGAGCATGCCGTCGGAACAGGAGCAATCGTCCTGTTGCGGTGACGAGAGCGCGATCACTCCTGTTTTCGAGCCTCTTGTGTTCGAGCGGGACGGAGACGACGGGCGCCACCGGGAGCGACGACCGGAGCACCGCCGGGAGCGACGACCGGAGCGCCACGGGGTGTAAGGGGGGTGCTGTCGCGCAGCATCACCGTCCCCCCGATCGGCTCCCCCGCGACGCCGTCGTCGGCGCCGAGAGCGAGCTCGAGCGACCGCTTCCCCAGCTCGCGCAGTGGCAGCGCGACGGTGGTGAGCGACGGCACCACGTCCTGCAGCATCTCGATGTCGTCGAAGCCGGCGACCGCGATGTCGCGACCCGGGGTGAGCCCGCGCTCGCGCATCGCGGTCATGGCGCCGACCGCCATCACGTCGGTGACGGCGAAGACGCAGCCGGGCCGGATGCCGGCATCCAGCAGCCCGAGCATGTCCCGGTACCCGGCGTCGCGCGAGAAGCCGCCGACCACCACCGCCGACTCCGGCGGCCGGATGTCGTGCGCCCGCAGCCCCGCGAGGAACCCGGCGACCCTCTCCGCCGCCGTCGTCAGACCCGCAGGCCCGGCGAGCACCGCGAAGTCGCGGTGACCGCGGTCGACGAGAGCGCCCGCCAGGGCCGATGCGCCCTCGGCGTTGAGCACGGGAACGGCCCGGAAACCGCTCGTGCGAGCGCCGATCAGCACCACGCTTCCGCCCTGTTCCTCCACGGCGCGCAGCTCCTGCGCGATCGCCGCCTCGGTGCGCTCGTCCACGAACCGGCTGCCGGCCACGATCACGGCCGCCGGGCGCTGGCCGCGCAACGCCGCAATGGTCTGCACCACGTGCTCGGGCTCGGTTCCGGCGCTCGACATCGTGACGATCAAGCCCCGGCTGCCCGCGGCATCCATCACGCCGGCCGCGATCGCGGAGAAGTACGGGTCGGCGATGTCGCCGAGCACCAGCGACACCGTGCGGCTCGTCCCCCGGGCGACCGCCTGCGCCTGCGCGTTCGCCGTGTAGTGGAGTTCACGAGCGGATGCCTCCACCCGCGCCTTCAGCTCGGCGTTCACCGTGCGCATGCTTCCGTTCAGCGCCCGCGACGCGGTGGCCAACGACACGCCGGCGTGCCGTGCGACGTCGGAGAGGGTGACGGTGGATGGGGTCACGGCGCCTCCTTGAGCAAACGCTTACCAGGCTATCGGCGCGGCCTTCGGGTCGAGCGGGCGGCCGAACGCCATGCAGCGACGCGGCGCGACGCCTCAGCCGACGAGCATCACGGCTAGGCACCCGCCGGTCAGGATGCCCGTCAGCGCGGACCAGCCGCGGTGACGGCGATCGCGGACCGCGAGCGTCGTGCGCGTGACGGCCCACGCGACGGCGACCAGCGCAGCAGCCCGCACTCCTTCTGCGCCCGCCATCGGCATGGCCATCCCGGCTTGACCGGACGGGGGCTGCATGCACCCGACCACCGTGACGACGCCCATCGTGAGCAAGTCGATCACGTGCGCACGCACCCGATGCGATGCACGGGAGAACGGTGAGAGAGCCATCGCCAGCGCCACCAGCGACAGGCCTGCCGCGACCGAAGCCGTGACCTCGCCGGCCAGCATCGGCACGAGCACGACGAGCATCACGGCGTGCAGGCATCCATCGGCGACGTGGGCCACAACTCCGTGCCGAAGGCCTGTCGCCCTTACGCAGATGGACGCCATCACGGCGCCCCGACCCGTCACTCTCCGGCCTCAGTACGGGTACTGCGGTGCTCCGTGCTGAGTGCTGATCCACTTGCGCTCCGTGAACTCCTCGAGATTCGCCTCGCCTCCCGCCCGGCCCCCGAGCCCCGACGCGCCCAGACCCCCGAACGGCGCGGACGCCTCGTCCGTCGGCGTCGCGTCGTTCACGTGCACCATGCCGCTGCGCACGCCCCTCGCAAAGCGCTCACCCCGAGCCTCGTCGCCGGTGAGCACCGCGTTCACGAGACCGTACGCCGTGTCGTTGACGAGCTCGAGTGCCTCGTCGTCGGTGGAGAAGGGCATGACCGGCGCGATCGGCGCGAACACCTCGTCCGTCCACAGCGCCATGTCTCGTGTGAGGCCGGTGACGACGGTCGGACGGAAGAACAGGCCGTCGCGTGTGCCGCCCTCGACCACCGTCGCCCCCTGCTCGAGCGCACCGCGCAGCAGCAGCTCCGCCCGCGAGGCCTGTCGCTCATTTATCATCGGCCCGATGCCTGTGGCGGGATCCGTGGGGTCTCCCACGGCGATGCGCCGGGCGCGGGCGGCGAGGTTCTCGACGTAGGCGTCGAGAAGGCTCTCGTGCACGATGTGCCGCCCGGCGGAGATGCAGGTCTGACCCTGATAGTGGAACGATGACCACGCGCCGATCATCGCCGCGCGGTCGACGTCCGCATCGTCCAGGACCACGAGGGCGTTGTTGCCGCCCAGCTCGAGCGAGACCTTCTTCAGCAGTGCGCCCGCCGATCCGGCGATCGCGGACCCGACGGCAGTCGAGCCGGTGAAGTGCACCATGTCCACGGCGGGATGCGTGGTGAGCGCGCGGCTGAACTCGAGCCCGCCGCAGACGGCCTGGAAGAGGCCCGCCGGTGCTCCGGCCTCGTCGAAGAGCGATGCGATCGCCAGGCCGCCGGAGATCGGGGTCTCGGGCGATGCCTTCAGGATGACCGCGTTTCCCAGTGCGATGGCGGGAGCGACGACGCGCATCGCGAGGATCAGCGGAAAGTTCCACGGCGTGATCGCCGCGATGACGCCCACCGGGATGCGTTCGACGACGCTCGTGCGGCCGGGGTCGTGAGAGACGATCAGCTCGCCACGGGGGCGCGCGGCCAGACCGGCCGCCGTGAGCAGCTCGTCGATTGCGCCACTGACCTCGTAGTCGGCCTTTCCCCTGATCGAGCCGGTCTCGCGAACGATGAGGCGCGCGAACTCGTCGGCACGCGCAGACAGCCGCTCGGCCACCTTGCGCACAAGGTCCGCCCGCACGTCGTACGGCTGATGCGCCCAGTCCTGCTGGGCGCGTCGGGCCGCCGCCGCGGCCCGATCGAGATCGGCGAGCGAGCCGAGGCCGGCCTCGCCGAGCCGAGCGCCGGTCGCCTTCTCCAGAACCGTGAGCGAGTCGGCCACGGTGCCGAACGTCCCATCGATGTACACGGCCGCCTGTGACCGGTATCCCGTGCCGGCGGAGAGTGTGTCCGTCATGGATGCCTCCTTCGTTCTCTGCTGCCGAATCGTCAGCGACCAGCGATGCGCCGGGCGAGGGCCACTCCTCCTGCGACGGGATCGTCGCCCAGGAGAACGACCTCGCGATTCGGATGCCTGTGCAGCACTCTCTGGCGCAGCCCGTCGAAGAGCCGTGGCTGCGAGGCGATCACGCTGCCCGCCGCCACCACCGTGGTGCCGACCGCCCCACGAGCCACGACCTGGTCGACCAGATCTGCCAGGGCGTTCGCCGCCGTGTCGATCACCGCGGCAGCGCGTGCCGATCCCGCATCCGCGGCGTGGAACACGGTGGGCGCCCGCGGCGCCCAGTTCGGGATGGTGGGCTCATCGTTCACGGCGCGTGCGAGTCGTTCGGCGTCCGCGACCCCGAACGAGGAGAGCAGCGCGGCGAGCAGCCCGTCGTCGGGCTCGCCCCTGTCGTGCGCCGACAGTGCAGCCTTCGCCGCCTCGCGCACCAGGGCGGCTCCGCCCCCCTCGTCCCCGATGACCCAGCCCCAGCCCCCGGCGTGAACGGGTCTGCCATCGGCGGTGCTTCCCACGGCGATCGACCCGGTGCCGGCGATCACGCCGATGCCGGCATCGAGCCCGGCGGCCGGCACCAGAAGAGCCGCATCGTTGACGACGATCGCCGGGGGGCCGAGGGCGCTGAGCTCACGACCGAGCTCTGCGGCGAGAGCCGCGTTGTCGCATCCCTGCGCACCGACTCCGATGGCGATCACCTCATGGCCTGCCGCCGCCCGTTCGACACGATCGTGCAGCCAGGCGGCCGCGGTGGATGCCGGTTCCGCCGCCCAGTTCTCCGCGTCATACACGACATCTGCGATGCGACCACCGCCGACCGCCTCGACGCGGACCGCGCACTTCGTTCCGCCTGCATCGGCGCCGACCAGCACACGGGTCATGCCTCCCCCGCGGAGACCTTGGTGTCAGCGTTATGGAAGACGAACTCCTCGATGTCGAGGCCCCGTACGGCCGCGACGGCCTGCACGAGGGATTGCAGCACGGACGCCTCGAGCACCGCTCGCTGCGAAGCCGGCCTATGCGGAACGGCGATGGTATGCAGCGTCTGCGTCTCGTGGACGGGTTCGGCCGAGACCAGGATCACGTGGTGGCCAGCGTTCGACAGCATGAACGCCAGATCGAGCTCCCTGCTGTCGCCGAGGACCACATGCACGCCACCGCCCGCGGATTCCATCGACCCGTGCAGGTACTGCCTCGTGCTCATTCCGGTGGCGGGGATGCGCGCGGCCTCACGGAACAGCAGCGCGCCGGCTTCCGCCGAGCCCGCAGCCGGTCCGGCCCCGACGAAGTCGGCCGACGTGGCGCTCGCGAAGAGGGGCGCAAGGGTATCCGCCTTCTTGCGAGCCTCTTCATCGAGCTCGGCGAAGGTCTCGGCGAGGTGCGCCCAACCGGGATCGACGGCCCCGCCACCCCAGACGTCGGCGAGGATGCCAAGGGCCGTGACCGTGGCCGTGTATCCGATGGTCGACGCGTAGCTGTCCTCCAGGTTGCCGAGCATGACCGTCGCTGCGCCGCCGAGGGCGCTCATCGGGGACGGGTCGGTGTTCACGACGACAATGCGCTGGTCGGCGGGAATCGACTCGAGGACGGCGAGGGTCTCCGCGCTCCTGCCGCTCTGGGAAACCCCGACGATCGGATGCTCGCTGCGCGGATACGGCACCGGCAGGTCACCGGCACCGAGGCGCCAGGAGTGGATCCCGCGCGACCGCAATGCCCACACGGGCGCACCGGCGGCCGCGTAGCTCGCGCCGATGCCGACGAACACCGGCCCCGGCCCTGATAGCCGGCCATCGGAGGCCAGCGAGAGCACCTGGTCCGTGATACGGGGCACGGCACGCCCCAGCGACTCGCTCTGCTCGCGTCGAGCGCGCGCGTACGGCACGTACCCCTGCGTCATTCTCGAACCCCTGTCTGCTCCTGAATGGGATGCGTCATCGCCTCGCTCGGATTCCACTCCGGTGCGACGGGAGCGACCACGCCGGCCGAGCTAACGACGGGCACCGGAGCACCGGCGGCGGCCGACTCCTCGATCGCCAACATGACGTCGAGCACGTGGTAGGCCAAGGCCGCGCCGGCTCGCGGCGCACCGCCCGACCGGATCGCCCTCGCAAGGTCGACGACGCCCACGCCCCGCTCCCTGTGCGCTCCCTGCGCGGGAACACTCGTCCACGCCGTGCTCCTGTCGTCCCCGTCGAGCACCTCGGTTGCACCGTCGAATCCGCTGACCGGCACCCTCAGCACGCCCGTGCTGCCGGTGATCTCGAAGAGCTGGCGACGCTGCGGCGAGTCGAACGAGTAGACGGAGGTGCCGACAACGCCGCTCTCGAAGCGTGTGAGCACGCTCACGTGAGTGTCGACATCGACCGGGAAGCGCGTCCCCGCCTCCGGCCCCGAGCCGACGACGCGCTCCCTGCGCGCGCGGTGGCCCTCGGCGTGGACGGCGGCGATCGGCCCCAGCAGCTGCACGAGGGTCGTGAGGTAGTAGGGCCCGATGTCGAAGAGCGGCCCCGCCCCCTTGGCGAACAGGAACTGCGGGCGCGGATGCCATGAGTCAGGGCCGGGGCCCTGCATGAGCGTGAGCACGGTCTGGGGTGTGCCGATGCGGCCGGAGGCAAGGAGAGCCGCGGCCGTCTGGATGCCCTCGCCGAGGATGGTGTCGGGCGCATTGCCCACCAGCACACCGGCCGCCGAAGCGGCGTCCAGCACCTGCCGCGCCTGAGCACGGTCGAGCGCCATGGGCTTCTCAGTCCATACGTGCTTCCTCGCGGCAATTGCACCGAGCGTCACCTCGGCGTGCGCGGCCGGAATGGTCAGGTTGACGATCAGCTCGACGCCGGGCAAGGCGAGCACCTCCTCTGCCGATCCGCTGAACGGGATCCCGTACCGCCGGGCCTGTTCCGCGGCCCGCGTCCGGTCGAGGTCGCCGATCCCGAGCAGGTCGATGTCGGGGGCCGCGCGCAGGGTGCGTAGGTATTCATCCGAGATGTTGCCCGCGCCGATCACGCCGACGCCCACAGGCTCGATCGCGTTCACGCCGCCACCAGTCCGCGGAAGAACCGTGCATTCCTCTCGAGCACCGGGAACACGTCACCGTCGACGACGACCTCCACGATCGGCAGTTCCAGCCACGGACCGGCGACGTCGAGCACCTCATCGAGACGCTGCGACACGTCCACGCCGGTGATCGGATGCCTGCCGTCGTACGGCTCGCTCTTCACGTGCAGCAGGCGCACACGGTCGCCCAGCGCGGGAAGGAGCTCGAACACGTCCGCTCCGCCTACGCTGGCCCAGAACGTGTCCAGCTCGAGCACCACGCGCGGATCGAGCTGCTCGACGAGCAGCTCGTAGGCCGGGCGCCCGTCAACGGCGGAGGAGAACTCGAAGTCGTGATTGTGGTACCCGACGCGGATGCCTCGCGACTCGGCCGCTTCGGCGGCCCGGCCGATGTCGTCTGCAAATCGTGCGATGCCGTCGAGATCGGTGAACGTCGCAGGCGGCACCCACGGAACAAGCACCGTGTCCGCACCCAGCTCGACGGCGGCGTCGAGAACCCGCTCACGGTCGAGCTCTGTGATCTTGGCGTGCACCGATGCGATCCGCAGCCCTTCAGCCGTCGTAGCAGCCTTGAGCCCCTGTGTGTCGGAGAGGATGTCATACGGTTCGATGTGACTGAAGCCCAGTCGGGCCAGCGTGTGCAGCGTCGCGGGAAGCTCGGCACCCAGATGATCCTTGACACTGTAGAGCTGTACGCCGAGGGCGGTCATGGGTGCTCTCCGTGATCGTGATGCGCGTGCCCGTGGGCCGCGGCTGGCGCGCAGTGATCGCTCGCAGGCACGTCGAGTGTGGGATTGCGGCCGAAGAAGCCATACGGCTTGAAGACGAACCCTGCCGTGTCGACCGGCATCACGGGCCAGTCCTCGATGCGCGGGAAATGCGTCAGCCCGAAGGTGTGCCAGAGGACGATGTCGGCGTCATCGATGTCTCGGTCGGCGGCCGTCCACCTCGGGAGGCCCGCGCCGCCGGGGTGCATGTTCACGAAATCGCCCGCGGGATAGAGCTCGGTCGGTTCGTACGGCGTGACCCAGAGGTGCTTCGTGGTGAAGGTGGCGCGCTTGTGGATGTCCGACTCGGCGTCAGCGAGCAGCACCGGCCTGCCTTCAGGGTGGAGCACGTATCCGACGGGGGCGCCGAGTCGATTGCGCACCGAGGGGTTCGACACCAACCACGCGCGGTTCTTCGCATTGTCCGCGAAGCGCTGGGCCTCCTGCTCTGTGCGGAGTCGAGTCACCGACTGGGTGAAACCAGTGCCCGTCGGATTCTGCGGCCCCCGCGGCACGAATACCGCCTCTACCTCGTCGACGGCGTTGTCGACCCCGTCGATCATGGTGTCGAGACGAGCGCTGAACAGGTGCTGATGGAAGGGAGCTCCGAGTCCGGGGGCGAGCTCCGACGCATACGGATACCCGCCCCCCGGGTAGCTCGAGGTGAACACCACGCCGGTGGCCTTCACCTCGAGCTGGATGCTGCCGTCGAGCGAGAAATACCAGTAGAAGCCGTAGTCGTAGTTGCCGACCGTCACGAAGAACGAGACGACGAGGCGACGGTTTCGCCGGGAGTCGCTCGACCCGTTCCAATTGTCGAAGTGCTTCCAGAGGATTCCCGCATCCTCCTCATGGATGCAGATCGCCTGTGGGATGACGCGCACTCCGCCATCGTTGTCGGCCAGCGTGGCATCCACATAGGTGACCTCGCCGACGCAGTCGCAGCCCAGTTCCAGCGAGTTGGCGAACCCGCCGAGGAGGTATTCTCCGCAGTCGAAAAAGTTCTGGAACCAGCGTTGCGGAGCCGGGTCGCCGTATGGCACCACCATCTCGGCGATCGAGGCGCGGTAGAGCACGGGGCGCTGGAGTCCACCGTCGTCGATCGAGACGTTGTGAAGCACGAGTCCTTCACGCTGATCAAAGCCCACCTGCAGCCGCCAGCCCGCCCAGTCGATGACACCGTCGTCGTCGATCTCGAAGCTCGGCCCCTGCGGCTGGGTGATCTGAATGGGCCTGAGCCCCGGCCGCTCCGGCTCGCCCACCCACTCGGGGAGGTGGAAGTTCCCGTCCTCCTCGGGCACGGGGAGCTCCACGTGGTCGATCACGTCGAGCACCTCGCGCGCGACGACGTCGACGATGACGGTGACGCCGTCGACGGGGTGGGCCCAGCCGAGATCGTGCGGGGTCTTCTGCACGAAGGTGAAGCATCGCTGGATGCGACGCCCCTGCTCATCGGCGCTGGCGACACCGGCCGAGAGCGGATTCACGCGCAGCGTGCTGATGTCGGTGAGACCGCGTCTGCGCATGGCTGCCAGCCACCGCTCGTCCCGATGCACGATCTCTTCCACGAGCGAGAACTCCTCAAGGACGACCGGCACCTGGCCGTCCACCGCGACGTCGAGCTGAACGACCGAGATCACGCGATCCTCGGCCGGAGACACGAGAACGTCGTGCTGCACCCCGCTCGACATGTCGATGAGCATCGCCCTGAACCGGCGCGCACGCACGTCGCCTGCGAGGAGCGTGCGCTTGTCCTGCTCGTAGAGGCCGAAGTAGGCGACGCGGGTCGTCGCCGTGACCAGCCCGTCACGGCGCAGGATTCCCATGCTCGCGTCGATCTCCTCGCCGCGGAGCGAGGCGAGTGCGTGCGCGACGTCCGGCGAGAGATGGGGGGCAGTGTTCACCGATGTCTCCTGCAATCGTTCGGAGTGGCGCGACGACATCCGCTATGAACCACTACATACCAAATGTTATCCACTATGTGACATGGAGCGCAAGCGCGCCGTGCGCGCCACGGCTGCCGCCGTCATTCCGCCCCGAAGGCCGCGTGCGCTGCGCCGCGGGCGAAGTAGGTGCGCAGGCGGTAGCGATCCCCCGCGTACCGGATGGCCGACGCGAGGATCGGCCGTTCTGCGCGCGATCTCACCAGCTGATGCATCACAAGCGTCGGCTCTCCGGCACGCACGCCGAGATGCCTGGCCACCTCGTCGGTCGCCGGCCTCGCCTCGATGGTCGTCTCGGCGTCGGCGAGGTCGAGGCCGGCCGATGCCAGCGTCTCGTAGAGCGACTCGACGCGGAAGTCGACGGCCTCGATGTCGGGGACGAGCACCTGGGGCACCAGGGACGAGTCGACGGCGATCGGGACGTCGTTCAGCATGCGCACCCGATCGAGCCGGAACACCGCGGCTCCCGGCGCGATCGCCAGCCTCTCCGCGTCGTCGATGCTCGCGGGAGACGGCGACGCCGCCAGCACGCTCGAAGTCGGCACGAGGCCCATCCGAGCAGCAGTCTCGCTGAACGACTCGAGGCTGTTGGGCCACTCGTTTCGGTCCTCGCCGGCGATGTACCAGCCTCGGCCGTGCGAAGCGCGGACCACGCCTTCATCGACCAGACGGCCGAGCGCCTTGCGCAGCGTCACCCGGCTGATGCCCAGCCTGCGGCAGAGCTCGCGTTCCGGCGGCAGCCGCATGCCCGCTCGGAGTGCGCCCGCGGCGACCTGTTCGCGAAGCGAGTCGACCGCCTGGATCCAGAGGGGGTCGGGATAGTCGACGCGGAAGCCGGATGCCGGCTGCTCCGTCACGACGGGGCCTGCACCTTCACCCAGCCGCCGGAGCGCATCGAGGCGTAGCAGGCGTCGATGATCCGGTTGACGACGAGCCCGTCGTCGAACGTCTCCAGTGGAGGCTCACCCGCGGCGAACCTCTCGACGAAGTGGCGCATCTCCTGACTGAATCCATAGGCGCGTGTCTCCTCCGGGACCGGATAGACCCAGCCCGTGTCGGCGTCCGCCTTCTCCACTAGGTATCCCGCCGGCTTCTCGATGAAGCCCCAGACAGGCGTGTTCGACGTGTCGGTCACGATGCGCCCCGCGCTGCCCACGAACTCGTGCCGCAGCGCCATGCCGCCCTTCTCGATCCACGAGGACTCGATGGTGGCGAGCTGGCCTCCGGCGAACTTGAGCAAGGCCACGGCGGTGTCCTCTCCCGTCGTCTTGTGGGCGTGCACCATCGTGGCCCCCCAGGCGAAGACCTCCGTGACCGGGTTATCCTTGCCGAAGAAGTGCCGTGCGGACTCGACCGTGTGGCATCCCATGTCGAGAAGCGCCCCTCCCCCTGCGGTCTCGGCGTCCCAGAAGTGTGCGGCGTGCGGGCCGGAGTGCGCCTCGCGTGCTCGCATCGTGAGCACGTCGCCGATGGCACCGGCCGCGACCATCTCGTGCGCCTTCGCGATGTTCGGCGAGAAGACCGAACTCTCCGCGTATCCGTGCCAGACGCCGTGCTCGCGCACGATGCGCACCATCTCGGCAGCCTCGGCAGCCGTTCGCGCGAGAGGCTTCGTGCACACGATCGCCTTGCCGGCCCCGGCCGCGACGCGCACCGCGTCGACGTGCGCCTCGTTCGGCAGGGCGATGACGACCATGTCCACGTCCGCCCGTGCGCAGAGCTGCGCGATGTCGTCGTACTGCTCAGGTATCGACCACCGCTGGCCGAACTCGAGGGCTCGGCTCCGGTCGCGAGAGAAGTTCGCCACGACCTCGGCGTCTCGAACGTCGCGGAGGGCGTCTGCGTAGGTGTCGCTGATGAAGCCGGAGCCGAGCAGGCCGATTCGAATCACGCAGTCCTCCTGATCGCTGGGGCGGGCAACTTCATGCTAGCGATGTGGTCCGCTTATGGTCTACCACTTGACTTATTGGCCAGCTCCGGACAACTACCTCTTGCTACCTTAAGCTCGCCAAACGTATGCCTTCCGGCAACGCCGTCTGGCGTGTGCAGCCCTCGGACAACGAGTCGGGATCGTGTGGTCGCGGGCGAGTCTGGCCGGGGAGCCCGTGCCCGGCCGCTCTTCTCACCGCCGATCCAGATGACGTGCACCGACCGCGTGGCCGATCGCGGTCTCGGCGACGTGCGATCATGACCCCGATCCGCCCGCACACGTGGTGGCTCGTTGCGCACCCGACCCGAGGTCCGCGCCGTTCGTGGTCGATCCCAAGCGCCACCTCACCCGCCCGGGGTCGCCTCGGCTCGATACCGGATGGTCAGTGCGGCGAGCGCGCGAAATAGGTTCGCAGTCGGTACCTGTCGCCCGCGTACGTGATGGTCGAGACGAAGATCGGTCGACCGAGGGTGTTGGCCACCAGCTGACGCATCACGAGCACAGGGGCGCCGAGATCGATGTCGAGCTGTGATGCGAGGAAGGCATCCGCGCCCTTGGCCTCGATCGTCGCGTCGGCGCGCAACGGCTCGACACCGGCGGCGGCCAGCTGTTGGTACAGGGAGTCCACGGCGAAGTCGACCTTCGTCACGCCGGGGGCTATGCCCAGTGGAAGACGCGTCACGTCCAGCGCGATAGGCACCTCGTTGAGCCGACGGATGCGCTCGAGGTGGAAGAGAGGCGTGCCCGGCGCAATGGACAGTTCCTCCGCCTCGTCGAGGCTGGCCGGCTTGGTCTCGGCCCGCAACACGGTCGACGACGGGACAAGACCCATGCGCGTCGCCGTCTCGCTGAACGATTCGAGGCTGTTGGGCCATTCCTTGTTCACCGGCGCCTGAGCGACGTACCAGCCCCGGCCGTGCGAGGCGCTCAGCACACCGTCGTCGACGAGCTTTCCGAGCGCCTTGCGCAGCGTGACCCGAGAGATGTTGAGCTGCGCACAGAGCTCGCGCTCCGGTGGAAGGCGCATCCCCGGTTTGAGCACACCGCTGTCGATCTCGGCGAGGATGAGGTTGACGGCCTGGATCCACAGCGGTTCGGGATAATCCGGCCTGATCGCGGGCACGGTCTGCCCTGTCTCCGTCACAGCGAAAACCCCGCGTCTACCGATGGCATGCCTATTTCCTACCACCCAGACCACGGTTCACCGTGACGCCCGCGCGCGGAGCCCTCGATCCGGACTCGCGAGCGGGGCCACGCGAGCTCATGCGGCCGGGGCCAGGGCGTCGAATGCCGCATCCACGTCGGGATCGACGGCGTGCGGGCCGGAGGCGTCGTAGTGTCGCATGATCTGCCGAGCGCCTTCGGACAAGGAGATCCGCGGCGCGAAACCGGGTGCCAGCCTGGTCAGCTTCGCGGTATCGAACAGCATGGAATGCCTGAAGTCGTGCTCGAGCACCTCTGCCAGCCCCGGCAGGTGCCGCGCGATCGACTCGCTCGAGCGATGCACGAGACGAGGGCGGGGCACGCCTGCCGCCGCGGCGAGGGCCAGATGGATCTGGTCCCACGTCACGATGTCACCGCTCACGATGTTCACGCTCTCGCCGACCGTGTGCTGATTTCCCAGGAGCGGGAGGAGTGCACGGGCGAAGTCCGAGGAGTGCATGAGCGTCCACAACGAGGTGCCGTCGCCATGCACGACGACCGGGCGGCCGGCACGCATCCGTTCGATCGCGGTGGGGCCGGAGAGGAGCGGGAGGGTCGTCTCGTCATAGGTGTGGAAGGGCCGTGCGATGGTCACCGGCAACCCGCTGCGATAGGCCCGCTCCATCTCGTCCTCGCACGCGATCTTGCCGCGCGGGTAGCCGAAGTCGTTCTGCCTGCGCGGCGACGACTCGGTGATCGGAAGCTGCGGAACCGGCCTGGCATAGACCGAGCAGGTGCTGATCAGCACGTACTGGGCCGTCATGTCGATGAACAGGTCGCGATGTCCCGCCAGGTCGCGCGGCTCGAACGCCACCCAGTTGACCACCGAGTCGTAGGTCTCCCTCGCCAGGGCTTCGCGCAGTGCGGCGGCGTCCTTGACGTCGGTACGGATGCGACGCACCCCGTCGGGCATCGCGCGTCTCGGCTCGTTCCTGGTCACGATCGTGACGTCGTTCCCCTGCGCCACGGCCTCGCGCACGACCGCCGAGCCGATCATGCCCGCACCGCCGAGGAAGAGCAGTCGTGCACTCATCGGTGCGCCTCCACATCTCGCCCGCCTATCGACAGGCCGGAGCCCACCAGGTGGTCGTAGCTGCGCCGGAGCGCCTCGAAGGTGTCCATGTGCAGCCGCTCGAGTTCGACGATGTGCCACTGCAGCCCGGACGGCACGCTGAGGGCATCCGTCCAGTCGATGGTGCCGTCGCCTATCGGGACCATCACGTCGTCCTCGTAGCTGACGGCGGGGCCGTCTTTGATGTGCACGAGGCGGGCACGGTCTCCCAGCTGCGTCAGCAGGCGTGAGACGTCAGCACCACCCATGCGGGCCCAGTATGCGTCGATCTCGAGCACCACTCGCGGGTCAAGCGCATCGAGCAGCACGTCGTAGGCGGGCCGCCCCTCGAAGCGATTCGCGAACTCCGCGAAGTGGTTGTGATAGGCGATCCGCATGCCTCTGGATGCGGCAGCCTCGGCCGCCTCGTTCACTCGCTGCACACCGCTCCGGATGCCGTCGACCGAGTCGAACTCTTCGCGCTCCATGCTCCAGACCAGGGTCGTCGCCCCGAGCTCGGCGTTCACGTCCAGGAGCTGCTCTGCCTCGGGCCCCGCCGGGAACGGGGTGTGTGCACTCGTCAGCTGCAGCCCGGATGCGGCGAGTGCCTCACGCACTCTGCCGGGTCCGTAGTGCTCGACGAGACCGTACGTCTCCATGCCGAGATAGCCCAGATCGGCCGCCTTGGCCAGCGTGCCTTCGAGGTCCTCCAGCGCAGGGACAAGGACCGTGTACGCCATCACTGCGATCGGGGCGCTCACGCGGCCACCTGCGCAGTCCACTGCATGGCCTGCCGCACGAGCGCCCGGAACGGGGGCTCGCCCCACGCTCGCATGTCGTGACCGAGCGCTATGTAGACGACACGCCCGGCGCCGTGCTCTCGCGCATAGACGACGGGGATCACGGCCCCGTCCTCCCTGTGCCGCTGAGCGAGCACGGTCACGTCGTCGTCGGCGAGCTCGAACTCGTAGTACTCGTCGAAGAGCTCGAAGTCGCTCAGGCCGGCGGTCACGGGATGGTCGGCGACGATCTCGATCCTGTGCCTGCCCTCGTGGTGACCCGGGCCGTGTGAAAGGTAGCGATTGCCGAGCAGCTCGAACATGACGCGGTCGGCCGGGTCGAGCCCATCGCCCTGCCAGCCGAGGATGTTCGCGCCGTGCACACCGACGAGCCCCTTTCCTGCGCGCACCGCTTCGGACAGCGCCTGCTGCTGCGTGGTGGCGAAGCCGCCGCCCGCCGTATAGAAGAGATAGGTGTCCGCCTCTGCCGTCTCGAGGCGCGGGTCGACGAAGCGATTGGTCCCCATCCCCTTGCGGGTGACGAGTCCGGCCTCGATTCCGAGCTGCTGCAGCACTCCTGCAGCCGAGAGGAGGTCGTGGTGGATGTCGTCGCCGTTGACGATGACGAGGGCGTGTGAGTTGTGGGTCATGTTCTTCCGCAGACTGGTCGGGGCGCCGTGCGGGCGGACGCGTGTCCGCCCGCACGGCGCACATCACTACGAGACGGGCTTGAGCTTCAGCGCGACGACAGGATTGGGGTAGGGAGCGAAGTAGGGGTTCGACTCCGAGGGGAATCCGGTCACCTTGGCCGTACTCCAGTCGCCATAGTTCCCCCAGTAGAACATCACGATCATCGGCAGCTGGTCGATCCAGATGCCCTCGATCTGGGCCAGGATCTTGTCCCGCTCCGCGTCGGTCGTGGCGAGCGGGTATTCGTTGAACAGCCGCTTGGCGGTCGGGTCGTTGAACCGCTCGATGTTCTCGAACGTGGGCGTCGGCTCGCCGATCGGGTGATACTGGTTCGGATCCATCATGGCCTGATAGATGTTGAACGCGCGCGGCGCCGGGCCCACCGGGTAGCCGATCGTCGAATCGAACTGGCCGTTGGCGGTGATCTTGTTGATGTCGTTGACGCTGGTGGTGTCGATGTCGAGCTTGATGCCGATGTCCTTCAGCTGCGACACCAGCACCTGGGCGCGAGCCGCGATGTCGGTGTAGGACGCGGGGAAGCTGACCGAGAACTCGACCCGCTTGCCGGCCTTCTGGTAATAGCCGTCCCCGCCCTTCGCATAGCCGGCATCCGTGAGCTGCTTCTGGGCGGCGGCCCTGTCGTACTTGAAGTTGAGGTTCTTGTACTGCGGGGCGACCTCCGGCGCGAACGCCGGCATGGGAAGGCCGGTCTGGTTCGTCGCGGGCGGGGAATCCGTCGCCGCGCCCACCTGCTTGCGGTCGACACCGAGGCTGATGGCGCGCCGCACGGCGATGTCGCTGAGCGGCCACTTCTCCAGGTTCGGGATCAGACCGTCCGAGCCCACGACGGGAGCCCAGTAGTGGTTGTCCTTGCTCTTGGACGTGTACGTCTTCTCGGCGTCGGCGATGTAGGTTCCGCCCCAGTCCGCCTGCCCCTGGACGAGCGCGTTGGTCTGCCCCTGGTTGTCCTTGTACGGGATGAAGCGCAGTCCGCCGATCTTGGGCGCCCCCTGCCAGTAGTCCTTGTTGGCCTTCAGCACGAAGCTCTGCGGCGAGAAGGTGCTCAGCTCGAAGGGTCCGGTGCCGACGGGGTTCTTGTCGGCGTACTTCGTCGGATCCTTGACCTTGCTCCAGACGTGCTTGGAGACGATGGCCGCAGAGACGATGGAGGTGAAGTCGATCTCGGACGGCGTCGCGAACGTCATGACCACGGTGTTCGGATCCTTCGCCGTGATCGTGTCGAACTCGATGCCGCCGACGTTGAGCGCCGGATACTTCTTCAACATGTCGTAGGTGAAGACCACGTCGTCTGCACTGAAGGGCTTGCCGTCCGTCCACTTGACGCCGTGCTGGAGGTCGAGGGTCAGCGTCTTGTTCTCGTTCGACCACTTCCACGACTTGGCGAGCCAGGGTATGTCGTCGCCGATCTTCACGTTGTTGATCTGCACGAGCGGTTCGTAGATGAAGCCCCCGGACCCCTGGTTGGTGAAGGCCGCGCCCTGGGCGGTGTTGGGCAGATAGGGGTTGAAACTCTGCGTGAGCGAGTCCGACTGACTCGCGACGTTGAGGATCAGGCCATCGTCCGATCCGCTTCCGCCGCTGGAACAGGCAGCGAGACCGGCGATCATCGCTCCTGCCACGGCGACGCTGATCAGTCTCCGCGAACGCGGGACCCTTGCTTTTCGCATCTGTGTGCTCCTTGTCGTGTGTTGCGGGAAGGTCGTGCTGATTGGTGTCTCGCTGTGGTGCTCAGAGCTCACCGTCGGGCACGGGTCGTCCTGCCCGACGGATCTCTCCTCTGCCGTACAGGTCGGCGTTCTGCGCCCGGCCCGCCGCGGCCTCGTCGTCGTCTGCGTAGAGCCAGCACCTGGCCCATTGCCCGTCGTCGACGGCGAACTTCGGTGGCGCCTCCTCGGAGCAGCGCGCCATCGCGAACGGACAGCGCGGATGGAACCGGCATCCGCTCGGAGGGTCGATCAGGCTCGGCGGCTGGCCGATGTCGCGCACGCGATTCTCCACGGCCCGCGATGGGTCAGGTGCGGAGGCGATGAGCAGCTGCGTGTAGGGGTGCGCGGCGTTCTGCGTGACCTGCTCCGAGTCGCCGTGCTCGACGAGCTGTCCCGCGTACATGACGGCCGTGTCCGCGGCGAAGTATCGGGCGGAGGCGATGTCGTGCGTCACGTAGAGCAGCGCGACCCGGCGCTCCTCGGTCAGCCTGCGCAGCAGATTGAGCACGCCGAGCCGGATCGACACGTCGAGGCTCGAGACCGGCTCGTCGGCGAGGAACACGTCGGGATCGGCGGCGAGAGCGCGCGCGATGGAGATTCGCTGCAGCTGTCCGCCGGAGAGTTCGTGCGGATACTTCCGCGTGAACTGGGCCGCCGGCCGAAGGCTCACCTGGGCGAGCAGGTCCTCGATGATGGATCGCCGTTGCGCCGGCGACGCCGCCTTGTGGTGGATGCGCACGGCACGCAGCAGCGTTCGCGCGATCGTCGCCACCGGATTGAACGAGCCGAACGGATCCTGCAGGATCAGCTGCACGCGGCTGACATGGTCGCGGAACCGCTTGCCTCCCTTCGCGTCGACGACCTCGCCCCGATAGACGACCTCGCCGCCGGTGAGCGGATGCAAGGCTGCGAGCAGCCGAGCGAACGTGGACTTGCCCGAGCCCGACTCCCCGACCAGTGCGGTGATCCGCCCGGCGTAGAGCACGAGCGACACGTCGTCGACAGCGTGCACCACCCGTCTGCCGCGTCGTGTGAAGGGATTGCCTCGCACCACGAATTCCTTCGTGACATGACGTGCTTCGAGCACCGCGGCACCCGGTTCCGCCCGGTCGCGTGTGACGGTCATCTCGGCCGTGGTCATCGTGCCTCCTCGATAAGCCGCTCGTCTGTCTCATGAACGGAGGCTCGGTCCGGTACCGTCCCGCCACCCTCGTACAGCAGACAGGCGGCCTCCGCCTGTCGCCATTCGGCCTCCCCCGAGAGGGCGAAGAGCGGCGGCACGACTACCGTGCAACGATCGAACGCGAGAGGACAGCGCGGATTGAACGCGCATCCGCTGGGTGGATGCCGCAGATCGGGCGGCGATCCGGGGATGCCCGCCAGCTCGCGCTTCGGTCCCGAGAGTGTGGGGAACGACCCGAGCAGGCCCCTGCTGTAGGGATGCCGCGGGTTGCGATAGAACTCCTTCGCGTCTGCCAGCTCGACGACACGTCCCGCATACATGACGGCGATGGTGTCCGACATCTCGATCAGCAGCGACAGGTCGTGCGTGATGAAGATCACGGAGAAGCCGAGCCTGTCCTTCAGCTCGATGATCTTCTCGACGATCTGGCGTTGGATCACGACGTCGAGGGCCGTAGTCGGCTCGTCCATCACGATGATCTCCGGGTCGAGCGCGAGTCCGACCGCGATCATCGCGCGTTGCCGCATGCCCCCGGAAAGCTCGTGCGGATATGCGCCGGCGCGGTCGGTCTGGATGCCGACCAGGTCGAGCAGTTCGAGCACCCGTGCCGCACGCTCGCTCGCCGACATCGAAGGACGGTGCGCCGTGATGGCGTCCTCGATCTGCTTGCCGATGCTGAGGATCGGGTTCAGGGCGTGCATCGCGGACTGGAACACGATGGCGAGCTCCTCCCACCGGAATCTCCGCAATTCCTCGTCGCCCATGGTGAGGATGTCGACCACGGTTCCGTCGTCGCGCTGGTAGAGCATCTCGCCCGCGCTGATCCAGGCGGGGGGCTTGTGCAGCCGGGTGATCGCGTGGGCGAGCGTGGACTTGCCGGAACCCGACTCACCCGCGATGCCGAGCACCTCGCCGCGTCGCAGCGTGAGCGTGACGTCGTTGACCGCCTTGGTGGTGGATCCTTCACCGACGTAGTCGACTTCGAGACCGTTGATCTGCAGAATGACATCGCCCGTCCGTCCTCCGGAGACGGACGCCCGCGCCTCGCGCCTGCTCCTGCGCGGCGCCTTGAGGCGCGTCGGTCGCACCTGAGCCCGCTGCGCCTTCCTGGTGCCGATGCCGGCCTGGCGCAGTCGCGGGTTGATGAACTCGTCGATTCCGAAGTTGACGAGCGACAGTCCGGTGCCCAGCAGCGCGATCGCCGCGCCGGCCGGAACGAACCACCACCAGGAGCCGGTGAGCAGCGCGCTGGAGACCTGAGCCCAGTAGAGAATCGTGCCCCACGACCACTCGGTGACATTCGTGAGCCCGAGGAATGCGAGGCTCGCCTGCGTGAGGATGGCGCCGGTCACGGTGCCGAGGAACGACGCGGCGATGACGGCGACCTGGTTCGGGAAGATGTCACGGAAGATGATGCTCGTCGTTCGCTCGCCCGTGGCCCTGGCCGCCTCGACGAAGTCGCGTTTGCGCAGGGAGAGTGTCTGCGCCCTCAGGACCCTGGCTCCCCATGCCCAGCCAGTGATCGAGATCACCAGGATGATCCCGAACGATCCGGTCTTCGGCAGATAGGCGGCGAGGATGACCGTGAGCGGCAGTGCGGGGATGACCAGGAAGATGTTCGCCAGGAGGGACAGGATCTCGTCCGAGATGCCGCCTAGATAGCCCGCCGCCAGCCCGACGACGACGGACAGAACGGTGGCGAACACCGCCGCCAGCACACCGACGATCATCGACACCTGCGTGCCATAGAGCATCTGCGACAGGATGTCCTGCCCGGTCTGAGTCGTTCCCAGCCAGTGCTCGGGACTCGGCGGCTGCAGCGTCGCCTTGCTCACCGACGACGGGTCGTATGGTGCTATGAACGGCCCGATGATGGCGAGCACGCAGAAGATGGCGACGATGATGACGCCGGTGAGCGTCAACGGGCGGCGGAAGGCGCGCAGCCATCCGAATCGCGAGGAGACCACCGAGTCCGTGGACTCGACCTCCTGAACGGTGGCGACGTTGATGGCCACGATCAGCCCTCCCTGGTTCGCGGATCGAGGAACACGTACGCGAGATCGGCGAGCATGTTCGCCACGAGCACGGTCACGGTGATGACGAGAAAGATGCCCTGCATGAGGGGGTAGTCCTGGGCCTGTGCGGCCTTGAAGAGCACAGTGCCGATGCCCGGATAGTTGAAGACGACCTCGGTCACGATCGATCCTCCGACGACGAAGCCCAGAGACATGGCAAAGCTCGAGAACGACGGCAGCATCGCGTTCCTGGCCGCGTAGGTGAACATCACCCGCCGTTTGGGGAGCCCCTTCGCCTCGGCGAGCTTCACGTAGTCCTCGCTCAGCGTGGTGATCATCATGTTGCGCATGCCGATCAGCCAGCCTCCGATCGAGGCGACGACGATGGTCAGCGCGGGAAGCGCCGCGTAGTACACCGCCGACGAGATGAAGCCCCAGTTGAAGCCGATCGTCTCGGTCACGGCGTACCCGCCGGACAGCGGGAACCAGTGCAGGACTATGGCGAACAACAGCACGACGCAGATCGCGAACCAGAAGTAGGGGATCGACGACAGCAGCGTCGTGATCGGAATGAGCGAGTCGAGCCAGCTTCCTCGCTTCCAGCCCACGATCATCCCGAGCCCGGTGCCGATCACGAAGCCGAGCACCGTGCACACGGAGATCAGCACGAGGGTCCACCCGATGCTCTGGCCGAGCACGTCGGACACCGGGGTTGGGTAGTACGCGTAGGAGATGCCGAAGTCGCCGGTGAAGACGTTGTGCCAGTAGTCCACATACTGCTGCCACAGGCTCGCATGGCCCTGGCCGAACAGCACGCGCAGGGCCTGCACGGCCGCGGGGGTGAGCTTGCCGTGGAACTTCTCGATCAGTGCGTCGGCCGGATCCCCCGGCATGATGCGCGGCAGGAGGAAGTTGAGGCTGATCGCGGCCCAGGCAGTGATCAGATAGAAGAACCCTCTTCGGAGCAGAACCCGCATCTCGCTCAGTCCTCGTTCTCTCGCGCGGACGGCAGATCCGCGGCCCAGCTCATCGCGGCCGTGACGATGGTTCGCACCGCCGGTTCGCCCCACGCCGCCATGCCGTGACCGAACTGCACCCAGCAGACGCGGCCGCGACCGGCCCGATGGGTCGTCATGAGCGGTTCGGCGCCGTAAGGGGCATCCCGCCACACCGCCACCCGTACGCCAGGCATCATCTCGGTGCGGTAGTGCTCGTGCGGCACGACGGAGCCCTCCACTCCCGCAAGCATGGGAGCCAGCGGATGCCCATGATCCACATGCAGCACGACGTCGCCGCTGTGCGGCCTCGGTCCGTGCGAGCGGAAGACGACGCCGGCGAGCCGATCGAACGCGTCGCCCTGCGGCAGCACGGTGGAGTGGAGGGAGACCAGGCCTCCACCGGACTCCAGCGCGCATCGCAGAGCCTCCGACTGCACCGTCTTCAGGTGAGCGCCCGCCGTGTACAGCACCACGAGCTCGTCGGCGCGCACTTTCTCCAGTGCTGCCGTACCGAACCGAACCGGCGCGACGAGGCCGAGCGCGGCGAGCAGGTCCTGCAGCACGTCACTCGCGGTGAAGAGGTCCTCGTAGACGTCGTCGCCGGCCACCACGACAAGCGCACGTCGCGGCTCGAGGCGAGCGGCGACGTCGCCGACGAGGGCGGGCGATGATGTGGGGGGCATGGGGGTGCTTCCGGTGGGTGGCGGGTCAGTAGGTGGAGACGGTCTCTCCAACGGGATTCCAGTAGCCGCGTTCGATCCCCTCGGGTATCGTCGCGGCCGTCCGGTCCAGCGGCAGGCCGACACGGGCGCGAGCGGCGCTGCTCTGATAGGTGGCGAAGATGATCTCGGCCCCCGCGGCGCCGAGGCGAGCGGCGCATACCGGCTCACGCCCGGAGTCGAGCGCCTCGATGACGTCTTCGATCGCGGCCGCGGTCGCCTGGAAGATCGCGGGATCGATGCCGTGATCCCACGTGCTCGCGTCGCGCACGGAGGGAGCGTCGTAGCGCTCGCCGGCCTCCCCGAAGCGTTGTACGTCGCAACCGTCGCCGGTCACGGTGATGCGACCGCGCGACCCCTCGATGATCACGCCGAGCGGCACGGTCGGATGCAGCACCGGATGCTGCCGGTCGCGTCCCGTCGTGATGGTGGCGTGCACGCCGTCCGGCCACGACACCGACGTCAGCGAAGCAGACTCCATCAACGCCCCGTACACGTACCGGCTCATGCTGACGTCGACCTGACCCAGCACGTCGGCCGGAGCCGAGTCGTCCCGGTAGAACAGCAGCAGGTCGACGATGTGGCTGCCCCAGTCCAGCAGATTCGGGCAGTGCGCCTCGAACGAGTGCACCTCGCCGATGGCGCCGGAGCGGATCGCCTCCCGTGCGAAGCGGTGCACGGGATCGAGACGCCGTTGCAGGTTGAACGTCAGCTGCACGCCGGCGCACTCCGCCCGCTCGACGACATCGAGCACGTCGGCATACGATAGCGCGATCGGCTTCTCACAGTGCACGGCCTTCACGCCGGCGGCAACGGCGGCGAGGACGGCGGCCTTGTGCAGCGCCGGCGGCGTGCAGACCGAGACGATATCGGGACGCTCGATCCGGAGCATCCGCTCGAAGTCATCGTAGGCACGGGGAATGCCGAAGTCGGCGGCCAGCGTCTCGCGGGCCGAGCCCACGGGGTCGGCGACAGCAACAAGAGTGGCGAACCGGGCGTAGGCGGCGGCATGGACCCTGGCCTGACTGCCGGCCGCGACGATGGCCGCCGTGTGTCTCCGCATCCGCTTCTCCCTCGAAAGTGGCTATCCCAAAGCTATACCACTTTGAGCCAGCGTAAGACGAGAAGAGAAACCGGGCAAGGACTCTCAAGACGATTTACACGCCTGCAATCTGTTCGGCAAGCGCTTCCCATCCGCATCACGGGCTCGGAAACGTCTCCTGCCCGGACATTCCACGTATGACCACTGCCGACCACTCGGTACACTGGCCACGAATGACGCCGGCATCGCGAAAGGACGGATCATGAAGATCAGCACGCTCGTCGCGGCCCGCACCTCGCGGGTCGAGCACAGAGCGACTCCGCGACCCGCGGCGGGCGAGATCCTGGTCGAGGTCATCGCATGCGGCGTGTGCACCTCGGACCTCGATGTCTGGCGCAAGGGGCCAGGAGGAGGCAGGCCGACGGAGCTCGGGCACGAGGTCGTGGGCAGAGTCGCCGCCGTCGGCAGCGCGAACTCCCGCTGGCGCGATGGCGACCTCGTGACCGGGCTCGGCGGGCCCGGATTCGCCACCCACATGGTCACCGACGAGCGGGCCCTGCTTCCGGTCCCCGCCGGGATCCCGGTCGAGCACGCCATCGGGGAGCCGGTCGCCACACTCGAGGAGGCGATGGCACGCTGTGCCCCCGCACCGGGAACGCGTATCGCCGTCGTCGGGCTCGGATTCATGGGGCTGGGACTCGTTCAGCTCGCGCTGGCGCGTGCGCCTCGAGAGGTGATCGGCGTCGACCCCAGCGCCACCGCTCGTCAGCGCGCGCTCGGGCTGGGCTGTGCCGTGGCGCTTCATCCGGAGGAGGTGGCGGCCTATCTTCAGCACGCCGATGACCGAAGGCCGGAACTCGTGATCGAGGCCACCGGAGTCACCTCCGGCCTCGAGACGGCATCGCCGCTGGTCGCGCCGTTCGGCACCCTCTGCATCGTGGGTTACCACCACGCCGGGACGGCGAAGCTCGACATGGAGCTCTGGTACAAGGGCGCAACGGTCGTCAACGGCTTCTGCCCCGACCGCGGCCGCGTCATGAGGGCGATGGACGACGCGCTCCACCTGGTGTCCCAGCGGCGCTTCAGCTACGCCCCGCTCATCACCCACAGCTTCGCACTCGACCAGGTCGACGCCGCGTATGAACTGATGGACGCCCGCGACCCGTCCTTCGTGAAGGGCATCATCGCGCCGTAGTGCACGCCTTACGACATGCACACCCCCAGCACGAACCACGCGCTGTGCGGAATCCACTGCTCCGCCCAGCGCCACTCCTCGCCCTCCCCTGCCTCCTGCGGCAGAAAGGCGATGCCGGCCTCGTCCGACGGCGACGAGGTAATGCCGTTCACGATCGCGCCAGGCGTGTTCTGATAGCGGCCCAGATACTCGACGTTATTCCGGCCCCTGCCCTGCAGCATGCACGCGTCGAAGGGATTCAGTCCGCCGATCCACGCAAGGCAGTCCGCGGCCAGGCGTCGCAGCCGCCGCGCGAGGGCGGCACCGCATTCCTCCAGCTCGGAGACCGATGCGGCGGCACAGGCGATGGACCCGAGATTGGCGTTCTCACCCTGCCACCAATAGCCGGTCTCGTTGTCGTGCGGGAAGAAGAACGCCTCTCGGGGCCCCTCCGCGTGCTCGTCGTGCACGAGCTGTCTCGGGTAGCCGAACGGGTTGTCCACCGAGTCGGTGCGCGCGACGAGCGACGCCATGACGTCGACCGCGAGCCGCCGTGCCGCCGGCGTCGCGACATCCCCCGGGAACAGCGCGGCGAACCGGGTCAGAGCCACGACGGGCAGGCCAGTCTCGACGGCATGGAAATACGGCCGGCCGAGCCGATCGCCGACGAGATGGCCCGCACCCGACCCATCGACCGTGAACCTGTCGCACAGCTGACCGATCCGCCGGCGCGCCGCCTCGAGATAGCGCGCTCCCCCGTCCGCGGCCGCCAGCTCGGCGGCCGCCAGCAGCGCGCAGTACTCGTCGACCACCGACTCCACGCCGTCGAACAGGTATGCGGCGTTGTGCAGCTCCAGATGGGCGAAGCCCTCGCGCGCCGCCTTCAGGTAGTCGTCAGCCGTATGGTCCCCGCTCACCTCGAGCGTCGCGGCGCGGGCGAGTGCCGCGATCGCGAGGCCGCCACCGTGCCGATACGCCGCCTGCCACCGTTGCGTGCGCACGCTGTTCTGCAACGGCGCCGTGATCACGCGCTCACGGAGGTCCTTGGTCAGGGCGTCGAAGACCGCAGTGTAGAAGTAGCCGTCGGACGAGCGGAAGTGCACGAGGAAGTCCGCGCCGAAGAGGCCCTCGTCGCGGAGCCGTTCCCACTGGCTGGTGACGAACCCGGGGTGTCGCGACACGAGTTCGTCTCGCGCAGCCATGAGCGCCCAGGCGCAGAGGGGGATCTGCTGCGGGCTCATCATGCGGGTGTAGGTGAGGTGGCTGAGGAACTTGCTGTAGTCGCCCGAGGCGTCCAGCCAGCCGCCGCTGGCATCCACCTCTGCGCCGCTCTCGTCCGCGTAGAAGCGGGCATGCCGGTCCTTGCGATCGATCTCACCCGACGACCGGCTGGCGCGGAACGCCGCGGTGACGTCCGCCACCGTGACGCGCGCGAGCCGATCCGGGCCGACGGTGACGACGGCAGAGACCTCCTCGCCGTCGACCATCACGGTCAGGCGATGCTACCCTGCCGACTCGACCTTCCCGAAGTCGATGCGGCGGTACGTCTGGCGCCCCCAGCCGGCGACCACGACGGCCGGGCCGATGCCGATGGAGAGCTCCTGATCGCCGACGCGAAGGACGGCCGTGCCCACCGAGGCCTCGGGAGACGTGGCCAGGATCGCCGCCTTCGGCGCGCCCGTGTCGTACCCCAGATGATTCACGACCAGCACTGGATCGTCGCCGACGGGTTTCACGCTGTCTCTCCTCCACCCCGCTCACGCCCGTCGACGCGGGCGGGCACCGCGGTCGGCCGTCCTGCCGCGGTGTCCATGATATGGATACCACGTGATACCAATCAAGTCCACCGTAGGCGACGCCCCTCGCGGCTGCGGATCGGCTACCGTGGACGGTCCGCTCCCGCGGCGCGCCCTCACCGAAGAGCGCGCAGCGCGATCCCCTTGGCGTACTCCGCCTGCCCCAGGTGCTTGACGTCGTCATCGATGATGCTGATCAGACGCACCCCGAGCGTGACCGGCGGATCCCAGCGCGTGTCGACGACGCGATCGAGGTCCGCGTCGCCGGTCGAGGCGATCCGGGCGAGCGTGATCTCCTGGGTGGCGTCGTAGTACCCCGCCAGCAGGTCCGCCGGGACGTCGACCGCGGCGACCTCCTCGCGCGAGTGGCCGTACCCGGTGTCTGCCCGGGAGAACGGCAGCCCGAAACGGTCGGCCCATCCGCCGGCCGTCCATTGCTGCTCGAGACCGTAGACGTCGGCGATCTGCGCGTCCTGCCCCCGCGTGAGGTGCCAGACGAGCCACGCGATCGTGTTCGCCTCCTGGTCGGGGCGGAAGGTCAGCACGTCGTGGTCGACGCCCGCCAGCAGCCGATGCACGCCCTGCCCGATGCGCTCGACGGCGTCGGAGAGAAGGCCTCTGGTGTCCATGGGTTCTCCGATCTCGTGCGGTCCGCGCAACACGTTACGCGCCGCACCCGCTCAGCTCACGTGATCCAGCGCCTGCTCCAAGTCGGCGATGAGGTCCTCCAGGCTCTCGATCCCCACCGACAGCCGCACGATGTTCTCCGGCACCTCCAGCGCGGTGCCGCGCACCGAGGCGTGGGTCATCTCGCTCGGATAGCCGATCAACGACTCGACACCGCCGAGCGACTCGGCGAGCTGGAACACCCGGGTGGACTCCGCGAACGCCCGCGCCGCGTCCGCTCCGGCCCGCAAGGCGACGGAGAGCATCCCCCCGAAGCGCGACATCTGGCGGGCCGCCACGTCGTGACCGGGGTGCGAGGGCAGTCCGGGGTAGTACACGCGCTCGATCGCCGGATGCCCCACCAGCCGTTCCGCGATGGCCTGCGCGTTCTCGGAGTGCCGCTGCAGCCGAACGTCGAGGGTCTTGATGCCACGCACGGTCAGCCACGCCTCCATCGGTGCCGCCACGGCGCCGGCGGCGAACTGCTGGAAGGCCACCCTCTCGGCCAGCTCGCCGTCGTGCAGCACCACGGCGCCGCCGATCACGTCGGAGTGCCCGCCGAGGTACTTGGTGGTGGAGTGCACCACCACGTCCGCGCCGAGCGACAGCGGCTGCTGCAGCGCCGGCGACGCGAACGTGTTGTCGACGACGACGAGGACACCCGCCTCGTGGCCGAGGCCCGCGAGCGCCGCGATGTCGCTGATCTTCATCAACGGGTTGCTCGGGGTCTCCACCCAGAGCAGCCGCGTGCCCTCGACCGACAGCGCCGCACGCACGGCTTCGAGGTAGCCGAGGTCGACCGTGGTGTTCCGCACGCCCCACTCGCCGTGGATCCGCTCGATCAGCCGGTGCGTGCCTCCATACGCGTCGTCGCCGAGCACCACCCGGTCGCCGGGACGCAGCGCGGCCCGCAGCAGGGCGTCCTCCGCGGCCAGGCCGGATGCGAACGCCAGTCCTCGCTCGCCGCCCTCGAGTGCCGCGAGCACGGTCTCCAGCGATGTGCGGGTCGGATTCCCCGAGCGGCCGTACTCGTAGCCGCCCCGCAGGCCGCCGATGCCCTCCTGCACGAAGGTCGACGACTGGTAGATCGGGGGCACGACCGCACCGGTCGTCGGGTCGAAGCCCTGGCCGGAGCGGATGGCGCGGGTCGCGAATCCGTCGGCGGCATGGTCGTGGTCAGTCATCGTCGTTCTCCTCGCGCAGTGGTGGCAGGGGTATCCGGGACCGGGAGCACCAGCGCGCCCCGCGGGCTGCTCATCGGCCGGCCCTCATCGGCTGAGAAAGGCGAGCAGGTCCGATCGGGTGATCACCGAGACCGGCTTGCCCTCGTCGGTGACGAGCAGCGCCGCAGAGTCACCCAGAGCCGCGCGAGCCTCGCTCACCGTCTCGTTCACCCCGATCAGCGGCAGCGGAGGCGCCACGACCGAGGCCACGCTGTCGGCCATGCGCGCCTCCCCCGAGAACACGCCGTCGAGCAGCGTTCGCTCGTCGAGCGAGCCGACGACCTCGCCGATCACCACGGGCGGCTCCGCGCTCAGGATCGGCAACTGGCTCACGCCGAACTCCGCCATGACGGCGATCGCGTCGTGCACCGTGTCGGTCGGGTGCGCGTGCACGAGATCGGGCAGATCGCCGGACTTGGTCGCGATCACGTCGCGCACGGTCGCCTCGCCGGGGACATCGCTGAACCCGTAGGAGCGCATCCAGGCGTCGTTGAAGATCTTGCCCAGGTAGCCGCGTCCGCCGTCGGGCAGCAGCACCACCACCACGTCGTCGGGGTCCAGGTCACGGGCCACGCGCAGCGCCGCGACCACGGCCATCCCGCTCGATCCTCCGACCAGCAGCCCCTCCTCGCGGGCCAGCCGCCGCGTCATGGCGAACGAGTCGGCGTCGGATACGGCGACGATCTCATCCGGCACCGACGGGTCGTAAGCCGAGGGCCAGAAGTCCTCACCGACGCCCTCGACGAGATACGGCCGGCCGCCCCCGCCGGAGTACACGGACCCCTCAGGGTCGGCGCCGATGACCCGAACGCGTCCGTCCGAGACCTCTTTGAGGTAGCGACCGGCGCCCGTGATGGTTCCCCCCGTGCCGACGCCGGCGACGAAGTGCGTGACCCGGCCGTCGGTGTCCCGCCAGATCTCCGGTCCCGTGGTCTCGTAGTGACTCAGCGGGCCGTTCGAATTCGCGTACTGGTTCGGCTTGTACGCGCCGGGGATCTCCCTCGCCAGCCGGTCGGAGACGCTGTAGTACGAGTCGGGATCCTCGGGCGCCACCGACGTCGGCGTCACATGGATCTCGGCGCCGTACGCGGTGAGCACGTTGCGCTTGTCCTCGCCCACCTTGTCGGGCATGACGAAGACGCAGCGGTACCCGCGCTGCTGCGCCACCAACGCGAGCCCGACTCCGGTGTTGCCGCTGGTGGGCTCCACGATCGTGCCGCCCGGACGCAGCAGGCCGTCCCGCTCCGCAGCGTCGATGATGCGCTCCGCGATGCGGTCCTTGCTCGAGCCCCCGGGGTTGAGGTATTCCACCTTGACGAGGACCGTGGCGCGGACGCGGTCGGTCACCCGATTGAGGCGCACGAGCGGCGTGTTGCCGATCAGGTCGGTGATGGAGGTGGCGTACTTCATTGATCGTCCTGTGTGTCGGTCTGCTGTGTGGGTCTGCGTAGCGGTGGTGCGCTGCGCGCGGGTCGGCCATCGGTCTGACGCGGCGCACACACCCGCGAGCGGCGGGGCGCGGACTCTAGCGACGACAACAGCTCAGGAACACGACCTCCACCCTATACTCGGCCGGCCGCGGCACGCCAGACAGGCGATCGACGCCGCACGTGGTCGCCGACCGCCCGGGGCCCGGCCGTCCTTAGACTGAGCCGCATGTCCGTATCGTCGCTCACGAACGTCGCGCAGGACTACCTGAAGGTGATCTGGGCGGCGGGCGAATGGGAGCCGGTCCCGGTGACGGTGACAGCACTGGCGGCCCGCATGGGGGTGCGGGCGGCGACGGTGAGCGACGGCATCCGGCGGCTCACCGAGCAGGGGTTCCTCGTGCACGAGCCGTACGGGGCGGTCGAGCTGACTGAGGCGGGCAGGAGGCACGCCCTCGCCATGGTGCGCAGGCACCGCCTCATCGAGACCTTCTTGGTGGAGATGCTGGGGTACCCGTGGGACCAGGTGCACGATGAGGCCGAGGTGCTGGAGCACGCCGTCTCCGACACCCTCGTCGATCGGATCGACGCGGCTCTCGGGCATCCAGCGCGCGATCCGCACGGCGATCCGATCCCCACGGCCGAGGGCGACCCCCGCAGGCCGGACGCTACCCGGCTGACGAAGGCGCGGCCGAACGCGCCGCACCGCGTGGTGCGCATCTCGGACGCCGACCCGGCCGTGCTGCGGTACCTCGGCGAGCGCGGCATCCGCCTGGACGCTCGTGTGACGGTGCTGGAGGCGCGCTCGTTCGCCGGCGACGTGGTGCTCGCGGTCGACGGAGATGTCCCCCTGACGGTGGGGGTCGTGGCCGCCGATGCGATCTGGGTGAGCGCCGTACGCGACCCCGGGCCCTCGGGCGGCGATCATCCAGCGGCAGCGGCGGCCGGAGCCTCCGTGGATTCGGCGGCCTCGGGCGGCACCAGAGGAACGGCGACGAGCGGCGCCAGCGCCGACAACGCGAACGCCACGGGGTAGCCGACGAGGGAGATCAGGCCTCCCACGGCCGGTCCGACGATCGAGGCCGCCAGGAACTGCCCGGTGTTCTGCGTGCCCAGCGCCCGTCCCGACCAGAACGGTCCCGCGATCTCGGCGACCGCGGTGTAGGCCAGCCCGTTGTCCGCGACGGTGATCGTCGCCGCCGCGATCAACGCCGCCGCACCGAGCCACGCCGGCGCGGCATCGCCGAACGCGAGGATGATCATCGTCGCGGCGGCCGTCAACGCCACCCAGCGCAGGGGCCGCAGCCGGCTGCCCACCCGGTCCGAGAGCACACCGATCGCGACCCGTCCGAGCGCGCCGACGACCTGGGAGACCCCCACCACGATGCCCGCCGCCACGGGTGCCATGCCTCGATCCGCCGTGAGCCACACCAGCCCGAAGATCGAGACGGTGAACTGGGGCACCACGAGAAGCGCTGAGGCCAGGTGGATCCGCGCCAGACCGGCCCCGCCTCGATACGGGTTGGCAGGACGGTGCCCCACCCCGGCATCGCGCCGTGCCGGACGCGGCGGGTCCACGATGACGACCGCACTCACGACGGCCGAGACCGCCGTCACGACCAGCGGGAGAGCCATCGCCGTCGAGACGCCGCCGGAGGCCGCCAGCGGCGGGATCGCGACCGCGGCGGCCGCGACCCCCAACGGCTGGCACATCTGCCGGATGCCCATGGCGAGACCCCTGCGCTCCTTCGGGAACCAGCCGACCACGACACGTCCGCTCGCCGCGTTCGTGCTGCCGGACGCCGCGCCGCCCAGCAGCAGGAAGCCGCCGAGCCCGAGGTATCCCGAGGCCGTCATGGCCCCGACCGCGGCAAGGGCGGTCAGAGCCATCCCTGCCGCGATCACCCAGCGCTCCCCGACGCGGTCGGTCAGCGCGCCCCACGCCACCAGCGTCAGCACGAGCCCGAGCGTTGGGGCGGATGCCAGCAGTCCGGCCTGCGCCAGCGGCACGCCTCGCTCGGTGTGCAGCAGAGGGATGAGGAACGCCGGCGCGGACTGGAACACCGTGCCGGCGGCCTGCGCCAGCACAGCCGTCGCGAGCATGAGCCACGGCCGAGCGGATCCCGTGCGGGGCGTCGATGCGGGGTGTGCTGGTCGTCTCGTCGCCATGAGGCTCTCCTCGCCGTGCGGTCGACCGACCGTGACTCGTGCTCGTACGGGATACCATACTGGTATACCGAATCGTCGGCAACTCGCTCGCCCGTCGCCGGCCGCGTTGTGAGCGAGGCGCCACGAATCCCAGGCTTGCGCCGGGGCGAGTCGTGCGAGCCTCGCGCAGGATGGGGTGGGCGGAAGTGCCGCGCCCCGCCCATACTGGATGGACCGCACGGCGCCGGTCCTCCTCCGGCCGGCGCACCTCCACGACCCGGGACGGGCATCCATGCAAGGCGCCTCACAGACCGAACAGGTCTACGACCACGTGCGTCAGGCCATCCTGTCGCTGGACATCGTGCCCGGGGCGCGGCTGAGCGAGCGAGGCCTCGAGGCCGAGTTCGGCGCCTCCCGCACCCCCATCCGCGCCGCGCTGATGCGGCTCCAGGGCGAGGGCCTCGTCGCCCTGGACGGACGCAGCTGGCAGGCCACCCCGATCGACCTCGACGAGGTGACCGCCCTCGCGGAGTTCCGCGAGGCCGTCGAGTCGGCCGCCGCACGGCTGGCGTGCACCAGGGCGTCGGACGCCGCACTCGACGCGTTCGCCGCCCAGGTCGAGGCCGCCGGACCGGACCCGGGCGACGAGCGCTCCGGCATGCGGCGCGGCTCGGACTTCCACGAGGGGCTCGCCGCGCTGAGCGCCAACGCCTTCATCGTCCAGGCGGTCGCCGACACGGTGACACGGATGGCCCGCGCCCGCTGGCTCGAGATGCGCACCGAGGAGGGCAGGGCGGCGGCATGGCGGGAGCACGCCGCCATCGCCGATGCGATCCGGCGGCGTGACGCCGAGGCCGCCGGCTCGGCGATCGCCCGGCACACGCAGGCCAACCTCGAGCGCCTGCTCGCCTCGATCCGTTCCGATCGCCGGGCGTTCGGCGCCCGCGGGCTGCGGATCGTCGGCGAGTGACCCGCACGATGCGGCCATCCCGGCACACCGCGCGGCCCCCGGGCACGTGAAGTAGCGTCACGACGTGGAATTGCGTCAGCTCGAACACTTCATCGCCGTCGCCGAGGCGAGGCACTTCACGAAGGCCGCCCGGTCGCTCAACATCTCGCAGTCCGGGCTCTCCGCCTCGATCAGGGCACTGGAGGCGGAGCTCGGCACCGAGCTGTTCCTGCGCAGCACCCGCAAGGTGGAGTTGACGCAGGCCGGCCGCGCGCTGTTCGGGGAGTCGGTTCGCACCGTCGCCAGCGCCGCAGCGGCACGCGAGGCCGTGGTCGCCGTGCGCGAGGTGCTCTCCGGCACCCTGTCGGTGGGCTCGGAGCAGTGCCTCGGCCTCTGCGACATCGCGGCCGAGCTGGCGGACTTCCGGTCCCGCCACCCCGGGGTTCGGGTGCGCCTCGGGTTCGCGGGCTCGGCGAGGCTGATCGACGAGGTGGCGTCCGGTCGGATCGATGTCGCGCTCATCGCGGAGTGCGGCGTCGACGCCCTGGGAGTCACGGTGCGACGGGTGTCCACCGAGCCGTTCACGGTGCTGTGCGGCAGAGAGCACTCGCTCGCGTCGCGCACCTCGGTGACGCTCGATGATCTCGCGCGCGAGACGATGGTCGCCTTTCAGGGCGACTGGGGTGCACGACTCCTGGTCGACCGAGCCCTGTCCGGTGTCCGGGCGCACCGCACTGCCGAGTTCGCGAGCCGTACCGCCGACCTGGAGACGAACGACGTGCACTCCCTGCTCGACCTCGTCCAGTACGGTTTGGGGGTCGCAGTCGTGCCCGCGCACTTCGCCGGGAAACGGCCCGATGCGCTCGCATCCGTACCCCTGGATGCACCCGGACTGGAATGGTCGGTGGCCGTGGCGACCGCCGAGATCGTCAGCCCGGCCGCTCAGGCGTTCCTCGCCCAGCTGGAGGGGTCCGCCCTCGCCGCGTGAGCGAGAGCGGACCCTCCGGGCCGGTGGCCCGGCTCCTCGGGTCTCGCGCGCCGAGCGGCGCCTCTACCACGCGTAGTCCTCCGGGGCGGTCTTGTGACCGGGGAAGATCTCATCCAGTCGGGCCAGCGCAGCCTCGTCGAGCCGCACGTCCAACGTGCCCAGGATGCTCGTCAGCTGCTCCGGCGTGCGCGGGCCGGTGATCGGTCCGGTCACCGCGGGCTGATGCAGCAGCCATGCGAGCCCCAGCTGCGCCGGCTCGACGCCCAGCTCGTCGGCGAACGCCTCGTATGCCTCCAGCTGGCTCCGGTGCTCGGCCAGCGACTCGGCGGAGCGACCCGTGGTGCGACGGGAGGCGTCCGACTGCTTCTTGATGACGCCGCCGAGCAGGCCGCCCTGCAGCGGCGACCACGGGATGATGCCGAGTCCGTACTGCTGCGCCGCGGGGATCACCTCGCGCTCGATGTCGCGCACGATCAGGTTGTAGATCGACTGCTCGCTCACCAGTCCCAGGAAGTGACGCGATGCCGCCGCGGCCTGCGCCTGCGCGATGTGCCATCCGGCGAAGTTGCTGCTCCCGGCGTAGATGACCTTGCCCTGCTGAACCGCGAGCTCGACGGCCTGCCAGATCTCGTCCCACGGTGTGTCCCGGTCGACGTGGTGGAACTGGATCAGCTCGACGTGGTCGGTCTGCAGGCGCCGCAGGCTGGCGTCGATGGAGTTGCGGATGTTCAGGGCGGACAGCTTGCCGCTGTTGGGCCACGAGTTGCCCATGTCGCCGTACAGCTTCGTGGCCAGCACCGTCTTCTCCCGGCGGCCGCCGCCGGTGGCGAACCAGTTGCCGATGATCTCCTCGGTGTGGCCATGATGGTCCGGGCCACCGTAGCCGTTGGCCGTGTCGAAGAAGTTGATGCCCTCCGCCAGCGCGGTGTCCATGATCCTGTGCGACGTCGCCTCGTCGGTCTCCGGGCCGAAGTTCATCGTGCCGAGCACGATGCGAGAGACCGTGAGGCCGGTGCGTCCGAGATGTGTGTAGTCCATGCATCCAGCTTCCGGCGGCGGGATTGTCGCGTCCAACGGAAAGATTCGATGGGTTCCTGCGCTCGGGGTTCTGAATCCGGCCACGGTCCCCTGAGGGTGCTGACGACGACCACCCCGCCGCGCGCTGCAAGCGTTTGACGCAAACGCTTACATTTTGGGCTCGAACCCGGCTATCGTGCCGGTAGGGGGTGGAGTCGTCGGGCGCGTGCCTGTGCCGTCGCCGCTCCCTGCACCACGGGCCCACAAGGCCGCGGTAGCGATGCACCACACTGCACCAAGCATCACGCTCAAAGAGGAGTGGACATGAGAAGAGCGCGCAAGACGACACTGCGGCTGTCGGGACTCGCCGGCATCGCAGTGCTCGGCATGGTCCTGGCGGGTTGTTCGGGCGGCGGCGGTTCGGGTGACCCGAAGTCGCAGAACCTGGACGGCAAGGGACCCATCACCTACGTGCAGGGCAAGGACAACAGCAATGTCGTGCGCCCGCTGATCGCGAAGTGGAACAAGGCCCACCCCGACGAGAAGGTCACGTTCAAGGAGCAGTCCGACCAGGCCGACCAGCAGCACGACGACCTGGTGCAGAACTTCCAGGCCAAGAACGCGAACTACGACGTCGTCGACGTCGACGTGGTGTGGACGGCCGAGTTCGCCGCGAAAGGTTGGCTGCAGCCGCTGACCGGATCGCTGAAGATCGACACGTCGAAGCTGTTCAAGCCGACCGTGGCCACCGCCACCTACAACGGCACCCTGTACGCCGCGCCGCAGACCAGCGACGGCGGGCTGCTCTACTACCGCACCGACCTGGTGAAGACGCCGCCGACGTCGTGGGACGAGATGATGAAGGACTGCGACATCGCGAAGCAGGCCGGCATCGGATGCTACGCGGGCCAGTTCGCGCAGTACGAGGGTCTGACCGTGAACACGGCCGAGGCGATCAACACCGCCGGCGGCACGATCGTGGGCAAGGACGGCAAGAGCCCGACCGTCGACTCGGCCGACGCGAAGAAGGGTCTTCAGCGCCTGGTCGACGGCTTCAAGAACGGCGACATCCCGGCCGATGCGATCACCTATCAGGAGGAGCAGGGCCGGCAGGCGTTCGAGGCGGGCAAGCTGCTGTTCCTGCGCAACTGGCCGTATGTGTACAGCCTCGCGAAGACCGACGGCTCCAGCGTCGTGAAGGACAAGTTCGCCGTGGCGCCGCTGCCGGGCAACGGGAACGGCAAGCCCGGCGCCTCGAGCCTGGGCGGCCACAACGCGGCGATCAGCGTGTACTCGAAGCACAAGCAGACGGCGCACGACTTCATCGAGTTCCTACAGAGCGAGCAGACACAGAAGTTCTTCATGACACAGGGCTCGCTCGCCCCGGTGCTCGCGTCGCTGTACGACGACTCGGAGCTGAACTCCAAGTTCGGTTACCTGAGCACGCTCAAGAAGTCCATCGAGTCCGCCGTGCCGCGCCCCGTGACGCCGTTCTACCCGGCGGTCACGAAGGCCATCCAAGACAACGCCTACGCCGCGCTCAAGGGCAACAAGAGCGTTGACACCGCGCTGAAGGACATGTCCGACGCGATCAAGGCGGCAGGCTCGGGCAGCTAGCCGCACCGGCGGGGTCGACGGCAGGGCATCCGCTCGCCGCCGGCCCCGCCCCGACCCTGCATCGGTTTCACCCACGGGAGGCGTGCATGTCAACGGAGACGGCAACACCGCTGGGCACGGTGGCTCGGCCACCGCGTTCCGGGCTCAAGAAACAACAACGCGGGCAGGCGCGCTGGGCGATCTGGCTGATCCTGCCGACCATGGCATTGCTGGCGGTCGTGATCGGCTACCCGATCGTGAGCGCCATCGTGATGTCGTTCCAGAAGGATGCCGGACTCGACTCGTCCACCGGCATGTTCGTACAGGGCGGCTTCGCCGGCTTCCAGAACTACGCGCACTGGCTGCTGCAGCAGTGCGCGTCCTCCGGCGGCACGGTCGCGTGCCCGCCCGGCAGCCTCGGCGCCCAGTTCTGGAACGCCGTCGGGGTCACGTTCTTCTTCACGGTCGTCACGGTGATCCTGGAGACGGTCTTCGGGCTGTGGATGGCGATCATCATGAACCGGGCGTTCCGCGGTCGTGGCATCGTGCGCGCCGCGATCCTGGTGCCCTGGGCCATCCCCACCGCGGTCACCGCGAAGCTGTGGTTCTTCATCTTCTCGGCGGCCGGTGTAGCCAACGCGCTGATCGGCCAGCGCATCCTCTGGGTGAGCGGCGAGTGGTCCTCGCGCTGGGCGATCATCATCGCCGACACGTGGAAGACGACGCCCTTCATGGCGCTGCTGATCCTGGCAGGGCTGCAGCTCATCCCCGACGAGGTGAACGAGGCGGCCAAGGTCGACGGCGCCTCGACCGTCCAGCGGTTCTGGCGGGTGACGCTTCCGCTGGTGAAGCCGGCGCTGATGGTGGCGGTGCTGTTCCGCATCCTCGACGCGCTGCGCATCTACGACCTGCCCGCCATCCTCACCGGCGGCGGCGGCGGGAGCGGCAACGCGACCACCACGCTGTCGATCCTGGTCGTGCAGCAGATCCGCCAGGGCCCGAACAGCGCATCGGCGCTGTCGACCATCACGTTCATCATCATCTTCCTGGTCGCGTTCATCTTCGTCCGATTCCTCGGCGCGAACGTGGTGCGAACCCAGGAGTCCCAGCAGAAGGGCACGCTATGAGCGCCATCGCGGGTCCGGCGGCGGCCACCGCGGAGGGCCGCGCGCTGCGACTGGAGAGGACCGGCACCGCCAACAAGGTGGGCAAGCGCAGGCGGCGGAATCAGAGCATCCGAACCGCCATCAGCGCGATCGTCATCGTCGTCTGGTGCGTCGCGCCGTTCTACTGGATGATCGTCACCTCGTTCCGCGACGTGGGGTTCACCTTCGACACCACACCCTGGTTCACCCACTTCACGTGGGACAACTACGTGACCGCGCTGTCCACGAACCTCGGCAACCACCTGGGGCGCGCCCTGCTGAACAGCCTCATCATCGGCGCCGTGACCACCGTGATCTGCCTGCTGTTCGGGATCTTCGCCGCGTATGCGCTCGCCAGGCTGGACTTCAGGTTCAAGGGCATCGTGATGGGGGTCATCCTGGGGGCGTCGATGTTCCCGGGAGTCGCCCTGCTCACCCCGCTGTTCCAGCTGTTCACCAGCTGGGGCTGGATCGGCACCTACCAGGCGCTGATCCTTCCGGACATCTCGTTCGCGCTGCCGCTGACCGTCTACACGCTCACCTCGTTCTTCCGCGAGATGCCGTGGGACCTGGAGGAGGCGGCGCGCATCGACGGATGCACGCCCGCGCAGGCGTTCCGCAAGATCATCCTGCCGCTGGCCGCGCCCGCGGTGTTCACCACGGCGATCCTGGCGTTCATCGCCAGCTGGAACGAATACCTCATCGCGAGCCAGCTGACCACGGACGCCACGCAGACCGTCACGGTGGCGATCGCCGGGTTCACCGGAAGCCAGCCGCACCAGGAGCCGTACACCGCGGTCATGGCCGCCGGCGTCGTCGTCACGATCCCGTTGGTCATCCTGGTGCTCATCTTCCAGCGCCGCATCGTGGCCGGCCTGACCGCCGGCGGCGTGAAGGGATAGGCCATGCGCGGCATCCGCGTGATGGGCAGCGGCGCGCAGCGCGACCCGCGCGAGACGCTCGACGTCGTCATCGGCGCCGTCGCGTTCTTCGCGTTCGCGTTCCTCGTGATCACCGTCGTCGCCGAGGTCACGGGCCAGGACGCCCTGGGCTGGGCGCTCACGCTCCTCGCCTTCGTCGTGCTCCTGGCGCTGCTCGTCGCCGGCCGCCGGCGCATGACGCGCACGCTCGCGGTGCGCCGGACCGATGCCGCTCGTGCCGCCGACGACCTGCCCCTCGACATGCTGGGCTCGCCCGACGGCGGGAGGGGCGCCGTACGCCGCTAGGCCCCGCCATGACCAGCATCGACGACGTCGCGCGCGCCAGCGGCGTGTCCACCGCGACGGTGTCCCGGGCGCTCCGCGGGCTGCCGAACGTCTCGCCGGCGACCCGCGAGGTCGTCAGGCAGGCGGCCGACGATCTCGGGTACGTTCCCTCCGCAGGCGCGGCGGGGCTGGCATCCGGCCGCACCCTGGCCATGGGTGCCGTGGTCCCCTCGGTGAGCCGATGGTTCTACACCGCGGTGCTGGAGGGCGTGGATCACGAGCTGCGCGCCGCGAGCTACGACCTCATCCTCTTCAACCTCGGCGGGCGCGGGGGCGACAGGTCGCGCGTCTTCCATCGATCCATCCTGCGCAAACGCACCGACGCGCTCGTGGCGCTGTGTCTCGACTTCAACGCCGAGGAGCGGCGCCAGCTGACCTCCACCGGGCATCCGACGATCGTGGTCGGCGGGCCGGTTCGCGGGCTGCGGCACATCGGCATCGACGACCTCGGCGTCGCCCACGCGGGCACCAGGCACCTGATCGACCTCGGCCACGCCGACATCGCCCTGCTCGCCGGCGAAGACGAGGAGGGGCTGAACCGGTCGGTTCCGAGAGCCCGGCGCGCCGGTTGGGAACGCGCGCTGACATCGGCAGGGCTGCCGGTGCGTCAGGATCGCGTGCTGCTCGGCCGGTTCGACGTGGAGACGAGCCGGCGCGCCATCGACGCGATGCTGGACGCCGACGAACCGCATCCGACGGCGATCTTCGCCGGCAGCGACGAGATGGCGATGGGCGCGATGCTCTCGCTGTGGGCGCACGGACTGCAGGTGCCACGCGACATCTCGGTGGTCGGCATCGACGGGCATCCGCTGTCACGCGCCTTCTCGTTCAGCACGTTCGCCCAGGATCCGTTCGCACAGGGCGCGGCGGCGGCACGGATGCTGCTCGACGTGCTCGCCGGGCGACGCACCGCCCCGCGCTCGGTGCGGCATCCGGTGCGATTCGTGGACCGCGGAAGCACCGCGCCTCCGCCCCTCCTGTGACCGGCCGAGCTCCCGCACGAGAGGGTCGCGTGGGCCGCCGTCAGTCGGCGTCGCCGATGCCGATCGCCTCGGCCTCGTCCTCGATGTCCTCCGTGACTCCGTCGGCACGTCGCAGCGCGCGCCGGCCGGAGACCACGATCAGCGTGGAGATCACCAGGACGGCGGTGCCGAAGTAGAACGGGACGGCGGGTCCGAACGAGTTGCCGAGCCAGGCGGCGACCGGCGGAGCTATCGCACCGCCGATGAACCGCACGCCCGAATACGCCGACGACGCGACCGGGCGCGGGAGGTCCGTCGCCTCCATGGAGCACTCGGTCAGCACGGTGTTCAGGATCCCGAGGAAGATGCCTCCGACGATGACGAGGACGATGATCGCCGCCATCGACCTCACGAGCAGTGCGACCAGCAGCAGGTCGACCGCGAGCAGCGGGATCATGATCGTCAGCACCGTGGTGCGGCGCATCCGGCGGGTGAGGGCGGGAGCGATCCACACCGACGCGATGGCCAGGCACACCCCCCAGCCCGTGAAGATGAGGCCGAGCGGGATCGCGGCATCCAGCCCCAGATCGGCGAGCGCGAACGGGGTGTAGGCGAGGAGCACGAAGAAGCCCATGTTGTAGAACAGGGCGGCTGAGGCCATGACGCGCAGACCGGGCCTGGCGAGACCGCGGAAGGGCGCGGTGAGCCGGGTGGGCGCCGGGCGGGTCTCGCTGCCCTGGCGCAGCATGGTCACGATCGCGACGAAGCCGATCGCCATCAGCGTGGCGGTGCCGAAGAACGGGCCGCGCCACGAGACGTTGCCGAGCAGGCCGCCCAGGAGCGGACCGAGCGCCATGCCGAGCCCGAGGGCCGCCTCGTACAGGACGATCGCCTGCGAGGCTCCCCCGGAGGCGGCTCCGACGATCGCCGCCAGCGCGGTGGAGATGAACAGGGCGTTGCCGAGGCCCCAGCCGGCACGGAATCCGATGATCTCCCACACCGATCCGCTGGCCCCCGCGAGGGCGGCGAACACCACGATGACGGCGAGGCCGATCAGCAACGTCTTCTTCGTGCCGATGCGGGTGGACAGCCAGCTCGTGAAGAACATCGCGGCGCCGGTGATCAGGAGATACGTCGTGAAGAGCAGCTCGGTCTGCGCCGGGGTCGCGCGCAGGCTGTTGGCGATAGCGGGCAGGATCGGGTCGACGAGGCCGATGCCCATGAACGAGACCACGCACGCGAAGGCCACGGCCCACACCGCGATCGGCTGGTTGAGGATGCCGCCGCGTGTGGGGCCCGTCGCGGTCTGAGCCGTGCCGAGGTCGGCGGGGTCGTCGGTGCGTGTCATCGGGTTCAGCCGTTCGTCTTTCGTTCGATCGCGTCGTCGGAGTACGCCCTGTCGATGCGGGGCTGAAGCAGGTCGATGGCGCGGCGGATGGTGTCGCGCTCGTCGTCGGTCAGGTCGTCGAAGAGCGGCAGGAGCGCGGCGGCGAGGTTGGAGCGCCACTCGGTGAGCTTCAGGATGCCCTTGGCGGAGATCCCGATCTGCCACGCCCTGGCGTCGTCGGCGTCCGCGATGCGCTTGACCCACTCGCGCTCGACGAGGCCGGCGACGATCTTCGTCATGGTGGGCTGCGCCACCTGGCTCATGGCGGCGAGCTCGCCGAGCCGCATCGGGCCGGACTGCTGCAGCACGGCCAGCGTGCGCCAGGTCGCGGGGCCCTCGGCGCCCGGGGTGGTGCGGTGGGCGAGACGGGTGATGCGGCCGGAGAGCTGCACGATGTCGGTGAGCAGGAAGTGCAGCTCGGCCTCGGCCCCCGATGCGCGCGAGGGGAGGGTGATCGGTTCGGTCAGCATGTCACCAGTATATATAGCCTAGCTATACAAATCCACTCCGCCCCTCTCCCCACGCCCTCACCGCCTCGCCCGCCCCGCCGCCTCCTCGCCCGCCTCGCCCGCGGCGGAAACAGCAGTGATCGCGCTCTCCCACCCAGAACAGCAGGATTCCTCCTGCCCTCGTGCGATCCTCCTGCCTTCGAGTCGCGCTCCCGGACACGACGAAGGGCGCCATCCCTTCGAGGGATGACGCCCTTGCGATCGATCAGCCGCGAGACGCGCCGATGCCGGGACCTACTTGAGGGTGACGGTGGCGCCGGCCTCTTCGAGGGAGGCCTTCGCCTTCTCGGCCGTCTCCTTGTTGACGCCCTCGAGGACCGCCTTCGGCGCGCCGTCGACGGCGGCCTTGGCGTCGCCCAGCCCGAGCGAGGTCAGCTCGCGCACGACCTTGATGACCTGGATCTTCTTGTCGCCGGCGGCCTCCAGGACCACGTCGAACGAGTCCTTCTCCTCCTCGGCGGCGGGCTCGGAGCCGGCACCGCCGGCAGCGGGGGCGGCCGCGACGGCGACCGGAGCGGCCGCGGTGACGTCGAAGGTCTCCTCGAACGCCTTGACGAACTCCGACAGCTCGATGAGCGTCAGGCCCTTGAACTGCTCCAGCAGCTCCTCGGTGGAAAGCTTTGCAGCCATTTTCTTCTCCTTGTGTTCTCTCGTGTACTCACCGCGGCGGGCATCCGGACTCCCTCGGGAGACGGATGCTAGGCAGCGGACTCCTGCTTCTGGCGCAGCGCGTCGACCGTGCGAACTGCCTGCGACAGCGGTGCGTTGAACAGATATGCGGCTCCGAACAGCGAGGCCTTGAAGGCGCCGGCCAGCTTGGCCAGCAGCACCTCACGGGACTCGAGGTCGGCGAGCTTGCCTACCTCCTCGGCGGAAAGGGCGGATCCGTCGAAGTAGCCGCCCTTGACCACGAGAAGAGGGTTCGCCCTGGCGAAGTCGCGCAGACCCTTGGCGACGTTCACGGGGTCACCGTGCACGAACGCGATCGCGGACGGTCCGGCGAGCTGGTCGTCGAATGCCGAGATGCCGGCGTTGTGGGCCGCGATCTTGGTCAGCGTGTTCTTCACCACGGCGTAGGTCGCGTCTGTGCTGATGGACCTGCGGAGCTCCTTGAGCTTCGCAACAGACAGACCGCGGTACTCGGTCAGCAGAACGGCCGTCGAGCTCTTGAACTTCTCCTCGAGCTCGGCAACCGCGGCTTCCTTGTTCGCCATGGCCACTCCTCTTGCGTATGGGGCGCGCTGCGGATGCTGCGCGCCGCCCCGGCCGGCCGGAAAAGAAAAACGCTCCATGCGCAGGCACGGAGCGTGGCGGATGCCGCGGAGTGCGGCCATCGTCTCGATCATCACCTGCGCAGGCCGTCTCGATCACGAGCGGCACGAATGCCATCTGTCTCGAGAACCTTCGATCGGCGTGCACGCACGACGATGACCGGCGGTCTTGGGCTCTTCAATGGTACGCGACACGCCCCGGATGCCCAAATCGCCAGTCCCGCCCCTTTCCGCCCCCGCCCCTATCCGCGCCTCCTCCCACTCCCGCTCCCACTCCTCCCACTCCCCGCCCTCCCACTCCTCCCACTCCCTGAGAAGCCAGTTCGCGTCGTTCCGGCCCGCGCATATCGACCGCAATTGGCTTCTCGACGGGCCGGGCGGGGCGCGGGGCGAGGGGGCGGGGGGACGAGGCAGGGGGCGAGGGGGCGGGCACGGGACGAGGCACGGCGGCGGGGACGGGGCACGGCGGCGCGGCACGGGGACGGGACGAGGACGAGGGACAGGGACGGCCACGGCTCGGGGAATGACCACCCGACTGGGCCGGTTAGTTGACTAATGCGAAGTATTCGCATATAGTTGACGTTCGTCAATGAACTGTGACGCAGCGTCGCGCCACGGGCGCCGTTCCCGCCCTTCTCACACCCACGACGACTCCCGCGAGTCGTCTCGTCACACAAGGAGTTCCATGACGCACACCGTCACACAGGCGAAGCCGGAGCCATCGGCATCCGGCATGCCCAAGATGTCGCATCGCCAGGTGCTGGAGGCGCTGTCCGGCCTGCTGCTGGGCATGTTCGTCGCGATCCTGGCCGGAACCGTGGTATCCACCTCTCTGCCGCGCATCATCGCCGACCTCAAGGGAGACGAGACCGCCTACACCTGGGTCGTGGTCGCCACCCTTCTGGCGACCACGGTCACCACCCCGATCTGTGGAAAGCTCGCCGACCTCTTCAACCGCAAGCTGCTCATCCAGCTCTCGCTCGCGATCTTCGTGATCGGATCGGCGCTGGCCGGCTTCTCGCAGGACACCAACACGCTCATCGGCTTCCGCGTGCTGCAAGGCGTCGGCGCCGGCGGCCTCACCGCGCTCAGCCAGGTCATCATGGCCGACATCATCAGCCCCCGCGAGCGCGGGAAGTACATGGGCATCTTCGGCGCCATCATGGCGCTGGGCACCGTCGGCGGCCCGCTCGTCGGCGGCGTGCTGACCGACTCGGTCGGATGGCGCTGGAACTTCTACATCGGCGTCCCGTTCGCCATCCTGGCGATCATCCTGCTGCAGGCCACGCTCCACCTGCCCAAGCGGCCGGCGAGGAAGGTCTCGATCGACTACCTGGGAGCGGTGCTGATCGCAGCCGGCGTCTCGATCCTGCTGATCTGGGTGTCGCTAGCAGGCCAGAAGGGCCAGTTCCAGTGGGCGTCCGCCACCAGCTTCTGGATGGTCGCCGGGGCAGCGGTCGCCCTGATCGCCGCCGTGGTCGTGGAGTTCACGGTCAAGGAGCCGATCCTCCCGCTGCGCCTCTTCAAGAACCGCACCTTCACGTTCTCGGTCATCGCGAGCATCTCCGTGGGCGTCGCCATGTTCGGCACCTCGGTGTTCCTCGGCCAGTACATGCAGCTGGCTCGCGGCGCCACACCGACCCAGTCCGGCCTGCTCACGCTGCCGATGATCGCCGGCCTACTGGTCGCCTCGATCGTCGTGGGCCAGATCATCAGCCGCACCGGCAGGTGGAAGGTCTACATGATCGGCGGCAGCGTGCTGCTCATCGCGGGCCTGCTGCTGATGGGAACGATCGACTACGACACCGACTACGTGGTGCTCTCCGTGTACATGTTCGTGCTCGGCGCGGGCGTGGGCACGGTGATGCAGAACCTGGTGCTCGTGGTGCAGAACGTGGTGGCCCCGTCGCAGATGGGCGTGGCGAGCGCGGCGGTGACGTTCTTCCGCAGCCTCGGCGGCACGGCCGGTGTCTCGGTGCTCGGCTCGATCCTCGGATCGCAGGTCTCCGGCCACCTGGCCGACAAGTCGCACGAGCTCTCCGAGGCGATCGTCAGGCTCGGCCCCGCGGGCGCGGCCATCGGCAAGGCGCTGCAGAGCGGCACGATCCCCAGCGTCTCCTCCCTGCCCTCGAGCATCCGGGTGATCGTCGAGTCGTCGTACGGCGAGTCCGTGGCGTTCGTCTTCCTCGTCGCCGTGCCCCTCGCGGTGATCACGCTGATCGCGGTCTGCCTGCTCCCGAACAACCAGCTGGGCACCAAGACCGCGATCGAGCGTCAGTTCGACGAGGAGGCCGCATCCCTTCCCGGCCGCGGATCCGGCGGCGTGGTCGCGAGCGCCGCGGCCGAGGTGATCGACGACGCGGAGGCGCTCATCGCCGTCGAGCCGCTGGAGACGGCCGAGGCCATCGCCGATGCCCGGGGCGGCGCGGCGCACGAGCCATCCGGCGACGGCGTGCGACCCGCGGGGTCCGGCGAACAGCGCTCGCTATGATGCCCAGCATGACCGAGAGCGATCGCGCCGCCCACGGCACGGCCGGAGCGGGCCGCGCGACCGGCCTGGACGACGCGATCGGCTCGGTCGAACGGGAGTTCGGCACGCTGTTCGTGAAGCTCCGCAACCGGATGCGCGCGCAGGCTCAGGACATCCATCCGGGGATCCAGCCGGCAGGCTATCTGATGCTGGCCACCCTCGCGCGCTCCGGACCCATGCACGCGGGCGCCCTGGCCGATCTGCTCAGCGCCGACAAGAGCATCGTGAGCAGGCAGGCGGCCCAGCTGGAGCAGCTGGGGCTGTTGCGCCGCGAGCAGGATCCGGCGGATCGGCGGGCCACCTACTTCGCGGCCACGGACGAGGCGCGACGGCGGCTCGAGGACCTCTCCGAGCGCAACCGGCTCGAGCTCCGCGCCGGCCTCGCCGACTGGGGCGTCGCAGACCTGAGAATGCTCGCAGAGCTGTTGCACAGGCTGAACGAGATCTGATCCGGGTGCGGATGCCGCCGGGTCCGCGCGCCCGCGGAGCCCTACCGGTGGTCGCGCCAGGAGTGCCGGGGCTCGTAGCCGAGCAGTCTGCGCGCCTTGTCGATGGACAGCAGGGTGTCGTGCTCGCCGAGCTCGCGCCTCACCGGCACGTCGGGGAACTCGGCGGCGACCAGCTGAGTGTTGGGCCTGTCGGACACCGTGTCCGCCGCGGCAATGATGAAGACGTCGAACCCTGTCGCCTCCGACTCCAGCGCCTTGAGGATCGCCTGCGCCCCGTCGCGGGCGTCGATGTAGCCCCAGGCGTTCCACCTGCGGTTCCTCGGATCGGCGTCGTACCCGGGGAACGCGGCGTAGTCGTCGGGGTCCATCACGTTGGAGAAGCGGAGGGCGATGATCTTCAGGCCGGGATCCCAGCGCGTGAGCTGCCTCGCCATCGTCTCCTCGAGGTGCTTGACCAGCGAGTACGTCGACTCGGGACGCCCGGGATACTCCTCGTCGATGGGCAGATAGGGCGGGTCCTCGTCGAACGGCAGGCCCAACACGGTCTCGCTCGACGCGTAGACGACGTTGCGGATGCCGAGGGTCCGCGCCGCCTGGAACACGTGATAGGTGCTCAGCATGTTGTTCTCGAACGTCGCGACGTCGCTGCGGATGCCCGGCGCCGGAATGGCGCCCAGGTGCACGATCGCGTCGTAACCGGGCTGCCTCGCGCCTTCGTGCACGCCCGCGAGGGCATCCACCACGTGGCCGTAGTCGGTGAGGTCGACCTGCAGGAAGCCATTGCCGCGAGTGCCGACGACGTCGAACGACGTCACGTCGTGGCCGGCCTCGCGCAGCACCCGGACCGCGGTCCTGCCGAGCTTTCCCGTTCCTCCGGTGAGTGCGATGCGCATGGCCATCAGTCTTCCACGGCTGCCGCGGGAGGGTCGGCGGACTCGTGCAGCGGAAGCCGGACGGTGAATCGCGTGCTCCCGGGCTCGCTCTCCACCCCGACCTCGCCGCCCTGCGCCTCCACGACGGCACGCACGATCGCCAGGCCCAGCCCGGTAGACCCGGTATGACGGGAACGCGACGAGTCTCCTCGAGCGAACCGCTCGAACAGCACCGGCTGCAGCTCCTCGGGGATGCCGGGGCCGTCGTCGGCGACCGTCAGCACCGCGTGCGGACGCCCGGCCTCGCGGTCGACGCGCAGCTCCACGGTCACCCGGGTGCCCTCCGGCGTGTACACGCGCGCGTTCGTCAACAGGTTCGAGACGACCTCGTAGAGCCGCGGCTCGTCGCCGAGCACGGTCACCGGATCGGGCGGCAGGTCGACGGTCCAGACGTGGTCCCGGCCCGCGACGTGGGCATCGGACACCGCGTCCACGACGACACGCGAGAGGTCGACCGGCCTGCGATCCAGCTCCCTGCCCTCGTCCAGGCGGGCGAGCAGCAGCAGGTCCTCCACCAGCGCCGTCATCCGGGCGGCCTCCGACTCGATGCGACCCAGCGCCCGCACCGCGTCGGGCGGCAGCTGCTCCGGCGCGCGCCGCGTGAGCTCCGCATAGCCGCGGATGGATGCGAGCGGCGTGCGGAGCTCGTGGGAGGCGTCCGCCACGAACTGCCGCACCTTGTTCTCGCTCGCCTGACGGGCGGAGAGGGCGGATGCCACGTGTCCGAGCATCTGGTTGAACGCCGCCCCCAGCCGGCCCACCTCGGTTCGCTGATCGGTGTACTGCTCGGGCACGCGCACGGCGAGCGCGACCTCGCCGCGGTCGAGCGGCAGGCGTGACACCGCCGTCGCGGTGGCGGCGACGCGATCAAGGGGACGCAGCGCGAGCACCACGGTCAGCAGGCCAACGCCGCCGGCGACCGCGATCGCCACGGCCGTCACCAGCAGGATGATGGTGAGCAGCTGCGCGGTCGTCGCGTTGACGTCGGCGAGCGGCAGGCCGATGACGAGCTCGGCGGACTGCGGCAGTTCCACGGCGACCAGCCGGTACTGGCCCAGGTCGCCGCCGAGGTCGACCGTCGTCGGCGTTCCGTCGTCCGGCACCGCGGCGATCGTGGAGCTCGCGTCCGGGGAGGCCGAGTGCGGGGTGGCGGCCGGGTCGCTGCTCAGGTAGACGGAGTAGGTGTGCCCGTCGGCCGTCATCAGGGCCGCGTAGGTGCCCGGCGACAGCCCGCGCGCGCTCACGACCTGCCGCAGCAGGTCGGTGGCGGAGACGCCGCCCGGTGTGCCGATCGCCGAGAGGGCGACGGCCTCGCCCCTGCTGGCGGCATAGCTCAGCTGTCCGTCGAGCCGCTGGACGAGATATCGCTGCAGGAACAGCGCGCTGACCAGGCTGATGACCACGCCCAGCACCGCGACGAGGGCCACCACGGCGAACACGAGCCTGGTGCGCAGCGTCGTGCGGCGCAGCGGATGCGCCCACGCGTGCCATCGCATGCCTCGCGTCACGCCGGCCCGCGCTGGTGCGGGCCGGTTCGTTCCGGTCATCGTTGCCGCCAGGCCCGCCCGGGTCGGCGCTGGGTCACTCCGCCGCCTTGATCATGTAGCCGGCGCCGCGCACGGTGTGGATCATCGGCGAACGCCCGGCGTCGATCTTCTTGCGCAGGTAGGAGATGTAGAGCTCGACGACGCTGGAGGTCCCGCCGAAGTCGTAGCTCCACACGCGGTCGAGGATCTGCGCCTTGGAGAGCACGCGGCGCGGGTTCCTCATCAGGTAGCGCAGCAGCTCGAACTCGGTGGCAGTGAGCGAGATGGCGTCGCCGCCGCGGGTGACCTCGTAGGAGTCCTCGTCGAGCACGAGATCGCCGACGACGATGCGCGGGTCCTGCGTGTCGGCGATCAGCGCCCGGGAGCGCCGCAGCAGCGACCGCAGCCTCGCAACGAGCTCCTCGAGGCTGAACGGCTTGGTCACGTAGTCGTCTCCCCCGGCGGTCAGCCCGGCGATGCGGTCGTCGAGCGAGTCCTTCGCCGTGAGGAACAGCACCGGGGTCTCCGCGCCGTTCTCGCGCATCCGGCCCATCACCTGCAGCCCGTCGATGTCGGGCAGCATGATGTCGAGCACCACGGCGTCCGGATTGAACTCCCGCGCCAGCGTCAGAGCCTGCTGTCCGGTGCCCGCGGACCTGACCTCCCAGCCCTCGTACCGCAGGGCCATCTGCAGCAGGTCGGTGAGGGTGCGCTCGTCGTCGACGACGAGGATGCGGATCGGTGAGCCGTCGGCGTGGTGGAGCGGGGCGGGTGCGGGGCGGAGCCGTGCACGTTCGGAGTCGGTGGCTGGGGAGCTCATACTCTCATTATCGAAAGCCCGGTCCGAACAGACTGTGGGCGGGTTATGCGGAGTCTGAGAACATCCCATCGGGCTCTCATGCGGGGCCGGCGACCCGGGTCAACGCACAACGCCCGCATAGCCGCGCCACAACGAGGATGCCTACGGTTCCCCTACGACCCCGTGGAGGACCACCATGTTCGGAACGTACCTGCGCCGAGAGCTGCTCGGCCGCCGCAGGCAGACCATCATCATCGCCATCGGCATGGCGCTGGCCATCGCCCTGGTCATCATCGTGAACTCCGTCGCCACCGGCGTGCGAGACGCCCAGGCCCAAGTGCTGCGGTCCGTCTACGGCGTCGGCACGGACATCACGATCACCCGGCCCGTGACACCGCCGAGCGGCACCGACCAGGGCGGGCAGGGCGCTCGCGGTCCCCGCTTCGACTTCGGCGCGGGCGCCGGCGACGCGTCGGGCGACGGCAGCCGCACGGTGCACTCGTCCCGTCTCACCGTGGGTTTCGGCACGCAGACGATGGCGGCGACGTCTCTGACCACGGTGCAGAAGGTGCACGGCGTCGAGGCGGCATCCGCCGTGCTCTCGCTCACGAACACGACGTTCGACGGCACGCTTCCCTCCTTCGGCAGCCGGCAGCAGGGCGGTGCCGGAGCCACGCCAGCACCGTCCGGCGGCTCCGACGCGAAGGGCGGCAGCTCGTTCGACGTCGACTCCTTCACCGTCATGGGCATGACGCCCGGCGGCAGGGCGGTGGGCCCGCTGTCGGCGACCACCCTCGCCAAGGGCCGCACGCTCGCGGCGAGCGACGAGGGCAAGCATGTCGCGGTGCTGGATTCCAGCTACGCGAAGTCGAAGAGCATCGGCGTCGGCGACACCCTCAGCATCGGCGGCACGGACTTCACGGTGGTCGGCACCGTGTCGCCGACCGGCTCCGACTCCGCCACGGCGTCCAACGTGTACATCCCGCTCGATGTGGCGCAGAAGCTCTCCAGCCAGACGGGCAAGGTCTCCACGATCTACGTGCAGGCGGAGTCGGCGAGCGCCGTCGACTCGCTCAAGGCGTCACTGCAGAAGGCGCTGCCGAAGGCGACCGTCGCCACGCAGGCCGATCTGGCCGCGAACGTCTCCGGATCCCTCGGCAGCGCCGGCCAGCTGGTCTCGAACCTCGGCACCTGGCTGTCGGTGATCGTGCTCGCGGCCGCGTTCCTCATCGCGATCCTGTTCACGATCTCCGGGGTCACCCGGCGCACCAGGGAGTTCGGCACTCTGAAGGCCATCGGATGGTCGAACCGCCGGGTCGTCGGCCAGGTGGCCGGCGAGTCCGTTCTCCAGGGTCTCGTCGGAGGCATCGCGGGAATCGCGATCGGCCTGATCGGCGTGCTCGTGGTGAACGTCGTCTCCCCCACGCTCACCGGCGGGCTCTCCTCCGGCCGCGGCGTCGCGGGATCGATGGCGGAAGGCGCGCGACGCACATTCGGCGGCGGCACGGGGCAGACCGGTCGGTTCGGCGGGGCGTTCGGGGGGGCTTCCAGCGGTGCACGCTCGGCGGCCGCCACCCAGGTTGACCTGAGTGCGCCGGTCACCGCGTGGGTCATCGCGCTCGCGGTCGCGCTGGCCGTTCTCGGCGGCCTGCTGGCGGGGGCGATCGGCGGATGGCGGGCGTCCCGGCTGCGGCCGGCTGAGGCTCTGCGATCAGTGCAGTGACCAGCGGTCCGGGAAGCGACGGGCTCGACATCCGCACAGGAGGGATGACATGTACAGGCTGAAGAACGTCACGAAGCGGTACGACGCCAAGGGGCGCACGGTGACGGCGTTGAACGATGTGACGCTGGAGATCCCGGACGGTCAGCTGGTGGCGATCCAGGGACCGACCGGCGGCGGCAAGTCGACGCTGCTGCAGATGCTCGGGGCGCTGGACCGGCCGACGTCGGGCACCGTCGAGCTGGGGGATGCCAGCCTCGGCACGCTCGCTGACAGCAGGCTCACCGGCATCCGCGGCACGGAGATCGGATTCGTCTTCCAGGGGTTCAACCTCATCCCCACGCTGACCGCGCTGGAGAACGTGGAGACGGCGCTCGTTCCGCTCGGGGTGTCGGCGGACGAACGCCGGGATCGCGCGGCGAGGGCGCTGGAGTCGGTGGGGCTCGGCGACCGCGGCGATCACCGTCCGGCGGAGCTCTCCGGCGGCCAGCAGCAGCGAGTCGCCATCGCGCGAGCGCTGGTGAAGGAGCCGAACGTGCTCCTGGCCGACGAGCCGACCGGCAATCTCGACGAGGACACCCGCGACGAGATCATGGACCTGCTGGAGGGCCTGTGGCGCGACCGCGGACTCACGCTCGTGATCGTCACGCACGACTCGGCGGTGGCTCGGCGTGCGCAACGCCGACTGCACATCAAGGCCGGGAAGGTGAAGGAGCTCGCGTAGCCGGGGCGGTGCGGAGGGCGCGACCGGCCGCCACCGCCCCGGCGGGGGCATCAGAGATGGCGGCCGAGGAGACTGAGATCGGCCGCGCTCAGCCGTGATGGCTTCGTGTTGGCCTGGTGCCAGTAGGGATAGGGCAGGTCCTGGGCGCTCACGGCGTCGAGCCGTTCGAGCTCTTCGGCGGAGAGCTCGAGGTCGGCGGCGGCGAGGTTGTCGGCGAGCTGCGCCTCGGTGCGGGCACCGATGATCACCGAGGTGACCGCCGGCTTGGCGAGCGTGTAGGCGAGCGCGACCCGTGCGGCGGACACTCCGTGTGCCGCGCCGATCTCCAGGAGCACGTCGATCGTGTCGTAGAGCTTGTCCTCGTCGTACACGGGCGGCTCACTCCACCCCTCGAACCGCCGGGTGCCGGCCGGCACGTCCTGCCCCCTGCGATACTTGCCCGACAGCAGGCCCCCGGCGATCGGGCTCCACACCAGGATCCCGAGGCCCTGGTCGATCGAGACCGGCACGAGCTCGGTCTCGATGTCGCGCGCCTGGAGCGAGTAGTACAGCTGCTGGCTCACGAACGACTCCGCGCCGAGCCGGTCGGAGGTCCACAGCGCCTTCATCACCTGCCAGGCGGCGAAGTTCGAGCATCCGATGTATCGCACCTTGCCGGACTTGACGAGCACGTCCAGCGCGCTCAACGTCTCCTCCAGCGGGGTGAGGCCATCCCACTCGTGCAGCTGGTAGAGATCGATGTGGTCGGTGCCCAACCGCCGCAGGCTCGACTCGGCGGCCCGGATGATGTGGTGACGGGAGAGGCCGAGGTCGTTGACGCCCTCGCCCATGGCACCGCGCACCTTCGTCGCGATGAGCACGGAGTCGCGGTCCGATCCCAGCGCCTTGCCGACGATCTCCTCCGAGAGCCCGTTGGAGTAGATGTCCGCCGTGTCGATGAGGTTGACGCCGGCCTCCTTGGCCATCCCGATCTGCCGGCGTGCACCGTCGACGTCGATGTGCCCGACGGGGGAGGCCCATCCTGTGCCCCCGAAGCCCATGGTCCCGAGCGTCACGGTCGAGACGATCAGACCTGATCGACCGAGCTGGCGATACTTCATCGTGTTCTCTCCTCTCGTCGGCACGTTCCCGCACCGCACTCAGTCTGGCGCGTCGTCCCGGCGCCCGCGTCGGTGCGCTCAGGCCGGTACGTCGACCCAGGCGCCCGAGTCGGCGGAGTCGATCACCGCATCCGTGACGACCGCGGCGCGCAGTCCGTCGGCGAACCGGGGCAGACCGTCGGGATCGGCGCCGTCATGGCGGCGTAGGCGTCCGCCACGAACGCGTTGAACGCGTCCTGGTAACCCTGCGGATGCCCGGCTGGGGCGGTGACGAGTCGCGCCGCGTCGGGCGCGAGCTGATCGGCGTCCCGCGGGATGGACAGCGTCCCCCTGCGTCGGCCGACCCAGAGCGTCTCCGGCTGCTCCTGGTCGAATGCCACCGACTCCGCCGATCCCGCCAGTTCGACGTGCAGCCGGTTCTTGCGGCCGGGCGCCGCCTGCGAGACGAGCAGCGTGCCGATCGCTCCGCCGGCGGTCTGAACGGCGACCGACACGGCGTCCTCGGTGGTGATGCCGGTGTGCTCGGCACGGGAGGCGAAGAAGGTGCGCTTCGCGGCCGCGACTCGGGCGACGCGATCTTTCGTGATGAACTCGACGAGGTCGACGAGATGCGAGCCGATGTCGGCGAACGCGCGCGAGCGGCCGCCCGTCACCGGGTCGACGCGCCAGTCGTCGTCCGCGGACTCCAGCAGCCAGTCCTGCAGGTACGTGCCCGAGACGGTCAGCAGCCTTCCGGCGTTGCCCGCGGCGAACCGGGCCCGAGCCTCGCGGACGAGAGGGTGGAAGCGGTACACGAACGGCACGGCGGCCGTGAGCGCCGCGGAGGCGGCCGCCTCGGTGAGGGCCCGCGCGTCGGCGACCGTCGTGGCCAACGGCTTCTCGCAGACGACGTGCTTGCCGGCCTCGATGACCGCCAGAGCCTGTTCGGCGTGCAGCGCGTTCGGTGTCGTGACGTGGACCACGTCGATCCCCTCGTCGGCGAGCAGCTCGTCGAGTGAGGCGAAGGCGCGCTCGACGCCCAGCTCGTCCGCGGCACGCGCCGTCCGTTCCGCCGACGACGACACGATGCCGACGAGTCGCGCCCGAGCCGCCCTGGCCGCCCGGGAGTGCACCGTCGCCATGAACCCGCCGCCGACGATCCCGACGCGGGCTGGCGCGGTGAGGCCGGCGCCGGTCCGGGTGGCCGCTCCCGCGCCGTCCTCCCGGGCCTCTCGAGCGGCACCCATCAGGCGAGCGTCGCCGCGGCCGGGTTCCACCCCTCCGGGAGGACCGGCGTGGGGGTGAACGTGCTCCGCACGTCGACCCACTCGCCGCGCTCGGCCGCCTCGATGGTGGAGACCATGACGTCGAGCGCGTGATACGCCTGGTCGCCGCTGGCGCGCTCGGGAACTCCGGCGCGGATCGCGCGAGCGAGCTCGACGACGCCGGTGCCGCGAGCGGCCGTCTCCCCCTCGACCTTGATGGTCTTCGGCTCGTCCGATCCGTCGTGCAGCACCAGGTCTCCGACGAACATGTTGGGGTCGTTGACCTCGAGCGCCCCGTCGACGCCGGTGACCTCGAACAGCGTGCGCCGGATCTGCGAGTCGAAGCTGAAGATGCTCTGCGACGTCTGCCCGCCCGCGAACTGGAAGATCGCGGTCACATGCGATGGCACCGTCACCTCGAAGGTCTGTCCGGCGAGCGGGCCCGAGCCGATGGTGCGCACCGGTTTCGCCGTCGACGCCACGGCGGCCACCCGTGTCACCGGGCCGAACAGCTGGATGAGCGCGGTCACGTAGTACGGTCCGACGTCGAAGAGCGGACCTGCTCCCTCCTGGAACAGGAACGCGGGATTCGGATGCCACGACTCCGGGCCGGGCTGCTGCATGAGAGTGAGCGCGGTCTGCGGCCTGCCGATCGCCCCGGCCTCGAGCATCCGTCGCGCCGTCTGGAGGCCCCCGCCGAGGAACGTGTCGGGCGCGCATGCCACCCGGAGGCCGGCGGCCCTCGCGGTCGCGAGAACGCGTTGCCCGCTCTCTCGGTCGAGCGCGATCGGCTTCTCGCTCCACACGTTCTTCCCCGCGGCCAGGGCCTGCAGCGCCACCTCGGCGTGCGCCTTCGGAATGGTCAGGTTGACGACGATCTCGACGGCGGGGTCGGCCAGCAGCTCCTCGACCGTCCCGGAGGCGGGCACACCGAACCTCCGGGCCTGCTCCGCCGCGCGCTCCAGGTCGATGTCCGCCACGAAACGGACATCGACGTCCGGGAACGCGGTGAGGTTGGTGAGGTACTGCGTGGAGATGTTGCCCGCCCCGATGACGCCGACGCCGACCGGGCCGGTCCGGTGGGCATCCGCACCGTCCGCCGACGGATCGGCCGCGCCGTGCGGCGCGCTCCCCTGCCCGCTCACGCCAGTCCCTCCCTGCTGAGGTAGGCGAAGCTGTCCGCCACGGCGGTGAAGCGGTTGTCGCGCGAGTCGTCGAGCTCGATCACGCGCAAGGCGTCCGGAGCGGCCTCGATGATCTCGCGGATCGGCAGGGAACCGCTCCCGACGGCTACCTGGTCCTTGGTCTCCTTCGTGGCGGGACCGTCCTTGATGTGCAGTGCGACCACGCGGTCGCCGAGACGGCCGAGCACGTCGACCGGGTTCTCGCCGCCGACGGCGACCCAGTAGGTGTCGAGCTCGATCACCACCTCGGGGTCCAGCCGGGAGGCCAGGTACTCGAGGGCGTTCTGGCCGTCGATCTTGTTCTCGAACTCGTGGGCGTGGTTGTGGTAGCCGACGCGCACCCCGTGCTCGGCCGCGATTCTCGCGGCGTGGTTGAGCTCCGCGGCGGTCGCCTCGACGCCGTCCGCGGTTCTCCAGCGCTCGTCGGGCACGTGCGGGTCGATCACGATCCCGATGCCCAGTGCGCGCGCTGCGTCGAAGATCGCCGCGATCTGCTCGTCGCCCTCGCCGAGGAAGTGCATGTGGGCGGTAGGTGCGGACAGGCCGGCCGCTCGCAGGCCCTCGCCCAGTCCGGGGAAGCTCGTGAAGGCGAACGGCTCGACCTGGGTGAAGCCCAGCTCGGCGAGCTTGTTCAGGGTGCCCTGCAGGTCGTCCTGCAGCGCCTCACGCACTGTGTAGAGCTGCACGGATACGGGTGAGGTGGTCACGGTTCTCCTCTGATTCTGGTCGGTCGGGAGCGTGCCCATCCTGTCGGCTCGACGCCTCGGTGAACGATCCGCTGCCCTCGTCCATCTAACCAGGCTTTTGACGACACGTGTCCAAAAGTGTGCCGCCGTCCGCCATAGCCGCCGGCGCGAGCCCTCGGCCGGCTCTCTGGACCGGCTCAGTCGCCGAGGACACGGGCGAGATAGCGGTGGGCGCGCCGCATCGCCGCCTCCGGATCGGGCGAGAGATCGTTCTCCGCCAGGATCGGCCCCGTGTAGTCGGCCAGCGCGAGGGCGCCGAAGACGCCCACGAAGTCGACGTCCCCCTCACCGGCGTCCCGGAACGCCAGGTACCGTCCGCGGCTGTCGCCCGCGGCCACCGCGGCGTCTGCGGCATCCTTGCTCACGTCCTTCGCGTGCACATATCCGATCACCGAGGAGTAGTCCCGGGCGAACGCGACCGGATCGGCTCCTCCGGCGAGGATGTGGCCGGTGTCCATGCACATCCCGATCACGTCCGTGTCCGCATGATCGAAGAACGAGTCGATGTCGGCCCTCGTCTCCAGCGGGGTCTCGATGTGCGGATGGACCAGGAGCGTGACGCCGACGTCGCTGGTCCGCCTTCCCGCCTCGGTCAGGATGCGCCCCAGCTCCCTCGACCACCGCTGGCCATCCGAGTCGCGCCCCATGCCGACCGTCACGGGGAGCCGGGTTATGCCGAGCGTCGACGCGATGCGCGCGAGCACCTGGAGATGATGGAACTCGAGCGTGCGCTCGGAGGGCGTCCCGAAGTCCGCGGCGGCGAAGATCGACGACAGGGGCATCCGATGCCGCGCGCTGAGCTCGGCGATGGTGCCGATCCTGTCGAGGAACTGCAGGTCCGTCCGCCGGTCGTCGCGACCCAGCAGGCCCGGCTTCACATAGGAGGTCCCCTCCACATACGAGTAGCCGAGCTCGGCCGCGAGCTCGAACCCGCGCTCGAGTCCCTCGAAGTCGTCGGTCGACCAGTCCCCTCCTTCGAAGGTGAAGATGCAATACCCGAATGGTCGTGTCGTCATGGCCACGCGTTCCTCTCGTCGTGTTCTTCTCGATCTCCCCGACGTGCGCCTCTCGAGCGCGAGGCCCGGCGGCCGGGGAGGCATAGGGGTCTGGGGCCGGTCACCCCTTGACCGCTCCGCCCAGCACGCCGCGCACGAAATAGCGCTGGAGGGCGATCACCAGGACAAGGGGGATGACGATCGACAGGAACGTCGCCGCCATCAGAGCTCCCTGACCCTGCGAGGTCTGCTGGGCGAGCCCCGCCACCTCGACCGTGATCGGTGCGGGCACGCTCGACCCGCCGAGGAAGATCAGCGGCGTCAGCAGGTCGTTCCACGACCACAGGAACTGCATGATGGCCAGTGAGGCCATCACGGGGATGGAAAGAGGCAGCACTATCGACCGGAACGTGCGAAGCACGGTGGCACCGTCCACGCTGGCGGACTCGAACAGCTCGGCGGGGATGCCGGAGATGAAGCCCCGGACGAGAAAGATCCCGAACGGGATCGTGAACCCCACCTGGTAGATCCAGATCGCGGGGATCGTGCCAGAGAGACCGACGGCGTGATAGACGCGCAGAAGCGGCACCAGGGTGATCTGCGGAGGAGTCACCAGCAACGCGACGAGGATCAACGACAACGCCGTGCGGCCGGGAAAGCGCATCCGGGTGAGCGCGAAGGCGCCGATCAGGGAGAGAACCGTGGTCAGCACGGTGACCGGCACTGCGATGGCCAGGGAGGTGCCGAGGCTTCCGGCGACGCCGACCTCCTCGAGCGCGAGCTGGTAGTTGTACGCCGTGAACAACGGCCGCACGAAGGCCGTCCACCATCCGGATGACGCCGCGTCGCCCTGGGTCCGTATCGAGGAGACGAGGAGGGCGAGGATGGGCACGAACCAGCTGATCATGAGCACGAGGACGATGCCGTGGACCAGCCATCGCCACGAGAAGCCTCGCCTGGCTGAGCGTCCTCCCCGAGCCGGTGGGCTCGTCGTGGTGACTGTGCTCTCGGTGCTGGTCGTCATGACCGCGACTCCGCTCTGAACTGGATGACGTTGAGGAACACGATCGGCAGCGCCGCGACCAGGAGGATCACGGCTATGGCGCTGGCCCGGCCGAGGTCGTTCTCCGAGAACAGCTCGCCGTACATCCGATTGGCGATCACGTCGGTGCCGTAGTTGCCGTTCGTCATCACGTAGACGATGTCGAACACCTTCAGCGCGGCGATGATCTGCGTGGTGAGCACCACCAGCACGGCTGGCATGATCGATGGCAGCACGATGGACCAGAAGATCCGCCACTCGCCCGAGCCGTCCAGACGCGCCGCCTCGATCAGCTCGCCCGCGACGTTCTTCACCGCCGCGGACAGGATCAGGGTCGCCACACCGGTGGACAGCCAGACGGCGATGAGGATCAGCGCGAGGTTGTTGATGACAGGGGTCTGCAGCCATGGCACCGGCTTGACATCCGGGATCAGGGTGATGAGCGCGTTGAAGGTGCCGATCTGAGTCGACCCGCTCGGCTGGTACGAGTAGAGCTGTGTCCAGATCACCGAGCCCGCCGTGAACGAGATGGCTGTGGGAAGCACGATCAGGGTGATGGCGACCCGTTCGTACCGGATCCGGTCGAAAAGGATCGCCGCGACGAGGGCCAGCACGAGCGTGACCAGCGGGAAGACGACGAGCCAGACGAGGTTGTTCCCGATCACTCCGAGCATCGTGCCTTCGAAGGCCCAGGCGAAGTTCCCGAGCCCTACCGCCCTCGACGCGTCCGCGTCGAGGAAGGAATAGGCGATCGTCGCCACGAGCGGGTAGAGCAGGATCAGAACGATGAGGACGAGTGGTCCGAAGAACCACAGCCAGGGGCGCACGCCCCGCCCGAGACGCGCCGGCAGCACGGACGCGATCCGCTCCCCCAGGCCGAGCAGAAGGTAGACGACGATCGGTATCCCTACGGCGCCGATGATGATCAGCGCCGGAACGCTGTTGATGAGATTGCCCATCGATGGCCCCAGTGCTGTCGAGGGGTCAGTGCGAGGCGGACTGGATCGACTGCAGCACCGAGTCCAGCGACGACGGATCCTGCAGGTAGGTCACGACCCCTTTGTAGAACGCGTTCGTCGTCGCGGCGTCGGCCAGTGAGTTCGGCCCCACCTGCAGGGCGACGTCGCTCGACCCGAAGTAGGTCTTCGCCACCTTCTGCAGGGTGCTGCTCTTGTACGTACTGGCGGGAACGTTCACGTTCGCGACCGGCCAGCGGTCCAGGGACGCGAGGTAGCGCTGGGCCGCGGTGGAGGCCAGGAACCGCAGGAAGGTGCGCGTCGTCGCGTTGTCGTTGAAGGCGACGCTCGTCGTGGACTGGAAGAGCTCGTCGTTCCGATACCTCGGGTCCACGGCGGGCACCCGGTAGAAGTCGATGGTCTTGCCCGGTACGGCGCTCGAGCCGATCAGGCCGGGGACCCAGGAGCCCCAGAGAACCGCCTGACACGTGGCGGGCTTGGCCGTCAGGCCGTTGTAGCCGGTGGCGATCGGCGCGGAGAGGATGCTCGCGACTCCGCCGCTGACCTTCTTGTCACTGCCGATGATCGCCCCGAACCGCTGGAACGCGCTCTTGACCTGGGGGCTGGTCCAGGCGAGCTCGCCCTCGCCCCACTGCTTGTACAGAGTCGGCCCGTATTCCTTGAGGAACAGGTTCTCGATGAACTGCGCACCGGGGAACCCGCTCGAGGCGCCGGCGTTCTGGGCTGCGCACCACACCGGGATGCCCTTCGCCGCCTGCGCGTCGGTCCAGTCCGTGATCTGCTTCCAGCTGGTCGGGTTCTCGGGACCCGTGTACTGCTCCGGGTTGTACCAGAGCATGAAGTTGCTGAATCCCTGGTACACCCCGAACACCCGCCCGTCGACCGAGGCGTCCTCCAGCAGCGCCGGGCTGAAGTTCCTCTTCAGCTCCGCTCCCATGACCTTGGTGAGATCCATCAGCCTGCCCGCCTTGGCATAGGTGGTCGCCGTTCCCATGGAGATGTCGGCGATGTCGGGTGGATTGCCCGCCTGAACGCGTGACTGCACGATGTTGTTGATGTCGGACGAACCGGTGTAGTTGACCTTGGTCCCGGTCCCAGCGGTGAACGCCTTGTAGACCTGCTGGAGGGTCTGGCCCTCGACGCCGCTGTTGGCACCGATCATCGAGATCGACGGTGCGAGCTTCTGCCCCTTCGCCAGGCTCTTCGCCTCGGCGACGGCGGCCTTGTAGTACGAGCTGTCTCCCGAGCCGCCGCCCTCGGCCTGCTCCTGGGTGGCGCAGCCGCTGAGGATCAGTGCGGCGGCGGCGGTCGTCGCCATCGCGCCCAGCAGTCGGCGGGTGCCGTGTGTCTTCATCGAGATCAACTCCGATCGGTCGAGGGGTGTGTGGGGGTTCGGATGATGGGACCGCGGCTCAGACGCCGATGTCAGTGGCGAACGCCTTGGCGTTGCGCATCTCGGCGACGGGATCGGGCACCGCGTCGAGCTCGAGCAGTCGCACATCTCTGCCGGCCGTGCGGTCGTACAGGGCGGCCCACGCGGGCCAGTCCACGACGCCGCTGCCCAGGGCGCACATGTACTGCCGGTGTGCCACATGGATCGAGCCGTCGATCGACATGCCCGACGGCATGGGGCCGACGGCGTCCTTCCAGTGCGCGATGACGACGCGTTCGCGGTGAGCCGAGACGGTCTCGACCGGATCGCTGCCCGACAGGGTGATGTGGGCGGTGTCCGGACAGAGGAACACGTATTCGGGGTCGGTGATCGTCATGAGCAGGTCCACGTCTCGCCTGGTGCACAGCATCGAGTGCGCTTCCGTGTGCACCGCTGTGCGGACGCCGGCCCGGAGCGTGGCGTCGCCGACGGCGTGGGCCACGTCCGCGACGGCCGACGCGAACGGCAGATCGATGAACAGCGGGGGCCGCGCGTCCCGCGTGCGCCGCAGAGGGGGTCCGACGACGAGCGTGTCGCCGCCTGCCGCTGCCAGGAACTCCGCGTATTCGATCGCCGCGTCCACCTCGGCGGAGACGTCGGCGCCCGGTGCCCAGCCGAACGCCACATGGAAGCCGCTCTTGACGTGCAGACCTCGCAGATCCAGTTCGCGCCGGAAGCCGCGCGCCGAGCCGAACGCCTCGATCGCGCATGCCATGTCGGCCGGCGGGAAGGTCAGCTCGATGGCGGTGATCCCGGCCTCGGCCAGTGCGTCGAAGATTCGCGTCCAGATGGCCGAGGGATCCTTGCGGCGCAGTGCCAGGAGGTCGTCGTGCGTCCCCACGCCCCAGAACGACGGGTGGTAGAAGGTGATCAGATCGACGCCGTACTCGGACGTCCCGGTCATGAGCGGGCCTCCTCGGGGATCGGGATGCGAGGTGCCGGACGGTCGACCGTGCTCGCGACGCGGACCACGGCGCCGGTGCGGCTGGAGGTGTCGACGGCCTCGAGCACTTCGAGGACATGGCGGGCGAGTGCCGCGCTGGCTCGGTGCGGCTCCCCGTCGATCGCGTCGACCAGATCGGCGACCCCGAGACCGCGCAGCATCTGCACGCTGGTGTCGTCGGATGCCCCAGATGGCGGTAGCACGGGATCGAGCACCGTCCACGACTCGGCGTCGTGCGTGTGCACGCAGACGTCGCCGTCGAAGCCGTTCGGATCCGGAAGCGACATGGTGCCGTGCTCGCCGTACACCTCGATGAACGGGAGGTGACTGTCCCAGACGTCGAAGCTCAGCATCGTGCTCACGATCGCGCCGGATGCCATGCGAAGAACGGCGACGGCGTGCGTCGGGGTGGTGACCTCGATGGTGTCGACCCGGCGGTTCGGTGCGGTCACTGTGCGGATGGGCGCGCCGATGCGGCTGAAGCCGGCGACGCTCTGCACCGGGCCGAGGAGGTTCACGAGCTCGGTCACGTAGTACGGCCCCAGGTCGAGGGCCGGGCCGCCGCCGGGTCGGAACAGGAAGGTCGGGTCGGGGTGCCAGAGCTCTGCCTTGGAGTGCCTCACGAAGGCCGTCGCTCCGATCGGCTCGCCGATGGCGCCCGCATCGACCGCCGCGCGCGCGGTCTGCCCCGCGCTTCCCAGAAAGGTGTCGGGGGCCGAACCCAGCAGGAGGCCACCGCGCGCCGCGGCCTCGAACATGGCGCCGGTCTCCGCCAGCGTCGAGGCGATCGGCTTCTCGACGTACACGTGCTTGCCCGCCTCGAGCGCGGCGATCGACACCGACGCGTGCGCGAACGGCGGGGTGATGTTGACGACGACGTCCACCGCGGGGTCGGCGAGGAGCGCATCGATCGAGGAGTACGCCTCGATGCCGGACTCGGCGGCCAGTCGAGACGCGAGCTCGGCCACGACGTCGGCGCATCCCACTACGCGCAGCTGTGGGAAGCGCCGCATGCCCTGCACGTAGCGACGCGAGATGTTCCCGCATCCGACGATGCCGATGCCCGCTGGACGGTCCGCGCCGAACCTTGCGCCGGGGACACGCGACCGTCTCGCCTTCCCATCAGCCATTGGAGGACCTCCCACCATCGGGCACCATCATTGATGCTTATATGCACAGGGCATATATGCCTTGTGCGAGATCACACTACCGACCCTTACGTCGATGAGCAACCAAAAGTTGCAGGATCGGAATATTTAAGGGCGCCGCTCCGAGACAGTAGTGTTAGGCGATGCCCGGAGCGCGGGCGTGCGCGTTCCGGTCCCCCGCGGCGTGAGCGCGGACCGGTGGACCAGGCCGTGACACGCACAGGGCGGAGAATGAGGAGCGATGACCGCGACCGAGCCACGGATGCAGCCGGCCCCCGGTGCCAGTCCCGGAGTCGGCGCGGTCCTGCAGATCTTCCGCGACGGGCGTGCTCGCACGAAGGCTGAGCTGACGCAGCTGACCGGACTCGCCCGGTCCACCGTGTCGTCGCGCGTGGACGCGCTGCTTGCCGCGGACCTGCTGGTCCCCGCGGGCGAGGCGGCCTCCTCCGGAGGACGGCCGCCGGCGCGGATCGCCTTCAACCCCCGGGCCCGGGCGGTGATCGCGGTCGATCTCGGTGCGACACACGGCCTGGTCGCCGTGTGCGACCTCGCGGGGACGGTGCTGGCGAGCGAACGACGCGAACTCTCCATCGCGACCGGCCCCGAGGCTGTTCTCGACTGGGTGGTCGCCGCGGCCCTGCGCGTGCTGCGCACGAGCGGCCACGAGAAGAAGGCGGTCCTCGGCGTCGGCATCGGCGTTCCCGGTCCGGTCGAGCACTCGACTGGACGGCCGAACAAGCCGCCGATCATGCCGGGCTGGGACGGATTCGACATCCCGGGCTTCATCGAGCAGCGGTTCGTCGGGCCCGTCCTCGTCGACAACGACGTCAACGTCCTCGCGCTCGGCGAGCACGCGACGGTGTGGCCGGGGACATCCGACCTGCTGTTCGTGAAGGTCTCGACCGGCATCGGTGCCGGGATCATCAGCGGCGGCCGGCTACAGCGAGGCGGCCAGGGGACGGCGGGTGACATCGGTCACGTCCAGGTGCCCTACTCGCGCGATTCGGAGCGCCCGGTGGGCGACGAGCGGGACCTCGAGGCGATCGCGGGCGGCACCGCTCTCGCCACGGCGCTGTCGACGCCGGAGCATCCCGCGGCGACGAGCGCCGACGTGGTGGCACTGCTCGATCGGGGCGACCGACGTGCCGTCCATGCGGTCAGGCAGGCGGGCCGGGCGGTGGGCGAGGTGCTCGCCACCTCGGTGAACCTGCTCAACCCGTCGGTGATCGTGATCGGCGGAAGCATCGGAACCGCCGGGGAGCACCTGCTCGCCGGCGTGCGCGAGGTCGTCTACCGTCGCTCCACGCCGCTGGCGACGCAGCACTTGACGATCGTCCAGGCGCGTGCCGGTGCCCTGGGCGGTGCCATCGGCGCCGCTCACCTGGTCATCGAGCACGTGCTGTCGCCGGAGCGCATCGACGTCGCGCTCCGCACGTGAGGCCGGTCCGGCGAGACCCGCCCGGCGGGCGGACACCCCGGCCGTGAACCCCCGTAGTGGCGCCAGCGTGCGCCAGAATGTACCGGTGGCCGACGCGATGCTCTCCCTGTTCGACGAGGAGAGCGTCAGCACACCGCCTGCCGCCGAGGGCACAGTCCACCCCCTCGCGCGGGTCGCCGGCGTCCCGTCTCCGCTCGTCCCTCCGCACGAGCGCCGCGTGCTCGCCCACGCCTCCGATCGCGTCGCATGGCTGCGTGCCCGCGCCCGCGGCATCACGGCGACCGATGTCGCGAAGCTGTCGACGCCGGCATCCGTGCTCGCCGCGGCGCGGGCCAAGGTGCACGGCACCGGCTTCGGCGGGAATGCCTACACCGAGCACGGCAAGGCGCGGGAGCCGGAGATCGCCCGGTGGGTGCAACGGGAGCACGGCATCGCCCCCAGCGACGCGTTGTTCCACGCCGAGCGGGACAGGCGCCACCTCGCCACGCCGGACGGCCTCGCGCTGCGCGACCACGGCCTCGTGCTCGCCGAGATCAAGACCACGAACAAGCGATGGCGTGGGATACCGCGCCACTATCTGCGTCAGGTGTGGTGGCAGCAGTACGTGCTGGGCGCCGATCGCACGCTGTTCGTGTGGGAGCGGCACGACGGCTTCGTGCCGGTCGAGGAGCCGGAGTGCCGCTGGGTGGATCGCGACGAGGACGAGATCGCGGTGCTCGTGTCCCTCGCGGGGCAGCTGATCTCGACGCTCGCCTCCGGTCGCGTCTGACCGCTCCGCGTCATCCCCGCGGGGACGGCGGTTCGGCGTCGATGCGCACCCGCTTCAGGCGCGATGACGCCCCGCGCACGATCCTGACGTCGCCGGCGCGAACGCCGAAGTGGCCGGCGAGCGCCCTGCACACCGCCGTGTTCGCTCGGCCATCGACCGCCCGGTCGGGAACGAAGACCAGGAGGTCGACGTCGGGATGGCCCGTGGCCTCCTTCACGAGCGGCCCCTTCCTGCTGCCGGCCGTGACGCGCACGCTCAACTCGAAGGGACCGCCGGCGGCCGTCATCCGTGCGCCCCGGCGCTCAGGGACTGCTCGAACACGAAGTCGTCCTCCCACCGCTCGCCGACCCTGAAGCGCTTGCGGCCCACCTTGCGGAAGCCGCTCTTCACATAGAACCTCTGAGCCCGTTGATTCTCCTGGTTGACGCCGAGCCAGATGCCGGCGGCGCCGCGCTCACGAGCGGCATCCAGCGATGCCAGCATCAGGCGGGCGGCGACGCCCTTCCCGTGCTGGCCGGGCACCACGTAGCACTTGCTCAGCTCGCTGGTCGGGCGCAGGACGACCGCTGCGGCGACGTCCTCGTCCTGCGGCTCGCCCACGACGAGCATCGTGTAGCCGATCATCCGTCCCTGCTGCTCGGCGACCAGCACGATGCGGTCAGGGTCGTCCAGATAACGGCGGAAGGCGGCGGCCGAGAGGTGCTCGAGCACGAAGGCGGCCGCGTCCTCCGGGGCGGTGTGCGGAGGACAGGCAAGGGGGAATGTGGCGGCGGCCAGGAAGGCCAGGCTGTCGACGTCGTCAGATGCCGCACGGCGGATCGTCGTCTCCTCCATGGATGACACGCTATCGCGGGCCGCGACGGTCTCCGTGCCACAGTCCCGAGGCCCCGCGCGCGGGGCGATCCCGCCGGACCCCGTGGGCGAACGCGGCCCACGATGGGTCAGTCGCGGATCGGCGAGCCCACCACGTCGAAACGGAACCCGCCGAATTCGCCGTTCAGCAGCGGCCTGGCCTGCGCAACGGCGGCGCGCACGTCGGAGTGCTGCAATGACGCCCGGTGGGCGGCGGCGCTCTCCCAGAACTCCACCACGAAGACGGTGTCGGGCTGTTCATCGCTGACGCCCACCTCATACGCGAGACAGCCGAGCGACCTCAGCGTGTCGTTGCGCTGCGTCAGCCTGCTCACCAGCTCGTCCCGTCGCCCCGGGATCGTGCCAAGAGTGGCCGCGTTCACGTATGTCATGCGCCCACGATAACGCTCGATGGACCGTACCCCGGTGGGTCGAGAGGCGGAGCTGCCTCGCGCCCGTGCCACGACGGTCGGCCTAGGCTGAAACCCGAGTGCGCACGCCGGCACGGACATCCGATCCGGCTCCCGCCGCGTGGTCGGACGGCGTACGCACTGCAGCGATGGAGAAGGGGCTCCCATGGGCGACTACGCGGTGACCGATCCGGCGACGGGCGAGGTCGTCAGGCAATACGCGACCATCACCGACGAGGGCTTGCGCGAGGCGGTCAGGCGTGCGGATGCCGCGTATCGCGACTGGCGCACCGGCACGACGGTCGCCGAGCGCGCCGAGCTCGTCCGCACGGTCGGCGACCTGCACGTCGAGCGCAGGGACGAGCTGGCGGCGATCATCGTGCGCGAGATGGGAAAGCCGATCGCCCAGGCATACGGCGAGGTCGACTTCGCCGCCGACATCTACCGCTACTACGCCGACATCTCTCCCGAGATGCTCCGGGACGAGCCCATCCGGCTGCTGGCCGGCGAGGGCAGCGCCGTCATCAGGCGCAGCCCGCTCGGGGTGCTGCTGGGCATCATGCCGTGGAACTTCCCCTACTACCAGGTGGCGAGATTCGCAGCGCCGAACCTGGTACTGGGCAACACGATCCTGCTCAAGCACGCTCCTCAGTGCCCGGAGTCGGCGCTCGCGATCGAACGGATCTTCCGCGACGCCGGCTTCCCCGACGGGGGCTACGTCAACGTCTTCGCGACGAACGCTCAGATCGAATCGGTCATCGCGGACCCGCGTGTGCAGGGCGTGTCCCTCACGGGCTCCGAACGGGCCGGGGCGGCGGTCGCCGAGGCCGCCGGCCGCAACCTGAAGAAGGTCGTACTCGAGCTAGGCGGCTCCGACCCGTTCATCCTGCTGTCGACCGGCGACCTCGACGCCGTCGTGGCGGACGCCGCGGCGGCGCGGCTCGACAACAACGGGCAGTCCTGCAACGCGGCGAAGCGGTTCATCGTGGTCGACCGGCTCTACGAGCCGTTCCTGGAGAAGCTCACGGCCGCGCTCGCCGACTCGCAGCCCGGCGACCCGACGCGCCCTGACACGGCGCTCGGCCCGCTGTCCTCCGCCGCCGCCGCCGACCGCCTGCAGGATCAGCTCGATCGCGCGGTCGCGCACGGCGCGACGCTGCACGCCACGGGCGAACGGCATGGCAACTTCTTCGCCCCAGCCGTGCTCACCGGCATCGGCCGCGACAACCCGGCCCGCCACGAGGAGTTCTTCGGGCCGGTGGCGTCGGTGTACCGGGTCGCAGACGAGGAAGAGGCGATCGAGGTCGCCAACGACACCCCGTTCGGCCTGGGATCGTACGTCTACACCACCGACCCGGAGCAGGCGCAGCGTGTGGCCGACCGGATCGAGGCGGGCATGGTGTTCGTCAACCTCGTGCTCGCCGACGGTGCGGAGCTGCCGTTCGGCGGCGTCAAGCGCTCCGGCACGGGACGCGAGCTGGGACGACTCGGCGCCGACGAGTTCGCGAACAAGAAGCTGATCCGCATGGCGTGAGGCGGCGCCCACGCGATCCGACCGGCGCGCCGACCGGATTCCGCGCCCGCTCAGATCGCGTTGACGTCCAGCGGGATGCCCGGGCCGAATGTGGTGGAGACCGCGCCCTTCTGGATGTAACGGCCCTTGGCGGCCGACGGCTTGAGGCGCACGACCTCCTCGAGAGCCGTCTTCAGGTTCTCCGAGAGCTGCTCGGCGGTGAACCCGGCCTTGCCCACGACGAAGTGCACGTTCGCGTGCTTGTCGACGCGGAACTCGATCTTTCCGCCCTTGATGTCGGACACGGCC
>JAATFB010000051.1 GCA_015655415.1 Actinomycetales bacterium
AGCACCGTCACGTCGCCGTTGCGGAATGCGATCACCTCGTCGTCGTATCCGTCGAGCCACTCGAGCGCTCCGGCCCCGAGCCCTCGGCTCGCGCGCTCGGCCAGGAGCCTCTTGTACAGCGACAAGGTCGAGGCCGGGTCGGCGTCCTCGACGTCGCGCGCCAGGGCCGCCCACTCCGGCGGCTGCGGAAGCCAGCTGTTGCCGGTGTCGTTGAAGCCGAAGGAAGGGCCCTCCGCCGTCCACGGGATCGGAACCCGGCACCCGTCGCGACCGTAGCGCTCGCCGCCGGTGCGCAGCCAGGTCGGATCCTGGCGGGCCGAGTCGGGAAGGTCGATCACCTCGGGCAGGCCGAGCTCCTCGCCCTGGTACAGGTACGACGATCCCGGCAGGGCGAGCATCACCGCGGTGGCCGCACGTGCACGGCGCAGGCCGAGCGCGGTGTCCGGGCGGATCGGCGATCTCGGCCCGATGCCGTGGCCCTGCGGGGTCTCCGCGGGGAGTCCGAACCGGGTGGCGTGCCGGATGACGTCGTGGTTGGAGAGCACCCAGGTGCTGGGCGCGCCGACCTCGCCGAACGCGGCGAGGGATTCGGAGATCACCTTGCGCTGGGCGTCCGCGTTCCACGGCGTCTCGAGGTAGACGAAGTTGAAGGTCTGCTGCATCTCGTCGGGACGCACGTATCGCGCGAGCTTGCGCAGCGGGGACACCCACGCCTCGCCGCAGAGCGCCCGGTCGCCGTCGTACTCGGCGAGCACCCGGTGCCAGTCGCGGAAGATCTCGTGGCCGCCCTCGTGACCCCAGAACGGCGCCGTCGGCTCCTCGCCGCTGATGTCCGGCTCGAGCGTGACGCTCGCCCCGCTGAGCGTGCCCTCGTGCTCGGCCGGCGTGTAGTCGGGGAGCCCCTCGGCCTTGACCATGCCGTGGGCGACGTCGATGCGGAAGCCGTCCACTCCGCGGTCGAGCCAGAACCGCAGGATGCCGCGGAACTGCTCGCGCACCCACGGGTCGTCCCAGTTGAGGTCGGGCTGGCCCTCGTCGAACAGGTGCAGGTACCACTGTCCCGGGGTGCCGTCGGGGTTCACGACGCGGGTCCACGCCGGACCGCCGAAGACCGACTCCCAGTTGTTGGGCGGCAGCTGGCCGTGCTCGCCACGGCCATCGCGGAAGTGGTAGTGGTTGCGTGCCTCGCTTCCCTCCGGCGACGCCAGCGCCTCCTTGAACCACGTGTGCTCCGACGAGGTGTGGTTGGGAACGAGGTCGATGATGACGCGCAGTCCGAGGTCGTGCGCGGTGGCGAGCATGCGGTCGAAGTCGGCGAGGGTGCCGAACAACGGATCGACGTCGCGGTAGTCGGCGACGTCGTAGCCGGCGTCACGTTGTGGCGAGGTCATGAACGGCGAGAGCCAGATGGCGTCCACCCCCAGCTCGCGCAGCCGGGGAAGGCGAGCGGTGATGCCGGGCAGATCGCCGATGCCGTCGCCGTCGGCGTCGGCGAAGGAGCGTGGATACACCTGGTAGATGACGGCGGTGCGCCACCACTCGGCCGGTGGGTCGGTGCGGGTCGCCGAAGGGTCGGTCTCGGAAGCGGCCGTGGGCTCGATCTGCGTCTCGGTCATGAGTCCACCGTATGCGCAAACGTACCGGCGCCATTGTCGAGCCCTGCTGCGGGCCCGTCGCGGCGGATCCCCGGGAAGCCGCCGATGCGCCGACGCCTCGGCCATGCTCCGGCTCGCACGGTGTTCGATCTCGGGGCGGTCGTCACGCCGGCCGCAGGGCGACGGGTGGGTCCTCAGGCCGCGCGGGGATCGGGGCACACGAGCCGGCTCGCGGTGTGCTGGTCGGCGGAGCGCTCCACCACGTGCTCGGTCATCGGGGCTCCGCAGAGCGGGCACGCGGCGTCGGGGCGACGCACGTCGGGTGCCTCCGGATGGCCGGCTCCGAGCTGTGCCGGTCCCGTGAAGGTGCGCACCACTCGGTTGAACTTCTCGTACCAGCTCCAGTGTTCGCGAGCCACGTCGTGCTCCGTTCATCTTCACACTAATCATTAGTGTACTAACTGTTAGTGTGAGCATAACATATGGTGACGGAGGTGGCGATGATGGGGAGCACTCGGAGCACGGTCGGGCAGGCGACATCCGAGCCCGGAGACGTGGAGCCGGCGACGGATGATCTGCTCAGGCTGGAGAGTCAGGTGTGCTTCGCGCTCGCGGTTGCCTCGCGAAGCGTCATCGCACTGTATCGTCCGGTGCTCGAGCCGCTGGGCCTGACGCATCCGCAATATCTCGTCATGCTGGCACTGTGGGAGGAGAGCCCGCGCACGGTGGCCGGGATCGGCCGGGCGCTGCAGCTGGAGCCTGCGACTCTGTCGCCCCTGCTGAAGCGGCTGGAGGCGTCCGGGCTGCTCACGCGGGACCGCGATCCGAGGGACGAGCGGATGCTCCGCGTCGCTCTGACCGCCGAGGGGCGCCGTCTTCGTCAGAAGGCTCTGCGCGTGCCGGCTCAGATCATCCGGCGCCTCGGCATGCAGCCGTCGGAGCTTGAGAACCTGCGTGCCGTGCTGCACCGGGTGATCGCCGCCGCGACGGCGGAACCGCCTGCCGGATGATGGTATCCTCTTACGGTTGCCGGTACGGCCCGATGGTGTCCGGCGGCGCCCCGATAGCTCAGTGGTAGAGCACTTCCATGGTAAGGAAGGGGTCGTCAGTTCAATCCTGACTCGGGGCTCAGATCCGCTTCGCGCGGGTTCACGGCGGGATAGCTCAGGTGGTTAGAGCACACGGCTCATAATCGTGGTGTCGCGGGTTCAAGTCCCGCTCCCGCTACTCACCCGGAAGACACCGAGAACGGCAGTCCTCGAGGGGCTGCCGTTCTTGTGTTTCAGGGTGGTTTTGCCCACATTTTGCCCACACTTGTTTCGGCCACCTCGTTGAGTCGGCCGGCGATGGCGTCGAGGTCGTCGTCGAAGAGGTCGCTGTAGGTGTCCAGGGTCATCGCGGCGGAGGCGTGACCGAGCATCCGTTGCACGGCCTTCACGTTCGCTCCCGTGCTGACGGCGAGAGATGCTGCGGTGTGGCGGAGGTCGTGGATCGTCATCGGCGGCAGCCCGGCCTGCGCGTGCGCGGCATCCCACCAGGAGTTGGCGACCATGGTCGGGGTGCGCTGGTAGCCGCCGCGCCCGTCGTCGAAGACGATGTCATCCCGGCCCTTGCCTTCGCACGCCTCGGCGAGCGGGACGGTCAGGTACTTCGGGTATGGGACGCTGCGTCGTTCGTGGGTCTTGGGTGTGCCAACCGAGATCTACCCATTCACGTAGACCGCGTTCTCCACGACCATCAGTGGGCGTCTGAGCGTGTCGATGTCCTTGACCCGGAGTGCGGGGATGCCTCACCCCACCGCAAGCCGGTGTTGGCGAGTAGGGCGATGACCGTCGCGTGCTCACCGCTGGCGGCGACGAGCTGCGCGACCTGGTCGTTGGTCAGGTAGGTGTGGGGTCGGGAGATGCGGCGGGGGAGGTTCACTCGTCGGGCGGGATTGGAGGGGATCAGGTGGTCCCTGACGGCGGTCTCCAGGATGCCGGCGAGGATGTCGTGGCAGCGGCGCACGATGGTTGGCGACTTCGGCTTCCTCCCTTCGTTTCCCGCGCCGAGCTGGGTGACCCAGGCTTGAACGTCGCTGTGCCGGATGCGCCGATCATCGTGGCACCCCAGTACGGCTCCACGTGCAGCCGCCATGCGGACTCGTACACGTACGCCGTCGACGGCTTCACATGCGACCGGGACGCCAGCCATGCCGCCCCCAGTACACCGATCGTTGCGCGTGCGGCGGCCGGGTCGACATATTCGCCGGTCGCCTTCTTCATCTCCACCGACGCGAGGAACAGTTCCGCTTCGTGCTTGGTGCGGAACGCACGCTTATCGGTCTGCGAGTGATCCGGCTTCCGGTACCTGACCCGGTACCGTTTCCGTGCCGCGGTGTCGTATCCGGTGATGCTGCCCATCAGATCGTCCTCCGGTTCTCGTTGATAATTCGTTGGCTGGGGGCCTGCCGGCTCAGCCCAGTCCTTGAGGCGAGCGAGTTCCAGCTCTCGCCCACCTGCCGAAGGCTGCTGATCAACTCGTCACGCTCGGAACTCAGAACATCCTGCTCAGCCTGGAGTCGACCGATTGTCCGCTCGAGGTGACCGAGCCGATCGAGGGCGTCGCCGCGCGTGCCCCACCTATCCTCTAACTCGGTCATCGCGGCGGCGGCGTGCCGCTGTGCGGCCGCATGCTCCTGCTCTGCGGCATGCCGGAGGGCCGCTGCGTCGTGCTGGCGCCGCTGCCGCTCGTACGAGTCTGTGCGTCGTCTCGCCTTGCCGGAGACCCCCCGATTTCCCATGCAAGGAGGTTTACACGTAACCCCGTCAAACCGGGGTGCCACTGAAAGTGCCTGCGTGCATTGCCATATTCGATTCGTCGGGCTTTCTTGGCTCCGGTCCCGTTTCACCCGTCGCGTTCTTCTCATTGCTTCGATCGATCTCATCGTGGTCCTTCGTCTCTTGACCCGTTGTCGTCATGTCGAGGAACGCTTCGTTGACTGGTCCCGAAGTGACTCGGCGTCGCGCTAGACCACGTTGCAGTTGGCGTGCCCTTACGGGCATTTTCATCGCGCGGGCCATGCGTGCATCGGGGGTCCCATGGACGCCGGGACGGAGACGATAGGCGAGCAACGTGCGCTGGGGCGATCCCCTATCGGACGCTCGCGCTTCGCCTCCGGATACGGTCGAGGGGTGAGTGATTTCTTTGTGGCGGGCAGTTGGCGCAATCGTGACGCGATCGAGCAGGTCCTCACGACCCTTGATGAAGCTGGCGCGAGTTCCTACTGCTTCGTGCGTGTGGGGTACTCGAAGGATGCGGCAGCTCTCGCAGCTCCTGGCGGAGCGGACCAAGCACGCCTCGACAGCCCTGCCGTCCGCGAGCTGTTCCAACAGGACCTTGACGCCCTCCGTTCAGCAGACCATTTGCTGCTCGTGCTCCCAGCCGGGCACGCCGCCCACATCGAGGCGGGCATCGCATACGGGCTGGGCAAGCCCTGCTACGCGGTCGGGCCGGTCGAACGCTCCGAGACGCTGTACCGCATCTTCGATGACATGCTCACGAGCACTAGCGAGCTCCGTCACTGGCTGACCAAAAGAGCGGCCGCTCGCTGAGTGATCCGTCTTCGTACGATCCACTTGCGCGCCGCTGGTTTGCGTCGTACGCCCGACATCGTCGTCCCAGAGCTGAACCAGCGAGGGCTGCGATGCATACGTTCTTTCGGCATGATTGCTGAATGCTCGTGCTCGGGAACTCTCTCGCCCCTGACACCGCTTCATCCTGGTGGCTGGTTGCCATCACCGGTATCTCGGTTCTTGCAGCGTGGTTCACTGGTTTGGCCACAGCCTTCGCGGCCGGTGTTGCTCTGTGGCTGGGCTGGCGCGACCGGCGAGAACGTCTTCGATTCGAGGAACGCAAGCAGGCGGGCCAGATTAGTGTCTGGCTAAATGTCGGACCCGGCATCCCGAGCGGAACTTTCGCGATCGCGAATCACTCGGATGCCCCGATTTATGACGTTGTTCTCGGCCTCGGCGATTCCCGCCAGGGCCACGAGGAGTTCTTCAGGGTGCGCGAAACTGGCGATGAGCTGTCGTCCGCGAAGACGATTCCGCCTGGACGCTGGGAGGTGCCAAAATCCCTGGTCCGATTCGAGGGTGGCGGTATGGGTCTAACAGTCGGTGCGGCCGCATACTTTCGGGATGCAAACGGTGCGACGTGGTTGTTGGGTGCGAGCGGCAACCTCACGATGGTCCCCGGCACGCCGCTCTCTCAGGCCGGGTTGTCCTTGCCATACACCAGCTGGCAGATCCCACTCGACCTTGAACAGGGACCAGCAGACAGAGCACGACGTCGGAGGTTCGCCGAGATGCTCTCGAACTGGGCGTTCGAGAGCTTTGTCGCTCGAGTTCATGGCGGCGCTGAAATCGAGCACCCTTCCGAGCTTTACCGCTTGCGAATTGCTACGCGGGAGGTGAGCGCGGAGGCCCTCGATGCCTACGTCAGTTCCGAGGTCGGTGAACGCGCGATTTCGGGTCTTACGGATGAGTTCGTCACCGAGGAGTGGAGCTACATCGCCAACACGATCAATCTCTGGGTGGCGAACCCCGAGCTCGCTGTAGAGAACATCGACCGGATGGCAGAGCTCCACAAGGACTACCCGCGGCCACCCGCTGGGTCGCATCCAGTGTCGAAGCCGTTGCCCAACTACGACCCCGGAGCGTTTCGACGTATGAATTGACCTCACGGGGATCCGCTTGCGGACAGTGTCTCGTTGCTGGCGGGGGAGGCTTGCTGCCTGCTGTCGTGCGTCAGGCTTAGTGGCAGGGGTCGTTAGTTGCTGAGGCAACGCCCCTATTGGAAGGTCTGAGAATTATGAGTCGTCCCCCGGTGATCCCGGCGGAGAAGAAGATCCGCATCGTGTTGAGCGTGTTGCAGGGTGAGATCTCGATCGCGGAAGCCGCGCGTCGGGAGAAGGTGTCCGAGCAGGCGATAGGGAACTGGAAGCGTCAGTTCCTGGAGGGCGGGAGGGCCGGGATCGAGGCGGGCAAGGCGAAGCCCTCGACCCGGGAGCAGCAGCTTGAGGATGAGGTCGCCGAGCTGACCCAAGCTCTCGGCGAGGCCGCGGTCGAGATCCGGGTCTGGAAGAAGAGCGCGGAGGGCCGGTTGGGCCCTTCGAGGACCTCGAGGTGATCCGCATCGAGGCGGGCATGTCGACTTCGAGGTTCTGCCGTCTGATCGACATGCCCGAGCGGACGTTCCGACGCTGGCAGGCCAAGGCCCGCGCCGATCGTCCGCCGAAGGGGCCGTGGCCGCAGCCGTCTCGCGTTGCGGTCCGCGACGTCGTGATCCGGCATGCGAAGGCGCACCCCGCGTGGGGTCACCGGAAGATCTGGGCGATGACTCGTCACGACGGGCATCAGGTCTCCCAGGCGACCGTGTTGCGGCTGCTGCGCGATGAGGGTCTGCTGCTGGAGGCGAACTACCAGCGGGAACGTCGCAAGATCGCCGAGCGCCGCAAGACGGCGTTCGCGAAGGAACCGGCGGGACCGAACCAGGTCTGGCAGCTCGACTTCTCCGAGTACGAGACCACGGCCGGTGGGACGTGGCGGATCGCGTCGTGCCGGGACTACTGGGCCAAGTACGAGTTCGATGCTCACGTGTCGCCGACGGCGAACATGCACGACGCCGTCGCGGCGGTCGAACTCGCCCTCGCCGAAGCGGAGGCGCTGCTCGGCCATCCGCTGATCGATGACTGTCAGGTCGACGAGACGACCGGGGAGATCCTGCCGGTACTGACCATCGTGACCGATAACGGCGGCCCGTTCCGCTCGTTCACGTTCGAAGCATTCATCGCGACCCACCCCGAACTGCGCCACGTGCGCACCCGGGTGAGAACGCCCGGGCAGAACGGGTCACGCGAACGCGGGTTCGGGACGATGAAGTACGAGTGGCTGTTCCGGGAAGAGATCGACGACGGTCTCCGAGGGTGTCAGATCGTTTGTGTGGGGGGTGGTGCTCTCTACTGATCGGAGACACTGATGACCATGATTGACAAGCAGGTGCGTGAGGTGCGCCGTCGCGCGCAGCGGGAGGGTGTGGAGGCGCTCGAAGCGTCGGGTGCTCTTGATGACCTCTACGCGATGATCGACGCCGGACAGGTTCGTCTCGAGGGCAAGGACGGGCTGATCCAGCAGCTCATCAAGGCCGGCCTCGAGCGCGGATTACAGGTCGAGTTGACGGAACACCTCGGCTATGAGAGGGGCGATCCCGAGGCCGGGCTGCATCCGAACTCGCGCAACGGCATGTCCGCGAAGACGGTCGCCACCAGCGTCGGCGACGTGAAGCTCGCGATCCCCAGAGACCGTGACGGGTCGTTCACACCGGCTCTGGTGCCCAAGGACTCCCGCCGCGTGGGGGGCCTGGATGACATGATCGTGTCGCTCTACGCGGGCGGGATGACCGTCCGCGATATCGAGCATCATCTGGTCTCCACGATCGGCACGGAGGTCAGCCGGGAGACGATCTCGAAGATCACCGACGAGGTCCTCGACGAGGTGATGGCCTGGCAGCAGCGCCCATTGGCGTCGTTCTACCCGGTGATCTACCTGGACGCGATCATCGTGAAGGTGCGTGACGGCGCGCACGTGCGCAACAAGGGCGCCCACATCGCGGTCGGTGTCGACATGGACGGCATCAAGCACGTCCTGGGGATCTGGATCCAGGCCACCGAGGGCGCGAAGTTCTGGGCCGGGGTCTGCGCGCAACTCGCGAACCGGGGCGTCGAGGACGTCCTCATCGTGTGCTGCGACGGGCTGACCGGGTTCCCCGAAGCGATCGAAGCGACCTGGCCGCAGTCGACCGTTCAGACATGTGTCGTGCACTTGATCCGGTCGGCGATGCGGTTCGTGAACTACAAGAACCGCAAGGCCGTCGCCGTCGCGCTCAAGCCGATCTACCAGGCCGCCGACGAAGACGCCGCCCTGGTCGCCTTGACCGAGTTCGCCGCCTCCGACCTCGGGCAGGCGAACCCGAACACGGTCCGCGTGTTCGAGGACGCGTGGGACCGGTTCACCCCATTCCTCGCGTTCCCGCCGATGCTGCGCCGGGTGATCTACACCACGAACAGCATCGAGTCGCTGAACTACCAGCTGCGCAAGATCATCAAGAACCGCGGCCACTTCCCCTCCGACGACGCCGTCGTCAAGCTGCTCTGGCTCGCGATCTGCAACATCGAGGACGAGCGAGCCCGCGACCGGCTCAAAGAACGCGGCCGACCCCGCGGCGCGAAACGCAACGCCGAAGGACGCCTCGTCGAAGGACAAATCACCACGAACTGGAAGCAGGCCCTCGCCCAGCTCGCCCTCGCCTACCCCGACCGCATCCAGCCCTACCTCTAGAAACCAAGAAGCGCCCGCTTACACAAAAAACTTGACAGGCTCCGGTCTCCAGCTCGTCGAGCAGGTCAACGCTTACCGGAACGACTACAACCACATGAGCAAGATCCTCCTCCGCGCGTTCAATGCCGAAGCCGAAAACTGCATCAAAACGATGCGCGCAGGCAACTTGACCGCGGCACAGCAGCGACTCTCGAAAGTCGCGGACCAGATCGCACGGCAAGGGTCAATGATCAACTTGCAAATCACGCCGTACTACCTACAGTTGCGACTCAATGAGCTCGCGCTAGCATCGCAGCACCTGCAAGCCGTCCAGGCGGAGAAGGAGCAGGAGCGCGAGCGACGCGCAGAGTTGCGTGAGCAGCAAAAGGCTGAGGCAGAGCTTCGGCTTGAAAGAGAAAAGCTCGAGAAAGAGAAGGCGCAATATCTTTCGGCCTTGCAATCATTGCAGGCGGCCGGCGATGCCGACGGCGTTGCGCGCATGCAAGCACGGCTCGCAGACGTCCAGAAGGCGCTCGAGGACGTTGAGTACCGCTCCGCGAACGTACGCGCCGGACACGTCTACGTGATCTCGAACATCGGATCATTGGGGCCTGACATGGTGAAGATCGGCATGACACGGCGACTCGACCCTATGGATCGCGTGCGCGAGCTCGGGGATGCTTCTGTCCCGTTCCGATTCGACGTGCACGCGTTGTTCTTCGCAGACGACGCGATCGGGATCGAAGCCATGCTGCATCAGACCTTCGCCCAGCAGCGGGTGAATAGGGTCAATACCCGGCGCGAGTATTTCAGAGTGACACCCCAGGAGGTACTCCAAGCGCTCAACCAGCACGCCGTTGAGGTCGTCGAATTCACCGTCGATCCAGTGGCAGAAGAGTTCCGGCTCAGCGGCGGAACCTTGGACTCCAGCCCCTCCCAGCCATAACCGCTCCGCCCTCTCGGCGCTGTGTCATCTCGTGCAGTCGGCAATATGAGGCACCAGGCCGTCCTCAGACCTGACTCGTGCCATCTTGGGTGGGGTTGGCTCGCGCGGTGGGCTTGGATCGTTGATTTTCCGGGGTTTCCGCGGGTGGCTTAGTGTCTCGTTGGCGCACTAAACGGCGTCCTAGACTCGATCGTCGTGGGCTTGTTCATCCGGAAGGTGCGCACCGGGTCGGGAGCGACGGCGGTGCAGGTCGCGTCGAAGCAGTACGGCGTGCAGAAGATCGTGGAGCACATCGGGTCGGCGCATACGCCGCAGGAGCTCGAGTTCCTCCTCGAGGTGGCGCGCACGAAGATCCAGGGTGGGCAGCTCGCGTTCGATCTGGATCGCCTGGCTCCGCAGAAGGTCACCGCGACACCGGAGATTCGGGGTTCTCAGTCTCGGGTGCCGTGGGAGGTTCTCGGGAGCGCGTACGCGGACCTCGGGTTCGGTCAGGTCGGCAACGACACGTTCCGCAAGCTGGTGCTGGCGCGGATCATTGAGCCGACCAGCAAGGCCGACACGATCCGGGTCCTTGCCGAGCACGGTCTGCCCTCCCCGTCGCTGCGGACGATCTGGCGGACGATGAAACGCAGCATCGTCGAGGACTGGCGCTCCCAGCTGGCGCGGGCGGCGTTCGCGCACGCGACTCGGAACGGCCCGCTCACGGTCGTGCTCTACGACGTCACCACGCTCTACTTCGAAGCAGAACGAGAAGACGCTCTCCGCAAGGTCGGGATGAGCAAGGAACGCCGCGTCGGCCCGCAGATCCTTGTCGGGCTGCTGGTCGATCAGGGCGGGTTCCCGTTGGAGGTCCACGCGTTCGAGGGAAACAAGGGCGAGACGCTCACCCTGCTGCCGGTGCTGAACCAGTTCCGGGAACGTCACACTGCCACGGATGTCGTCGTGGTCGCCGACGCCGGGATGCTGTCGGCGGCGAACTTGAACGCTCTGGACGACGCGGGGTTCGGATTCATCGTCGGCTCCCGCACCTCGTCGGCCCCTTACGACCTCGCCGAGCACTTCGAACGCCACGGGAACCTCTTCTCGGACGGGCAGGTGCTCGAGACCACCCGCCGCATGGGCACCGGCCAGGGGGCGAGGCCGCGGCGTGTGGTCTGGCAGTACTCGTGGAAGCGAGAGAAACGCGACAACCTCACGCTGAACAAGCAGATCGAACGCGCCGAGCAGATCGCCGACGGGCGCCGGGCTGCGAAGAAGGACCGGTTCGTGAAGCTCGGCGAGAAGCCCACGGTCGACTGGGACCGTGTCGAGAAGGCCCGCCAGTACCTCGGGCTCAAGGGCTACGTCACCAACCTGCCGGCGCTCACCGTCACCGGGGCGGAGGTCGTGAAGGCCTATCACGACCTGTTCCAGGTCGAAGCGTCGTTCCGGATGGCGAAGACCGACCTGCGCGCGAGGCCGATGTTCCACCACGAGAGAGACTCGATCGACGCGCACCTCACCATCGTGTTCGCTGCCCTCGCCGTCAGCCGCCACATCACCCAGAAATCGGGTTACTCCATCAAGCGAGTCGCGCGAGCGCTATGCCCCGTCAAAGACGCCGTGATCTCACTACGCGGCCAACAGATCACGGCGACAACGCCCCTCGTGGGCGAAGCCGCCGACATCGTCGCAAAACTCACGCCAGCAACAGCGCACTAAAACGGCACGACTCAGGTCAGAGGTCGAGGAAGTCGGCGAGCCACATGCGCACCCGGGCAAGGCACTCGGATGAGACGTGGCCGGCGACACCGGTAATCCGGTCGCGTGAAAGGGTGCGGGGTTGTTCGGTCATGATCCAGGATGGCCGGTCGAGGCCGCTTGGCCCGTCGACTGGGATGTGGTTCGGCCAGCCGCGGTCCGTGGTCGTGATGGGCACCGTGATAACGAGGGTCGTGACGGCGTCGAGGTATCCAGTTGACGCGATGATGAGGACCGGGCGATGACCGCCCTGTTCCCGGCCGCGAACGGGCTCGAGGGATGCCCAGGCAACAATTCCCGGTGCGAGCTCGAAATCCGTCACGAGGTTGCGTCGGTCAGCTCGGCGCGCTCCCACTCCGTCGACTCCGCCGCATGCGATGCGGCGTCCGCTGGCGAGGTGGCCGCAACAGCCGTCTTCAGCGATTGCAGCCGTTCACGTCGATCTTCCGCATCCGCGAGCCTGGCCAGATGGGCACCTAAGGTGAGGCCGTGGTGCGCGGCCTGCACCTTCAGCCGGTCGCGAAGCTCGTCGCTCACCTTGATCGTGGTAGTCATACTCTGAGTATACCGGCGCGTCGCGGGTTCGGGGCGGAGTCCGTGGACGCACTTTGGACACGACCGCCTTCGACTCAAGTGATTCGTATGTCTCTGATGGGGTCTCGAAAACCGCGGAATTCTGCAGAATTTCGACTTCGCTGACGTGCTTGACGTGATGCCCGGCGAGCACACCGGCTCATAATCGTGGTGTCGCGGGTTCAAGTCCCGCTCCCGCTACTCCACCTAGAAAACACTGGGAACGGCGGCCATCGGATGCTGCCGTCTCGTCGTTCCACGACGATTTTGCCCACATCTGTGTGGGCAGCGTGGTCATTGAGTACGGCTGCAACGGAGTCAAGGTCATCGTCGAAGAGGTCGCTGTAGGTGTCCAGGGTTCATCGTCACCCGGTCACCCATGTCCATCAGCAGCGCTCAGGACGAGACCGTGACGGCAGAGGGCGGTCTGAGATGCATGTGAATGGCGCAACCACTCGGTCCCGAGCGTGGCGACGGCGACGCCACGGCGCACAAAGATCCACCGGGCCGTCGAATTGAGCACAACATCATCCAGCAAGCACGTGACAACTACTGACGCAGTTGGAGTATCGGCTCTGGCTCGGTTGGGCGCTGACCGGCACTCGCCGGACATCCGATCGTTGAGCCGCGAGGTGGATGACATCGAGCTCCGGGCAAGACCCGCGGCGGAGGTCGCAGTCGCTCAGCGTCGTGAGAACACTCGGCGGATGAACCCGAAGATCAGCGTGATGACGAACAGCGCGATGCCGATGATGGCCAGCCAGAGCAGCCCTTTGACTGCGAAGCCGAGAACGGCGAGCACCAACCAGACGAGCAGTGCGACGACCACGAGCGCGAGCATGCGATTCCTCCCGTATATCCCTACAAAAGGCTCGGGCGGTCGGCGCGTTACGGGTGTCAGCCCGCGCCGGCCGCCTTCTTCCCGACCTGTGGACGCGCGGGATCAGGGAAACGTCACAACACGATGCCCGCGCTGGCGTTGCGGGCGTGACCTCGGATGGGCGAGGCGTTGCGATCCCCCGAGGTCTCGGGCGCTGCGCACCAAGACGAGCTGCAGGCGTGCTCGTCGAGACCGAGGGACACCGTTGACACGCGTGATGTCGGCGGACATCCGCGAAGCGGCCGGACAGGATGGGCTTGGAGCCTCGCGAGCATCGGGAAGCTCCTTCCACCATTTTCGAAGCGTGGAATAAAAAAGTATACTCAAACTACTTCTTGCGCTTACCTGGCTAATGAATATAGTTGGATGCGTTCGTGTCCCTGTCAAGGAGCGTCGTGTCACCCATCTCTTCAGATCTCATCGCGGAGATCGTCGCAGCCGTGCGCGAGCGCACCTCGGCGGAGGTCGCGGAGCTGTTCGCACGATGCTTCGTCGACACGCTCTCCACCACGATGACCCCGATGGATGACGGCACGACGTTCATGGTCACGGGCGACATACCAGCCATGTGGCTGCGTGACTCGGCGGCGCAATTGACGCCGTACCTGCACTTCGCCGCCGATTCTCCGGCGCTGGCGGACACGATCGCGTCCGTCTCCCGCCGCCAGCTGGAGTACGTGCTGCTGGACCCGTACGCGAACGCGTTCAATCGGATCCCGGACGGCTCGGGGCATCACGACGACCGGACTCAGCTCTCGCCATGGGTGTGGGAGCGCAAGTACGAGGTCGACTCGCTGTGCTATCCGATCCGGCTCGCCCACGACCTCTGGGCGGCGACCGGACGCACCGACCACCTGCTCCGGTTCGCCGACGCCGCCCGGGCGGCCATCGCCGTGTGGAAGGCCGAGCAGGACCATGAGCGTTCCTCGACGTACCGGTTTCAGCGGCCCGACCCCCGTCTGCCCACCGACACCCTCGTGCGCGACGGCCGCGGTCCGCTCGTCGCCCCGACCGGGCTCACCTGGAGCGGGTTCCGGCCCAGCGACGACGCCACCGCCTACGGCTACAACATCCCCGGCAACGCGTTCGCGGTCACCGAGCTGGGACACATCGCCGTCCTCGCCGAGCGCGTGCTGGGCGACGACGAGTTGCATGCCGAGGCGGCCGCCCTCGCCGACATCATCGACGGCGCGATCAGGGCCCACGGCGTAGTGGAGCATCGCGAGCACGGCCGGATCCTGGCCTACGAGGTCGACGGGCTCGGCAACGCCCTCGTCATGGATGACGCGAACGCGCCGAGCCTGCTCTCCCTGCCGTTCCTCGGATGGTGCGATTCGCGAGACCCGCTCTATCTGCGGACGCGGGCCGCCGTGCTGTCGCCGAGCAACCCGTTCTTCTACTCGGGCACCGCGGCGCGCGGCATCGGCAGCCCTCACACGCCGGGCCGCAACATCTGGCCGCTCGCGCTGGCGATGCAAGGGCTCACCTCGAGCGACGCCGACGAGCGAGCCGAGCTGCTCGAGCGCCTGTGCAGCACGCACGCCGGAACCGGGCTCATGCACGAGTCCTTCGGTGCCGATGATCCGAGCACGTTCACCCGCCCCTGGTTCTCGTGGGCGAACGCTGTGTTCTGCGAGTTCGTGCTCGACATCGCCGGCCTGCGGACGGTGGTGGCCGGGCCCTCTGGCGCGACCGCAGGGCAGGCGCAGGCATGAGCGTGACCACCCCGCTGCAGTTCCGTGGACCCGGCAAGGACGCGGAGCAGGAGACGCCGCCCGTGCGAGGCGCGAAGGAGCCCCGACGCAAGCGGGTCGGGGAGCGCGGTCCCGGCGTGAGCGCGACCCGTGCCCAGCAGACCAGGGCCGCCTGGCTGTTCCTCGCGCTGCCGGGCCTGCTGTTCCTGTTGTTCACCGCGTTGCCGGTGGTCGTGGCCGCGACGGTCAGCCTCAGCGACTACGCGGTCATCGGTCCTCTCAACTGGGTCGGCTTCAAGAACTACATCGACATCGCCAGTGACCCGTTCTTCTGGATCGCACTGCGCAACACGGTGTACTACACGGTGCTGTACGTGCCGCTCGGCCTGGCGATCGCCCTGGCCACGGCGCTGCTCCTCAATCGCAACGGCAAGGCTGTGCGCGTCTTCCGCACCCTGTTCTACATCCCGGTGGTCTCCTCCACCGTCGCCACGGCGACCGTCTGGTACTGGGTCCTGAACCCTCAGCACGGCCTGCTCAACGAGGTTCTGAGCTGGTTCGGCATCAACGGGCCGGCCTGGCTCTACGACTCGCACTGGGCGATGCTCGCCATCGTCCTGATGAGCGTCTGGGCCGGGTTCGGCGGCAACATGATGATCTTCCTCGGCGGTCTCCAAGGCGTCTCGCCCGACCTCAAGGAGGCGGCGAGGCTGGACGGCGCGAACGCGTGGCAGGTGTTCCGCCACGTCGTGCTCCCAGGGATCCGGCGTACCACGTTCCTGGTCTCCACGCTGCTGATCATCAACGCGTTCCAGGTATTCGACCAGGCGTACGTGCTGACCAAGGGCGGTCCCGGCAACTCGACCGTGACGATCGTCTACTACATCTACGATCGCGGGTTCGGCTCGCTTCAGATGGGCTACGCCTCCGCGCTGTCGTTCATCCTCTTCGTCATCATCCTCGTGTTCTCCCTGGTCAATGCTCGCCTCACCAACAGGGACGCCGAGAAATGACCGCTTCAGTCGTGTCCGCCGACCGGCAACGGCTCCAGCGTCGCGCCCAGACGGTCCGGCGCATCAAGACGGTCGCCTGGTGGCTGGGGGTCTGCCTGGTCAGCATCGTCACGGTGGCACCGCTGGTATGGACGCTCGCGACCTCGCTCAAACCGGCGGGCGAGATCCTCAGCAACTCGCTGTCGCTCATCCCACGGTCCCCGACGCTCCAGAACTACATCCACGCCGTCACCACGGTGCCGTACGGCCGCTACTTCGTGAACACGCTGATCGTCGCCGTGGGCGGTGCCGTCGCGAACCTGTTCTTCGGCTCTCTGGCCGGCTACGCGCTCGCCAAGCTCCGCTTCCGCGGCCGGCAGGCGGTGTTCATCACGTTCCTGTCCTCGCTCATGGTGCCCAGCATCGTCACGATGATCCCGACGTTCCTCGTCCTGCGGCACTTGCCCCTTCTCGGCGGCAACGATGTCACCGGCAACGGCGGCCTGGGACTCATCAACACGTACTGGGCGGTCATCATCCCGGGCGCGGCCGGGGCATTCGCCGTGTTCTTCATGAAGCAGTTCTTCGAGTCGCTGCCAGACGAGCTCGGCGAAGCAGCGCGAATCGACGGAGCCGGTGAGTTCCGCATCTTCGCCACGGTCTACTTCCCGCTCACACGGGCGGGACTTGCGGTTCTCGGCCTACTGAGCTTCCAGGCCGGGTGGAACAACTTCCTGTGGCCCCTCATCGTCCTCAACGATCCCAAGATGATGACCGTCCAGGTCGGGCTCGCCGGCTTCGTCAACAACTACACCACCGACTACGGCCCGCTCATGGCGGGGACCGTCATCACGATGCTTCCCGTCCTCGCCGTGTTCATCCTGGCCCAGCGATGGCTCATCCAGGGGATCGCCAGCGTCGGCATCAAGTGACATGGCCCTCTTCTTCGACCCTCATCCCTCGGTGTCGCACCCGGCGACACCACCGCCACTACGAGAAAGACACAGACAATGAAGTCCACGCGACTCCTCAGCGCGGCCGCGACGCTCGCTGCCGCCGCACTCATCCTGACCGGATGCTCATCGGCCTCATCCACGGCCTCGAACGGCCAGGGCCGTCAAGACGTGACCATGTGGGGCTCCTGGTCCGGCGATCAGATCAAGCAGATCGATCGGATGACCGCGAAGTTCAACAAGTCCCAGGACAAGTACACGGTGAAGTACGTCGCGCAGGAGCTCGTCGAGCAGAAGCTCCTCACCGCCATTGCGGGTGGGCAGGTTCCCGACCTGGTCATGTGGGATCGCTACCAGACCTCTCTCTATGCCCCCAAAGGCGCGCTGCAGGCCATCGATGATCGTGTCAAGGCGGACAAGGTCGACACCAAGGCCTTCTATGGACAGGCTCTGAGCGAGATGAAGTCCGGAGGCAAGCTGTACGGGCTCCCTCTCCTCGTCGACGACCGATCCCTGGTCTACAACAAGAAGATCTTCGCGGATGCGGGGCTCACGCCGCCCACCACGTGGGACGAGCTCAGGAGCGATGCGGAGAAGCTGACCGTGCATGAGGGCGGCAAGCTGACGCGGTCGGGTTTCATGCTCAACGACCCGGGTCTGTTCTCGATGTGGCTGACCCAGGCCGGCGGCAAGCTCGTCACCGACGACGGAAGGAAGACCGCGTTCGACAGCCCGCAGGGTCTGGAGGTCCTGGACTTCTGGAAGGGCCTCCTGGATGCCGGTGTCTACGCGAACGGGTTCGGCGACACCAACGACGTCTTCGCCGCCGGACAGGCAGCCATGAAGTACGACGGCCCATGGGACGTCCCGGCTCTGGATGCCGCGCAAGGCCTGGACTGGGGCGTGACGGAACCGGTCGTCGGGCCCAGTGGCGACAAGGGCGCGATTATGGGCGGATTCGGGCTGGTCATCCCCACCGGTGCCAAGGACGCGGATGGCGCCTGGGCGTTCATGAAGTGGTGGGCCACCCAGCCGAAGAACGGCGTCGAGTTCGCGAAGATCTCCGGCTGGATCCCCGCGAACCGTGACGCGGCGAACGACTCCTATTTCACCGATGACCCGCGTTATGCCGCGTTCGTGAAGACGCTCGACTACGCGAAGGTCCGCCCAGACGTGCCTGGCTACAGCGACGTCGAGGGCAAGGCGCTCACGCCCGCCCTGCAGAAGTTCATGTCCGGGCAGCTCACCGCCAAGCAGGCACTCGACCAGGCCGCCGCGCAGGGTGACCGGATCCTTCAGGAGAACCGTAAGTGACAGAGGGGATCATCGGAATCTGGGCCGACCGCGCCGACCGCATCCAGGACAGCATCGAACGCCTCTACGGTGCGCCATGGCCGCAGTACCTGCACAACACGTGCCCGTACGACGAGGGAGACGATGCCACCTTCAACTACTGGTGGCTCGCACACCTGATCGACGTGCGCCTGGACGCGTTCGAGCGCACCGGCTCCGCCACGAGGCTGGAACAGGCTCGCACAGCCCATCGCAACATCCTCGAACGCAACCACGGCTCGCTGTTCAACGACTACTTCGACGACATGCTCTGGTTCGCACTCGCAACTCTGCGGCTGCACTTCGCCAGCGGCGAGCAGCGATATCTCGACGACGCGATCGCCGTGTTCGATCATGTGGTCGAGTACGGCTGGAACGACGCCGGGGGTCCGAGCCTTGCATGGCGCAAACAGCAGCTGGCCTACAAGAACACGCCTGCCAACGGGCCGCTGAGCATTCTCGGAGCCCGCCTGTATCGGGTCACCGGTGATGAGCGGTACCTGCGCTATGCCACCGCCGCGTTCGAGTGGATCAACCGTGTTCTGGTCGATCCGGTCTCGGGTTTCGTCGAAGACGGAATCAATCGAGAGGACGACGGCAAGGTCGACACGCAATGGCGCTTCACCTATAACCAGGGGCTTTACGTGGGTGCCGCCGTCGAGCTCGCGGCGGTCACGGGCGCCCCTGAGCTCATCGGCGCGGCCAGCCGCACGGCGATGACGGCGATCGCGCAGCTCTCGGACGGGATCGTCTTCCACGAGGAAGGCTCCGGCGGCGACGAAGGCCTGTTCAAAGGCGTGTACTACCGCTATGTGGGGATTCTGCTGACGCGACTCGACGACGAATCGAGCGAGAAGCGCGCGCTCGTGTCCTTCGTGCGCGCGAGCACCGATGAACTGTGGTCCCACTCACCGGCGCCGGATGAGGTCCCTACTGGAGACGACTGGCATGTGCCGGCGACGGGAAAGGTCCCGTACTCGAGCCAGCTCAGCGCCGCGATGGCGACCGAACTGCGCGCCCGCCTCGATTCGTGACAGTCGGCGCGGCCGACGAGGCTCCCAAAACGAGCCGGGAGGCGACGAGGATCTTCTGGGCGCCGCTCTCTCCGCGCATCTGCCGCAGCACCTGCTCGACCGCGCGCCGGCCGAGCCCCGGCTGATCCTGTGCTATGTGGGTGAAGCGGAACAGCTCGCGATCGAAGGTCGCGTCGGGATGGTCGAAGCAGACGACCGAGACGTCGTCTGGAATCCTCTTGCCCAGTCGGCGCAGGGCGTCGCGCAGCAGCAGGGCGATGTTGTACTCGCCCGCCACGACGGCCGTGGCCTCCGGATGCGCCGTCAGGAACTCGACCAGCCGAGCCACGTCCTCGTCCGGAGACACCGTGGAACCCGGAAGCGTGGATTCGACATCGTGGAACGCCAGCGCGTCGTCCAGCGCCTTGTTGTTGCGGGCGTGCGCGCCCACCCATCCGCGGCGGCGGTCGTCGTTCGAGGTCACGCGGCTGTCTGAGGTGACCAGAGCGACCGCCCGATGTCCCAGAGAGAAGAGGTGATCGGTCGCCATGGTCCCTGCGGCGATGTTGTCGCTCGAGACGTCTGACACCGGGATGCCGTCATAGCGTCGATCGAGGATCACGACCGGGAATGCCCTGGGGAGGATCTCGAGCACCGCGGGAGGGATGTACTCGGAGCTGCTCGGCAGCAGGATCAGTCCGCCGACCTCGTCCACCAGCGCCCGGATCGCGGCGTCCTCCTCGTCGAGATCGCCGCGCGTGCGCTTCAGGATGACATTCGAGCCGACGCCGGCAGAGTCCAAGATGCCTTCGAGCACACGCGTCCCGAACGTGTCGTCGAAGGTCGTCAACACCACCCCGATGTCCTGCACGCCCGGCTGAGGATCGTGCCGGGTCGGAGCGATGTCCACCACCACCGTGCCGATGCGTGGACGTCTCTCCACGTAGCCGTCCTCGCGCAGCATGTCCAGGGCGCGGCGCAAGGTGATGGCGCTGACGTGGTAGTGGGCGAGCAGCTCGTCCGACGCGGGAAGTCGTTCGCCGACCTCGAATTCGCCGCCGCGGATGCGGGAGCGCAGATCTTCGTACACCGTCTGGTAGAGCATGCCCCCGGCCAATCCGCATATTCCGTGTATTGATAATACTGGTAGCCGATGCCGGCGATCGCCGAGCCCCGGGGCTCGTCACGGCACCGGAGTCGTCGGGTTCCACCGGAGGCGGGTACACTGTGCCCAATGGCGGCGGCCCTGTTCGACACTGTCTGGATCAACGGCAGTGTAGGCGCGGGCAAGACGACCGCTGCCGACAGGCTGGGCGATGAGCTCGAGCGTCGCGGTGTGCCCGGTGCGGTCATCGACGTGGACTGGTTGCGCAGGTCCTGGCCCGCGCCCGCCGACGACCCGTTCGGCACCGAGCTCGCGCTCGCGAACGCGCGGGCGGTGGCCGCGAACTTCCGGGCGTGCGGGGCGCTGGTCGTCGTGGCCGCCGGCGTTGTGGAGACCGCCGACGAGGCGGCTCGGGGGGCCGACGCGCTCGGCGCCACCCGGATGCTGCTGGTGCGGCTGACGGTGGACGCCGAGGTTGCCGGGCTCAGGCTGCGGCGGCGTCACGATCAGGACGAGTCGGAACTTCAATGGCACCTGCGCCGGCATCCGCAGCTCGCCCGGATGCTGGAGCGCGCCGGGTTCGGAGACGAGCTCCTCATCGACACCACGGCCCTGACGGCGGACGACGTGGCACGGACGATCGCCGACCGGCTCCTCGGCGGTGTTCCAGCCGTCCCATCCGAGTGATCCGCAGCGGCGTGGCAGTGCGCCGCCCGCCGTCTCGAGATGCCGAGATCGGGTCGGTAGAGTCGGTGCGGCCCATTCGTCGGGGGAAGGACAGGGGATGCCTGCGGTCCGATCGGGACTCGTCGGCCTGGTGCTGGCCGGTCTGGTGGTGCTGACCGGCTGCGCCGCGAGCAGCGGAGACGCCCCGCACGGGTGTCCGAGCCTCTCTCACGGTGTGAAGGTCAAGGCCCAGACCTTCGCCAAGTGCGTCGCCGCGGCGAGCGCGCACACCAAGGGATACGCGTCGAAGATCACGTTCGCGGGGCAGTCGTTCGTCGAACGGGTGAACGAGAAGACGAACGCGACGGAGGTCGACTCGGGGTCCAACTCGATGATGATCGTCGGCGGCAAGGGGTATGTGCGCGTCGGGCATGGCCCCTGGCGCAAGCCCGACCTCGACTCGGACGATCCGGTGGTGCAGCTGCTGAGCGCGTTCGTCACGCAGGCCAGCAACACCGA
>JAATFB010000027.1 GCA_015655415.1 Actinomycetales bacterium
CCCCTCGTGCAGCATCGAGAAGGTCCACGATCGCCAAGACGTTGCCGTTGCCGTTCATCTCATCGACGCCCCAGTCGGCAGACGAGCCCGATGCGGGGGTGAAGTCCACGCTCGACCATTCCCGGATCTCCTCGGGCGGCGCGGGCTCGGTGCTGATCGACAGGCGGATCGGGTCGCCGTACCGGAGGGCGAGCACACCCTCGGTGCCGACCAGGGTGAGCCCCCAGCGGTCACCCATCCGGGAGCTGTTCGCGATGCTCTCGTAGAATCCGTGCACTCCCCCGGCGAACCCGAACGTGGCGGTGATCGCGTCGCCGGCGACAGGACCGACGTCTTCGGCAGGCATCGTGAAATCGCTCCGCAGCATGTCGCGGCCTTCGACGGTGACATGCGCCGAGACCCATTCGGCGTCGCCGGCGAAGAGCCGCATGAGGTCCATCACGTGCGGACCGATCACCATGGTGTCCTCGCCACCACCGCGATGGTCCTCTTTGCCACGGCCGTGCATGGTGAGGAGCCGCCCGATGGCGCCTGCCCTCACAAGCTCCTGCGCTGTTCGAAACGGCTCGTTGTATCGAGCCTGATGCGCCACTGCGATGCGCACGCCATGCGCCGTGCAGGCCGCGAGGATCTCGTCAGCCTCGGCCAGCGTCCGCGCGATGGGCTTCTCCAGATAGATGTGGGCCCCCGCCTCGGCGGCTGCTCGCACCATGTCGACACGCTCGGTGACCACGCGGGGAGCGATGCTGACGACGTCGGGGCGCTCAGCGACGAGCATCTCACGGTAGTCCTCCCACGCCGTCGCCGCTCCGGCCTCCTCGGCTGCCCTGTGCCTGCCGAGGGGCTCGGGGTCCGCCACGGCGACCACTCGAACGCCGGGGATCCGACCGAACTGCATGTGCAGTCGATGCCCCCAGTCGCCACGGCCGGTGTGGCCTATGGCGGCGGCCCTCACTTCGGCGACCATGTCAGAGACGTCCTTTCAACGTTGCGAGATATCGGTTCGCGGGCTCCCGGCCGGAAGCCCGCGCCAGCGGTCCCGAGGCGGTACAGCGAGGCACGGCGGCGCTATGCCGCCGCGGAGAGGAGGTTCTGCACCTCGGTCTTGAATGCCGCCGCCGCCTGCGCGGGAGTCGCCCGGCCGAAGACGACGTCCGTGGTGTGGCGTTGGGCGACCTGGGCGACCGTGCTCGTTCCCTTCGGGGGAACCGGAGGGACCCACTTGATCTCGGGTTTGATCGCCTGCATGTAGTCGACGCCCTTCCGGTCCGTCGCCGACAAGAGGGGCTTGACCACGTCGAGCACCTTGGGGTTCGCGGGCACTCCGCGCTCGGCCAGCTGGAGTCTGGCTGCGGCCGTGTCGTTGAGGAAGTGGTTGATGAGTGCCCCCGCCTGCGCCGGGTGCTTCGACTGGGATCCGATGGACCAGTACATGGTGGGCTTGTAGTAGACCCCGTTCTTCGACGCAGAGCCGGCCAGGCTCGGCGGTCGCAGGAAGACGCACTCGCTGCCGTTCGCCTGCTCGTACGCGGTTATGCCGTTGCTCCAGGTCCAGTACAGGGCGACTTTGTTGGTGGCGAACAGGGTCTGCTGGAGGGCCGCGGTGATGTCGTTGGTGAAGGCATCGGGGGTGGGCCCGGCACCGGAGCCGAAGAGCTTCTTCGCGAAGGCGAACCAGCTGGCCACCGTGGCGGCGTCGAAGCCGAGCTTGCCCTTGTCCGTGTACAGCTGCTGCCCGTGCTGATGCAGCCAGATCTGAAGGTCCATGTCGGCGGCGAACCATGACGTCCCCCCGAATTCGCCGTGAGAGCCCTTGGCGAGTCTGTTGCAGACGTCGAGATAGTCGTCCCAGGTCCACGTCTTGTCGTCGGGCAGATCGACGCCCGCCTTCTCGAACAGGGTCTTGTTGGCGATGACCGCATAGGCGTTGTTGCCGGTCGGGATCCCATAGAGCTTGCCGTCCAGCATGCCCTCGGCGAGGGTCGACTTGAGCGCAGCGGTGTCGATCGAGCCGACTGTCTTCAGATCGGCGAGAGCACCGCGAGCTCCGTACTCTGCGATGTAGGCCTGATCCATCTGGATGATGTCGGGCTCGGTCTGCCCCGCGACCTGGGTCGACAGCTTGGTCCAATAGGTCGCCCACTCCCCCGGTGCCTGTACGACGCTGATCGCGGGGTGCGCCTTGGTGTAGTTCTTGATGATCGTGTTCGTGTATGCCGAGCGGACGGGGTTCGACCAGAACGCGAAGTCCAGCGTCGCCTTCTTGAAGGCGTCGCCGGCCGACGCCGTCTTGGCCGCGTCGCCGGACGGTGTAGCGGATGTCCCGCAGCCCGCCAGGAGCAGGGTCGTGCCGATTCCCGTCAGTGCCAGGGTGCCGAACTGGCGCCGGGAGATTTGCTGTGACATTCTTGGCCTCCTTGCCAATGAGGTGGTCCGCCCGGAGGGGAGGATTTGGGTTCGTGTCGTTTACGATGCGGGAGACTGCTCAGTTCTCGGCCTCGTCAGCCCGGCGGGCCCTGGTTCAGGCGAGCATCGCCCAGGGTCGCCAGCCCGCTCCGGGTGTCAGCACGCCGTGTGCGGAGGCCGCCCGAGCGTCCGACGTTCATCGGGTCGCCTCGGAGCGGGCCGGCGCGACGAGGGAGCTGAGCGGTGGCTCGCCAGAGATGAAACGGCGGAGCTCTTCAGCGACTCCCGCCGCCGCCCGAGCCGCCGTCTGCCTGCTCGCTCCGGCGATGTGGGGAGTGGCCACGACGTTCGCGCCAGAACGCAGCAGGGCGAAGAGGCGGTGCGTGAAGTCCGCGGGCTCCGTCGGGAACACGTCGAGTGCGGCGCCGGCGAGGTGTCCGCTGTCGACGGCGTCCGCGACGGCGTCGTAGTCCAGCAAGCCTCCTCGTGCGGAGTTGACGATGTAGTTGCCGACCGGCATGGCGTCGATGCGGGCCCGCGAGGCCAGCCCCTGGGTCTCGCGCGTGAGGCGCGCATGCAGGGTGACGACGCTGCTGGCGCGGAAGAGCTCGTCGAGGTCATCGACCACTCGTACGGGGTCCGGAACGGTCTCCGCTCGGACGAACGGGTCGTAGACCATCACCTGGGCCCCCATCGCAGACAGCACCCCGGCGACGTGAGCACCGACCGCACCGGCCCCGACTACCCCCACCGGGGTTCCGAACAGCTCCGTGCCGACCCGCTCGAAGCCGTAGAAACCCCCGCACCAATCGCCGCCGGCCAGGGTGGCCTGCGTCATCGGGATACGACGGGTGACTGCGAGGATGAGTCCGATCGTCATCTCCGCGGTCGCGATCCGGTTCCTGCCGGGAACGTTGACCACGGCCACGCCGTTGCGCCTCGCGGCCTCGATGTTCACGTTCTCCGGACCGCCGCGCGAGACGCCGACGAATCGGAGCCCGGGCGATGCGTCGAACACCCGCTCGGTCAGCGGCGCGAGTTGAGTGACGATGCCCGACTTGCCCTCGAGCCACTCGATCAGTGCGTCCTCGTCTCCCGATGCCTCGTGCACCTCCGCGACGTCATGGAACGGGCGGTCCGGCCACGGCAGCTCGCGCTCTTCGATCGAGACCCGCGAGCCGAGCCGACTCACGATGGCATCCCGGAACATCGCCGATCGGATGAATCGGTCTCCGACGGCCAGAACCGGGAAAGGCTTGTCAGCGGCTGGGGCGGGCACTATCGATCCTCTTTCGTCTTCTTGTCGCCGCTGCCGCTCATCCGGTCATGCGGTGGTGTCGGGCGTCGAGCGTGCGAATACCATGTCGGGGTGGAGAGTCTGGCGTCCAAGGAGCGCACTGCCTGGTTGCAGAAACAGCTCCGGGCGTTCGGATCCGTCACGCTCGCGGAAGCCGCGGAGCAGCTCGAGGTGAGCGAGATGACCATCCGCCGTGATCTGCAGACGCTGGTCACGGCGGGATACGCACGGCGCGTGCGCGGCGGGGCGATCTCGACATCCCCCGTGAGCTTCGCGGGCAGGGACCGTTCCCGGTCCGAGGAGAAGCTCGCCATCGCGAGAAAGCTCGTGCGACTCGTTCCGCGACGCGGCCTCATCGCCTTCGACTCATCGAGCACGATGTTTCGCGTCGCGACGCTCGTCCAGTCTGCCGATGATCTGATGGTGCTCACCAACAGCGTCGAGACCTTGGGGGCTCTGCGCGACAAGCCCGGGATCGTTCCGATGCTCACCGGAGGACGATTCGATGAACGAAGTGATTCGCTGGTCGGACCCGCCGCCGTCCGCACGGCGCAGTCGATGACCTTCGATCTGTTCTTCGCCTCGGCCACGAGCCTCCACGCCTCGGCGGGGGCGTTCGAGAGCACCGAGGAGGAGGCGGCCGTGAAGACAGCCCTCCTGGGGTCGTCCAGCCGCCTGGTGCTGGGTGTCGACGTCGCGAAGCTGGGGCGGCGGGCCGCCTTCTCGTCCTTCCCGATGGACCGCATCTCCATCCTGAGCACCGAGTTGGATCCCGAGGATCCTCGGCTGTCCGACTTCCGGTCGGTGCCGAACACGACGTTCATCTGAGCGGTGCGTGCCGAGGCGCGGAGAGCCGCGCCCGCCGCGACGCGAGGCCGGTCGATCATCGTTCTCCGCTCCAGATCGTGGGTCAGGCGCATGGTGCGCGACGCCGGCCCGTGTTGTGTCCTATCTTGATACCACGTGTTCTAGTTTGTAAATTGTTCTTCACGATCTCGCTCGTGATCATCCACGCAGGGAACCGAGTGGATGAATGAGCGCACGATCGTTCGATCCGCGACCGCGGACCGACGGTGATCCGGCACGGCGGCGAGGTGGCCGGTCTCCGATAACACGTCGTAACAGCGGTCATACCGATCGCGATCGATGGGAGAGGCTGGCGAGACCATGTATTCGACGTCGATTACAAGGAGACCCACGTGAGCATCCTCGAAGAGCTGCGCGCCGTGCGGACGAAGAAGGCCTACGGCAGACGGGACGGCAAGGCGGCCCTCTTCTTCCTGCTTCCCTGGCTCGCGGGGCTGGTCGTCATCACGGCCGGTCCGATGGTCGCCTCATTGTGGATCTCGTTCACGAACTACAACCTGATCCAGTCGCCGCGGTTCATCGGCGTGCAGAACTACGTCCGGATGTTCCAGGATCCTCGACTCGTGAACTCGCTGCGGGTCACGTTCGAGTATGTCTTCGCCTCTGTTCCCATCCAGCTGGTCGTCGCGCTCGCGATGGCGCTGCTCCTGGATCGGGGCATGCGTGCGCTGCCGTTCTACCGGTCGGTCTTCTATCTGCCGTCGCTGCTGGGCAGCTCCGTGGCCGTCGCGATCCTGTGGCGCCAGATCTTCGGACAGTCCGGTCTTGTGAACCAGGTGCTCGGAGGGTTCGGGCTTCACCACCTGCCGGGGTGGGTGTCTGATCCGAAGTGGGCGTTGGGCACCATCATCATCCTCAACGTGTGGACCTTCGGAGCCCCGATGATCATTTTCCTCGCGGGGCTGCGGCAGATCCCGGAGATGTACTACGAGGCGGCGCAGATCGACGGAGCAGGCAGGTTCCGCAGGTTCTTCGGCGTCACCCTGCCGATGCTCAGCCCGATCATCTTCTTCAACATCATCCTTCAGCTCATCGGGGCGTTCCAGTCGTTCACGCAGGCATTCGTCGTCTCCGGCGGAACAGGGGGGCCGTCGGACTCCACGATGTTCTATTCCCTGTACCTGTACCAGCAGGGGTTCAGCCAGTTCAACATGGGCTACGCATCCGCGATGGCGTGGCTGTTGTTCATCATCATCGCGATCATCACGGCCGTGACGTTCGTCACCTCGAGATATTGGGTGTTCTATGACAACTGAGACCTCGACCAAGGCCCTTCTCGTCCCCCCGGGGCGCCAGGGCCGCGACGCCAGGCGTGGAACGAAGCGCTCGGTGTGGAGCGTGGTGAAGCACGCGATCATGATCGCCGCGGCGTTCTTGATGATCTACCCGCTTCTGTGGATGCTCGTCAGCTCGCTTCGACCGAACAACGAGATCTTCACCAATCCGTCGATCGTCCCCGACAGCTTCGAGTGGGGCAACTACGCCGCGGGCTGGAACGCCCTGTCGTCGCCGTTCGGTCTCTACCTCGGCAACTCGGTCGTCATCGTGGTCGGTGCCATCCTGGGCAACCTGTTCGCATGCTCGTTGGCGGCGTACGCGTTCGCCCGCCTCGAGTTCCGGTTCAAGCGCGTGGCGTTCACGATCATGCTGCTGACGATCATGCTGCCGTTCCAGGTCACCCTCGTTCCGCAGTACATCATGTTCTCGTGGGTGCACATGCTGAACACGTTCTGGCCGCTCATCCTGCCGAAGGTGCTCGGCACCGACTCCTTCTTCATCTTCCTGATGGTGCAGTTCATCAGAGGCATACCGCGTGAGCTGGACGAGGCCGCGCGAATAGACGGGTGCGGACACCCCCGCATCTTCTTCCGCGTCATCCTGCCGCTGATGACGCCCGCGCTCGCCACCACGACCATCTTCACCTTCATCTGGATGTGGAACGAGTTCTTCGGTCCGATCGTCTACCTCACGCAACCGCACACCTGGACCGTGCAGGTCGCTCTCGGACAGTTCATCGACAACCAGACGGGAGGCGACTGGGGCGCCCTGTTCGCGATGTCGGTGGTGTCACTCGTGCCGGTGTTCATCGCGTTCCTCATCGGTCAGCGCTTCCTCGTCAGAGGCATCGCCACCACCGGTATCAAGTAGATGGGCCGGGATCGGGAGATGGACGACGCCGTGCTGATCGGCATCGACGTCGGTACGACCTCGATGAAGGTCGTCGCGACAGACGCGAGCGGGCGGATCGTCGCCGACGCCGCCGCCGGGTACGGGACGCTGACCGACCATGCGGGAAGCGCTGAGCAGAACACGGATGATTGGCTTCGCGCGCTCGCCGGACTGCTCCCTCGCGTGGTCGAGAGACGGCGGCCGCTCGCCGTCGCGGTGACCTCGCAGGCACCGACACTGGTGGCGGTCGACCGCGAGTGCCGCGCGCTCTCCCCCGCCCTCACCTGGCTCGACCGACGCGCCGGCGACGAGGCGCGACGAATCGCGGAACTCGCGCCGGGCTCACGCAACGGCGCCGACCCGTTCTTCGGCACCGCGAAGATACCGTGGTTGCTTGCACACGACCCCGAAGTCGCGCGCAGGAGCGCGCACTTCCTCGCCGCGAACGGGTTCGTCACGGCCTTCCTCACCGGCGTCGCGGCGCTCGACGACACGACCGCCTCGCTGATGCAGGGGTTCGACGAACGGACGAGCGCCTTCGCCACCGAGCTGTACGGACAGGGCCTCGGGGTCGAGCTCCTGCCCGAGGTCGTGAGACCGATGCAGATCGTGGGCACCGTCACGCGTTCTGCGTCAGCGGCCACCGGCCTCCCCACGGGAACACCCGTGATCGCCGGCGGCATCGACGCGGTAGGCTCCGCCCTCGAGGCGGGCGCGCTGACCCCGGGAGATCCCTTCGTGGAGATGAGCGGATTCTCCAGCGTCGCGTTCCTGCCGGTGCCGCGCGGCACCACGGTCCCGGGATACATCCACGCGCGGCACGGCATCCCGGGGGTCGACCTGCTCATCTCCGCCCAGGTCACGGCAGGAGCGACCATCGACTGGGTCAACGGGCTGGACAGCGCGACCGACCTTCGAGACGCCTCGACGCTCGCGGCGGCATCGCGTCCGTCGCACGTGACGTTCGTGCCGTCGTTGGCGGGGGAACGCACGCCGACCTGGAACCCGAGCGCGCGCGGGATCATCGACGGGATCGACCTCTCGACCACCGCCGCCGACATCATGGTCAGTGCCATGGAGGGCATCGCATTCGGGCTGGCGGGGGACATCGAGACCCTGCGCGGGCACGGCTTCGACATCAACGAGGTCCTCTGCACCGGAGGAGGCTCGAGCTCCTCGCTCTGGCTCGAGATCAAGGCCGACGTGACCGGGCTCACCGTGCGGCGACCACGTGCCGGTCATGGTGCGGCCCAGGGCGCCGCCTACCTCGCCGGGCTCGCCATCGGTGAGTTCGCAAGCATCGACGACCTGCGCGCGCTCGGCAGGGAGATCGTCGAACAGCACGATCCGGACGAGGAGCGGCACCGCCTCTACCAGGCGAAACGGCGAAGATCGATCCAGGTCGCCCGGCTCAACGACACGCAGCCCCCGGACGTCATGCCGGTGCCGGAGACAGCGTCGTGACCGGCGCCGCGGCGACGGCCGCCACGCCGGTGATCCTGTCCGCCTACAACGCCGCACCGCCTGATCTCGCCGAGCACCCGGACGCCGAGGCGGACTGGTACCGCGCCCTACGCGACCGGTTCGACATCGGCGGCATCGAGCTGCCGAGCACGGGAGCAGCACTCCATCCCCGAGGCGTCCAGCATCTCGCCGGGCTCATCGACCCCGCCTGGCGAAACATCGTGGGCGGGATGACATGCACGCTGGCCGGGCTCGCCTCCGACCCGGACTACGGGATCGCCTCCGACTCGCCCCGCGGGCGCGCCGCGGCGCGGGCGGACGTCGATGGTCTTCGGCGGGACATCCTCGAACTGCGTCAGACGCTCGGGGACGACGCGGTCCAGGCGGTCGTCCTCCACTCGGCACCCGGAGGGAACCGCGGTTCTGCCCCGATGCTCGAGAGGTCGCTCCGGGAGATAGTGGATCGCGATTGGGGGCGAACGGTCTTCTTGCTCGAGCACGTGGACGCCCGGGTCGCCGGGCACGAACCGCAGAAGGGCTGGCAGCCGCTCGAGTCGGAGCTCCGCGTCGCTCGCGATGTCCGGAAGAGCACCGGCGCGGACGTGCGCCTGCTCGCGAACTGGGGACGCGCGGCGATCGAGACGCGGTCCGCTGCTGGCGCTGGAGCGCTCATCGCGCGCGCCGTCGACAGCGGACTGCTCGGAGCGCTGACCTTCTCGGGCGCGTCGGGCGCGGCGCGGTCCCGCGGCGGGCGCTGGGCCGACGTCCATCTCGGACTCAGCACAGACGAGCCGGATTCACTCCTGACGCCCGACATCGTGAGCAGCACGGTCGAGATGCTGCCCGACGACCTCGTCTTCATCGGCATCAAGACGGGTCCGCCGGTGGATCCGGGTCCGGGTCCGATCGACCGGCTGCGATTCGCACGGTCGATCCTCGACCTGCTGCGGCCGAATCCCGAGAGCGTCTGAGGCCGCGCATGCATACCCGATGGGCGATATTGGGGCTGGGAGCGATCAGCCGGGACTTCGTGGCAGCGCTCCGTGCGTCGGAGCACGGCGTCCTCTGGGCGGCGGGCAGTTCGTCGCCGGAGCGGGCTGAACGTTTCGCGCTGGAGCACGGGGCGACGGTCTCCGGTTCGTATGACGACGTGCTCGCCAGGGACGACGTCGACGCCGTCTACGTCAGCACCGTGCACACGAGCCACCGCGAGCTCGCGATTCGGGCGCTGGAAGCGGGAAAGGCCGTCCTCTGCGAGAAACCCGCGGCACCCGAGCTTCGAGACGTCGAAGCGATCCTCGACGCGGCGGCGCGAGCGGGCCGTCCCTTCGTCGAGGCGCACAAGTCACGGTTCAGCCCGTTCGCAGACGCGCTCGACGGGTTGGTCGCCGAGACCTGCAGCGCCGGGCCGCGCGGTGTCCAGACCACGCGAGGAGGGGCATCGACGTCGCGCCATGGACGACTGTTCGATCCGCGGCTGGGGGGCGGGGCCATCCTCGACATCGGCTGCTACCCCGTCGCGCTCGCCGTTCAGGTCGCAGCCGCTCTCGGGGAGCCGGTGCACGAGCCGAGATTCACGCGAACGAGCGCACAACTGGTGTCCGGTGTCGATGGCACGGCCTTCGCAGAGTTCTCACTCGGCGCGCTCGACGTCTCCGTCGGCGCTTCGATCGTGCGCGAGCTGCCGCCGTCCGCGAGCATCCGGGTCGGCGATGACCGGCTCTTCCTGCCCGATCCGTGGGGCAGTCGCTCAGAGAGCCCGTCAGCGATCCTGGTCCGACACGACGGCACGCAGCGATGGGCCAGGATGCCGGCGGTGCAGCCGATGGCCGCCGAGGCCGACGCCGTGTCGCTCGCCATCGCCGAAGGAGGTCTGGAGGCACCGCAGATGCCCTGGGAGCACACCCGTGCGATCGCGCGGATACTCACCGTCTGGCGCGAACGAGCGCTCATCGAAGGAGCCGGGCACCTCTAGCCCGGGTACCGGAGCCTGGCGGCGAGGCGTGCGGCCTGGCTCGAGGAGACCCTGCCGTCGACGACCGCGACGCGATAGAGCCGATGGAACCCCGAGGAGGTCACTGTGACCGGAGCATCCCATGCCACGGCGGTGCCGATCGCGGGATAGTCCCGCTGCCTCACGAACCACGGATCGCTCGGCTCGTCCTCGCCCATCGGCGCCAGCACCAGCGATGCCTCCCCGTTGCGCCCGCCATCGTTCTCCCCTGCCAGGAGGCGTCCCGTCCAGGCCAGCCAGGCGGACCGCGACCCGTTCACGGCGTCCTCGCCGCGGGAGTCGGCCGTGAACACCTCGGCGTCGACGCATTCCGGCAGCCGCCAGAAGAAGCCGCCATAACCGGCGGAATCCCGCCCCTCGCTGCCGGGACTGCGCAGGACGACGCGATCGCACCCTTCCGGCGGTGCCAGACGGACGTCGACCTCCAGCGCCCACGAGGGCGCGACCGGGCCGTCACCGGCGAGCGCCCACCAGCGCACACGCCGTCGTTCGCTCAACATCACGGCACCGTGCGGTCCGCGCCACTCGAGAAGGTGGAGGACACCGCCGTCCAGTGCCGTGGACTCGACCACGTCGATGCGGCCATGATCGTCGAGAGCCTTGTATCCGATGCCACGCACGTAGGTGGGCCCGCCCCAGAAGTTGACGGCGTCGACCCCTGCCACTGCGAAGCCCGCCCCGGTGTGCCAGTCGTGATCGGCCGGATGCGCGGCCGTCACGGTCACCGCGCCGAGCGTTCGCACAGGGTGCAGGTACGGATGCGGACTCGAGGAGGGCGCCGTGCCCCTGCCGTCGGCCTCATGCGCGACCACGGTCGGACCGATCGAGGCCCGGGCGAGCTCGTGGTCGCGTCTGCCGAGCGCCCAGGGCACCTCGAGCTCGCTGAAGAGCTTCCCGCCGGAGGAAGCGGTGCGCACGATGCGCGCGATGTCGTCGACGACGGGATATCTCGCGTCCTCCCGCTTCTCTGCCGCGCTGGCGTCCCCTCCTGTGCCGCCTTCTCGCCACCTCACGTAGGTGTTGTCGATCATGGCCGGCGGCGGCGCCAGCCGAATCGCCTCGACCACGCGCATGAACGCCCCGACGGCACCCAACGGCACCAGCAGCGCGTCGCCACGATCGCGGTGGTCGAGAAGGTTCTCCAGCAGGTCGACGCGTCCGAAGCTCCGGTGCTCGGCACGCTCGAAGTCGCTCCCGAGGGCGACCACGTCGGTGCTGTAGGAGAAGATCGCAGACCCCCGCTCGCCCACGACGGTCACGGTCGCCCCGCCGTCGCCACGGCTCGCGCACTCCGGCGGCGCGCACAGCGTCAGCGCGCATGTGACGGTCGGCCTGCCGTTCCCGCTGATTCGGATGACCGATGTGTCGTCCGACTCGATCCGGTTGGCATGAAAGAGCTCGACCTCGACGGCGCCCACCGAGTCGGCGCGGTCATAGCCGGCGATCCGCAGCGCCGTCGCCACTGCATGCGCCAGCGGGTTGGTGGCCACGCCGTCCACCACCGGATGCCCGTCGAGCGTGCGCCGACCGACCCATCGAGCCCGCTTCCAGTAGGCGAGCGTGCGGCTCCAAAGGCCGGTGGCCCCGACCGCCGTGGTCGGGCCCAGGTCCAGGGCGTCTGTGGCGAACGCGTGCAGCGCCTGCGATCCGAGACTCTGAAATCCGACCTGCACGACGCTTCCTGTCGCGGCCTGCACAGCGAGCAGGCTCTCGAAGTCGGCCATCGTGGGCACGGGGGGCTTCTCGAGGTAGACGTCCGCCCCCGCACGCATCGCCTGCTCGGCGAGCGCGCCATGGGTGTCGAGTGGCGTCGCGATCGTGACCACGTCGGCGTAGCTCCTCGCCAAGGCGACGCCGAGATCCGGGCAGATCCGAACGCCCTCGCGATCGGTGTGCTCGCTCCCGGCCCGGTGATCGACCATCGCGACGATGCGCAGGCGGCCGGCAGCCTGCAGCCGCCTGGCGTTCTCGAGGTGCACGCGGCCGTAACCCCGGGTGCCGACGACGATCACCGCCGGGCATCGCCTCGATGCTTCAGAATCGCTTGCCATTCTCGGTCCCTGCATCCCCACAACCGGCTAGTCCCGCGGGTGACGAGCAGTCACCGAGCGTGTCGGCCGAGCCCGCGTCACGGCTTCTGAACGGACATGCGGGGCGCTCGGACTCGGCAAGACTCATTCAGACGCACGCCGGGCCCTGCATCCCGGGGCGGAATTCCTGGGCCCGGAACGCGTTGGATGTCATCCCATGTTCGAATGCACATCATGTTGTCACCTTGGAGCGGGCGGGTCAAGCCCACGCTCAGCCCGCGACCGCACGGCCCCGGGACCGGCGGGAACGAGCGGCCCCAGGAAGGGATTCCCCCGGAATCCCTTCGATGTCTTGGGCTGCGGCATGGGAGATGACCCGTCACGAGAAGTCACTCATCGGCGCACGCAGATGAACGGTGCCCGTCTCCCGGCGGTCAGACAACGTTGATCCTGCCGCCGAGAATGTCACTTCTTGTTAAGCCGCCGGTGCCCCGCTGGACATCTCCCAACGATCCCCGCCGGCCATCTCCCGAGGACATACTGACGCCCGAGCCCGGATGACGTCCGACACGGCACATGTCCTGCGGAACTGCCCGCCACCACCGAGTCCCCGCCGGAGCCGACAGGTGCCGACGATGTGCGGTCGAGGCGCCGTCTCCAGCGGGGGGCGCCGTCACCAGCGGCAGCCACAGGTGACGCTCAGGGGCGCTCAGGGCTCGATCGTCTCCAGGTCGTCCAGCAGACTCGGGTGCGTCGGCGTCCAGCCGAGCTCGGCGCGAGTGCGCGCGCTCGACGCCGGCTGGTCGACCACGAAGACGGCGCCGAGCGGGCCGAAGGCCTCCGCCGGACGCGATTCGACGGGCAGTCCGAGCCGCCGTCCGATCACGGCGGCGATGTCCCGCACCGCGTCGCCCTCGTCGGCGACGGCGTGCCAGGCGGTGCCGCCGGGTGCCCGCTCGAGCGCGAGCCGGAAGAGCACGGCGGCGTCGAGCGCGTGCACGGCCGGCCAGCGTTGCGTCCCGTCTCCCGGGTAGGCCGCCACGCCGGCCTGGCGCGCCATCCGGGTGAGGAACCCGGCGAATCCGCCGTCCCCGTCGCGGTGCACGGTGCGTGGCAGCCGGACGGCGGATGCCCGGACCCCACGGCCGGCGAGCGCGAGGGCTCGGTTCACCGACACGCCGCGGCCGGCCACCGGCCCCTCGGCGGGCACCGGATCGGCCTCGGTCGAGGCGCGACCTGGCACGAACGGCGTGCCCGACACGGTGACGAGCGGTCTGCCCGTGCCGAGGAGGGTCTGGCCGATGGCGTCGAGTGCGGCGGACTCCTCAGCGATGTTCCGCTCGAGCGCCTCCGACGAGCTGAAGTCATTGCCGAACGCCAGATGGATGACGCCGTCGGCCCCCTCGGCCCCGGCCCGAAGCACGTCGAGATCGGCGAGCCCCCCGCGGATCACCTCGGCTCCGGCCGCCTCGGCCTTCGCGGCCGACGCGTCCGAGCGGGCGAGCGCAGTGACGGAGTGCCCGGCCGAGAGCAGTTCCACGGTGACCGCCGATCCGATGAGCCCCGTGGCTCCGGTGATGAAGACGCGCATGTGATACCTCCGAGTGATGCGACTAGTGTCCCATGACACTAGCATTTGATGAGACATATGTCGCATCAACTAGACTGGAGGCATGCCGAGATGGAAGCCGAATGCGCGGCAGCGGCTGGTTGCTGCTGCGCTCGACCTCTTCACGGAGCAGGGCTATGACGAGACCACCGTCGCCCAGATCGCCGATCGCGCCGGCCTCACCCGGAGCACGTTCTTCCGCCACTTCAGCGACAAACGCGAGATCCTCACCGCGGGCCAGGAGATGCTCAGCTCGCTGCTGGCCGAGGGCATCGCCGACGCCCCCGAGGGAGCGAGCCCGCTCGATGCGGTGGCCGAGGGGCTGGATCGTGCGGCCGGCGCCATGACCGACTTCAATCGGGAGCTCGGGCCCCGGCTCCATGCGGCGATCGAGGCGAACGAGGAGCTCCGCAGCCGCAACGCGATGAAGAGCATCGGCATGGCTGCGGCGATGGCGGACGCGCTCCGTCGGCGCGGCGTCTCCGAGGCGGCGGCACAGGTGTCGGCCGAGCTCGGGGTGCTCGCGTTCGGCATCGGATACCGCCGGTGGGCCGCCCCGGAGCGGAGCCATGCCCCCGGTGAGCTGATCACCCACACCCGCGCCGCCTTCGCAGAGCTGCGCGCCGCGACCGCGGCCCTCCGTTAGAGGGGCGTGGTATACGGCTGGGGTGCGGCCGATGCCCACGATCGTCGACGGAGCACGGTGCCGGGACGCGTTGACGCGCGCCGCTCGGCTGAGCGGGCCGAGCTCCGGAGCGGGCAGGTGGACCGGCTCGCGTCAGGCGCGTTTGACCGTGCGGACGACGGGGGAGGTCTCGACCTGGTGAACCCCCTGCAGGCGGCCGACATGCTCGGTGAGGTAGCGGTGGAGCGATTCCGGGTCGGCGGACCAGACGGTGGCGGTCAGGTTCGTGGCTCCCGTTGTTCCGTGATCCACGCCGACGCTTTCACCGACCCGCCGCACTTCGCGGCCAAGGCCGCCGCGGAACGGATGATCACAGACGCGGGCCCGCCCGCCACGATTCTGCGTCCCGGCGTCTACATGCAGACGGAGACGCAGTGGCGCGGCGCACTCGACAACGGCTTCTTCAGCTCGCCCGTGGGCGACAAGGACGTGCTTGCCACCGACACCCGTGACCTCGCCGAGGTCGCCGCCCGCGCGCTCGTCAACCGACTACGGCCGGGGGCCGCCACTGGGATCGAGACGCTGGATGTGGTCGCACCGGAGGTGCTCACCGGGAACACGATCGCGCGGATCTGGAGCGAGGCGCTCGGGCGCCCGATCGTCTACGCCGACGATGACCTCGACGCCTTCGAGCAGCAGATGAGGCAGTTCATGCCGGCGTGGCACGCCCTCGACCTGCGGCTTATGTTCCGGCGGTTCCAGGCCGACGGCATGCAAGCCGCACCCGGCACCGACCAGCGCCTGCGTGAGCTGCTGGGGCGCCCCATGCGCTCCTACCGCGAATTCGCGGCGGAGACCGCCGCATCGTGGGCGAGTTGAACGCACGGGACCGCCGATCCGACGGCGCCGTGCAGATGCGTGTGTCTCCGCCCCTCTTCACAACCCCGGAGCCGCCGTGCTCGGGAGCGACCTGAGAACGCCCGGTCAATACGATGCGAACAAGGCCTTCTGCGCGATCGCGAGCGCCGCGATCGCATCGTGGTCGCTCTGAGCCTTCCGAAGCGAGTCGATGTCGAGCACGTCGAGCCCGCGATGCGCCGCTTTGAGGAAGGCGATCGCGTGGTTCGCCGCCGAGACGCTGTCTTCCCGGAACGGGAACTGATCCAGCTGCCAGACGCCTTCCCAGCCGTTCTTGCGCAGCGTGTAGAAGAACTCGAACAGTTCGACGGGATGGATCGTGCCCGCCACCATGTCGTCGTCCCATTGACGCAGGTTGTCGTTGACGTCCATTCCGAAGAGGCGCCCGTAGTCGATCGCCAGCTGCGCCGAGTCGGCCGGTGACTCTCCGCCGAACAGGGCGTGCCCGAAGTCGAGCAGGATGCCGACGTTCGGCAGGCCGATCCTCTCGATGCCCAGCAGCGTACGGGCCACGGAGTCGAAGCTCATATGGACGCGCGGCTCACGCGGCTTGTACTCGATGACGAATCGCAGATCCGGGTTCTCGGCGGCGAGCTGTCCGACACCATCGAGCGAGTTCTTCCAGAGCGCGCCGTGGTCGACCTGGAAGGGGTAGTCCCACCCGTCCTGGCCCGGCCACAGCTTGACGTAGTCCGCACCGAAGTACCGCACGACATCGGCGGAACGGGTGACGAGGTCGTGGGCCTCGCGCCGCACTCCGGGATCCGGGTTCGTGAAGGCCCCTTTCACGAATGCCCGGGTATAGATCTCGGGGGTGATGCCGATGACGCTGAGGCCGTTGGCGTCCAACGCCTGTCTCACCTGCTCATCGCTGAAGTCGCCGCCGAAGTAGGGCCAGTTCAGATCGACGACGGAGAGATCGTCGACCCTGCCGGCGAGGTCGATGGCGTCGATGATGGTGCGCGGCTCGCCGTACCCGTCGGTGGCGTACCGGTCGACATAGGTGGCGAAGTGCCAGATCCCGGCACCGTACTTCTGCTCAGCGGACATGCGTGTGCTCCTTTGCGCTGGTGGTTGTGGTTTGCGGTGGCCGCGGCCTCGGGTCGCTCCGGGCGGACGCGACCGCCGCGGCCCATGACCGGCGGCGCGCGGCGGCTATCTCGGGGTGGAGTCCCGGCACGAAGGCATCGGACTGATCGTCGTGGACCGCTTCTGCGCTCCACAGGCCCTTGGTCGCTCCAGCGAGCATGGCCACCCCCAGTGCCGAGAGCTCGGCGACCCGGGAGCGGAGGACGAGGCGCTGGCTCAGATCGGCCTGGAGCTGCACCAGCCAGTCGTTGGATGTCGGCCCGCCGTCGAGCAGAACGCGATCGATCGACATGCCGCCCGCTTCACACGCGGAGAGCACGTCTTCGACCTGCAGTGCGATCGAATCCGCCGCCGCATGCGCCAGCGACGCCCGATCGGTTCCGAGCGTGAAGCCGCGCACCGTGCCCACCGCGGCGGGGTCCCACCAGGGCGCCCCGAGACCGGCGAACGCCGGCACGATGTCGATGCCGTGCAGCACAGGCGCGCGCGTGGCCTCCTCGAGGAGCTTCGCCGGGGTGACCCCGAGAAGTTCCGCCAGCCAGACCAGGGTGGCTCCGGAAGACAGGATGTTCCCCTCGAACGCGTATCGGGTTCGACCCTTGGTCGTCCAGGCGATCGTGCGCGCCAGGGACGACGGCACCGAGGCGTCCTCGGAGACGAGGCCCATCACCGATGAGCCTGTGCCGTATGTGACTTTGACCGCCCCTGGTTCGCGGATCCCGTGCCCGTACAGCGCCGCATGCGAATCCGCGAGCATGGCGGCGATCGACCAGCCGTTCCCGGTGAGCTCGGCGTCAGAGGCAACGAGTTCGGGAAGCGCCTGCTCGGGGATGTCGAACAGTTCGAGCAGGTCCGGCTCCCAGGCGACGCGGTCGATGTCGAGCAGGAGCGTCCGGCTCGCATTCCCGGTCTCGGTCACGTGCCTGCCGGTGAGCTGGAACGCGACCCAGGAGTCGACGGTGCCGACGGCGAGCTCACCCGCCCTGGCCCGGCGACGATCGGGATCGACCTGGTCGAGGAGCCACTGCAGTTTCGGTGCGGAGAACATCGGGTCCAGCGGCAGCCCGGTGCGCGCCGTGATGGTCGGCGCAAGGCCGTCGGCGGCCAGCCGCCGCACCGCGTCGGTCGTGCGGCGGTCCTGCCACCCCAGCACGGGTCCGAGACTCCTGCCCGTCGCTCGTTCCCATACGATCGCCGACTCGCGCTGCGTCGAGAGGCCGATCGCGCCCAGGGGCGACCCGAAGGCGTCCTGTGCGCGCCCCAACAGCGTCCGCACGGAACGCGCGATCTCCTCGGCGTCCTGCTCCACCCATCCGGGTCGAGGATGCCGTTGAGAGACAGGGATCGAGTCCACCGAAACCACACGGCGCTCAGCGTCGAGCACGAGGCACTTCGTCGAGCTCGTGCCCTGATCGACGGCGACGACGAGCGGAGAGTCAGCCACGCGTGAGCGCCGCCTTCGCCGCTTCGGCGATCGACTCCTCGGTGAGGCCGTAGCGCTCCAACAGGAATCCGGTGCTGCCCGTCGGCGCGAACTCATGCAGACCGAGGATCTCGATCGGAACCCGAGCGCTCGACTCGAGGCCGGAGATCACTGCGCTGACTGCGGCACCGACGCCTCCGGAGACGTTCGCCTCCTCGGCCGTGACGATGGCTCTGGTCTCGCGGGCGGCCGCCTCTATGGTCGCGACATCGAGCGGTGCCAGGTATGCGGCGTTCAGGACACGTGCCGATACCCCATCGGCCGCCAGTCGGTCGGCGGCCGCCAGCGCCCGGGGCAGAGTGGAGCCCAGGCCGATCAGGGTCACGTCTGAGCCTTTCCGGATCGTCTGGATGCGACCTCGTTCGAGCCTCGGCGTTCCCTTCGGCAGGTCGGGGACCTTGAATCGCCCCACGCGTATGAAGGCCGGCCGTGGCATCTCCACAGCATTGCGCACGGCCTGCCGTGTCTGCTCGCGATCGGCTGGCACCACTATGTCGAGGCCGGGCAACGCCCGGAGCCAGGAGAAGTCCTCGACCGAGTGATGGGTCGGCCCGAGCTCACCGTACGCCATGCCCGGGCTCATGCCGCAGAGGGTGACCGGTAGCTGGCTGTAGGCCACGTCCACCTTCACCTGCTCCAGGGAGCGTCCGGTGAGGAACGGCGCGGCCCCGCACACGAACGGAACGAATCCCGCGTTGGCCAGTCCGGCCCCGACGCCCACCAGGTCCTGTTCCGCTATCCCGACGTTGATCAGCCGGTCGGGGAACTCCTCCCGGAACGCCACCAGGTTGCTCGACCCCACCGAGTCGTTGCACACCGCCACGACGCGCGGATCCCGGCGTGCCTGTTCGATCAGCTCTTCCGCGAACGGAACACGGTTGTCGAACGTCTCGACCGGTGGTGCGACGGATGCCTCATCGACGGCGGTCATACGAGCTCCTCCAGTGCCGCGCGCACCTGGTCGGCGTCGGGCACCTTGTGGTGCCATTCGACCCGGTCCTCGATGAACGACACCCCGTGTCCCTTGATCGTGTTCGCCACGACCGCCACCGGCCGCCCGGTGGTCGACGGGCCGAACGCATTCAGCAGCTGCGCATAGTCGTGCCCGTCGACGACCCTCACCTCCCAGTTGAAGGCTGCGAGCTTCTCGTCGAGCGGATCGAGCGCATTGGTGTCCTCGGTACGCGCCCCCTGCTGCAGCCGATTCCGGTCGATGATGGCGGTCAGGTTGTCGAGATGATGGTGCGCGCCCGCCATCAGCGCCTCCCAGTTCGAACCCTCCTGCATCTCGCCGTCGCCCAGTGCGACGAACGTTCGCGAGCGGCGGCCGGCGAGCTTGGCGCCGATCGCAGTGCCGACTGCCACCGGCAGTCCGTGACCGAGGGGCCCGGTGTTCGTCTCCACTCCGGGAATCTCGTTGCGGTTGGGGTGCCCGTTCAGCGGCGACAGCGGCGCCATGAACGTGTCCAGCTCCTCGGGCGGGAAGAAGCCGCACCTGGCCAACGTGGAGTACAACGAGGCGGCGGCGTGACCCTTGCTCTGGATGTACCGGTCGCGTTCCGGCCATTCGGGTCGCCCGGGGTCGATGTCGAGCACGGCGAAGTACAAGGTCGCCAGGATGTCGGTGACCGAGAAGTCACCTCCGATGTGCCCTTGCCGGGCCGAGTCGATCATGGAGACCACCGAGCGCCGAATCCACGTGGCCTGCTCGTGGAGCAGGGCATCGCGTTCCGTCGGCGTCGCATCCGCGACCATCGCGCGCAGGCGACGCCATGCGCTGACTCGTTCGGGGTCTGCGTGCAGCATGTGCTTCTTTCTTCCCATTCTGTGGTGCGTGGTGGCGATCAGCCCTTGACCGCACCGGCGGTCAGGCCCGAGACGATCCAGCGCTGGAGGACGGCGTAGGCGATGAGCATCGGGATGACAGCGATGAGGATGCCCGCTGCCAGACCCGTGTAGTCCGTGCCGAACTGGCCGGAGAAGTTCAGCAGCCCGAGCGGAAGCGTCTTGTTCTGATCCGAGTTCAAGAGGATCAAAGCCATCAGCAGCTCGTTCCAGGTGGCGACCGCATCGAGAATGGCGACGGTGACCAGCGCCGGCAGCGAGAGCGGGATCATCACCTGGAAGAAGATCCGCCAGTTGCCGGCTCCGTCGATGCGTGCCGCCTCGAAGACCTCCTCCGGCACGCGGCGGAAGAACGAGTGCAGGACCAGCACCTCGAAGGGGATGCCGAACGCGAGATATGGTCCGAGGAGCCCGAAGACGTTGTCGATGAGACCGATCTCCTTGACGATGCCGAACAGCGGGACCAGCGCGATGTAGATCGGAACCGTCAGCCCGAGGAACACGGCGAACATGACGGTCTTGCGCCCGAAGATCCTTAGTTTCGCCAGGGCGAAGGCGAGCATGGCGGAGATGAGGACGCCGATGGGAACCTTCACGACCGTGATGATGATGCTGTTGCGGTAGGTGTCGGAGAACAGCCCCTCGCCCCACGCGGCGACGAAGTTCTGGAGCGTGAACGAGCTCGGGAGCGCCAGCGGACCGTTCTGAGCGAAGTCCGTCGATGAGCGGATGCTCGTGAACAGAAGGATGATGAACGGCGCGAACCACACGAGGGCTATCACCAGCAGCACGATCGTGCTCACGATCGTCGCGGTCAGCCTGCGCTTGGACATCGTGCGTCCGCTCGGCGCCGAACCGCGCACTTCGATGCGCTCGCGCGCGAGCGGTGATGTCGTGGCGGTCATCTCTCTTCCCTCATCTGCGAGAGCACGTACGGAATGCCGCAGGCCAGGGCCACGATCGTGATGAATACGGCGATCGCCGTGCCATAGCCGGCGTGATAGAACTGGAAGACGTTGAAGTACATCCAGGTGCCGAGCACCTGCGTGGAGTTGCCGGGACCGCCGTAGGTCATCGCGTAGATGATGTCGAAGACCTTGAACGAGTCGATCAACGACAGCGCGAGAACGATGTAATGGGCCGGCTTGAGGCTCGGCATCGTGATGTGCCAGAAGCATTGCCACGCACTCGCGCCGTCGGTCTTCGCCGACTCATAGAGCTCTGACGGGATGCCCTGCAGCGAGGCCAGATAGATGAGCATCGGGAATCCCGTGCGCACCCAGATCGCGGGCACCATGATCGCTCCGAACGCGGTCGATGACGTCCCCAGCCAGGGGTGGGCAAGGGCTCCGAGACCGATGTCCTTCAAGAACGCGTTGATCGCACCGTTCGACGGGTCGTACAACCAGCTCCAGATGGACGCGATGGCCACGAGCGGCATGACCGCCGGCATGTAGAAGACGGTCCGGAGGAACGGCTTGAGAAGCGTCGCTCCGTTCAACGCCACCGCGAGCAGGAGGCCGAGGACCATCGGCACGGCGATGGTGACGACCGTCCAGAGCAGATTGTTGCGCATCGCGAGCAACGCGGTGGGGTCCTGGAAGATCTGAACGTAGTTGTCTAGTCCGACGAATGCCTTGGTGGGTGAGATCCCGTTCCAGTTCGTCAAGCTGATCCAGATCGACTGGACTGCGGGCGAGACGAGGAACACCACGTAGGCGAGAAGTGCCGGCAATGCGAACAGCCAGACGTTCAGGCCCTGCGCCAGGCGGCGACGCTTCGTGTACGCGGTCGCCTGGTACGAATCGGGCGTGCTCATCGATGCCTACTTGCTCGACTTGCTGAAACCCGCCTTGATGGCCGGCTCCATCTGGGCGGCCGCCTTCGCGGGTGACATCGTGCCTTGGACCACCTCGGACTGGATGGAGAAGTAGGTGTTGGCGGTCTCCGCCGGGAGTGCCTGGTCCTGGATCGTGTAGAACGGCGCAGACGATCCGATCTTCGCGTTGAGCACGCTCGCCGGATACTTCGAGGGGTCCGGGCCTGCGCCCTTGACCGTCGACTCGGTGTTCTGGAGGGCCTTCTGGGTCGACACCTTCGTGAGGAAGTCCAGCAGCTTGGCCGCGTTGTCCGGACTCTTCGACGCCGCGTTGATCATGAACCCCTCGACCCAGCCGGAGTGCCGGTTCGGCTTGCGGTCGGTGGGCAGCTGGAACGTGCTGTACGCGGAGGGATCCATGGCCGTCTGAATGTCTTGGCTGTCCACCCATGCGCCCGCGATGGTGTACGCATACTTGCCCTGCGTGAAGCCAGGCTCGGTGTTGTTCGGATCCAGGCCCATCACGCCCTGCGGCAGCCAGCCCTTGTCCGCCCATTCCTTCAGCTCGGTGAATGACTTCACCACTGCTGGTGTGTTCCAGTCCGCCTTGCCGGTGATGAGCTTGTCGTGCAGTTGGGGCCCTGCGTTCTTCTCGAGCAGGTACTCGAAGAGACGCATGACGTCCCAGCCGTATTCGCCGCCGAGTCCGCACGGCACCTGCCCGCTGGCCACGAGCTTCTCGTTGGCGGCAGTCAGCTCGTCATACGTCGTCGGCACCGCCGTGATGCCCGCCTTGTCGAAGGCGTCCTTCGAATACCACGCGGTGACGGTGACCCCGTAGAGGGGCAGCCCGTAAGGCTTCCCGTTCCATGTCATGCCGGTCACGTCGCTCTTCGGGATGATGCTGTTCCAGCCGTACTTCTTGTAGTACGGCGTGAGATCCGCGGCGAAGCTGTTCTCGGCGAACGGTCCGCCGATGCTTCCCCCCCAGATGCGCCAGACGTCGGGTCCCTTCCCGCCGACGAGCTCGGTGCGGAGCTTCGATGGGAAGATCGCGGCGCCGGAACCGGGGATCGTGTTGAGCGCGACCTTGATGCCGGTCTGCCTGCGGAACACCTCGAGCTGCTTCCGGAGGATCTTCGCGGGATCCGCGTCGTCGTAGGTGAGAAGGGTGAGGCTCTTCCCCTCGCTGCTGCTGCCGGTCGTCGAGGAGCACGACGCCAGGAAGATGGCGACGGGCGCTGCGGCGGCGGCGCCGAGCACGGTGCGCCTCGTGAGGAGGGTGGATTCGCTGTTCGGGTGTCGGTTCTTCATTGATCTGACTCCGCTCTGGATCGGGGTTCTTCTGGTGGTGTGGTGGGACGGTCGGGATCATCGACGGCGGGCGTGGGCCCTGAGCTTCGCGAACATGTCCTCGAGGAGGAAGCGGACGTCGACGCTCTCGGCCACTCGCACGGAGCGCCCTTCGACGACGGTGTTCGTCATACGCGCGTCGGCGCCGAACACCCGCACGGGACGGTGCCGCCAGATGGCGCCGTCGGGATTCAGCACCACGCTCACGGCGGGCGAGTCGCCGAGCGTGCGGAATTCGATCTCCGGATCGACGTTCGCGGCGTTGAACTCCTTGAGCTGGCGGACCAGGTAGGCGCCGAGCTCGCCGTGGGGCGCGACCTTCTCGTCCAGTTCGGCATAGCCGACGCCGACCATCCTGTACACCGGCATCGGGATCTGCCACACGCGCAGCGGCGACTGGAAGACGACGTTGGCGCTGGCGACGTCGTTGCTGAGGTTGTACTCGCCGTGCGCCTCGCCCCCGGCGACCCCGTCGTACGGGGTCCCGCCGATCCAGACGACGGTGAGGTCGGGATTCGCCGCGATCTCCGGGTCGAGCAGGAGTGCGCTGGCCATGTCGGTCAGTGGGCCCAGGAAGATGATGTACAGCGGACCCGGCGCGTGGGCCTCCCGAATGATGAGCCGAGCACCGTCCGAGTCGACCGCCGTGTGCTCGTCCGGCATGGCTGTCGCGGCGCCGTCCGCGACGACGACGTCGTCGCGCCCGAGAAGGCGGAGAAGGAGCTCCACCTCGTCGCGGCTGTCCTGCATGCTGTGGGCGCTCTTGGCCTCGCCGAAGTGCGCGGGGATGATCCCTCTGATGTCGAGGCTCTCGGACAGCAGTGCGTGCACGATGGCGTACTGGTCGTCGGCCTCGTTCTTCGCGTCCGTGTTGATGATCAGTCGACGTCTCATCGGCGTTCAGCGACCCCTCTGCTCGCGGGCCGCGCGCCCGCGGGCGACCTCATCCGCGTCCGCTGCCTCGACCCTGCCCGTGGCTGCCATTGGTCTCCCTCGATCCGTGGCTGATCGACAGTCATGTCATGTACATGCGGTATCGCATGGCCATGCCAGAGTAGGTCCGGCGTGCATGTCATGTCAATATTGGGCAGATATTCAACACATCGCGGCCGACAGTGACCTCGGCGAGAAGCGCATGTCTATGCAGTAAACTGCTCGTTATGACGAGCGCGATCTCCGCCGCCGCACCGCCTCCCGCGCCGAGCAAGTTGGCCCTCCTCACGAAGGTCGCCCGCATGTACCACGAGCGCGGCATGACTCAGCCGGAGATCGCCGAGCAGCTCAACCTGTCGCAGTCCCGGGTCTCCCGCCTCCTCAAAGAGGCGGTGTCGGCGGGTGTCGTGAGAACCATCGTGGTGGCGCCGTCCGGCGTGCACACGGATCTGGAGGACGAGATCCGCGCACGCTACGGTCTGCGCGACGTCGTGATCGTCGACGCCCCGGCCGAACAGAACGAGGAGGCCCTGCTCGCCGCTCTCGGCTCGGGCGCCGCCGGGTATCTGGAGGCGTCGCTGAGCCCCGACGATCGGATAGGGGTCTCCTCATGGTCGTCGACGCTGCTCGCGGTGCTCAAGGCCATGTCGCCGCGCACAACGCGCATGGCACGGGAGGTCGTGCAGATCCTCGGCGGAGTCGGCAATCCGGCCGCTCAGGTCAAGGCGACCCATCTGGCGGACGGGCTCGCCCGGGTGACGGGCAGCAACGCCGTGTACCTGCCCCTGCCCGGCATCGTCGCCGACGCATCCGTCGTCGACGTGCTCCTGAACGACTCCTACACCGGCACGGCCCCCTCGCTCTGGGACGAGCTCACGGTCGCTCTCGTGGGCATCGGCAGCCTCCAGCCCTCCGAGCTGCTGCGTTCCTCCGGCAACACGATCTCCGGCGAAGACGAAGACGAGCTTCGCCGGCTGGGCGCCGTGGGCGACGTGTGCCTGCGGTTCTTCGACGAGGAGGGAAGGCTTGTCGAGAGCGACCTCGACCGCCGTGTGATCGGCATCTCCACGGAGCAGCTGCTTCACACCCCGAGACGCATCGGCGTCGCCGGAGGCGCCCGCAAGCACGAGGCGATCCGCGCTGCCGTCCGGGGTGGGTGGACCAATGTCCTGATCACCGACGAGGACACCGCCGAATACCTGCTCCGACCCTAGAGACGGAGGTGGACGATCCACCGCGCCCCGAACCGACGCCGAGGAGGCGCCGCACGATCGGTGCGGCCCGTCAGGATTCGGCGAACAGCTTCAGCTTGAGGAAGAGGTCCTCGAACATGAGGCGAGTGTCGAGATCGGTGTACACGCGCAGGGGCCGGGTCGCCGCCATCTCACGGTAGGAGCCGTCGGAGTCGAGCCACGGTGTCGGCTTCGTGATGTGGCGACTCGACGACGAGTCGGGCTCGAAGGCCGACTGCAGCGCGGTCAGAAGCACCAACGGGCTGTCGCCGAGCGCATAGGTCTCACCCAGCGGGCGTCCCCACGCCTCGGCACGGTGACCGACCCGGTCGACGGCGCCGGCGAGGTGCTCGCCCACTGCACCCATCGGGCGCACCCGCGCCTCGAGCTCAGCACGCGAGACCAGGCACTGGCGATACCTGTCACGCGGCACCTGCCACAACGGGATCGACGAGTCGTTGAAGACGATCTGCGCGGCCAGGAGGTCGATGTTCAGGTTGTACTCGATGGGCGACGCGCCCGGAGGAGGCGATGCCAGCTCGGGATGTTCGTTGCCGCCGATCCAGATCGCCGTCAGACGCTCGGCGATCCCGGGCTCCAGCAGATAGGCGCTTGCGAGCTCCGTGAGGCCCGCACCAAGGGCGAGGTAGAGCGGCAGGTCCGTGTCCTCGCGCATCGCCTCGGCGACGATGTTGCGCGCCGCCTCGCTGTCGATGGCCGACACCGGCGACGACAGCGCGAGGTTGGAACCGAGCCACACGGGAAACCGATCGGACATGCCCATCAGGCCCAATGTCTCCTCGGCCACTCGCACCGCGTTCTCGGCCTGGACGTCCGATGGGTCGAACGGGTCATCCGGCGACAGGTGCGACCCGATGATCCCGCGGATCTCGACGGACGGCGAGAGCACGTGGTGGACGAGCTGAAAGAGGTCGTCGGGGTCTCCCGAGAAGTCGTTGTCGATGATGAGACGCATACGAGGAGACACCATCGGATTCCTCCCGTGAATAATCAGCCACCACTGACGATACATGAGCCCGAGGCCTCTGCCTGTCATCGCGTCCCCTGCGGCCAACCGGCCCACCGCCATAGACGGTCTAGTCGACTGCACTCACCGAACCACGATCGACCGCCGCGTCGCGGCCGGCATGCACCCGGCGCAGCCGCCCGGCCCCGATGCCGAGGCTCACGCGCGGCGGCGTGCCCGGCGACCGCGCGCGAGAAGAAGGCCGCCGACGAGCACGAGGGCCGCGCCGCCGAGCATCCAGGGTCGGGCCTCGGACCCCGTGGAGGCGAGACCCCCGGGTGTCGCGGCACCTCCGCCGCCGGCGGCGACCACCGTGAGAGGCACGGAGGCGAGCACGGAGCCCGGGTCGGCGGCATCCGCGATAGCGATCGTGTGGGCCCCGGCCTCGGTGTCCGCCGGGATGGTGGGCCGGAGCGTGAGCGTTCCCTCCGCCCCGGCCTGGCCGCTGCCGAGCACGACCGGGGCGGAGCGCAGCGTCACGACGTAGGTCACCCCCGGTGTGAGGCCGCCGGCGTCGATCGTGATCCGGTCACCCGGCCTCGCCGAGGGCGAGCTGGCGCGCAGCGTGACGGTGTTTCCCGGGCCGTTCGGAGCCGTGGTTCCGAGGTCGACCGGAAGCGTGCCGGCCCACAGCGAGTGGCCGAAGCGATTGCCGTCGTCCGTCCACAGCACCTGCCGCTGACCGCCGACCGCGGTGGATGCCGGTGCGACGGCGAACCCCTCGAGGTTGTAGTTCGGGAGGTTCGCCGGGCGCGCGTATGTGCGGTCGACGTGGAAATGGCCGTCGCCGCCGATGCCGAGCAGGGTGGTCGCATTGCCGCACGTGTTGTCGCAGTGGGCCCAGAGCTCCCCGAGGTCGGCATCGAATGAGTCGTCCATCACCCCGACGAGCCCGCTGTCGACATCCGCCACCCGGGAGTAGGTGTGGTCGGTGTTCAGCACGTACGCCCGGAGGTGCCCCGTCTTCTCGACGGCGCCGACGAACAGCCCCGCGGCCGCCTTGTCGGGATAGTCCGACGGCCGGTAGAGCGCGCCGGCATCCGTGCGGAAGCCCTTCGCGGTGAGATAGCTGTCGGGCACGAAGGCGACGCCCTCGAAGCCGAGGTTGGAGTCGGCGGCATCCGTGGGGGCGAAGCCGAGGTCATCGGTCAGCACCCACTGGTCGGTCGCGGAGATGGTCGTGGCCGACGTGGTCGGGTCGAAGCGCAGGATCGAGTCGAGCGGCACGTTCGACGCGTCGTTGTCGCGCTCGGTCGTGACGTAGAGGGCGCCGTCCGGGCCGACCGTGAGTCCCTCGGAGTCAGGCGCGCCGCTGCCATCGGGGAAGCGGATGTCCTTGCCTTCCGCCCAGCCGTTCGCGGTGTCCTTCACCCACGTGCCGTTCTCGTTCAGCAGACGCCACACGTGACTCTTGTTCTTCACCGCGTATAGCACGTTCGCGTTCGCCGGGTCGAAGGCGAGCCCGCTGAGGTCCTGTCCCGACTCGCTCGTCACCCAGGCGCACTGGGCGTCGATCGTGACCGGAGCGGCGCTGCCGGGCCAGGGCTCGGCATCCGCGGGCACGGTGCCGGGGGCATCACCCGAGTCCTCGGTCTGGCACGGCGCCTCGGGGGCGGTGCCAGACGTCAGCGGAGGCACCCCTGTCGCGCAGGACGCGTCATTGGACGCCCCGAAGCTCGCGGCGGTCACCTCGAGGAAGGTGCTGCCACCGTCGGGGCATCGCGCCAGCGACGTGTACCTGTGGTCGGTGTTGACCGTCTCGTCCACGCCGGCCTGCCCGGCGCTCCACTCCACCGAGTCGACCAGCGTGCCGTCCGGAGTGTAGACCTTGACCGCGTCGCCGCCGCTGGAGAGACCCTTCGTCGACGGGAAGACGCCGTAGCCGCCGGCGGGGATCGTCGTCGACCGTGCGCCGTCCACGTACAGGCCGTCCGAGAAGTCCGTGGCGGCGGATGCCGCTGCACTGTCGACCTGCTTCCAGCCGGCGACGCTGACGCTGTGCGCTCCCTTGTTGTACAGCTCGATGGCATCGGCGATCGAGGGCAGCGGGGCGAAGGGGATGCCGTCGTTGTCGGAGGTCACCTCGTTGATGACGATGTCGTGCCAGTTCGGGTCGGTCGCAGGCGGCGTGCCGCCGCCCGAGTCGGTGCCGGTGCGCACGAAGGCGGCGTCGTGGATGCCGAGGGTCGAGGAGCCCGGCGAGCCGACGGACCCGCTCGCGCTGGTCCAGCTGCCCTGCTGGTCGCCTGCCGTCGAGAGGCTCCACCCGGCCGTGCCCGACCTCAGGCCTGCGTGGGCCGCGTCCACCCACGCCGACTGTCCCTTGCCGCCCGACAGGAACCCGGATGCGTACGCCACCGAGTCCACCGTGTCGCCGTTCGCGTCGAAGAGGTACATGGTCTTCGGGCCCTTGTTCAGGGTGGTGGCGCCGTCGTTCACGATCTTCACGGCATCCTTGAGGCCCCAGTCCGCACGGAACTCGGCCGGCGTGACGTCCGTGACGATCGCCGACTCGCCCGGCGCCAGCGTGCCGAGCGACGACAGCGAGACCGTGCCCGGGGAGGGGGCGGTGCCGTACGACCAGCCGGTCATGTCCACCGGTGTGCGACCTATGTCGGTGACCTCGACGTACTCGCCGTCTCCGCCGGTGCTCGAGCCGCCGATCAGGCCGCCATAGGCGAACTCGGTGATCGCGACCCGGGGGGCGGCCTGCGACAGCGACGCCAACGACGAGACGCCGGGCGAGCCGACGGACCCGGCCGCGCTGGTCCAGCTGCCCTCCTGGTCACCGGTCGTGGACACGGTCCACCCGCCCGTTCCCGCCATCGCCCCCACGTGCGCCGCGTCGACCCACGCCGAGACGCCCTTGCCGGAGAGGAAGCCCGACGCGTAGGAGACGGTGTCGGCCGTCGCGCCGTCCCGGTCGTAGAGGGACATCGTCTTGGGACCCTTGTTCAGGGTCGTGCTGCCGTCGTCGACCACCTTCACCGCGTCGGTCAGACCCCAGTCCGCGCGGAACTCGACAGGCGTGACATCCGTGACGATGGCCGACTCGCCGGGCGCGAGCGTTCCGAATCCAGCCAGCGAGACCGTGCCCGGCGCCGCAGCGGTGCCGTACGACCACCCGGTCATGTCGACGGCGCTCGCGCCGAGGTTCGTGACCTCGACGTACTCACCGTCGCCGCCCAGACTCGACCCGCTGATCAGGCCGCCATAGGCGAACTCGGTGATCCTGACATCCGCCACCGGGCTCGCGGATGCGACGGCCGGCACAGCCGTGCCGACGAGCGCGAGGACCAGCGCGGACGAGGCGACGATGACATGAGGGAGGGCAGCAGCACGCACGCGTCACACCCTCGCGGAGGCGATGAAACGGAGGGTGAACGCGCATCGACCGGAAGGAGGCCGCTGGGATTACTGCGGCCGGGAGCAGCTGAGTGCACCGGCGCCGGGCTCTCCGACGACGCATCCCACGTCACGACTCAGCTGGCACCCGTGTCGTGACTCATCGCAACAGCGGAGGGCGTGGGATTCGAACCCACGAGGCGTTTCCGCCCACTGGTTTTCAAGACCAGCTCCATCGGCCGCTCGGACAGCCCTCCGGGCGTCGAGTCTAGCGGGGGCCGGCGCCCGCGAGGCGGCGAGCCTCCTGGAGAGGCGCCTCAGCGGCGCGGAGGTCCGGTGAGAGCACCGTCGGCTCAGTCCGCGGCCTGTGCCACGGTGATCCGCACGGCGACCTCGGTCGGCCCCGCCGTCTTCGACCATGCCGAGACCGCGTCGTACACGGCTCGACACGTCTCGGCGGCAGAGCGGGAGTCGACCCCGATCGTAGCCTCGACCGTCGTGCGGTCTCCGTCGCGATCGACGACGACCATCGGTTCGGACCGGTCCGCGCGCACCGCCTCCCGGCCCGCGGCGACGACACGGGCCGCGAGCGGGCCGGATCGATACAGCGTCGCGACCCCGGGCACCTGCCGGATCAGCTCGTCCAGCTCCGCGCTCATCTCTTCGACCGGCACCGTCGTCATGACTCGTCCTCCGCACCAGGCAGCCGATGGATGTCGTGGATCGTGACGTCGACCGCGGCGATGTTCAGATCGGTGTGCGCCGACAGCCGCTCCAGCACGGCGGCCCGCAGCCGACTCGCGGCCTCGGGAAGGTTCTCGCCCCACAGCACGCTCGCGTCCACTACGACCGTGATCGGCTCACCCGGCACCGTGAGGTCACCGGTCAACCGGCACCGGCCGACGATGACGCCGTGGACGTCGCTCTCGGCGGAGCGGACGATGCCCCGCACGGCTCCCTCCGTGATGCCCAGATCCGCGGCAGGATCCTCGTGCCCGATCGGGATGCGCCGACCGGCACGGGCGTCGATCGCGATGGAATCGAGGATGCGGGAGATCCACCTGTCGTCGTTCGCGACAGCCGACTCCGCCGCCTCGTCCGCTTTCAGCAGCTCCTCCGAGAGCCCACGGAGCCGCTCCATCGACTGCAGGGCCAGCTGACAGCCGGCGGACTCCTCGATGGAGGGATCGACCGGAGTGCGGCCCGCGTCGAGATACGCGCTCAGCTCCTCGATCGTATGGCCGTCGAGGTCGTCGGGGGTGATGCCGAGCGAGCGCGCACCGGATCGCGACGAGTCGTCATCACGCGTCATCGCCAGGCCTCCATTCGCACGACGAGAAACTTACGCGCCCGCGCGAGCAGCCCACGCACCGTGGACGGCGGGACACCGAGCTCCTCGGCGATCTCGTCGTAACTGTATCCCGCCACCTCCCGCAGCACCCAGCACTGGCGCTGTGCGTCTGGAAGCTCGTTCAGCGCCGCCGACAGCTCCTCGAGCTGCGATCGGCTCTCCACGATCCGTTGCGGCGTCGCCGTCTCGGGCGACGCCGGCTCGACCTCGGCCACGTCGAGCCGCGGGCGTCTGGCCCTCACGCGCGAGATGGCCTTATGACTCGTGATGCGCATCAGCCAGCTCCGCACGGCAGCCGGCTCCTCCAGCTCGGGGAGCCGCTGCCAGGCCGTGATGAATGCCTCCTGCACGACATCGTCGACCTCGTCGGTGGCACCGAGGATGCGTCGGGCGTATCCCAGCATCAGCGGTGCATAGCGTCGGACCAGCACTCGAAATGCCTCCGGGTCGCCATCCGCCGCGCGTCCTGCGATGATCCGATCGTCAGCGACATCCAGAGGTAAGTCGTCGTTCTCGTCCGCCATAGCGTCCCCCTCATACGCGACACGCCCCCATCGTCGGGAGCGGCACGGGGCCACGCATCCCCCACGGGCCCCGATGGTAAGCGTGCATCGAAAGAGCACGATATTCAACCCGTGCGCTCGGATGCGCGTCACGACGTTCGTCGTCTCGCCCCTCGTCGTCGACCGTGTCACGCTCGGCGGGCCTCCCCTCGTACCCGACATCCGGCACCCGGCCGGCGGTCGCCTCTCGCGCAGCCAGTCGCGCGCGAGGGGATCTCCTGCGACCTCATCGGTCGCAGGAGACCCCCGTGGACTACTTCGTGAAGAAGTCCTTGGCGTCCTCACCGGTCTTCTTGGCCTGGGCCTTGGCCTGATCGACCTTGCCCTCCGCCTCGAGGCGCTCGTTGCCCGTCGCCTTGCCGACGCCCTCCTTCACCTTGCCGCCCACCTTCTCGGCGGCGTTGCTGATCTTGTCCTGTGCGCTCATGTCGAGCTCCTTCCTCTTTTTTCTGGGATCTGGTTCTGTGCTCCTGCCGCCGCCGATCGCGACGACCGGCGCAGCGACGTCTCAGGCCAGCCGACGGCGAGCGGCCTTGCCGGTCCGCCGCGCGGCCCTCGCCGCCTTCTTGGCGAGCTCTCGCCGCGACTTGCGTGCCTGCGGGTCGTTCCACAGGCGTTCCAGCTGGTGCCGGAGGTCCTCGTAGTTGCGACCTCGTCGGGCCGCCGACTGCGCGCCGATGATGTAGGCCGCGGCGACCAGGATCGCGATGATCAGAAAGTTCTTGCGCATGACGTATTCACCTCATTTCACGGTCAGCGGGGCGCGGACGCGCGGCGCCGATGCTCCGACCCGAGCCGCGGCGACCGACCGGGTCCCGGTCGTCAGGTGCACGAACACGGGGCCTTCCTCACCGAGCAGGCCGTCCCATTCGCCCACGATCCGTTCGATCTGCGCGAGCACGGCTGCCGAGTCCACCCCGTTGGCCACGGAGACCTCGAGCTTCAGGACCGGCTGCCGCTTGACGCGGTATGCGCTCAGCGATGCGCCGGACACGCCGGGAAGCTGCTGCACTCGAGGCCGGATGACCCCGCGCGCCACCGCAACGTCCACGGTCGCGGTGGATGCCCCCGGCGCCGCCGGCAGCTTGAACCGCGCCACGATTCCGGTGCGTCCGCGCCCCTGCCGGATCACGAAGATCACGAGCAGGATCGCGATGACCAGGGCGACGGCACCGGCCGCGAGCAGCACCCAGGGAAGCGCCGAACCTCCGGCGGCGGTCGGTCCCTCACGCCACGACTGTCCCAGCCATCGCGCAAAGCCTGACACCTGCCTGCGCCACAGGGATGCTGCATCCGCCAGCGTCGCCACCGCAAGGGCGGCCGCGCCTGCGCCGATGAGCACCAGTCCGATGAACAGGACGAAGATGCGGTTCATCACGCGATTCGTGCTGTTCATCAGCCCACCTCCGCGCGTTCCGCCAGCCGCACGCGCGGTTCACGACGCAACCCGTACGGCTCGCCCGCGGTGTGGACGGCATCCCTTACCCCGTCGACGTCGACGACGGTTCCCGCCGTCGGGACGATCCGCACTGTGGCACGGCGTCGCCCGACCACCACGGTCGCCTTGTCCCGCGCGACACCGGCCGCGCGAGCAGCACGCATCGCCAACGTGCGCGCCACGACCTTGTCGTCCACGACGGCAACGACCCTGCTCGCCTCGAGCTTGCGCCGGGCCCTGCGGCCCGGAGCGAGCGCGACGACCACGAAGAACGCGCCCAGGATGACTGCCACTATCCCGGCCGCGATCGTCACACCGCGCGCCAGCGGCGACAGTCTCGATGCCCCGCCGACGAAGGCGGTGACGGCGCCGGCAGCCGGAAGGTTCAGCATCAGAAAGACGCATCCCACGATCACGGCGATCATGAGGACCAGCAGGACCAGTCCCACGGTGATAGCCAGACCCGAGCGCGGCGAATGGATCTCACGTCGCGTCACGCGCCGGTACACCGATGCCTGCGAGCTCACTGGACCCTCCCCTCCTTCTCGATCGCGATCCGCGAGAACCGGATCTCGACGCGACCCACCTCGCGACGGGCGGACGCGCGCAGCCGTTCGGCGAGCTCACGCGCCACCAGGTCGGCCCGCTGCACCAGCGTCATCGCCCCGTCGCGCCCCAGGGGCTCGGCCCGGCACGGCGTCACGACCGCGAGCCCGAGCTCACCATGGGCATCCGAGAACTCCGCCTTGATGTCGCGGGCGCGCACACCGAGCAGCTCCGCCGTGATGGCGGAGACGAGGCTCCTCAACGCCTTGGGCTCGATGATGGTCACCCCTGCCGACCCCGGCCGGGGTGCGGAGCCCGCGCCCATGCCAGCCGCCGATCGGGTGGTCATGACGACGAGCGCTTCCCGCGGAAGGCGTCGGCCAGCACGTGCACGTCGAGCTTGCCTTCCATGATCATCCCGACTCCACCGCCGACCGCGATCGCCAGGGCCACCAGCACGAACGCCCAGAACCCCACGGAGATCCAGGTCAGTGCGAGCACCGCGCCGACGGCCATTCCGGTCACCGTCTTGGTCATTGGACGCGCGCCTCGTCACCCTCGTCGTCGTCGGAGGCGACGTGCACGTCGTTGATCGTCACGTTCACCTCGGTGACCTCCATGCCGACCAGGTCCTGAACCGCGCGATACACGGCGGAGCGCACGTCGTCCGCGACCTTCTGCAGCGACACGGGGTAGTCAGCGACGATCGTCACGTCCACCGCCACCTGCCGCTCGCCGACCTCGACGCTGATGCCCTGCGTCAGGTCCGTGCTGTTCAGCGCGTCGCGGATGGCACCGATCGCACGCGCCGCGCCGCCCCCGAGCGCGTAGACGCCGGAGACCTCGCGTGCCGCGATGCCGGCGATCTTGGCGACGACGCCGTCCTCGATGGTGGTCTTGCCTCCGCCGGCCGCGGCACCGCTCGCCGGCCCGCTGTTCCGCTTGCTTGACGCCTCAACCTGAACGTTCGACATGACATCTCTCCTTCGACTCGTGTCCGCGATCGGGTCTCGTGGCAGTCGCGAACGATCGCGCCTGCACCGCGAACCCGTCGCGGGGTCGCCACTGCGGCGACACCTCTTAGTCGCTCGTGGCACGGAGTTCGTCACAAAAAGATCGCGCCCGTCCGCAGCGTCGGCGGACGCCGTTCGTCAGCCGGCGACGGCGTCCTGCACGGCCACGCTGAAGTTGTCGCGAAACACCGCGTCAGGGTCGTAGCGACGCTTGATCTCTCTCAGCCGGGCGAGAGTGGCGGGCGGGAACGCCTCTTCGACGACCTCGGCCCCCTGACGCGACTCGAAGCTCAGGTACAGGCCGTCGAAGTGCTCGGCGAGCTGAATCCAGTGTCGCTCGAACCGGTCGCCGTGACCGATGGCGGCGATGGAGAAGTTGGCGTAGCGATGGGCGTACGGCGTGGCATCCGGGGGGACGTCCGCGACGGCTCCCCCTACGGATCGGACCTGGAACCACGGCGTCGAGCCGGACTGCACCAGAGCCGCGCCGGCGCTCGCGACATCGGCGTCGAGATGGGCCACGAGGCCGGAACGGAACCGCGGCTCTCCCTGCCCGTCGTGCGCGGCATCAGACGCATTCGCCATGACGACCGCATACGGCGCAAGCGACACCTGCTGGCCGATGAGCGGGCCGATCGCGGCGAACGGCTGCAGCCTCTCGATGATCGTGTCGGGGTCGCTGGAGTCCACCACGCCGTAGACCTGGCCGACCACATCGCCGCCCCGGCCCTGACGGGCCAGGATGAGGAACAGCGTCGTGTCGCGCGGCGCCGCCTCCATCGTCTCGCCGAATCGGCGCAGGAAGCCGGCCGTGTCCGAGGCGTCGAACGCGAGCTGCGCCCAGCCGACCTCGCCCACGGCGTCCACCTCGAACTCGAACGAGACCACGATGCCCACGTTCGCCCCGGCGCCGCGCACCGCCCAGAACAGGTCGGGGTTCTCGTCGGCCGAGGCCCGCACCAGGGATCCGTCCGCGAGCACGACGTCCGCGGCGACGACGTGGTCGATCGTCAGCCCGTGCTCGCGCGCGAGGAACCCGATGCCGCCGGCCGTCGCCAGGCCGCCGACCCCCACGCCGCCGTAGTCGCCGCTGGAGAGCGCCCAGCCGTGCGGCTGCAGCGCCTGCGCCACGTCCATCCAGCGGGCGCCGGGGCCGATGCGGACGCGCCGCGTGGCCTCGTCGAGCACCTCGATGTCGTTCAGGGCGCCCAGGTCGATGACGATGCCGCCGTCGTTCGTGCTTCGGCCGCTCACGCCGTGACCGCCGCTGCGGATGCCGAGCGGCACTCCGGGATGCCGCCGCGCGAACGCGAGCGCGTCCACCACCTCGCCCACGGTGCGCGGCCGCAGCACGAGGCCGGGAGCGCCGGCGCGCATGTAGGTGGACTTCACCGAACGGTAGGCGAAGTCGCCGGGCTCGACCGCGTTCTCCCGCAGAGACTCGGGAACCTCGTCGTACGCGATGCCGGGACGCCGTCTCGCCAGGGCGGCGGCACCGCGGCGGGCTCCCACGATCGTTCCACGACGCCTCCGCTCCGACTCGACCGCCTCGCGCACCGCCGGGATCGTCTCGTCCGCGAAGCGCTGCAGCATCGTGGGATCGTCGCCCATCACGATGAACGTGCTCACGCCGTCCTCGAGCGCGAACGCCGCAAGCTGATCGACGGACACGTCGCCGCCGAGGTTCAGCAGCCTGCGGACCTCGGAGGGATGCCTTCCGGCGTCCGCCGCCGCGTCGTCGATGCGGGCGTTGCCCGCCTGCAGGTCGCCGGGCTGGAGGTAGGGCAGTGACGGCAGCCAGCCGTCGCCCTTGGCGCCGGTGAGGCGCAGCATCCGCGGTTTGTACGCGCCGATCCAGATCGGGACCTCGTGCGCCGGCGACGGGCCGCGCTTCGCGCCCTTCACGGGGTAGTACTGGCCGCCCACCAGCTGGCTGCGAGTGGTGACGTCCCACATGCCGCGGATCACGTCGATCGCCTCGCTCAGGGCGTCGACCGACTGTCCGGGAGTCAGGCGCCGACCCCCCATCGCCTCGATCGCGTCCCAGAAGCCGCCGGCGCCCAGTGCGAGGTCGAACCGTCCCCCCGAGAGCAGGTCGAGGGATGCCGCGGCCCGTGCCAGCACCGGCGCGGGCCGCAGCGGCAGGTTCAGCACGTTCGGCGCGATGTGGATGCGCTCGGTCGCGGCGGCGACATAGGAGAGCAGCGTCCACGTGTCGAGGAACGCCGGCTGATAGGGGTGGTCCTGGAACGTCACCAGGTCGTAGCCGAGCCGCTCGCTCAGCTGCGCGAGTCGCACGGGGTGCTGCGGGCTCGAGTTGACCGGCGTGATGAACGTGCCGAACTGGATCGGGTGGCCATAGTCCATGTGTCGAGGCTATGTCGCCGGACCGTTCGTCGCGCCCGCGTCCGTGTCAGCGGCACATCGTCGTCTCGCCGCTCACCGCGTCGTCCGCCGACGTCGCACGCTGAAGGCCGCGGCACCAGCCGCGAGCAGCACCAAGGCACCGATGGCGGCCGCTGCGACATCCGAGCCGGTGGCGGCCAGGCCCGACGCGCCGCCCGAGCCTGGGCCGGCCGCAGCGCCGCGGGCGCCCGGGTCCGCGGTGCCCACCGTGACGGCGTTCGACGGATCGGAGCGTGCGCCGACACCGACGACGTTCTCGGCATCGACGGTGAACGTGTAGACGCCCGGGGAAAGGCCCGCCGCGTCGCACGCCGTCGCGGTGCCCGTCGACGTGCAGACGGGCGCCGGATCGGCGACGGCGGCCGCGACGGCCGCGGAGCGTCGGGAGCGAGCACCATCATCGACCGCCGATGCGAACACGCGGTAGCCGGTGATCTCCGCGCCCCCCGTGTCGTTCGGGGCCTTCCAGGCCACGTGCACGGTCCCGTGCGCGTCAGCCCTTGCCCGCACGTCCGCGGGCGCACCCGGAACGGACAGACGGGGCTGGGGGTCCCACACCGATCCGTACATCGGAATGACCTTCATTGAGTCGACCCTTGCCGTGCCTCCGTCGGCATACAGCGCGACCTTGGTGTCGGAGTCGGCCGGGTAGATCATGTTCGTCAGGATCCGCTGGCCGTCGCCCGCTATCACCTCCACCGAGCCGCGGTCCACGACGATGTCGAGTGTGAGCTTGCCGTCCACCAGGGACACGGGTGCGGCGTTCGGCGAGTCGAACTGGTCCGGGGCGGGGATCAGTCCGGAGGCGGATCGATCGATGTAGACCGAAGACGTCGCCGTGTCGTATCCGATCCTCGTGCCGACGCTGCCGCCGTCGCCGCGCACGACGACGCCGAACCGGCTCGCCGTCTCAGGCGTGAGCACCGCCTCGATCCTCTGCACCGCGCCGTCGGCTTGCGGTGGCAGGATCGTCACACCCTGCGCTACGTCGCCCGGCCTGACCGTGTACGCAGCGAAGTCCTTCTCGTAGTCCGCCAACTGGTCGACGAACCGGGTGACGATCTGCGGCCTGCCGTCTATCGTCTGCAACGAGAGCTCACGCGGAAGCGTCATGTTTCCGCGCCAGGGCGAGGTCGGCGAGGTGAACGCCTGCCCCATCCATCCGATGGATATGCGTTTGCCGTCCGGGGCGTCGTTGTAGGTGTTCGAGGCATAGTCGTCCCGCCCCCAGTCCAACTGGTTCAGAATGGGCGCCGGGTTGGCCTTGGCGGGCTGATCGGACGTCATGAACTGGTCGGCGAGGATGTGACCGAACCCGCCCGTGTTGTTGTCGATGATGGCGATGTGAGCCGTCTTGCCCTTGAACTGCGAAACGTCCCAGGACGCCCAGTTCAGGAACTCGGCCGCTGGCCCCACATCGCCGTCATTGCTGGGTCCCGTCGTGCTGCGCACGGTCTGGCCGTCCACGATCAGATCCACGGTGGTCTCCGTGGATCGAGGCAATGCGGGCCGATCGCTCCCTACGACATCATCGACCCAGATGGCTCCCCAGCCGCCGGTCGCGGTGTCCACCACGCGCAGCTGGGCGCTCTCGCCTTGGTGGCCCGAGACGTCCCAGCTACGCCAGTTCATGAGGTGCGCGTTCGTGCCGGTCTCGCTTTGCACGACCTTGCCCCCGATGAGGAGCTGGACGGCCAGAGTCTGCCCGCTGCTGTCGTCGCGCTCACCTCCGCCGACGAGGAGGTCGATGTACTTCGTGTCGATCGTGAACGCGGGAGAGGTGAGCGTGCCGGTGGCGTTGTCGTCTCCGTTGGGCGCGTAGAAGGTGCTGAGGTACCCGTTGCCCTGGAACCCCTGCGCGACGTTCGGCTGGGGATGCGGTCGTGCGGGTTGATCCGACGCGGCCAGATCGCCCGTTCCCGTCCATCCGTCGTCCGCCAGGGTCCTGCCGGCAGGCTCTTCGAAGTCGAAGAGCGTGGTCCCGGGCGGCGCCTCACCCGAGCCGGTTCCCGGCTGGCGTGGATGGTTGCCGCCGCCGATCAGGAAGTTGATGTACGACGAGTCGATCGTGAAGTCCGGCGAGACCAGAGAGCCGATCGGCGAGTCCCCGTCGAGAAAGCTGTTGACGACGCCCGTTCCGGCGAAGCCGGTGACCTTCTGCTGGCCGCCGATCGCTCCGGAAGCGGGAGCCCGTCCGAACGGACCGCCGGCGGGGCTGGTCGGGTCGTTGAGCACCGACCATCCGTCGTAGGAGCCGTCGTCGAACGATTCGAGCACGTCACCGGCCGGGAGAGGTGCGTTCGCGGACGACGTGTCCTCTGTGAACGTCGTGCCGTCGAAGTCTCCGACGATGTAGCTCTGATGCGCCGCAGCCGTGCTCATCTCCATGACCCATCGCGTCTTCGCCGGGTCCCCGTCGAGCTGAAGCGGGAACAGGTCTGGGCACTCCCAGAAACCCGGCACGGTGTCCGAGCTGAACGTGCTCATCTGTTCCCAGTGTCTGAGGTCTTTCGACTTGCTGAGGACGATCGTCGACGCGTCGGCCTCGACGGCGACCATGACCCAGTAGCCATCGGAGCGGCTGCCGTACCAGAAGACCTTCGGATCCCGGAAGTCTCCGCGGTTCAGGTCGAGGACCGGGTTGCCGGAATACTTCGTCCAGGTCATGCCATCGTCGACGCTGTAGGCCAGCGACTGGGCCTCACGGTTTCCGTACGTCGGGTCGTCGTGATATTGGCTGGTGTAGATCGCGACCATGGGCGGATTCGCCTTCGTGCCGAATCCGGATGTGTTGTCACGATCGACCACCGCCGAGCCGGAGTAGATGTACTCGTGCTCCCCCTGCGGGATCGCGACGGGCTGCATGGTCCAGTGCATCAGGTCCGGAGACGTGGCGTGCCCCCACGACGTGTTGCCCCAGTCGATGCCGTACGGGTTGTGCTGGAAGAAGAGGTGGTAGACGCCCTTGTAGTAGACGAGTCCGTTGGGATCGTTGGTCCAGTTCTCATCGGGGGAGAAGTGCAGGTACGGGCGATACGGTTCCTGTCCCAGGCCGCTCGACGGGGTGTCGGCGGCTGCAGCGGACGTGCCCGTCAGCCCGGCGCCGACCAGCGCGGCGACACTCACGGCGAGAGCCATCGCTCGTAGCCCGAGAGCCTTCTTCATTCGTCTTCGCCTTTCACGTTCGTGGAATCTGACAACGTTGTCACTTCGAGCGGCTTCGGAAGCCGCGGTAGCGCTGGCGTCACGACACGGTGGTCGCTCCGGTCATGATCGCCACCGCGTCGGTCATCGAGTGGGAACGGGGGGTGATGGTGGCGGCTCGCTTCCCCAGCCGTTGGATGTGGATGCGGTCGGCGACGTCGAACACCTGGGGCATGTTGTGCGAGATCAGGATCACGGGGACGCCGCCGTCCCTCAGTCTCTTGATGAGCTCGAGCACCTGATTGGATTCGCGCACGCCCAGTGCCGCCGTCGGCTCGTCGAGGACGACGACCTTCGATCCGAACGCGGCGGCTCTGGCGACGGCCACCGCCTGACGCTGGCCACCGGAGAGATTCTCGACCGGCACGGTCACGTCCTGGAGCGTGGAGATCCCCAACTCCTGCAGCTCGTGCTTGGCCTGCTCGCGCATTCCTCGCGTGTCCAGCATGCGAAGCACGCCACCCAGGAACCCCCGTTTGCGGCGTTCCCGTCCGAGATACAGATTGGACGCCACGTCGAGCGATGGCGCCACGGCGAGGGATTGATAGACGGTCTCGATTCCGGCCTCCCGGGCATCCTGGGGCCGACGGAAGTGCACGCGCTGCCCATCGAGCAGGATCGCTCCCTCGTCGGGCACTTCGGCGCCGGTGAGGCACTTGATCAGCGTGGTCTTTCCCGCCCCGTTGTCGCCGATGACGGCCAGTACCTCGCCGGGGTACAGCTCCAGGCTGACGCCGTCGAGCCCGACCACGTTGCCGTACGTCTTGACCAGATTCCTGGCCTCGAGGACAGGCGCGGAGGTGCCCGCCGCGACGGTCGTGCGGTCTGATGGAGTGCGAGTCACTTGCGGGCCTTTCTGATCCACTGATCGATCGCTACGGCGACGATCACCAGCACGCCGACCGCGAGCGTCTGATACAGCACGTCGAGGCCGGCCAAGGCCAGGCCGTTGCGGAAGACGCCGACGATGAGGGCGCCGAGGAGTGTGCCCCAGATCGTGCCGCGCCCGCCGAAGAGACTGGTCCCGCCGATGACCACCGCGGTGATGGAGTCGAGGTTGACGTCTGCGGCGGCGTTGGGGCTCGCCGCGAACGAGCGGCCGATCTGAACCCATGCGCCCAGCGCCAGGATCCCCCCTGCCGCGATATAGACGCTGATCAGGAGGCTGTTGACGCGGATGCCGGTGAGCCGTGCAGCTTCCTTGTCATCGCCGACCGCGTACACGTGTCTACCCCACGCGGTACGTCCGAGGATGAACGCCACCACGATGTACAGCAGGATCATCAAGACGACGCCGTAGGAGAAGTCCACTCCTCCGACACGAAAGGTGTCGCCGGTCCAGGTGAGCAGGTTCGGCAGCTGGGATCCCTGGATCGTTGCGCCGTTGCTCACCAGCAGCGTCAGTGCCGTGAAGACGCTCAGCGTTCCCAGCGTGACGATGAACGGCGGCAGCTTCAGACGTGTGACGAGAACACCGTTGAGGGCGCCTGCGAGAAGCCCGACCACCAGGCCGCCGACCAGGCCCAGCCACGGCGGGACTCCTCGGGCGATGGCGGCCTGGCTCATGACGATCGAGCTGAACACCATGATGGCGCCGACGGAGAGGTCGATGCCGGCCGTGAGGATCACCAGCGTCTGGGCGACGCCGAGTGTCCCGATGACAGCCACCTGTTGAGTGATGAGCGAAAGATTCGCGGGGGCCCAGAATCGCCCATTGATGAGCCCGAACACGACGACGGCGAGCAGAAGGACGACGCCTGGGCTTATCGCCGGATATCGGTGCAGGGTGCTCCGCACCGCGCTCAGCGGCGTTCTGCGGGCGAGGAATTCACGGGCCAGGTCGGGCTGCGCACCGACGGTGTCGGAGACTCCGCGTTCTCGCGTGGAAGGCTGGCTCACTGGTGTCGCTCCTTTGCGTCTGTGCCAGATCGTCGAGGTCCTCGCCGGGTCGTCGCCTGCGGCGACGACCCGGCGGAGGGGCAGGGCGACGACTAGTTCTTCCAGCAGATCTGACTGCCCTGCTGCGAGTCGATGCTCTTGAGCCCCGGCACGGGCTTGTCCGTGATCAGCTGCGATCCCGTGTCGTGAAAGTTCAATCCCTCGCTGGTCGTCGGCTTCTTGCCGGTCTTGGCCAGCTTGACAATCGCCTTCATCCCGTCAGCTGCCATCTTCGATGGGTATTGCTGGCTGGTGGCGCCGAGGATGCCCTGCTTCACGTAACCGACCCCGGTGCATCCGCCATCGATCGAGACGAGGAGCACGCCGCTGGTCTTGCCCGCGGCCTTGAGCGCCTGGTAGGCGCCGTAGGCGGCCGGCTCGTTGATGGCGTACGCCACATTGACATCCGGATTCTTCGAGAGGATCGTCTCCATCGCAGTGCGGCCCCCGTCTTCGGCTCCGTTGGAGGCCTGATGCCCTGCGATCACGTAGTCGCCTCCCTTTCCTCCCGTGTACTTGCCGGAGGGCGCCTCCGAGCCGTTTTTGTTCTTGTTCGGCACATCGATGCCCATCCCGGTGAGGAAACCGGTGTCCCGGTTGTAGTCCACCGAGATGTTCTGCGTCGCGTTGAGGTCCACCATCGCGATGACGGCCTTCTTGCCGTCGAGTTGTGCCGCGGTCCACTTGCCGATCGCCTGTCCGGCCTTGAAGTTGTTCGTGGCGTAGGTGATGTCGACCGTGTTCGCGGGATCCGGGACGGTGTCGAGCGCGATCACGTACACACCGGCCTTGCGAGCCTTCTGGATCTCGTTGTTGACCGCAGGGCCGTTCGGTGTGATGAGAATGCCCTTGTCACCCCGCGAGATGGCGTTCTCTATCGCCTGGATCTGGGTGTCGGTGTCGCCGTCCTCCTTGCCCGCGGCAAGGGTGAGGTCGACTCCGTCCTTCTTCGCCGCGGACTTGGCCGCGGTCTCCATCGCGACGAAGTAGGGATTGCTGGTGGTCTTGACGATGAGGGAGACGCCGACCTTGTCGGAGCCAGATCCAGATCCCGAGCAGCCGGCCAGTGATGCGGCCGCGAATGCCGCGACGATCGCGGTCGCGGACGCCCGCTTCGCCCATGGAGGAAGTGCTGTGCGATTCGACATTGAATTTCCTTCTCCTTCGGAAGGCCGTGCAGGCCTGACAACGATGTCAAGGAACAGGTTTAGAGCAGAGCTGCGATAAGGTCAAGCAAAGAATCGTCACGAGAGGAGCCAGCTTGACATCGTTGTCAAACCGAGACTCCCGTGATCATCCCCGCTCGGCCAGACCCACCATGCGTCACGTCGCCACCTTGGCGGGAGTCGGCGTCAAGACGGTGTCGAGGGTGATCAACGGCGAGCCGAACGTGTCGGCGGCGATGATAGCCCGCGTCATGGAGGCCGCGGAGAAGCTCAACTATCAGCGCGACCTGTATGCCAGGACACTCCGCCGCCGCGATCGCCAGACTCTGACGATCGGTCTGCTGATCTCCAGCGTCGCGAACCCGTTCTCGGGGTCCATGCACCGAGCGATCGAGGACGCCGCCACCGCGAGAGGGGTATCGGTGTTCGCCTCCAGCCTGGATGACGACCCCGCCCGCGAACGCAGAGCCGTCGACGCGTTCCTTCAGCGCCGTGTCGACGCCTTGATCCTCACGACCGCGGCACGAAGTCAGGGATATCTGATGGAGGAGGCCGATCGGGGAACGCCTCTCGTCTTCGTCGACCGCGAACCGATCGGCGTCGACGGGGATGCGGTGATCGCCGACAACGCCGCCGGCGCAGCCACTGCCACCCGTCACCTCCTCGATCACGGGCATGTGAGGATCGCCTACCTCGGCGACCGTGCCGACATCCAGACCGCCCAGGAGCGACGGCGCGGCTATCTGGAAGAGCTCGGGCGTGCAGGAGTTCCTACGGCGGACCTTCCGCAGGTCGAGGATCTCCACGACGAGCGATCCAGCTACGAGGCGACGCTTCGGATCCTCGACGGCGACCACCGTCCCACCGCCATATTCAGCAGCCAGAACCTCGTGACGATCGGCGTGCTGCGGGCGCTGCGCGAAAGGGGCCTCCACCGCACGATCGCCGTCGTCGGATTCGACGACGTGCCGCTCGCCGACCTCATCGATCCCGGCCTCAGCGTGATCCAGCAGAATCCGCAGCGGATCGGCGAGCTCGCCGCCGAACGAGCCTTCGCACGGCTGGACGGCGACAACGGGCCGGCTCGAACCTACGTCGTTCCGACGGTTCTCATCCCCCGCGGCTCGGGTGAGATAGGGCCGCCGGCGCTCCGGTGATCGACTGCGCGGGGAGGCTGCATCGCAGGCCCTGCGCGTTACCACTCGTCGCGCGTTACCAGTCCTCGGCCGGCGCCGAGACGATCGGCACGTCGACGGCATGCCAGATCGCACCGTTGTTGTAGTGTCCGCCCGCCCACGGCGACGCGATGATCGCCCGTGCGGTGACCTCGACGGGGGAGTTCGCGTCGAGCGCCTGCGCGATTCCCGAGAACAGGTCGCGGCGCAGCTGCTGCGCCACATAGCCCGCCGCGATGGTCAGGTTCTGGTAGCTGCCCAGGCCCGACCCGCCACCGGAGCCGAGGCCGTTGTTCAGCGGATTGTTGCGCAGCCACCAGCTGTTCGGGTCGTTCTCGGAGTCCATCCACTGCAGCATCACGGTGAGGTTGTTCGGCGTCACCGGGAAGTGGCCGTCCTGCAGCACCAGCGCCGCCCAGTCGACGTTCGTCGTGCCGCCGACCGTGATCGCAGGTGAGCCGTCGGGCCGCGTGAAGCCCGCCGAGTCGAACTTCGGCAGGTCGACCTCCGACTCCGCCACCGCGGCCGGGACGTGCAGCGACTGCGTGCGCAACGAGGCGGTGTGGGCGAGTAGTTGGTGCGCGTAGACCGTGCCTGAGGGCGCGGTCGTGGCGTTCGCCGGGATGGCCACCATGGCGCTTCCGGCGAGCAGGATCGCCGCCGCCGCGGCGGCGGTCACCCGTCCCGGCGAACGCCACGGCCTCGGCGAGACAGGGTGCGCCCGGTGTGTCGCACCGGACGGCGGGGCGGAGGCGTGCACCGCCTCGCGTTCGGAGCGCCGCGTTCTGCGGGGCTTCGCTGACCACGCCTCTCGGGCGGCGCGTCGTGTGGGATAGGAAGTCATACTCCGGGGATTCCGCGAGGCCGGCATCCTGCCTGCCATCGCGTCGGTAGAAGATGTGCGGGGCGGTCCGGGCACCCGCCGCCGCGGGACACCCAGGCACCGAGGGTAACAAACCCCCCTGGAGGGGGGCCAGGCGCGTGACGGCGGACGGCGGCGGCCGAGTCCCGCGCGGCCCTTCGCCCGCGGCCCCGACCGCGTGATTCAGCCAGCCTGACTCAGCCGGCCTGATTCAGCCGACGCAACTCAACCCGTGGCCGCGACGACCGACAGCAGCACGTCGGCCACGCCGTCGTCGTCGACCGACCCGGTCACCTCGCCGGCGGCGGCCTTCACTTCGTCGGGCGCCTGGCCCATGGCGACGGCGCGTCCCCCGCTGTCGAGCGCGAGCTGGAACATCTCGACGTCGTTGCGCCCGTCGCCGACCACCAGCAGAGAACTCTCCGGAATGCCCAGCCAGGCCCGCACCCGCGCCAGCGCCGACCCCTTCGACACCCCCTGCGGCGCGATGTCGAGCCAGGCCGCCCAGCCGACGGAATACGTGACCCGATGCAGACCCATGCTCTCGACGATCCCGAGGAACTCCTCCGCATCGTGCGAGGGCGACACCACCACCACGCGGCTGGCCGGTTCCCGCCCCAGCTGGTCGAAGGGCACCGGCTCCCTGTCGCCGAGCTCCCACCCCGAGGCGTCCATCCCCTGCGTGTAGTGCCTGGCCCCGTCGGCATCCTCGACCATGAAGCTGCCCTCGGGCAGGTACGGCCGGATGCGTTCCAGCACGGGGCGGGCGTCGAAGGTCTCGACGAACGCGCGCCGGTACCCGTTCTTCCTGCGCTGCATGATCACCGCGCCGTTCGAGCACACCACGAAGCGGGGCCGCAGCCGCAGCATAGGCAGCAGATCCCGCACGGTCTCCCAGCTGCGCCCGGTCGCCAGCGTGACCTCGTGACCGGCCCCCACGGCACGGGCCATGGCATCCTTGACCGCACCGGAGGCCGTGCCGTCCTCGTGCAGCAGCGTGCCGTCGATGTCGAGGGCGATGAGCAGACGGCCGGACGTCCCGGCACGTGGGGGCCGCGCCGCGCTCACGGCGTGACCGGCCGCAGCACCTCGAGGCCGCCGAGATGGCCGCGCAGCGCCTCCGGGACGAACACCGATCCGTCCGCCTGCTGGTGGGTCTCGAGCAGTGCGACGATCCACCTGGTGGTGGCCAGCGTCCCGTTGAGCGTGGCGACGGGAGCGGTCCTGCCACCCTCGGCGCGATACCTGATCCGCAGCCGGCGCGCCTGGAACGTCGTGCAGTTGGAGGTCGACGTCAGCTCGCGGTAGCGGCCCTGCGTCGGCACCCACGCCTCGACGTCGTACTTGCGCGCCGCGCTGGATCCGAGATCGCCCGCAGCGGTGTCGATCACGCGGTATGCCAGTCCCAGGGACTGCAGCATCTCCTCCTGCCAGCCGAGCAGACGAAGGTGCTCCGTCTCGGCGTCCTGCGGCTCGATGTAGACGAACATCTCGAGCTTGTTGAACTGGTGCACCCGGATGATCCCGCGCGTGTCCCTGCCGCCGCTGCCGGCCTCCCGCCGGTAGCAGGTCGACCAGCCGGCATAGCGCAGCGGGCCGCCGGAGAGGTCGATGATCTCGTCGGAGTGGTATCCGGCGAGCGCGACCTCGCTCGTGCCGGTCAGGTAGAGGTCGTCCGTTCCGAGTCGGTAGACCTCGTCGGCGTGGGCGCCGAGGAATCCGGTGCCCTGCATGATCTCGGGCCTCACCAGTGTCGGCGTGATCATCGGCGTGAACCCGTTCGCCAGCGCCCGGTCCAGCGCATAGCTCATCAGCGCGAGCTCGAGCCGGGCACCCACGCCCTTCAGGAAGTAGAAGCGAGCACCGCTCACCTTGGCGCCGCGAGCCATGTCGATGGCGTCCAGCCTCTCGCCGAGCTCGAGGTGGTCGAGCGGCTCGAAGTCGAATCGGGGGATAGCGCCCACCTCGCGCAACGTCACGAAGTCGTCCTCACCACCTGCGGGCACGCCATCGACGATCACATTGCCGATGCGGCGCACCGCCTCGTCGAACCGCTCCTCCGCTGCGGATGCCCGCGCCTGAGCCTGCCTCACGCGCTCGGCGAGCTGCTGCGCCTGAGCGACGAGCGCCTTCTTCTCCTCCTTCGGAGCGGACGCCACGCGCTTGCCGAGCACGTTCTGCTCGGCGCGAAGGGACTCGAACTCGGTGATCGCCGCGCGACGCTCCGCATCGGCCGCGAGTGCGGCGTCCACCGTCTCGGGGGACTCCCCGCGGGCCTCCTGTGAACGCCTGACGAGGTCCGGGTTCTCACGCAGAAGCACGGGATCGATCACCGCTCAAGTCTATGGGCGCCCCTCCCCCTGCCGCCCCCTCCCCTCTTCACCCTCCCCTTCCCTTCCTCTCTCCCGCCCGACTCCCCGGCCCGACTCCCGACGCAACTCCCCCACCCGAGAAGCCAGTACACGCTGCTGAGGCCCGAGGATGAACGCACTTTGTGGCTTCTGAGCTGGCGGAGCCACCCGGGGGAGCCACCCGAGAAGGCGGAGCCACCCGAGAAGGCGAAGCCGCTCGAGAAGGCGGAGCCACCCGAGAAGGCGAAGCCGCCGAGAAGCCAGTACACGCTGCTCAGTCCCAGGGATAAACACACTTTGTGGCTTCTGGGCTGGCGGAGCCACCCGGGGGAGCCACCCGGCGGAGCCGCCCGCGGGAGCCACTGAGTACCGTTGTAACGATGAGCGACCCGGCCGCACCCGCATCCGACACGATCCCGGATGCCGCGGATGCCGCACGCCCGCGACGCGTCACCATCGTGTACAACCCCACCAAGCGCCACACGAAGGCGCTGCGCAGGGCGGTGCTGGCCGGCCTCGCCGAGGCTCAGGAGCTCGCCTCCCGATCGAATACGGCGGGGTGGGCGCAACCGGCGTGGCTGCCGACCACCGTGGACGACCCGGGCATCGGCCTGGCCCGGCGGGCGCTCGAGGACGGCGCAGACCTCGTGATAGCGGCGGGCGGCGACGGCACGGTGCGCGCCGTCGCGGCAGGCTTGCGTGGCAGCGGCGTAGCCATGGGCATCGTGCCGCTCGGCACCGGCAACCTGCTGGCCCGCAACCTGGGGCTGCCGCTGTCGGACCCCATGGCAGCGGTGCGCATCGCCCTGTCGGGCTCCGACCGGGCCGTCGACGTGGGCGTCGCCGAGCTGACCCGGGAGGACGGGACGTCCAGCGACCACGTCTTCATGGTCATGGCGGGGATCGGCATCGACGCGGCGATGTTCGCGAAGACCAACCCGCAGCTGAAGGAGAAGGTGGGATGGCTGGCCTACGTCGACGGCGGCCTGAGGTCGCTGGGCACGAAGAAGCTGCACATCCACTACCGGCTCCCGGGGCATCCGGCGCACTCGGCGTACGTCAGCACGATCCTCGTCGGCAACTGCGGCGCGCTCCCCGGCAACATGGAGCTGATGCCGGATGCCCGCCTGGACGACGGCGAGCTCGACATCGCGCTGCTGCAGCCGCGCACCGTCTTCGGATGGCTCGCGATCTGGCGCAAGGTGACCTGGGAGAACAGGGTCCTGCGGCGCAGCGCCTTCGGGCGCAGGATCATCCGCTTCACCGGGTCGGACAAGGCCAGGATGCTCTCCTATCTGCGCGGACCGTCCGTGCACGTCGAGGTGGAGGGCACCGAACCCGTGGAGTTGGACGGAGACGGCTTCGGAGAGGTGGTCGACGCGCACTTCTGGGCGGATCCGCGTTCCCTTCTCGTGCGCGTCACCGCCTGAGCCGACCGCCCCATCGCCCGGGAGGCGCTCACGCGCCGGGCTCGCCGCCGATCAGCCCGCGCAGCCAGTCCCGGGCCTCGATGAAGACGCCGTCGGCGTAGCGGGAGTCGAACTCGACCGCGGCACCGTCGGCGCGCGGGTACGAGCCCAGGAACACGATGTTCGGGCTGAACCGGAACAGGCCGAGCAGGGCATCCGCCACGCGTTCGTCGGCCACGTGGCCGTCGGCGTCGATGATGAACCGGTACCGGCCGAGCTCGTCGCCGATGGGACGCGACTCGATGAGGCTGAGGTTGACGCCGCGGGTGGAGAACTGCTCGAGCATCTCGACGAGCGTGCCGGAGCGATCGGACGGCAGCTCGACGATCAGGCTCGTCTTGTCGGCGCCGGTGGGCTCGGGGATGCGCCGCGTGCGACTGACCAGCGCGAACCGCGTCACGGCGTTCGGGTTGTCGATCACGTTTTCGGCCAGCAGCGCCAGGTCGTGGTGGTCGACGATCGCCGGAGGGGCGATCGCGGCATCCGCTGGGCTCGTCGTCCTGCCGGCCGCGTCGGTCTCCAGCAGCGACAGCGCCGCGCTCACGTTGCTCGACGCCGGAACGTAGTCGTGGGAGGGCAGGTGGGCCCCCAGCCAGGCCTTGCACTGCGCGTACGCCACCGGATGCGCCGCGACGGTCTTGACGTCTGCGAGCGTGGTGCCGGGCCGCGCCACCAGCACGAAGCCCACCGGCACCAGGTACTCCCCCACGATGCGAAGGCCCGGGACCGTCGCCAACGCGTCCTGCGTCGCCGAGACGCCGCCCTCGATCGAGTTCTCGATCGCGATCATCGCGGCGACGCTGCGACCCGCCACCACGTCGTCGAGCGCCTCGCCCACGTTGTTCACGGCACGCCACGGCTTGCCCCGCGCCTCCGGCACCTGAGCCAACGCGGCCTCGGTGAACGTGCCGGAGGGTCCCAGGAAGCTGTACGCCTCGGCGGACTCGACCGGGGTCGCTGAAGGCTTCTCGACGCTGGGGTCCGACATGATGGCAGCCTATCCGTCCGGGTCGGACCGGCCGCGATCGCGGGCCCGGGCTCCTCGAAGGCCCGAAGCGCCGGCCCGGGCTCGCCGCCGCGCGAGCAGCCGGGCCCGCCGCAGCGTGAGAGCAGCCGGGTGCACCGCCACGCGAGAGCAGGAGTCGCGCCAGGTCGGCTGTTCCCGCGGCATCCCGCGGCTGCGAGCGGATGCGAGCGGGTGCGAGACTGGAGCGCATGACCGATCGCGCGGGCACCCCGGCCACTCCTGAAGACCTGATCGACGTCGAGGCCCTCGTGCGGGCCTACTACGACAAGAGGCCGGATGTCTCGGTGCCGGAGCAGCGCGTCGTGTTCGGGACCAGCGGCCACCGCGGCAGCGCCTTCGACACGGCGTTCAACGACGACCACATCGCGGCGATCACGCAGGCCATCGTCGAGTACCGGCGGTCACAGGGCACCTCCGGCCCGCTGTTCATCGGCGCCGACACCCATGCGCTCAGCATGCCCGCCCAGACGACGGCCCTCGAGGTGCTGGTGGCGAACGGTGTGGACGTGCTCACGGACGCGTACGACGACTACACCCCGACGCCCGCAGTGAGTCACGCGATCATCGCGTACAACCACGCCCATCCGGAAGGGCCGAAGGCGGACGGCATCGTCGTGACCCCGAGCCACAACCCGCCGCGCGACGGCGGCTTCAAGTACAACCCGCCGCACGGCGGCCCCGCCGACACGGATGCGACGGGCTGGATCGCGAACCGCGCCAACGAGCTCATCGCCGACGGCCTGCGTGACGTGAACCGCGCCGAGCCCAGCGGCGTCGCGACCTATGACTTTCGCGAGCGCTACGTCGACGACCTGCGCAACGTCATCGACGTCGACGCCATCAGGAGGGCCGGCGTGCGCATCGGGGCCGACCCGCTCGGCGGGGCGAGCGCGCACTACTGGTCGCTGATCGGCGAGAGGTACGGGCTCGACCTCACGGTCGTGAATCCGACGATCGACCCGCAGTGGGGCTTCATGACGCTGGACTGGGACGGCAAGATCCGCATGGACCCGTCGAGCCCCTCGGCCATGGCGTCCGTGCTGAGGCGCAAGGACGACTACGACGTGCTCACCGGAAACGACGCGGATGCCGACCGGCACGGCATCGTCACCCCCGACGGCGGCCTGATGAACCCGAACCACTACCTGGCCGCCGCCATCCGGTACCTCTACACGCATCGGCCGGACTGGCGCCAGGATGCCGCAATCGGCAAGACCCTCGTGTCGTCCTCGATCATCGACCGGGTCGCAGGGGCGCTCGGCCGCAGGCTGTGGGAGGTGCCCGTCGGCTTCAAGTGGTTCGTGCCCGGGCTCATCGACGGATCTGTCGCGTTCGGCGGCGAGGAGAGCGCCGGCGCGTCGTTCCTCCGGCTGGACGGCACGGCGTGGACGACCGACAAGGACGGCATCCTGCTCGCTCTGCTCGCCGCGGAGATCATCGCCGTCACCGGCACGAGCCCGTCGCAGCTCTACCGGGAGCTCACCGACCAGTTCGGCGACCCGGTGTACCAGAGGGTGGATGCCGCCGCATCCAAGGAGCAGAAGGCGAAGCTGGCGAGGCTGGACGGCGACGCGATCGAGGCGACCGAGCTCGCCGGCGAGAGGATCACCGCCAAGCTCTCGAGCGCGCCGGGCAACGACGCGCCCATCGGCGGCGTCAAGGTGATCACGGACGATGCGTGGTTCGCGGCGCGTCCCAGCGGCACCGAGGATGTCTACAAGATCTACGCGGAGTCGTTCCTCGGCGCCGACCACCTGAAGCAGGTGCAGTCCGAGGCGAAGCGGATCGTCGACGCAGCGATCGCGTAGCACCGCAGCTGGCAGTCCTCGGCCCTGGCCCCTGCCCCTGGCCCCCCTAGCCCTGGTCCGTTTCCCCGGCCCCGGTCCCCTAACCCTGGTCCGTGCCCCTGGCCCCGGCCCCAGGCCCAGGCCCCAGAAGCCAGAACGTGCACTCAACAGCGCTCGATACCAGCAGATTGTGGCTTCTCGCCCGAATGCCGCCGGCAGGAGGGGCCGGCAGGAGGGGGCGAACGGGGGAGAGTGGAGCTGGCCGAGGGCTCAGGACTTCGGCGTGGGCGAGGAGGTCGCCGGCAGCGCGATGTGCCAGAAATGCCCGGTCGCGTGCGGATACTCCTTGTCGAGCACATAGTCCAGGTCGCGGTACTTCGTGTCCTTGTTGTGCCCGGCCATCCTGATGTCGACGTGCTTCTTGCCGTCGCGGGTGGTGTCGGTCACCCTGCTCACGATCTCCACGTGGTCGTACGAGCCGTCGTCGTCCCAGTCGAACACGACGACGTCACCGACCGCGATCCTCGAGCGCTTGTCGAACGCATACTCGGTGAGTCCGAGGCTCTTCGCGTTCGAGGCGAAGTACGCGTCCATCGCAGGCACATAGCCCCACGCGGGACTCCAGTCCGCGGCGGCGTCGTGGTTGTACCACTGGTCGTTCATCTTCCAGCCGCGGGCGATCAGGGTCTGGCTGACGAAGTTGGCGCAGTCTCCGCCCACGGGGTTGAGGTCGCCGTACACCTTGGTGTTGTAGTGGTTCCAGTGCGCCATGGCGTAGTCGTACTGCCTCTGGATCGGTGCGGGCAGCGGGGCGGGACCGGACGAGCATCCGGCCAGCGCCAGGGCGGCGAGCGCCGAGAACGCGGATGCCGCGCGCCACCACCTGCTGCGCGCGCGCTTGGATCTTCTCATCCGATCGACACTACCGACGGCATCCTGTGGGCCTGCCGGACCCGCCCGGCTCCAAGGCAACGCCAAGGCTCCCGGCTCCTCGAGCGGACGAGGTGGGCGGGGCGCACCCGCCATGGTGCGCGGGAGCGCCGCACGGGAGCCCCGTTGGCGGAACGAGCCGCGAAATTATATCCTCAGTAGACGTTTCGCACAGTGGGGGAAACGGGCGAACGGGGATGACGTGACCGACCAGTTGACACGCGAGGCTGCCGTCGGCGACGCCCCGAGGGATCTCGGTACGACCGAACCGGGGCCGGTGCGCGTGAGCCCGCCGCCGTCACAGACGACGAGGCCTAGGCGGAGGCGGCGATTCCTGTGGCTGTGGATCGCCCTCGGCGTGCTCGTCGTCCTGGCCGGTGCGGCGCTCACGCTGCTGATCGCGCCGGGAACGACCATCGCGGGAGTCCCCGTCGGCGGCCTGCCGCCGAGCGTGGCGGCGAACGTGGTGTCGCAAAGACTCGCCGACACCACCGTCAGCGTGAACGGCGCCCGCATGACCGGGCGCGAGCTCGGCGTCGAGGTCGACGCTGACGCGCTGACGAGCCGCGCGCACTCCGATCGCCCGCTGTGGAACATCGGCACGTGGTTCGGCTCGCCGATCGATGCTCCGGTGACGCTCGAGCCCGGCAAGACGGACAGGGCGCTGCAACACGCACTCCCCGCCCTGTACACCAGGGCGCAGGATGCCACAGTCACGTTCGCGAACGGGCGCTACGTCGCCGAGCCCGCCGTGCCGGGCGTCAGGGTCGACACCCGGGCGCTCGCTCAGGCTCTTCAGCAGGCCTACACCCGAGGGCTCGACCACGTGGCCGTGCGGACGACCAAGACCGAGGCGCTGCCACCGATCAGCACCGACACCGCCAAGGGCATGGAGGTGAAGCTCAATGCCATGCTCGCCGCGATCGGCTTCTACGTGGGAACGGAGCGCACCGTGCCGGTCGCGCCGGAGGTCGCCTCATCCTGGCTGACGGTGACGCCGGAGGACAAGACCGGCAGCTTCGCCATCGCAGCGGATCCGGCAAAGATCCAGACCGCGGTCGACGCGCTCCCCGGCGAGGTGAATCGTCCGGCGGTGAACGCGGAGAACATCGTCGACTCCACGGGGAAGGTGCTGCGCACCGACTCCGCGGGCCAGCCGGGAAGGGCGCTGGGCAAGACCGGCGGCATCGCCCGCTCCTTCGCGACACAGCTGAGCCAGGGCAATGCGGAGTACCGGCTCCCCGTGACCGAGACGCCGGCCCCGACGACGAACCTCCAGCGAAGCATCGACGTCGACCTGAGCACGCAGCGCCTCTCCATGATCCAGAACGGCGCCGTCGTCGACTCCTGGGCGATCTCGTCTGGGCTGCCCATCGCACCCACGCCGACGGGTCACTTCACCGTCCACGTGCACATCCGCGAGCAGACCATGTCGAGCACGCAATACGGCTACGTCGTGCCGAACGTGCAGTGGGTGATGTACTTCGACGGCAACGGCGACGCGTTCCACGGCGTGTACTGGCACGACAACTTCGGGCATCCCATGAGCCACGGATGCGTGGGCATGCCGATCGACCTGGCCGAACGGCTCTACGAGTGGTCGCCTGACGGGCTCGAGGTCTACATCCACTGACAGCGCTCTCCGACGATGCTCTCGCGGACCGTGCGCGCCGATCGGGCGCGCGACGGGCGCTCGCCGGCCGCCCGCGCTCCAGGCGGGCGCCGGCCGTCGGATGTCAGGTTCACCTCGCGTGCTCCATCGAGCAGGTCAGCGGGTCAGGCCATCGAGCAGGTCAGCGGGTCAGGTGCCAGAAGTGCCCGGTGGCCCCCGGGTGCTGGGTGGTGATGGTCTCGTCGAGATCGCGGTAGTCGTAGTCGTCGTTGTGGCTGGCGAGCTCGATCCTGTACTGCCCGTCCACCTTCGTGATGCGATCGACGACCTCCACGTGGTCCGGCGATCCGTCGCCGTCCCAGTCGAAGACCGCGACGTCGCCGAGGGCCACCTTCGCCCGGTCTGCGGGCGAGAAGCTCAGCTCCTGCAGCCCGAGCGCGTCCGCATTGTCGGCGAAATAGGCGTCCATGGCCGGCACATACCCCCAGGCCGGGCTCCACTCGCCGCCCGCATCGCGGTTGTACCAGTCGTCGTTCATCGTCCAGCCGCGGGCGATCAGCGTCTGGCTCACGAAGTTGGCACAGTCGCCGCCCGCCGGGTTGAGGTCGCCGTACTGCGCCGTGTTGTAGTCGTTCCAGTGTGCGAGCGCGTACTGGAGCTGAGCGCCCACGCCTCCTACGGCCGTGTACTCCAGCGCCCTGGGCTTGCTCGCCACCGTCTTCCCGCCGCTGCCGATGAGCTTCAGGCTCACCGTCGCCTGCTGATAGTCGGCGGCCGCCGGCGCGTGCGCCACGACCTTGTCCGGGCCCGCGGCCGTGACCCGCACGCTCGTCGAGCCGAACGCCACCCGCTTCACGCCCTGCAGTCCGGTGCCGTTGATCGTCACCGTCTGTCCGATGACGGATGCCCGTTCCGGGGTCACCGACGTCACCCGCGGGGTCGTACGTGCCGCCTCGTGCGGGGTGGCGGTGCCGTCGCCCGGTTGCTGGCCGGAGCATCCGACGAGCACGAGCGCGGACGCCACCGCCAGGGCCGACAGAGCCGCTCGCGCCGTGCCGCGACGGCCCGTGGTGCCGTGATGCCTGGATCGGATGCGTCGCTCGTTCGGGGGGTAGGACATGACGCATGCCACGGTACCGAGTGCGCCTTGGAATAACCGGTGCACAGGATGTGTGCGCCGTCACGCGCAGATGAGCAGAGCGTTCGCGGGCGGCGAACCTGGCGAGGGGTTCGCTGATAGGGTTCAACGCGCACACGTTGCGGGTGTAAATTTGCAGTCACCGCAAATTTCTTTCGCCCATCTGGCCAACGACGGCGGACCCGGCCGTCGGCCGTGCTCCGCTCTCGCGACCTTCGCCATCCACGCAGAACGTTCGGGGATCCATGTCAGAGTCCGCCACTCCCGTGTCGGCGCAGTCCGCGTCGAAGTCCCCCGTCATGAGCCACCGTCAGATCCTGTTCGTGATCTTCGGCCTCATGGCGGGCATGTTCCTGTCCGCGCTCGACCAGACGGTGGTCGGAACGGCCATCCGCACCATCGGCGACGACCTGCACGGGTTGAGCCAGCAGGCGTGGGTCACCACCGCCTATCTGATCGTGTCGACGATCGCGACGCCGATCTACGGCAAGCTCTCCGACATCTTCGGACGCCGGCCGCTGTTCATCATCGCCATCGTCGTCTTCATCATCGGCTCGATCCTCTCGTCGTTCTCGACGTCGATGATCGAGCTCGCCGCCTTCCGCGCGATCCAGGGCCTGGGTGCCGGCGGCCTGATGTCCATGCCTCTGGCGATCATGGGCGACATCCTCGCGCCACGTGAGCGCGCCAGGTACCAGGGGTACTTCCTCGCCGTGTTCGGCATCTCCAGCGTCGCCGGCCCGCTGATCGGCGGCCTCTTCGCCGGTGCGCACCAGATCCTCTGGATCTCCGGATGGCGCTGGGTGTTCCTGATCAACGTGCCGATCGGCATCATCGCGTTCATCATCGTGATGATCTTCCTGCACATCCCACGCCACGAGCACCACTCCGTGCGCATCGACTGGTGGGGGGCGACCTTCGTCATCGTCGCGCTCGCACCGCTGCTGCTCGTCGCCGAGCAGGGACGCACCTGGGGCTGGAGCAGCGTCGAGGCCATCGCCTGTTACGTGATCGGCGGCCTCGGCATCCTGGGCTTCATCATCGTGGAGACGCTGATGAAGGACGACGCGCTCATCCCGCTCAAGCTCTTCCGGTCGAACACGTTCTCCATGGCCACGATCATCGGCGTGCTCGTCGGATTCGGCATGTTCGGCGCCATGCTGACGCTTCCGCTCTACCTTCAGCTGGTGCTGGGCTCGGATCCGACGGAGAGCGGTCTGCAGCTGCTGCCGATGATCCTGGGGCTGATGATCGCGTCGATCGCCAGCGGCCAGATCATCGCACGGACGGGCCGCTACCGGCAGTTCCCGATCATCGGCACGCTGCTGCTCTCGGCCGGGTTCTTCTGGCTCACCTTCCTCACCCCCGACAAGTCCTACTGGTTCATCGCCGGCGCGATGCTGCTCATCGGGCTCGGGCTCGGGCAGCTCATGCAGACGCTCACCATCGCCAGCCAGAACGCCGTAGGCCTGCGTGACATGGGCGTGGCCACGAGCGCGTCGACCTTCTTCCGCCAGATCGGCGGGACGCTGGGGACCGCTGTGCTCATCTCGCTGCTGTTCGCGGTGATGCCGTCGAACATCCAGAGCTCGCTCGACGACAAGCCCACGCTGACGGCCGCGCTGGACGCGGCGTTCGACCCGTCCGTCGCCAAGGCGCCTCAGAACAAGGGCATCATGAGCACGATCTACGACTCGATCGTGAACAAGGTGACCAAGCAGACCACGGCGCAGGTCCAGTCCGGTCTCGCCAAGGCCACCACCGCGGCGGAGGCCGGGGTCGACCAGGCGGTGCAGGCGGGCAGGATCCCGCCCCAGGCGGAGCAGGCCGCTAAGGAGCAGGCCGTGCAGCAGGCTCGGCAGGCCGCGGCCGCGCAGATCCAGAAAAAGGTGCCCGTGGCGCGAGTGGGTTCCGATGGGACGGTCACACTCGACTTCTCCGTCGCCAGCCAGCGCAACGCGTTCGTCGACGACCTCGTGCCCACGATCCGGAAGCAGCTCAAGGGTTCGGGCAGCACGGCCAGCGTGAACGGCAATGCCATCAACGACACGTCCTTCCTGAAGAACGCCGACTCCCGTCTGGCGAGGCCGTTCCTCGTGGGCTTCAACGCCTCGGCGGTGACCGTCTACTGGGTGGCGATGTTCGTCGTGCTGCTCGCCTTCGTGTTGACGCTCTTCTTCAGGACGCCGCCGCTGCGTGCGAAGTCCGCCCTGCAGGAGGCCGCAGACGACGATGCGATGCGGGCCGTCGGCGCGGCCGAGGAGACGGGATCGCTCGCCCTTCCCGAGATCGAGGCCGACGAGGAGCTCGTGGGCTCCGGCACGAGCGGCACGGAGCCGCGTGGCCGTCACGCCGAGACCGGCGGCACGAGCGGCGGCCCGGCGGCCCAGAGCGGCGGGGCGCACCGTGGTCGCCACGTCGGCGCACCCGGGGAGGTCGCGACCTCCTAGCGCCGCCGCCACCCTCGCGACGACTTACCGCGTGCGACTTACCACGTGCGACGCGACTCACCACCTCACGTGCAGTCGCGTCGCATTTGGTAAGTCGCGGTGGACGCCACGGGGTCGAGGGCGCGGAATCGCAGGCATGAGAGCGCGCGCACGTGGGGCCATCCCTCGCCACCCGATCCGAATCGCGATAGGTTCGCAGGCGGAACAGGACGGGGTGAGCGTGAGATCCGAGGCACAAGCACCGACGCTGGAGATGGTCGCCGCACGCGCCGGAGTCTCCCGCGCGACCGTGTCACGGGTGGTGAACGGGTCGCCGAAGGTCAGTCCGGAGCTGATCGAGGCGGTCAGTGCGGCGATCGCCGAGCTGAACTACGTGCCGAACCGCGCCGCGCGATCCCTGGCCAGCCGCCGCACCGAGTCGATCGCGCTCGTCATCCCCGAGTCGACGACGCGGGTGTTCACCGACCCGTTCTTCTCTCTGATCATCCAGGGCGTAGCCGTCCACCTGGCCTCGACGGACTACACGCTGAGCATCGTCGTGGCCTCCGAGGCCAACCCGGACAAGACGCGGCGATACCTCACGGGCGGCAACATCGACGGGGCGCTCGTCGTCTCGCACCACTCCAGCGACCACTCGTACGCGCGCCTCGGCCGCACCGTTCCGATGGTGTTCGGAGGACGCCCGCTGCACGTCGACGACGACGAGCGCTACTACGTCGACGTCGACAACGTCGACGGGGCGCGCGTCGCGACCCAGCATCTGATCCAACGCGGACGTCGGCACATCGCGACGATCGCCGGCCCCGCCGACATGCCCGCCGGGTTCGATCGCGAGCTCGGCTGGCGCAAGACCATGACCGATGCCGGTCTCGACACCTCGCTCATCGAGTGGGGCGACTTCTCGCCGGCGTCCGGCGCGATGGCCATGCGCCGGCTGCTGGCGCGCAAGACCGCCATCGACGCCGTCTTCGCGGCGAACGATCAGATGGCACTCGGCGCGTACGCGGTGATCGCGGAGGCCGGCCTGAGCATCCCGGACGACATCGCCGTGGTCGGGTACGACGACGACGCCCTGGGATCCGCGGCCTCGCCCGCGCTCACCACCATGCACCAGTCGATGACCGAGCTCGGGGCGACCATGGCCGACCGGCTCGTGAAGCTCATCGACGGCGAGCCGGTGGAGCACGCCACCATCCTGCAGACACGGCTGATCGTGCGCGGCTCCAGCTGATGATGAAGCGAGGTGCGCCCTTCGGGACGGTCAGCGGAACTCGACGCCGGGCATCCCCGCGAACCGCTCGCGCATGACGGCGACCGCGTCGGCGTTGTCGTCGACGAGGACGAAACGACGGCCGAGCGCGGCGGCGACCGCGCCCGTGGTGCCGCTGCCTGCGAAAAAGTCGAGCACCCAGTCTCCCGGACGCGAGGACGCCTGCACCATGCGCCGCACGATCCCCTCCGGCTTCTGGGTGGGATACCCGGTCTTCTCCCGACCCGTGGTCGTGACGATCGTGTGCCACCACACGTCCGTCGGCAGCTTGCCACGCGCCGCCTTCTCGGGCGTGACCAGGCCCGGCGCCATGTAGGGCTCGCGATCCACGGCATCCGAGTCGAAGTGGTACGCGTCCGGGTTCTTCACGTAGACGAGGATCGTGTCGTGCTTGGCCGGCCAGCGCCGCCTCGCCTTCGCCCCGTAGTCGTACGCCCAGATGATCTCGTTGAGGAACGACGCACGCCCGAACAGCGCGTCGAGCAGCACCTTCGCGTAGTGGGCCTCCCGGTAGTCGAGATGCAGGTACAGCGTGCCGTCGTCGGCCAGCAGCCGCCATGCCTCGACCAGCCGCGGCTCCAGGAACTCCCAGTAGTCGTCGAACCGGTCGTCGTAGCGCAGCAGGTCGCCGCGGATGCGCTCGTATCCACGCCCCTTGAACCCGGCGGTCGAGGTTGCCGACTCGCTGCGCACCGCGGTCACCGTCCGGCGCTCCTGGCGTCGGCCCGTGTTGAACGGCGGATCGAGGTAGATCATGGTGAACGAGCCTGCCGGGAGGCATGGCAGCACCCGGATGTTGTCGTCATGGAACACCGTGTCTGGGCTGGCGGTCGACCACACGGGCATCCCCCCATTGTCGTCGTTCCCGGGACTCGGCTCGATCTCGGGAACGGCCGGTGCTGCCGAGAGCGTGGTCATGCGCGCGGAGGATGAGGTCACGGGGCGGGGGAGCGCCGCCGATCGGGATGCGCCCCGAAGGCGACGGTGCCCTGATGTCGGCAGCACGGAGCGGTCCCGGGGGCCCGATCAGGGCAGCGGCCGGCCGTCTGCGTCCAGCCGGATGCGCACCGGCCCCTCGCCGAAGATGCCCTTGTCACCGTCGCCGGGCACCGGCGCCGGAACCGGCAGACGCGCCTGCCTGTCGAGCTCGAGCTGCGCCTCGTACTTCGCCGGCGCGAACACCTCGTCGCCTATGAGCATCATGCCGCCTCCCCCGGACGACGACCCCTCGGCGCCCTTGCGGCTCTTGTCGCTCAGGTCGATCCAGCCGAGCCGATGAGCGACCCAGAGCACCACGCACACCGCGGCCACGCCCAGCACCCACCAACCCACGCGGGTACTGTACACGACGCCCCATACCGCTCGGTGTGGCCGGCGCGGCACGGCCGGCGCGGCGTCACGGCACCCGGTAGAGCCATTCGTCGGTGCCGAACTTCTCGGCGACCAGGCGCTGCGCGTCGGCGTACTCGGCGTCGGAGATGTCTCCCGCCGTCGCGCCATACAGCTGGCGGAAGGTCTGCTTCATCCGCTCGATGATCTCGGCCCGGCTCAGACCGCTCTGGGCCTTCAGCGGGTCCACGCGCTTTGCCGCCGAGGCGATGCCCTTGTCGCTGATCTTCTCCCGGCCGATGCGCAGCACCTCGGTCATCTTCTGGCCGTCCATGTCGTAGCTCATGGTCACGTGGTGCAGCACGGCGCCGTTCTTGAAGCGCTTCTGCGCCGCGCCGCCGATCTTGCCCTGCGGACTGGCGATGTCGTTGAGCGGCTTGTAGGTGGCGTCGATGCCGAGCGACCTGAGCGCGACGAGCGCCCAGTCATCCAGGTAGGCGTAGCTGTCGGCGAAGCTCATGCCGGAGACCAGGTCCGCCGGAACGTACAGAGAGTAGGTGACGACGTTGCCCTTCTCCATCATCATGGCGCCGCCCCCGGTGACGCGACGCACGACGTCGAAGCCGTACTTCGCCGCCCCCTCAGGATCGACCTCGTTCCGCACCGACTGGAAGCTGCCGATGACGACGGCCGATTCGTCCCATTCCCAGATCCGCAGCGTCGGCCCGCGATGTCCCGCGGCGAGCGAGTTGCTCAGCGCCTCGTCGAGCGCGAGATGAACCCGCGGCGGCACCGCCCTGGCGTGCACGATCTGCCAGTCGTAGTCCCGCCAGGTGGTTGCGTTGGAGAGAGAGCGCCGGACCGCCACGGCGACGGCCTCCGGCGAGAAGCCGAGCAGCACGGCGTCCGCCGGGAGGGCCCGACGGATGGCGGCCGCGATCGCGGCGGAGTCGGCCTCGGCGGACAGCCCGTTCACGGCGGAGTCGATGGCCTCCAGCGCCGAGTCGGGCTCCAGGAAGAAGTCGCCCGACAGCCGGAATCCGCTGATGTCGCCGGCGACGACGTCGAAGTCGACCGCCACCAGCTTGCCGCCGGGAACCTTGTACTCACCGTGCATGGGTCCAGCCTGTCACGCCGCGCCCGCCGCGGGTTGAGCCCATCGAAACCTCGCACGCCGCGGGTTGAGCTTGCCGAAGCCCCGCCACCACGGGTTGAGCTTGCCGAAACCCGCCCCCGCGGGTTGAGCTTGCCGAAACCCCGCCCCCGCGGGTTGAGCTTGCCGAAACCCCGCCCCCGCGGGTTGAGCTTGCCGAAACCCCGCCACCGCGGGTTGAGCTTGCCGAAACCCGCAGTCCGGTTTCGACAAGCTCAACCGGCGGGACGGGCTCAACCGGCGGGACGGGCTCAACCGGCGGGACGGGCTCAACCGGCGGTGGCGCGGTCCGGTTTCGACAAGCTCAACCGGCGGGACGGGGACGGAGCGGGAACCGGGCATCCAGCCAGCGCACGAGGTCACCGACCACCTCGTCGCGATTAGTCTCGTTGAACACCTCGTGCCGGGCACCCGGGTAGACGATCAGGGTCGTGTCGGTGACGTCGGAGCGTCTCCGGTACGCATCCACCAGCATCCGCGCGCTCTTCGGACCGCCGAGCGAGTCCTCCTCGCCGATCATCACCAGCACCGGGAGGTCGCGGATGCCCCGCGCCGGCCGCCCGAACAGCCGGAGCGCGTCCGCGACCCCGAACAGCTTCAGAGCCTTCGCGTCGAAGGTGAGCGGATCCGCCGCGAACTCCGCGACGACCCGTCCGTCGCGGCTGAGCCACTCGTATCCGGTCGAGCCCAGATGCCGGTGGCGCCTGTTGAGGTCGCCCGACGCCATCCGCCCGGGCACCCGGTACGCGGTGCCCGTGAGCACCAGAGCATCGAGCTCCTCCGAGTGCGCGTTGACGAGCATCTGTGCCATGAGCGAGCCCCAGCTGTGCCCGAGCAGCACGATCGGCACACCGGGGTTCTCACCGGCGGCGATCCGGTTCAGCATCCGGATGTCTGCCACGGCGGCGCGAAGACCGCCGGGCCCCAGCCGTCCCAGCCTCGAGCGATCGCCGTTCCACTGGTCGAGCCCGGTACGCCCGTGTCCCCGCTGGTCAGCGGCGTACACCGTGTAGCCGGACTCGTTCAGCGCGCCGGCCAGGCCCCGGTATCGAGCGGCGTACTCGCCCAGACCGTGCACGAGATGCACGACGGCACGCGGATGCCCGTTACGCCACACGTGGTAAGAGACGGTCACGCCCTGCTCGTCGACGAAGCTCGGCACGAGGCGATTCTGCCACGCCCGTGACGCGGCACGGCGGTATGGGGCACGCACCCGCGCCGCCCGGCGCGGGGCCAGGGTGCGAGGAAGGCGGCCGGTCCGTCTAGTGGTGGAAGCCCGGATGCTGCTCCTGCACGGGCATCGGCGAGCCCAGGCCGTCAAGGTAGGCCGTCTCGGCGGCGATGTCCGCGAGCAGGTCGCCGGCGATGTCCCGGCTCAGCCCGTTGCGCACGACGATGCGCTGCACCGTCCACTCCGTCAGGTCGGCGGGCATCGGGTAGGCGGGAATCAGCCAGCCCTTCATCCGAAGACGGTCGGAGAGGTGGTACAGGTTCCAGTTCTCGGTGTGCCCGGGCTTGAGACGCCACGCGAACACCGGTATGTCACCGCCGTCGTTCCACAGCTCGAACGCCCCTATCCGCGCGACGCCCCGCGACAGGAAGACCGCGACGTCGTGCGCCTCCTTCTGGATCTGCGCGTACCCCTCACGACCGAGCCGAAGGAACTGGTAGTACTGCAGCAGGACCTGCGCGCCGGGGCGGGAGAAGTTCAACCCGAACGTGGGCATCGTCCCGCCGAGATAGCTCACGGTGAATACGAGGCTCTCGGGAAGCCAGGTGCGCTCACGCCACACCACCCACCCCAGCCCCGGATAGGTGAGGCCGTACTTGTGGCCGGAGGTGCTGATCGAGTGCACCCGAGGGAGCCGGAAGTCCCAGACCAGCTCGGACTGTATGAACGGGGCGATCATCGCCCCGGATGCGCCGTCGACGTGCACCGGCACGTCGAGCCCGGTCGTGCGCTGTATGTCGTCGAGCGCGGCGACGATCTGCGCGACCGGCTCGTACATGCCCGTGTAGGTGACGCCCATGATGGCCACCACGCCGATGGTGTTCTCGTCGACGTACTGCTCGAGCCCGACGCCGTCGAGCACTCTGTGCTCCTCGCTGATCGGAACGAACCGCGGCTCGACGTCGAAGTAGTCGCAGAACTTCTCCCAGCACACCTGCACCGCCGAACTCATCACGAGGTTGGGCCTGTCGGCCGGCCGGCCCGCCGCTCGCATCCGCTCCTGCCAGAGCCGCTTGAACGCGAGCCCGCCGAGCATGCACGCCTCTGACGAGCCGATCGTGGAGGTGCCGATCGTCTTCTCGGCGTCGGGGGCGTGCCAGAGGTCGGCGATCATGTGCCAGCAGTCGTCCTCCACCGCGGCGGTGTGCGGGTACTCGTCCTTGTCGACGATGTTCTTGTCGTAGGCGTCGGCGTAGAGGCGATCCGCCTCCTCGTCCATCCAGGTCGTGACGAACGTCGCCAGGTTCAAGCGCGAGTTGCCGTCGAGCATCGTCTCGTCGTGCACGAGCTGATACGCGGTGTCGGGGAGCATCCCCTTCTCGGCGATGCGACGCCGCGGCGCGACCCGGGACTCCGCCGGCCTGGCGAACATCGGCGTCTCCTCGTCCGAGCTCTCGGCCATCGTTGCCCCTTTCGAGTCACGGAACGCCGCGGGACCGATGACGGCCGCCGAGCTGGGATGCCCTCACCGTACTCTCGTGCGCCCGGCCCGACGGGCGCACGCCTCGCCCGACACCGATGTTTAGCGTGGCTAATTTGCTATGCTAATGGTCATGGCTTCATCGACTCAGGGCACCGTGGCGGCGGGCGACGAGAACGCACAGGGATCCCCGGTCGGCCGGCCGAGCGCCACGCGTGCCGACGCGCCCCGCCGGATCAGCACGCATCAGCTCTCCAGCAGCCTCCGTGTCGCGGTCGGCCGGCTGTCCCGGCGCATCCGTGCCGAGAAGGCGGACGGCGACATCAGCGACGGCCAGTTCAGCGTGCTCGCGCTCCTGTTCCGCGAGGGGCCGAAGACGCTCGGCGCGCTGAGCGCTCACGAGCGCGTGACGCCCCCCTCGATGAACCGCACGGTCAACAAGCTGGAGGCCGCCGGCTACCTGGTGCGCCAGGCGTCGGACGACGACCGGCGCAAGGTGCTGTTCGTGCCAACGGACGCCGGTCGCGAGCTGGTCACGGAGACCCGGCGGCGCCGGGACGCCTGGCTCGACCGCCGCCTGGCGAGGCTGCCTGCCCAGACGCGTGCCCTGCTCGCTGACGCCGCCGAGGTGATGAGGGAGCTGGCCGACTCGTGAGCGCGATGTTCCGATCGCTCTCCGCCCTCAACTACCGCATCTGGTTCGCGGGCGCCCTCGTCTCCAACGTGGGAACGTGGATGCAGCGCACCGCCCAGGACTGGATCGTGCTCACCCAGCTGACGCACAACGACGCGTTCGCGGTGGGCATAGTGATGGCGCTGCAGTTCGGCCCGCAGCTCGTGCTGCTTCCCGTCACCGGATACGCCGCCGATCGCCTCGACCGCAGGAAGCTGCTGATGGCCACCCAGGGCGGCATGGGATTGCTGGGTCTCGGGCTCGGCATCCTCACGATCACCGGCTCGGTGCAGCTCTGGCAGGTGTATCTGTTCGCACTGCTGCTCGGGGTAGTCGCCGCGTTCGACTCGCCCGTGCGCCAGACGTTCGTGGGCGACCTGGTCGGGCCGAAGCTGCTCGGCAACGCGGTCGCACTGAACTCAGCGTCGTTCAACGCGGCGCGGCTGATCGGGCCGGCCGTGGCGGGCCTTCTGACCGCGGGGGTGGGCGCAGGATGGGTCTTCCTCATCAACGCGGCCAGCTTCGCCGCGGTGCTGGCCTCGCTGAGCCTCCTGCGACGCGACCAGCTGCACGCGTCCAAGCGCGCCGCCCGGGCGCGCGGCAGCCTGATCGAGGGATTCCGGTACGTGCGGCATCGCCCCGATCTGCTGGCGATCTTCACGATGGTGTTCCTGGTGGGGACTTTCGGCCTCAACTTCCCGATCTTCGTGTCCACCATGGCGAGCACGGTGTTCCACAAGGGGGCGGGTGAATACGGCATACTCTCCTCGGTGATGGCAGTCGGCTCGGTGGCGGGCGCGCTGCTGTCCGCCCGGCGGGAGAAGCCCCGGGGCTCGCTGCTGGCGGTCGCCGGCATCGTCTTCGGAATCGGATGCATCGCCGCGGCCGCCGCGCCCGACTACTGGTTCTTCGGCGCCATGCTCGCCGTGGTCGGCGTCGCCTCGCAGACGTTCAACACCACGGCGAATGGCGTGGTGCAGCTCTCCACGGACCCGCTGGTGCGCGGCCGCGTGATGGCGATCTACATGGCGATCTTCATGGGCGGCACTCCCATCGGGGCGCCCATCGTGGGATGGGTGGCCGACGCCTTCGGACCGCGCTGGGCTCTCGTGGTGGGCGGAGCCTCAGGCCTCGCGGCGGCCGCGGTCGGCGTGTACTACCTGGCGCGCTACCGTGGGATGCGCCTGGCCTTCAGCGAGCGCCGGCTGCGGTTCACCTTCGCGCAGCCGAGCCGGAGCATGGCAGTGGCCGAGATGGAGGGCGACGAGGCCGCGGCGCGGAAGGCGTGAGGCTCGCGGTCTCTTCCTGAGCACGGCCCGCGCTCTGCGCGGGGTCGGTCATCGCGACGAGCCGGAGAGATCGTCCCGCCGTTCCGCGAAGTCCTCTCGCGACCAGTAGGCGGCGACGTGCTCGGCGTCCAGCCCGACGACGCCGCCGACGGCGTAGGCCCCGAGCCTGACCCGGGCGGCCTTGACCGCCATGACGGAGATGGCCTCCGCACCCGCGGCGGTCTCGGACACGGCGACGATGCCGTGGTTGCCGAGGAGGATGAGCGAAGGCAGAGTCCCCTCCCGGTCGAGGTGACGATGCAGCCGTTCGTCGAAGAGACGCCCGAGCTCGAGGCCCGGCGGGGCGTACGGCACGTAGAGGGGCGAGCCGATGACCACCACCTCGTCGGAGTACGCGGGCTGCCGGAAGGAGTCCTCGGCATGCGGGCTCGCGAGCAGCGAGATCACCGGGGTCGGATGCGTGTGCGCGACGAACCGCACGGGAGCGGCGGCCCGCACCACGACGTGCACCAACGTCTCGATCGAGCCGCGACGGCGGTGCCCGCCGTGCTCTCCCGCGTCCAGCGCCGCGGTCAGCCGAACCTGCGTGGTCCGCGGATCGCGGACCAGCGCGACGAGCTCTTCCACGTCGACCGTGACGAAGTCGTCGGCGGTGGCCGACGACATGTAGGAGCCCGACGACTTCACGACGACGCGACCGCCGCCGAGCGCCTCGGAGGTGTTCCCCTCGGCCAGGACCACCAGGTCGAGCCCCGGCTCCCCCAGTCTCCGGGTGAGCGCCAACAGTTCATGCGAGACCACTGCGGGATCCCAGATGGTAGGCACGGTTCTCCTCTCGGGCGGCGGTCGGCCGCCATCAGATGGGTGCGGTCGAGGCGCGCACGACCAGTCGAGGCTCGAGCACCACGTGCTCGTGCCGGTGTGTCTCGGGATGGGCGACCTCGTCCAGAAGCAGGTGCACGGCTCGCCGACCCAGCTCCTGCCGCTTCTGGTCGACGGTCGTCAGCGGCACCATCGCCGCGGCAGCCCATTCCAGGTCGTCGAATCCCACGATCGAGACGTCCTCCGGCACGCGCAGGCGGTGCGCCCAGAGCTCCTGCAGCATGCCGAGCGCCACCAGGTCGTTGCAGCACATGACCGCGGTGGGGCGGTCGCGAGGATCGCGCTGCGCGATCTGGGCGCCGGCTCGCCGTCCCTCGTCGACGCTCCAGCTCGACGGCGAGATGCGCTCGACGGTCGCGCCTCGTGCGAGCGACTCGGTCGTGAACCCCTCGAGGCGGCGTTCGCCCTGCTTGGAGACCGGGCTCCCTCCCGCGAAGGCGAGCCGACGGTGGCCGAGCGCCAGCAGGTGCTCGGCCGCGAGCCGCCCACCCATCCTGTCGTCGGTCGTGACCCAGCAGCAGGCACGGTCCCCGTGGATGCGATCGACGTAGACGATGGGGATGCCGCGCTCCACGAGCTGCTCCAGCCGCGGATTCACCTCGTTCACGGGTGCGATCACGATGCCGTGCACCCGCTGCTGCAGAAGGAGCTCGAGATTCTGCTCCTCACGCCGCACGTCCTCGTCGGCCACCACGGTGACCACACCCATACCCAGCGACTTGGCCTCGGCGTCGGCGGCCAACGCGATGTCGACGAAGAACGGCGTCTCCACGCCCGCCACCGACAGGCCGATCGTCCGCTGACGCGTCGACCGCCTGGGGGCGAAGTTCAGCTCCTCGATCACGTCGAGGACGCGCTGCCGTGTCTCGGCGGAGACATAACTCGGCCGGTTCAGCACGTTGCTGACCGTGCCGGCCGAGACCTTGGCGAGCCTGGCGACGTCATGAATGGTGGCCACGGCGACGACGCCCTCTCGTTCACGGCCGCGTGGGGGCGGAAGCCGGCCCGCCCCCACGCTGCGCTCAGAAGCTGTACTTGTCGATGTTCGACGAGTCGAACACGGTCGGCGGTCCCAGCACCACCTCGTGATCCGCTCCGACGGTGAACTTTCCGAGCTTGCCGGCGGTGAACGTGTCGCCCTTCTTCCCGGTGATCGTGCCGTCGATGAGCGCCTTGGCGGTGTACGCCGCGAGATAGCCGAGGTTCGTCGGGTCCCACAGCGCGAACTGCTTCACGGTGCCGTCCTTGATGTAGGTGCGCATCTCGCTAGGCAGTCCGAGGCCGGTCAGATACACCTTGCCCTTGTACTGCGAGGTGGACAGATACCGGGCCGCGTTGGCGACGGCCACGGTGTCGGGGGCGATGATGCCGTTCAGGTCGGGGTACTTCTGAAGCAGACCCGTGGCGGCGTCGAGCGACTGCTGGGCGTCGTCATTGCCGTACACGGTGTCGACGACCGTGATGCCCGGGTAGCTCTTCGCCAGGTCCTGCTTGATGTACTTGATCCAGAGGTTGAGGTTCGTGGCGTTCGGACCGCCCGACTCGATCGCGACCTTGCCCTTGCCGTTGAGCGCCTTGCCCGTCAGGTCGACGAGCGTCTTCGCGATCCCCTGTGGGGTGGCCTGGTTGACGAACGCGTCCCGGCAGTTGGTGTCGGAGTCGAAGGTGACCACCTTCACGCCGGCCTTCATCGCCGCATTGAGTGCGCTGCAGGCGGCCTGCGGATCGTCGGCGGCGATGGCGATCGCACCCACCCGCTGCTGGGTGAGGGTCTGCACGAACGGCACCTGACCGGTCGGGCTCGCGGTGGCGGGCGCCACCTCGCTGTACGTGCCGCCGAAGCCCTTGACGGCGGCGGAGCCGCCCTCGTCCGACGCCTTGAAATAGTTGTTGCCGAGGCTCTTGGGAACGAAGGCGATCTTGTAGTTGTGGCTTCCGCCGGTGGACCCCCCGCTCCCTCCTGAGGAGCAGCCTGCCAGCGTGATGGCCGCGGCGACGGCGACGGCCGTGATGGCGGCCACCCGGCCGTGACGGCCCAGGATCATGTGAAGAGACAACGTCGTTCTTCCTTTCGTGTGCTTTCGATGTGAGTGGTGCAGGGCTTGCGGATCAGTCGCCCCCGTTGAGCGCGGCGATCTGGCGGGCACGGCGGCGACGCGTCAGCTGCTCGATCAGGCGCGAGCCGATGACCGAGAGGATCAGGGCGGCGCCGGTGACGACGCTGATGCCGTTCGAGCCGACGCCGGCGAGCTGCAGGGCCGACGATAGGACGCCGATGAGCAGCGCTCCGACGATGGCTCCGAAGATCGTCCCGCGGCCGCCGAAGGTCGAGACGCCGCCGAGCACGACGGCCGTGACCACCTGCAGCTCGTCTCCGAAGCCGTTGGACCCGATCGCGTTGTCGTACTGCAGGGTGAACACCACGCCCACCGCGGCGGCGACGATGCCGCTGAGCACGAACAGCAGGAACTTCGTGCGCCGCACCGCGACGCCCGAGAACTGAGCCGTGAGGCCGCCGAGGCCGATGGCGTACACCCCTCTTCCGAACGGCGTCAGATGCAGCACGAGCCCGAACACGACCGCGAGCACGACGAACGGGATGGTGAGGATCGGCAGGGGCGAGCTCCCGATGGTGGACTGCGCGAACTCGGTGAGCGGCACGGGAAAGTCCGTGATCGCGGTGGTGCCGAGCAGGCCGACCGCGATCCCCCGGAACAGCGCCAGCGTGCCGATGGTGACCGCCAACGACGGGAGGCCGACGATCGTGACCATGAAGCCGTTGAACGCTCCGATGGCGGCGCCGATGACGATCGCGAGCACGGCGGCCGCCGAGAGGGGGACGCCGGCGTCGTGCAGGATGCCCAGCATCACGCTCGCCACGCCCAGTGTGCTGCCGACGGAGAGGTCGATCTCGCCGGTGACCATGATGAGCGTCATGGGCAGGATCATGATCAGGATGGGGAAGTTGGTCTGGATCAGATAGGTCAGCGTGATGGGCTGGGAGAAGTTCGGCACCAGGGCGCTGGAGAGCAGCACGATCACCACGAGCGCGACGGTGAGACCCGCCTCCGCGGACAGGAACGTGCGACGCCAGAACGGCTTGTCGTGGTCGAGGTAGCTGCGTGGCGCGGCGACGGGCGCGGTCGTGCCGGTCATAGTGCCCTCCTGAGCGAACGTGTGCGTCGATACCGTGCGATGAACAGCGCGCGATCCAGCGCGATCGCCCCGACGATGAAGATGCCCGTCACCGCCTCCTGCCAGAGGCTGGGGATGCCGATCGTGTTGAGAGCGCTGGAGATCGTCTCGAGGAGGAACGCTCCGAGAGCGACGCCCCAGATGGTGCCGGAGCCGCCCACGATGGCGACACCCCCCACGACGGCGGCGGCGACCGCCTGCAGCTCGTACCCGTTGCCGACCTGGGAGTCGGCGCTCGCGTAGGCCGAGAGATAGACGACCCCGGCCAGGCCGGTGAGCGTGCCGCTGATGACGAAGGCGGTGAAGACCAGGCGGCGGCTCTTGAGACCGTAGAGCACGGCGGCCTCCGGGTTGGACCCGACCGCGTAGAACTCCCGCCCCGTCCGCCGGTTCCTCATGAGCCAGCCGGCGATGAGGACGACGATCACGGCGACGATCATGATGAAGGGGATCGTGAACACCCCCTGCACCCCGAAGTCCTGGAATCCCTGCGGCAGCTGCGATGGCGTGATGAGGTTGCTGCCGACCCATAGCACGTCGATCCCGCGGAACGCGTAGAGCGTCCCGAGCGTGATGATCAGCGACGGCACGTTGAACAACGCGACGAGCGCACCGTTGACGGCGCCCATCACCGCCCCGAGCACCACGGTGAGCACGATGACGACGGCGACCGGGACGCCGCGCGACATCATGTAGCCGGCGAAGAACGCGGTGAGCCCGAGCACCGATCCGACGGAGAGGTCGATGTTGCGGGTGATGATGACGATGCCCTCGCCGACGGCGATGAGGATCAGCACCGACGGCGTGCGCAGGAACTCCCGCCAGCCGTCGTGGCTGAACAGGAACGTGTGCTTCATCGAGGTCGTGACGACGACGATCAGGACGAGCACGATGAGGATGCTGAGCTCGCGGGAACGCACCAGGTTCCGCAGCCAGATCGGGGCGCCGGAGCGCGTCCCGGGAGCGGGGCTGTTGGCGGTGGTCATGCTGACACTCCTGCTGCGTGGGTTGCTGCGTACATGACGGACTCGGCGGTCGCGTCGCGGCGATCGATCTCGGCGGTCTTGCGACCCTCGCGGATGACGATGATGCGATCCGCCATGCCCAGCACCTCGGGCAGCTCGGAGGAGATCATCAGGACGGCGACGCCGCGGCCGGCGAGCTCGGAGATGAGGCGATGGACCTCCGACTTGGTCCCCACATCGATGCCGCGCGTGGGCTCGTCGACGATCAGGAGCTTCGGGTCCGTCGCCAGCCATTTGGCGAGCACGACCTTCTGCTGATTCCCTCCGCTCAGCATGACGACCTCGGTGTCGAGCGCCCTGGCCTTCACCTGCAGGCGACTTGCCCAGGTTCTGGCGACGCCACGCTCCATGCCCGATGTGAGGAGCCCGAGGCGACTCAGCGCCCCCCGGATGGCGAGCGTGATGTTGCTCTGCACGCCCGCGTTCATCACCAGGCCCTGGTTCCGCCTGTCCTCGGGGACCAGACCCATCCCCATCCGGATCGACGCGGCGGCGCTGTGCTTGGGCACTCGCGCCCCGTTCAGCGTGACGCTGCCGGCGTCGTAGGGGTCGACGCCGAAGACCGCCCGGATGATCTCGCTTCGACCGGCCCCGACCAGCCCGGCTAGGCAGACGATCTCACCCGACCGCACGACGAAGCTCAGGTCCTGGAACAGGCCGGCGGAGCTGAGCCCGTCGACCTTCAGGACGACGTCGCCGACCTCGGTCTCCTGCTTCGGGAACAGGTTGTCGACGCTGCGCCCGACCATCCGCCGGATGATCTCGTCCTCGGTGACGTCGGAGACGCGGTCGGTGGAGACGTACGCGCCGTCGCGCATCACGGTGATCGTGTCGCAGAGCGAGAACACCTCGTCGAAGCGGTGCGAGATGAAGAGGATGCCGCGGCCCTCGTCTCGCAACGTGCGTGCGATGGCCATGAGCCGGTCGACCTCGACACCGCTGAGGGCGGCCGTCGGCTCGTCCATGATCAGGATCGCGGCGTCGAGGGAGATGGCCTTCGCGATCTCCACGATCTGCTGATCTGCGATGGACAGGCCGCGAGCCTCCCGATCCGGGTCGAGCGGCACGCCCAGCCGCTCGGTGAGCTGGCGCGCCTCCCGGCGCATCCTTCCCCGGTCGAGCTGGCCGAGCCGCGTGTAGTACTGCCGGCCGATGAAGATGTTCTCCGCGACCGAGAGGTCGGGGAAGAGCGTCGGCTCCTGATAGATGACGGCGACGCCTGCGTCCTTCGCGTTCGCGGTGGTTTGGAACTCCACGGGCTCGCCGCGGACGAGGAACTCGCCGCCGTCGGCGCGCTGGACCCCTCCGATGATCTTCACGAGCGTCGACTTGCCCGCCCCGTTCTCCCCCACCAGCGCGTGGATGGATCGCGCCTGGAGCGTGAGCCGGCCAGAGCTCAGTGCTGCCACTGCGCCGAAGCTCTTCCGGATGTCCCGCAGCTCCAGGAGCGGCGGCTCGTTCGCATCGGCCACGTCGTCAGATGCCATTCCGGTCCGTCCTCTCAGAGCCGCTCGAGTGCGAACTCGACCCGGTACGCCGCGCGCTCGCCCGGGGCGAGCCGCACGAGACGGCCGGCGGCGCGCGCGGCGGCGCGCCCCAGGATCTCGGGCGTGTTCGCCGGCTCGAGGCCGAGCACGTAGTGTCCGACGTCGGTCTTCTTCCACTGGAACATCACCGGCAGGGTGTCGCCCGACCACCGCAGGGCGAGCGCCACGCCCACGCGGTCGTTGACCAGCCGGGCCTGTGCGCGCTCGCCCGTGTCGTGGATGAACACCTGCTCGCGGTAGCCGGATCGCGGCGCCTCGATCCGGAGGTGCTCGGCCAGGCCCGCCTCGGCGTCCTCGTCCCGGGCTCGTACCGACGAGGCCGGGATCTCGAGGCGCACCCCCTCCTCCAGCAGCGGCCAGCCGAGGTTCACGTGGTACAGGATCATGTGAGGGCTGGAGACGGCGGCCTCGTTCGTCACGACGTCGTCGATGCGGAGGCTCGTGCCGCCCACCGCCGCGGTGATGGTGCGGTCGAGCCGGAGGTTCTCGCCGAACACGCGCGTCTGCCGTGTGGTGCCCGAGACGGTCAGCGTGCCGTCGGCGACCTCGACCCGGGTGACCCGCGCCGGCTGACGCCCGATCGCTCCGTGCATCCCGGCACGGCCGTCCTCGTCGTCGGCCGGCGGCCCGAACGACTCCAGGCCGCACGTGGTGAGCAGGCCACCGCCGAACGTCTGCAGCCAGCCGGTGCCCTCCGGCTCGCTGAGCCCTGGCGCGGCGAAGCCGGTGGAGGAGAGCCACGACAGCGGCATCCCGTCGAAGGCAGCGACGCCCAGGTCGAGCGCCCGGTCGGGGTGGATCTCCACCTCCAGGCCGCCGCCTGTGACGAGGCGCAGCCGCCGCGTGCCGCGGGCGACCCCCTCGACCTCCTCGAGGCTGTCGATCCTCGCCACCTGGTCGAGTGTGCCGACGCGCGCCAGGACCTCCTCGAGCGTCCGGCCGAAGATCTCAGTCAACGTCGCCCAGCTCCACGTTGCCGGGACCGAAGTGCTTGAGGATCACCAGATCGTCCGTCGTGCTCGCGTTCGTGATCGCGATGCCGGCGCGGGCGGCCGGCTCGCTGACGAAGAACTCGTCCTGGCTCAGCTGGCCGTATCGGATGACGGTGGCCGCAGCCGCGTCGTGGACCCCGAAGGCTCCGTGGCCCTGGACCACGATCGCGCCGTACGCGTCGCTGTCGGTCACCCGCACAGTGCGTCCCGGCCGGACCGTCAGCTCCTTGGCGCTGAACGCGGGCGACCGGTAGACGATCCACCGGTCGACGTAGCCGTCGTCGTCCGCCGCCGACACCGGGGTCTCCCACGGCCGCATGAACCGGTGAGCGACGAAGTCCGGGTCGCGATTGAGCTCCCAGTCGAGCAGGTCGAGCACGAAGTCCAGGTCGCCGTGGCGGTCCTCCGGGACGTCCTTCCACAGCAGGGCGTCAGGGACCTCCCGGTTGTTGCTCCACGACTCGCACATGGCGAACACGTCGCAGGCGGCCTGCGGCTCGTAGGTGCAGACGCTGCCCGGCGCGTGGAGCACGCCGGCGGGGATGTCCCATCCCGTCCCGAGCTGGGTGCGGTAGCCGAGGGCGAGGTCGGTGATGCGGTTGTCGCCTCCGGCACCGAAGCGGGCGAGTCGCTCGCGCACCTGCTCGCGGGTCGTTCCCGGCTGGAGCCCCAGGAACGAGATCGACTGATCGCCCAGGTAGTTGTTCATGTGCGGCGAGTAGTAGTACGCCTCCGGCTTGCCCGGCTTGCCGACGAGTGCCGCCTTCTCGTCCGTGTGATGCACGTGGAACGGCAGCGGCAGCAGGTTGTCGTAGAACTTCGAGTACATGGTCCATCCGCCGTGCTCGCGCCAGAGCCGGTCCCCGATCAGGGCGGCCCCGTGGTGCGCCACGAACTCGTCGAACGGCTGGAGCCCGCCGTCCGGGTCCACCACAAGGCTCAGCCCCTCATGGGCAGCGGTGCGCGGCCCGTTGTCCGCCCTCACCGGCGACGCGAGCCAGCGTTCGTCGATGCCCCCGCGCTCCTTGCCCAGCGGGAAGTAGTCGTCGGGGTGCAGGCGGATCCGGCGTCCAGGCGTCGAGAAGGCACGGGGAACCCAGACGGGTGCCAGGCGCACCACGCCGTCGCCCGCGTCGAGGGCTGCCTCCATCCCGCTCGTCGATGGGTGGATGTTCGAGTACGCCTCGTCCGGCACCTGCGACCCCTTCGTCCGAGCGCCGCGTCACGAGTGGCGGCGCTGCCCGGTGAACTACCGACTGGTTCACTGAACCAACGGACCTGGACACTAACACCCCGTCTCTTCGTGTGTCAATGAACATCATCGAACATGCGGAATCAGCCGCGGATTCGGGGAACCCGGCGCGGCCATGTGAGATGATTCCGAAACGCAACATGATGTTTCAGGGAGGTTCCCGCCATGGCCACCACCCGCACTCCGGACTCGGAGGAGCGCAAGAAGGCGCTCCTGGGCATCCTCAAGCGGGACAACGTGATCCGTCTGGCGGCGGCCGCGTCGGCGCTCGCGGTCTCGACGATTACCATCCGCCGCGACCTGGAGGAGCTCGAGGAGCAGGGCCTGCTCCGCCGGGTCCGCGGCGGAGCGGTCTCGGTGATGGGTCCGCGCCCGTTCGCCGAACGGCGTGCGGTGCGACTGCGTGCCAAGGAGGCCATCGCTGAGAAGGCGCTCTCCCTGGTGCCGCGCTTCGGGTCGATCGCCCTGGACGCCTCCAGCACGGTCGGCACGCTGTGCTCCCGGATCGGGCCGCGCTCCGGGTTGATCGCGGCCACCAACTCGTACCCGACGTTCGCGTCCATGAAGGGGACCCCAGGGGTCAATGCGATCCTCATCGGCGGGGAGCCGGACGAGGCGACGGACAGCCTCGTCGGACCGATCGCGTGCCAGGGCGCCCAGGCCCTGCGCTATCTGCGCTTCTTCGCCTCGGCGACCGCGATCGACGCCCGCTTCGGGACCTCGGAGGTGTCTCTGCGCGAGGCGGAGACCAAGCGCGCGTTCCGGGAGGTCTCGGGGGAGCTGATCCTGTGCATCGACTCGTCGAAGCTGGGCGAGCGGTCGATCTCCGCCGGGTTCGCGCTGACCGAGACGCGCCTCCTCATCACCGAGCTCGACCCCGCCGACGCCCGCCTCGACCCCTATCGCGATCAGGTGGAGCTGCTCTGAGGGCTTGGCGTGAGTGTCATGTGCTGTTACGTTTCACACTGTTGAACATGCCTAGTGACATGCTCAGAGTCGTCATGGTCTCAGAGAGGAAGCCCCGCACGTGAGCACAGTCAGCGACCTCATCGCCCGAAGTCATCGCCTCGGAAGCGATCCGCGCAACACCAACTACGGCGGCGGCAACACGTCCGCCAAGGGGCGGGCGACCGACCCGGTCACGGGCGAGGAGGTCGAGGTGCTGTGGGTGAAGGGCTCGGGCGGCGACCTCGCCACGCTGGCCGAGGAGGGCCTGGCCGTCCTGCGGCTCGACCGGGTGCGGACGCTGCGCCGCGTCTACCAGGGTCCGGAGCACGAGGACGAGATGGTCGCCGCGCTCGACTACTGCTCCTTCGCCCCCCGCACCGCTGCGCCGTCGATCGACACGTTCATGCACGCACTGGTGGACGCGCGGCACGTCGATCACCTGCATCCGGACTCCGGCATCGCCTTCGCCACGGCCGCCGACGGTGAGGAGCTGACGCGACGCGCGTTCGGCGACCGGGTCGTCTGGGTGCCATGGCGTCGGCCCGGCATCCAGCTCGGCATCGACATCGCGACCATCAGGGAGAAGAATCCGCAGGCTGTCGGCTGCATCCTCGGCGGCCACGGCATCAGCGCCTGGGGCGACACCAGTGAGGAGGCCGAGCAGAACAGTCTCTGGATCATCCGCACCGCTCAGGAGTACCTCGACGCGCACGGACGCTCCGACCCCTTCGGCGCCGCCGTGGCGGAGAACGCGCCGCTGCCCCGCGACGAGCGCCGCCAGAAGGCCGCCCGGCTCGCTGCGACCATCCGCGGGATCGCGAGCCACGACCATCCAGTGGTGGGTCACTTCGACGACAGCGACGTCGTGCTCGACTTCCTCGCCTCCGAGAAGGCCCCAGCGCTGGTCGAGCTGGGCACGAGCTGCCCCGATCACTTCCTGCGCACCAAGATCAAGCCGCTGCTGCTCGACGTGCCGGCGGACGCGTCCGTCGAGCACTCGATCGCGCGCCTCAGAGAGCTGCACGAGCAGTACCGGGCGGACTACACGGCGTACTACCGACGCCATGCGACGCCGGACTCCCCGGCCCTGCGCGGAGCGGACCCGGCCATCGTGCTCGTGCCGGGGGTCGGCATGTTCAGCTACGGCGCCACCAAGCAGACCGCCCGGGTCGCCGGCGAGTACTACATCAACGCCATCAACGTCATGCGAGGAGCCGAGTCGGTCTCCACCTACCGGCCGATCGAGGAGGCCGAGAAGTTCCGCATCGAGTACTGGGCGCTCGAGGAGGCGAAGCTGCGGCGCCTGCCCAAGCCGAAGTCCCACGCCACCCGCATCGCGCTCGTCACCGGTGCCGCCTCTGGCATCGGCAAGGCGATCGCCAAGCGGCTCGCCGCTGACGGCGCCTGCGTCGTGGTCGCCGACCTCGACCCCGCCAAGGCGGAGGCCGCCGCAGCGGAGATCGGCGACACGGACGTCGCCGTCGGGCTCGCCGTCGACGTGCGGGACTCCGCGGCGATCGCCGCGCTGGTCAGGGACGCCGTGCTCGCCTTCGGGGGGATCGACATCGTCGTCAACAACGCCGGGGTGTCGCTCGCGCGCTCGCTCCTGGAGACGACCGAGGACGACTGGGACCTCCAGCACGACATCATGTCGAAGGGCTCGTTCCTGGTGTCGAAGGCGACCGCGCCCGTGCTCATCGAACAGGGTCTCGGCGGCGACGTCATCTACATCGCCAGCAAGAACGCGGTCTTCGCCGGCCCGAACAACATCGCGTACTCGGCCACCAAGGCCGACCAGGCCCATCAGGTGCGTCTGCTCGCGGTGGAGCTGGGCGAGCACGGCATCAAGGTGAACGGCATCAACCCCGACGGCGTGGTGCGCGGCTCCGGCATCTTCGCCGGCGGGTGGGGCGCCAACCGCGCGAAGACCTACGGCGTGCCCGAGGAGAAGCTCGGCGAGTTCTACGCACAGCGCACCATCCTGAAGCGCGAGGTCCTGCCCGAGCACGTCGCCAACGCCGTCTCCGTCATCACCGGCCCCGATCTCACCCACACCACGGGACTCCACATTCCGGTGGACGCCGGAGTCGCCGCCGCGTTCCTGCGATGACCACGGGAAGCGGCAGCGTCGCCGCCGTCGACCTGGGCGCCACCAGCGGACGCGTGGTGCTCGGGAGCGTCGAGACGAACGACCTGCGCATCGAGACGGTCGCCCGGTTCGACAACAAGCCGGTCCGCACCCCGGACGGGCTGCACTGGAGCGTGCTCGAGCTGTATCGCGACCTGGTCGAGGGGCTGGCCGAGGCGGCCAGACGCGACCCCGGGCTCGCCAGCATCGCGATCGACTCCTGGGGGGTGGACTACGGCCTCATCCGTGACGGCAGGCTCCTCTACGCCCCGTACAGCTACCGCGACGAACGCAACGCCCCGGCCGCCGAGACCGCGCTCAGCCTGGTCGGGCATGGCGAGCTCTATCGGCGGAACGGCCTGCAGCACATGACGTTCAACTCGACGTTCCAGCTCACGGCCGACCGGCTGGCCGGAACCCTCGATTTGGCGGACTCCTTTCTGCTGATGCCCGACCTCTTCGCGTCGTGGCTGTGCGGCAGCGTCACCGTGGAGCGGACCAACGCCTCGACCACCGGGCTACTGGGTGTGACAACGAGCGAGTGGGACGGTGAGCTAGCCGAGAGGCTGCGCATACCGACGCGCATCCTTCCTCCCCTCGTCGACCCCGGGACGCCGCTCGGCCGGCTGCTCCCGTCGGCAAGAAGGGGCATCGGCGACGCCGACCCCGTCGTGACTTCGGCCGGATCGCACGACACGGCATCCGCCGTCGTCGCCGTCCCCGCAGTCGATCCTGACATCGCCTACATCTCCAGCGGCACCTGGTCGCTCGTGGGGGTCGAGCTCGAGCGGCCCGTGCTCACCGAGGAGTCGCGCCTGGCGGCCTTCACCAACGAGCTGGGCGTCGACGGCCGCATCCGCTACCTGCACAACGTCATGGGGCTGTGGATCCTCACCGAGTGCATCCGTGACTGGGAACGATCCGGCGAGACGATCGCCCTCGACGCGCTGATCGAGCAGGCCGCGGCGGTCACGACGCCGGTCCCGGTGTTCGACGCCGACGACGAGGCCTTCCTCGCCCCCGGGGACATGCCAGCGAGGATCGGCGCATGGCTGTCGGCGCACGGGCACCCCGTGCCCGGCTCGCGGCCCGAGCTCGTGCGCACGATACTCCAGAGCCTCGCCAACACGTATGCGGTCACCCTCGATGCGGTCGGGCGGCTGAGCGGCAAGTCCGTTCGCGCCGTGCACGTGGTCGGCGGCGGGTCGCGCAACTCGCTGCTCTGCCAGCTCACGGCCGACGCGACCGGGCTTCCCGTGTACGCCGGACCAGCCGAGGCGACCGCGATCGGCAATGTGCTCGTGCAGGCCCGCTCACTCGGCTGGATCACCGGCAGCCTCGAGTCCCTGCGCTCCATCGTGGCGCGGGCCCTCCCCGTGACCGAATACCTGCCCTGTTGATGCGTCCATTCCCGATCACCGACCCCAGGCCGCTTCCGCTCGGCGGCGTGGGACAGGAAAGAAAGGCAACAGCATGACCATCCCCTCCGCCACCCTCGACCTGCTGTCGCGACAGGAGATCGAGCTGCCCAGCTGGGCGTTCGGCAACTCGGGCACGCGCTTCAAGGTGTTCGGCCAGCCCGGGGTCCCGCGGGACCCGTTCGAGAAGGTCTCCGATGCCGCCCAGGTGCACAGGCACACGGGGCTGGCACCCACCGTGGCGCTGCACATCCCCTGGGACCGGGTCGACTCCTTCTCCGACCTGAAGCGTCACGCCGAGGACAACGGAGTGCGGCTCGGCACGGTCAACTCGAACACGTTCCAGGACGACGACTACAAGCTCGGCTCCGTCACGCACTCCGACCCGAGGATCCGCCGGAAGGCGATCGACCACCACCTCGAGTGCATCGACATCATGAATGAGGTCGGCAGCCGGGATCTGAAGATCTGGCTGGCCGACGGCACGAACTACCCGGGACAGGACGACATGCGGGCGAGGCAGGATCGCCTGCACGACTCGCTGTCGACGATCTACGCCGCGCTCGGCGAGAACCAGCGTCTGGTGCTGGAGTACAAGTCCTTCGAGCCGGCGTTCTACCACACCGACGTGCCGGACTGGGGCACCTCCTACGCACAGGTCAGCGCGCTGGGCGAGCGTGCCGTCGTGTGCCTGGACACCGGCCACCACGCGCCGGGAACGAACATCGAGTTCATCGTGATGCAGCTGCTCCGGCTCGGCAAGCTGGGGTCGTTCGACTTCAACTCCCGGTTCTACGCCGACGACGACCTCATCGTCGGCGCGGCGGATCCGTTCCAGCTGTTCCGCATCCTGCTCGAGGTGATCCGCGGCGGCGGCTACGGCCATCCGGAGGTGGCCTTCATGCTCGACCAGTGCCACAACATCGAGAAGAAGATCCCCGGCCAGATCCGCTCGGTGCTGAACGTGCAGGAGATGACCGCGCGGGCGCTGCTCGTGGACCGGGACGCCCTCGCCGCGGCGCAGGCCGCCGGCGACGTGTTGAGCGCCAACGAGATCGTGATGGACGCCTTCTACACCGACGTCCGCGGCGATCTGGCTGCCTGGCGGGAGTCGCGCGGACTCCCCGCCGACCCGATGGCCGCATACGCGGCATCCGGCTACCAGCAACGGATCGAGGACGAGCGGGTGGGCGGGACGCAGGCGGGATGGGACGCATGACGGTCGCCGCGCCCTTCGGTCAGTGATGGTCGATCCGTGGGCGCCGGATGCCTCCGGCGTCAGCTCATTCGGGTGATCTCCACCGACACGAACTGCTCCGACGCCCCCGGCCCCGCGTACACGCCGCGGATCGGGGCGACGTCGTCGTAGTCGCGACCACGGCCGACGAGCACGTGACGGTCGCCGATCTCGAGCAGGTTGGTCGGGTCGTAGCCGCGCCAGGTGCCGCAGAACCATTCCACCCAGGCGTGCGACTCGCCGGTGGCGGTCTCGCCGATCCTCGGCTCCGGGTCGGGGTGCAGGTAGCCGGAGACGTAACGTGCGGGGATGTCGACGGAGCGCAGCGCACCGAGCGCCACGTGCGCGATGTCCTGGCACACGCCGCTGCGCTTCTCCCACGCCTCGGCCGCAGTGGAGTGCACGCCCGTCGAGCCGGGCACATACTGCATCGCCTCCCCGATGCGACGACAGATGAGCATCGCGGCGGGATCGGGCGCGTGCGTCTCGCGCGCCGCGTCCCGCGCCAACCTGGTCACCTCCTCGGGAGGAAGCGTGCGGCTGGTCTGCCTGAGCTGCTCGACGTAGCCGACCGCGAGCGAGCCGGCCTTCGAGACCGTCCGCCAGTCCGCGGGGGAGGCCGGGGGCATCCGCGGCGACACCTCGACCACGCTGGTCGCGGTGATGGTGAGCTCGCTGTGCGGAATGAGCACCTCGAAGGCGGTGACCCGCGTGCCCCAGTAGTCGAGATAGCTGAACTGGGTGCCGCCCGGCAGCAGCTCCAGCTGCGCCGAGAGCACGAGCTGGCCGGTGGTGCCGACGGGAAGCATCCGAGCCTCGTTGTACGACGCGGTGACCTCGCCGGCATACCGGAACCCCGTCGTGTGCACGACCTTCATACGGGTCACGAGCGCTCACCCACCCACATCGGCAGCACGTTCGAGGGGAAGTACCTGCTCCGGATCGCCTCACTGGTCGCGCTCGTCGCGCGTTGCACGGCCGCCATGTTCGATGCGAGGTCGTCCACGATCTCTCCTATCGATCGATACTCCAGTCCGCTGATCACCTGGCCGAGCAGCAGCACCGCGCGGTCGGGGACGCCGACGCGGGGCGTCGACGGCTCGAGATCGTGCACCGCCTCCAGCGCCCGGGAGACGGAGTACACGATCGAGCGCGGGAACAGTCGGTCGAGCATCAGGAACTCCGCTGCGTTCCGGGCCGACGCCACGCCCCGGTACGTGCGCAGGTACGCCTCGTACGCGCTGCACGAGCGCAGGATGGTCGTCCAGCTCACCCCGGTGGCCTGCGTGAGCGAGCGGGTCGCCAGCAGGCGCGCGGTGGTGTCCGCGCGCTCCAGGCTGCGGCCGAGACGATAGAAGTGCCAGGCCTCGTCGCGCGCCATCAACGACTCGTTCACGCCCACGGCGAGCGCCACCCGGTCGCGCACCCAGTGCAGGAACTCGTGCACCTTCTCCGCCGAGATGCGGTGCGGGATGCCCCTGGCCGTCGTGTTCAGGCACTCCCACAGCTCGCTGGAGACGATCTCGCGGGCGCGCCGGGCGTTCTCCCGCGCGGACCACAGGCTGAAGGCGATCGACGCCGGCTGGGATCGGTCGACCGCCAGCAGCCTCAGCACGTCTCCGCGGTCCACCGAGGCCGCGCCCTCCGCCAGGTCCTCCCACGGCGCATCGGATGCCGCCTCCGGCGATGTCGCGCCCATCATCGCCAGAAGCGAACGGCAGGCCGCCGACTCGTCCGACCAGGGATCCTCCAAAAGCAGCTGCAGATGGGCGTCGAGAATGCGCGCTGTGCCGTCCGCACGCTCCAGGTAGCGGCCGATCCAGAACAGCGACTCGGCGATCCGGCTGAGCATCACGTCCTCCGCCGTTGTCTCTGCTGCTGCTGCTGCCGCTCCTGGTCGTACTGCGAGACGCCGAGCACCGCCCCGATGACCGTCGCCCCCTCCGCCGCGTCCTGATCGCTCAGCGCGGCCGGAGCGGACTGGGCGGCGACCAGATCGGGAACCCGGTGCGCCTCGTCGACGGCGGAGGCCGGCGATCCGGTGCCGCGCGGCTGCTCACGCGGCTCGAGCACCCAGGTGTCCTTCGATCCGCCGCCGCGCGACGAGTTCACGACGAGCTGTCCCTCCGGCAGCGCCACCCGGGTGAGGCCCCCCGGAAGCACCCAGATGTCCGAGCCGTCGTTGACCGCGAACGGCCGCAGGTCGGAGTGGCGTGGCCGGATTCCGTCCTCCACGAGGGTGGGGATCGTCGACAGCTGCACCACCGGTTGCGCGATCCAGCCACGCGGTTCCTGCGCCAGGCGCACCCGCAGCTCCGCGAGCTCGTGCGGCGAGGCGTCGGGTCCGACCACCAGGCCCTTGCCGCCCGAGCCGTCGACGGGTTTGACGACGAGCTCGTCCAACCGGTCGAGCACCTCCTCGAGTGCGCCCGGGTCCTCCAGCCGCCAGGTGTCCACGTTCGGCAGCAGCGGCTCCTCGGACAGGTAGTAGCGGATCAGGTCGGGCAGGTACGTGTACACCAGCTTGTCGTCCGCCACGCCGTTGCCGACCGCGTTGGCGATGGTGACGTTGCCGCGGCGGGCGGCCGTGAGCATCCCCGGGGCGCCCAGCACAGAGTCGGCGCGGAACTGCAGCGGATCCAGGTAGTCGTCGTCCACCCGACGGTAGATCACGTCCACCCTGGCCGGCCCGCTGGTGGTGCGCATCCACACGTGACCGTCGGCGCAGAACAGGTCGCGGCCCTCGACGAGCTCGACTCCCATCAGCCGGGCCAGCAGGGTGTGCTCGTAGTAAGCCGAGTTGTAGACGCCGGGCGTGAGGACCACGATCGTGGGGTCGGCGACATCCGTGGGCGCCGCCGCCCGGAGAGCGCCGAGCAGCCGGTACGGATAGTCGCCCACCGGTCGCACCCGCATGCTGGTGAACAGCTCGGGCAGGGTCTGCGCCATCACCCGGCGGTTCGAGATGACGTAGCTCACCCCGCTGGGCGTGCGCACGTTGTCCTCGAGCACGCGCATCACACCGGCCTCGTCGCGGATCAGGTCGATGCCGGCCACCTGGATGCGCACCCCGTTGGGGCTGCGCACCCCGTACGCCTGGCGGTGGAAGTGCGTCGAGGAGCCGATCACGGATGCCGGCAGCACTCCGTCGCGCACGCACGTCTGCCTGCCGTAGACGTCGGCGAGCAGCGCCTCCAGCACCCTCACCCGCTGCTTCACTCCGGCCTCGATCACGCCCCACTCGGCAGCGTCGACGACGCGAGGCACGGCGTCGAGCGGGAACGGCCGCTCCTCGCCCGCGAAGTCGAACGTCACACCCTGCGCCAGGTAGGAGCGCGCCAGCGACTCGGCGCGGCCGCGCAGCTCGTCCTGGGTCATGCGCGCCAGCGCCGCGTAGACGTCGGCGTAGAGCTCTCGCGGCACCAGGGGCTCGGCGGACGGGTCGGGGAACATCTCGTCCCAGGCGCGCGGCGAGCGCTGAAGCCTCCCCGCCGTGTAGCCGTCGAAGAGGTCGCCCATGTCGGGACGATAGGCGCCGCACGTTGCGCGGATGTTGCCCGGCCGTTACCGCGGCCTTTCGCGGCGGCCGCCTCTCTCCGGCATCGCCGCCGTCCGGTGGAAGGGCTCGGCACGGCGAGCCCCTCCGGCCGCTCGGCGGACCCCTCGTGCCGCTCGGCGGACCCCTCCGGCCGCTCGGCGACCGCTCGTCGGCACGACGGCACACTACGGCCGCTCGGCGGCTCGCTCCGCCCGCCCGCCCGGTCGGAATAGGCTCTAGGCGTGAGCATCGTCGTCAGCCTCCCGGGATCCGCCCTGCTGGACGCCTACCGATCCCTCCCCGACGCACCCACCGGCGTGGAGTTCATCACCTGGGACATGCGCTCGGCACCGCCTCGCACCGAGATCGACATCGTCGTCCCGCCCTATATGGACGCACTGTCGGCGCTCGGGTCGCTCGCCGGCGTACGCACCCGGCTGGTGCAGAGCCAGTCCATCGGATACGACGGGGTCGCCGACGCGCTCCCGCCTGGCGTCGTGTACGCGAACGCGGCGACGGTGCACGAGACGTCGACGGCCGAGCTCGCCCTCGCCCTGCTGCTGGCCGCCCAGCGCGGCATCCCGGACTTCGTGCGCGCGGCCGAGCGCGGCGAGTGGGCGCCGGCGCGTCACACCAGCCTCGCCGACCGCCGGGTGCTGCTGATCGGCTACGGCGGCGTCGGCAAGGCCATCGAGGCACGCCTGGCAGGCTTCGAGGTGGAGATCACCCGGGTGGCCTCGCGCGCCCGCGACGAGGACGGCGTCCACGTGCACGGCATCGACGAGCTGCCCGCCCTCCTTCCTCAGGCCGAGGTCGTGGTGCTCGGCACTCCGCTCACGGACGCCACCCGCGGGCTGGCCGATGACGCGTTCCTCTCGGCGCTCCCCGACGACGCCCTGGTGGTGAACATCGCGCGGGGGCAGGTTCTCGACACCGACGCCATGCTGAAGCACGCCCGCTCCGGGCGTCTGCGGTTCGCACTCGACGTGACGGATCCCGAGCCGCTGCCGGCGGGGCATCCGCTCTTCGCCCTGCCGAACGTGCTCATCTCTCCGCACGTCGGCGGCGCCACCACCGCGATGATGCCCCGCATGGCGCGTCTGCTGCGCCGCCAGGCCGAACGGATGCTCGCGGGCGAGCCGCCGCTCAACGTGGTGCTGCGCACGTAGCCGTCGGCCCCGGCCGTTCCGCGCTCGGCACGCCGCGCCCCCGGCCGGCTTCGGTGCTCGGCACGCTGCGCCCCGCGACCGGCTTCGTCAGTGGCACCCTCCGCCCGCGACCGGCGTGCGCGCTGGGCCGGTCTCCGTTCCCGCGCCTCGGTCCGCAGGCCGCGCTGGCGCGTCCTCCCCGACGGCTGCGCTCGCCCCGCCGGTCCCCTAGATGACCCGGCCGTCTGCATGTGGTCCGGCCACAGACGCTCGCTGTGGTCTGACCACACGTGCTACGCTCTCGTCCCGTGAGCGCGACGACCCCGGTGCATGAGGGCCCCGCCGACGGGACGAGCTCGGCGCCGTCCGCTTCACGTGCCTGGCGAACGGCGCTGGAGCACATCGAGGCGCGACTGCTCGGCGGAGACCTGGCACCAGGCGACCACCTCCCGCCGGAGCGACAGCTCGCCACCCAGCTCGGCGTCTCCCGTTCGTCGGTGCGCGAGGCGATCAGGGTGCTCGAGGTGCTCGGGCTCGTGCGCACCGCCACGGGAAGCGGGCCGAGCGCGGGAGCGGTGATCGTCGCATCGCCCGACGGCGGCATGAGCGCCGTCATGCGGCTCCAGGTGGCGGCCCGCGGCTTTCCCGTCTCCGACGTCGTGGACGCCCGACTCGTGATCGAGCCCGCCATCGCGGCCCACCTGGCTGGCCTCGCCCGCCGTGCGGATGGAGAGCGGGCCCCCGATCTGACGCGAGCGAGCGCCCTCCTGGACGCCATGGACGTTCCCGAGCTGGAGCCGGCCGAGTTCCTGGCGCTCGACGCACGGTTCCACCTGGCGCTGGCCGAGGCATCCGGCAACACCGTGCTGAGCGCGACGATGGCCGGACTGCGCGACTCGATCGAGAGCTACGTGCTGCAGGCGGTGCCGAACCTGCCGTCGTGGTGGGCCACCTCGGCGAGACTGCGCACCGAGCACCGAGGGATCGTGGAGGCCATACGCAGCGGCGACGCGTCGGATGCCGCACGCAGGCTGCGCGCGCACGTCGCCGGATACTACGCCGAGTCGCGGATGACGCCCCCGTCGACCCAGCCCACTCCGCCGTCCCCGCGGACCCCACCTGACCCAGCCATCCCACCAGCCCCGCCGCCCCAGCCACCCCCGCCGACCACCCCAGAAGCCAGTTGGCGGCGGAAAGCGGGCCCTGAAACGACACATTCCGGCTTCTGAACGCGGCGCAGCCACCTGAACGCGGCGCAGCAGGCCGCCCCAGCGGGCGAACGAAGGAGAGAACACATGGTACGAAGGCAGCTACCGGATGTGCACGAGCTCGCGCAGCTGATGCGCTTCAAGCGGCCCGAGCTCAACGCGAAGAAGCGCCGGCTCGACGCCGCGCTGACGATCTATGACCTGCGCAGGATCGCACAGCGCCGCACCCCGAAGGCGGCGTTCGACTACACCGACGGCTCGGCCGAGAGCGAGATCAGCCTCGCCCGCGCACGGCAGGCGTTCGAGGACGTCGAGTTCCACCCGGACATCCTGCATCCCGCCGAGAACCTCGACACGTCGTGCCAGATCCTCGGCGGCACATCGGCGCTGCCGTTCGGCATCGCGCCCACCGGGTTCACCCGGCTCATGCAGACCGAGGGCGAGATCGCGGGGGCGTCTGCGGCCGCAGCGGCGGGCATCCCGTTCACCCTCTCGACGCTCGGCACGACATCGATCGAAGACGTCAAGGCGGCGAACCCGCATGGCAGGAACTGGTTCCAGCTGTACGTCATGCGGGACAGGGAGATCTCCTACGGCCTCGCGCGTCGCGCCGCCGCGGCCGGGTTCGACACCCTGATGTTCACCGTGGACACCCCGATCGCCGGCGCGCGACTGCGCGACAAGCGCAACGGCTTCTCGATCCCGCCGCAGCTGACGCTCCGCACCATCGTCAACGCCATCCCGCGCCCCTGGTGGTGGATCGACTTCCTCACCACTCCGCCGCTGGAGTTCGCCTCGCTGTCGTCCACCGGCGGCACGGTCGGCGACCTGCTCGACGCCGCCATGGACCCCACCATCAGCTACGACGACCTGAAGACCATCCGCGAGCTGTGGCCGGGCAAGATCGTCATCAAGGGCGTACAGAACGTCGAGGACTCCAAGCGGCTGATCGACCTCGGCGTGGACGGCATCGTGCTCTCCAACCACGGCGGGCGCCAGCTCGACCGTGCCCCCGTCCCCTTCTGGCTGCTCCCCGAGGTGGTGCGGGAGGTGGGCAAGGACGCCACGGTCATGATCGACACCGGCATCATGAACGGCGCGGACATCGTGGCATCCGTCGCCCTGGGCGCGAAGTTCACCCTCGTCGGACGCGCATACCTGTACGGACTGATGGCCGGCGGGCGGCAGGGCGTGGACAAGACGATCGACATCCTCGCCACCCAGCTGCGCCGCACAATGCGCCTGCTCGGCGTCGGATCGCTCGAGGAGCTGAAGCCCTCGCACGTCACTCAGCTGACGCGGCTGGTCCCGCTCTCGCGGGCGGCTAAGGAGGCGGCGGAGGCCGCCCCCACCCGCCGTGGCGCGACCCGGTCACGCGCGCAGGCCCCGTCGGCGTCGAAGGCATCCGCCGAGGACGCCGGGAACCCGCGACGGTCGACGACAAGCCGCTCCGCGCGGGCCTAACCGGGTTCCTATCGCCCCACGACTCCGCCCCACACGGCGCGGGCGCCCGCGTCGCCGATCAGCGCCACGTCGACCACCGTGCCCACCGCCACGACCACGGCCGCGACCGCGACGACCACGCGGATGCCCACCATCGCGCCACGCCCGAGCCGGCCGACGAGCATCCGCTCACCGAACCGGGTCCATCCCCATTCGACCAACGCCACGATGAACAGCACAACGACCCAGCCCAGCAGCGTGTCGCCCAGCTCCGCGTGTCTCTGCACCGCGGGCGTCGCCCCGACCGTGGCCTCGAGCGCCTCGCCCGCGTTCACGGTGATGGGCGTGAGCACGAGCACGACGAGGGCGGCCAGGGGCGTCACGATCCCGAGCCGGCGCGCGGCGGCCGGCCACAGCGCGTGAAGCAGCACGGCGAGCGCGGTCAATGGCGTGAGCACCACCACCGCGTGCACGAGGAGTATGTGCAGCGGCAGGCCGAGGAACGTGTACGAGTCCATACCCGTGAAACGTAGTGCACCCCTGATCGGTTCATCCTGGGCGCCGGCGAGGGACCGTCGGGCGGGACTGCGGCGGACCGTCGGGCGGGACTGCGGCGGAGCGTCGGGCGGGACTGCGGCGGAGGATCGGGCGACCGTGAACCGATCCCGGCTCCACCTCGTGTTCTCCATGGCCGGGCGCGCACCCGGATGCGACGAGTCCGCGGCGGACACGCGGACGCGGCCGTTGCGGCGCGCGCAGACTGGGTCACGACACGGACGGGAGAGGGCATGACGGCGGACGACGCGGCGCTGCTGCGCGCCCTGCACGACGAGCACGCGCCCGCGCTCTGGCGCTACGTGGTCTCGCTCACGGGCGACACGGCGCAGGCCGACGACATCGTGCAGGAGACGCTGCTGCGCGCCTGGCGCAGGCCGAGCGTGCTCGACCAGAGCGAGACATCCGCCCGCGCGTGGCTCTTCACCGTCGCCCGCAACCTGGTCATCGACGGCACCCGGAGCGCGCGGCACATCCACGAGGTGGCCACGGACGTTCTGCCGGACGCCGCGACATCCGACGACACCGACGCCCGCCTTGACGCCTGGCTGGTCGCCGACGCGCTGTCATCACTGTCGTGGGACCACCGGGCCGTGATCGTGCACGCCTACTACGGTGGGCGCTCGACGGCGGAGATCGCACGCGAGCTGGGCATTCCCGAGGGCACCGTGAAGTCCCGCATGCACTACGGGCTGCGCGCGCTGCGACTCGCGCTGCAGGAGAAGGGGGTGACACGATGACCGATCACGACCGCCCGGTGCACGGCGACGCCGCCGACGCCCGCTCCGGCCACGAACGCTTCGCGGACTGGGACGCCGCATACGTGCTCGGTTCGCTGTCGCCGGCCGACCGGCGCGCGTACGAGGAGCACCTCGCCGAGTGCCCGGTCTGCTCGACGGCGGTGCGCGAGCTGGCGGGGATGCCCGGCCTGCTCGGCGCGCTGCCCCGCGACGAGGCGATGTCGCTGCTCGACGGCGACACGGCCGGGCACGAGAGCCGTCGGGACGCCCCCGACCTCGTGCCCGCGCTGCTCCACCGGGTGCGGCGGAGGCGACGCGTGCGGCGCTGGTCGGTGACGGGTGCGCTCGTCGCGGCGGCGGCGGTCACCGCGGTCACCGCGCTGATCCTGCCCGGCGCGGTGACGGCGCCGCCGGAGGCATCCGTGAGCACCAGCCTGCACCAGGTGGGCCTGTCGCCTGCGGCCAGCCCGCTGACCGCCGATGTCACGCTCACCGCGAAACGCTGGGGCACGTCGATCGGCATGGTGTGCCGGTGGCAGGCCGACTCCAGCTGGTCGCCGGATGCCGGAGGCACGACCCGCTGGGAGTACGGGCTGTGGGTCGTCGCGGGTGATGGCACCTCCGATCGCGTCGCCACCTGGTCGGCGGGTCCCGGCGACGTGGTGCGCACCACAGACTCGACCGCCATCCCGGTCGGCCGCATCGCCAGGATCGAGCTGCGCTCGCTCGACACCGGCAAGGTGCTGCTCTCCGCGAGAGTCCACGGCCCCTCCCCGGCGGCTTCCTGACCTCCGCGGCCGCTGCGCTGATCGGCCCGACGCTGTCCCCCGCCTCGATGCCGGGCCCGCGTGGCGGCCGGGCACCTCAGCGCCAGGCGCCCTGCCAGTCGTAGAGCGCAGCAGTGGTCTGATACTCACGCAGCTCGACGACGAGCCCGTCGGCGACGCGCGCGATCGTCGCACCGTCGAACGCGCGCCGCTCTCCGCCCCAGGTGCATTCGAACGTCCACTGCGCGGCCTCTCGATCCGCAGTCACGAAGCGATCCGTGATCTCCCACCGATGCACGATCCCACCAGCGGCGAACCACTGCCGCGCCCACCGGAGCACCCAGCCACGACCGCGATACACCGGCCCGTAGCACTCGGTGATGACGCAGCCCTCCGCAACCGTGCGGGCGACACTATCGGCATCGTTCGCGACCCAGGCGTCGATGTAGTCGGTCAACGCGCTCACACCACCACGCTATCGGCGTGCTCCCTCCGAGCGCGGCCGTGACGACCCGCCGTCCGGGATGCCATCCACTGCGACGGCGGCACGAGGACCGCCGGCACCTCCGGCCGCCCTCGACGAAGACGGCACCGCCGCCCCGACACCGGAGCGACAATTCTCCGGCGCGACGGTGAACCCGCCGCACCGGTTTCCTCGTGGTCTCATCGGACGTCGCCGCCTCGGCGCCGCCCGCATCCCACGAAAGGATCCACCGTGCACAGCAGAATCACCATGGCCGCGGCCGCGGCCGCCCTTGCGATCGTCGCGCTCGCCGGCTGCTCCTCGAACGCCGCATCCACCGGCTCGAGCGCCTCGAGCGGCGCGAGCTCCTCCAGCTCGTCGCACTCGGACACCGCGTCCTCCACCCCCGACCTCGGCACGGCGAAGACCTCACTGGGCACCGTGGTGGTGGACGGCAAGGGCATGACCGTCTATGTGTTCGACAAAGACACGGCGAACTCGGGCACGAGCGCCTGCACGGGAGCCTGCCTGTCGGCATGGCCCCCGGTGACCACCACGTCTTCCACGCCGGCCGTCGCCGGCGTGACCGGCAAGGTCGGCACCATCACCACCCCCGACGGAAAGAAGCAGCTCACCTTGAACGGCCTCCCGCTCTACACCTACTCGGGCGACGCCGCGAAGGGCGACGTCACCGGCCAGGGCCTGCAGGGCATCTGGTGGGTCGTCTCGCCCTCCGGAGACAAGGTGACCGGCGGATCCAGCGGCTACTGACCGGCGCGCTAGGCGAGGCCGCCCGACGTCCACGCTGCGGGACGTCCACATCGAGCGGGTGCGCATCCCTCGCCCCGCGCCGGGACCGGCCGCCCGGCACGGGGCCGGGCTGGTCGGCGCAGCACGCGCACGACCTGTCAGAGCAGTCCGCGCAACGCCTCCAGCATCCGCCCATCGTCTTCGACGCCGCCACCCTCGTGCCCGTTGTAGGGCCAGACGACGATCTGCTTGGACGCCCCGGCATAGGCGTTGAACGCCGCGAACACGGTGGAAGGCGGGCACGTGGCATCCATCAGGGCGGTCGAGAACCAGGCGGGTGCGGTGGCGCGCTTGGCGAAGTTCACGCCGTCGAAATAGCCGAGCACCTGATGCACCGCTCCCACGCGGTCCCGATGCACCGCGAGGTAGTTGCCGATCTCTTTGTAGGGGTTCGAGTCGGTGATCACGGATGCCCGTGGGAAGTCGCACAGGAACGGGACGCGCGGGAACGCCGCCGCGACATCCGGCACGAGGCCGGCCACTGCGATGGCGATGCCGCCGCCCTGGCTGGCCCCGGTCACGACGGTGCGCGTCTCGTCCACGAGGTCAAGCGAGCGGGCGGCCTCGACGGCGCGCACGGCATCCGTGAACACGCGGCGGTAGTAGTACGTGTGCGGGCTCTCGATGCCGCGCGTCATGACCCCCGGATACGCCGGGCCGCTGCCCTCGGGATCCGGGGTGTCGCCGAGCCCCCAGGTCGACCCCTGACCGCGGGTGTCCATGAAGAGGTGCGCGAAGCCCGCAGACGCCCAGAGCAGGTTCTCCAGCGCGTGCCCTCGCCCGCCGCCGTACCCCTGGTACTGCACGATGGTCGGCAGCGGTCCGGACGCACCCGCCGGCACCCGCAGCCAGGCCTTGATCGGCTGTCCGCCGTACCCGCTGAAGGTCACGTCGTAGAGATCGATGGTGCTCAGCCCGGTGGCGACCGGGCCGAGCACGACGTTCAGGGGGTGCGAGCGGGCCTCGCCGAGCGTCTCGGCCCAGAACGAGTCGAAGTCCTCCGGCTCCCGCTGGTCGCTCGTGTAGCCGCGGAGCTCGTGCTCGGGGAGATCGGTGAACATGACGACCAGCCTATTTGACGCCCACCGCCGGCTGAGCCTCCACCGCTTGGTTTCGACAAGCTCAACCCACGACGGGGCGGGTTTCGACAAGCTCAACCCACGGGACCCCCAACACCGCCGGCTGAGCCTGTCGAAGCCGCCGCACAACCACCGGGTTTCGACGGGCTCAACCCGCGGCAAGGCGGGTTTCGACGGGCTCAACCCACGGTGGGGCGGGCTCAGCTGCGGCCCATGCCGCGGTAGCGCCAGCCGGCGGCGACCCAATCGTCGCGATCGAGGGCGTTGCGGCCATCGATGATCGTGGCACCGGCGACCAGCCCACGAGCCGCGACCGGGTCGATGGCCGTGTACTCCGGCCACTCGGTCACCAGGATCACGAGGTCCGCCCCGCGCAGTGCCTCCTCCACCGCTTCCGCATATTCCAGCTGCGGATGCCTGGCCCGCGCGTTCGCGATGCCCTTCGGATCCGTGGCCACGACCTCGGCGCCCAACCCCTTGAGCGCCACCGCCACGTCGAGCGCAGGAGAGTCGCGCACATCGTCTGAGTGCGGTTTGAAGGTCACGCCGAGCACGGCGACCTTGCGCCCCACCGCCGACCCGCCGAGCTCCGCCATGGCGAGATCGACGACGCGACGACGACGACGCAGATTGATGTTGTCGACCTCCTTGAGGAAGGCGACCGCCTCGCCGCGGCCCAGCTCCTCGGCACGCGCCGTGAAGGCGCGGATGTCCTTGGGCAGGCATCCGCCGCCGAACCCCACCCCGGCGTTCAGGAACCGCCGTCCGATCCGGGGGTCGTGGCCGATCGCATCCGCCAGCTGTGTCACGTCGGCACCGACCACCTCGGCGATCTCGGCCATCGCGTTGATGAAGGAGATCTTCGTGGCGAGGAAGGCGTTCGCCGCAACCTTCACGAGCTCCGCAGTGGCGAAGTCGGTGATCATGCGCGGCGTCCCGAGCCCGATGGCGTGGGCATACACCTCGTCGAGCACGGCCACCGACGCCTCGTCGGCCGCCTCCATGCCGTAGACCAGCCGATCCGGTTCCACGGTGTCGCGCACCGCGTAGCCCTCACGAAGGAACTCCGGGTTCCACACCAGCCGGGCACCAGTCGACTGGATGCGTTCGGCCAGCCTCGCCGCGGTCCCCACCGGCACCGTGCTCTTGCCCACCACCACGTGCCCGGGCCCAATCGCCGGCAGCAGCGCGTCGACGGCGGCGTCCACGTAGCGCAGGTCGGCCGCGTTGCCGTCCGAGGCCTGCGGCGTGCCGACAGCGATGAAGTGCGCCGTGGCAGCCGCGGCGGCCGCCGGATCCGTCGTGAATCGAAGGCGACCCGAGGCGATGGACTCCGTCAGCAGTTCGGGAAGTCCGGGCTCGAAGAACGGCGGCTCGCCCGCCGCGAGCCGGTCGATCTTGTGCACGTCCACGTCTATGCCGATCACGTCGTGTCCGAGCTGTGCCATCGCGGCGGCGTGCACGGCACCCAGATAGCCGCAGCCGGTCACCGAGATCCTCATGGTCACCTCACGTGTGTGCGGGGACGGATCCCGCGATGCGATCGATGCGGGCGCGCGAACGGCGAGGCATCCGTCGCGCCCTCTGCATCAACGTACAGTGCGCGGGTGACGGATGCCGTGCCGCGGCAGCGCCGGGCACCCGATGGCCCCGCCGCACGCCGGCACTAGGATTCGTCGCATGGCTGGAGAGATCCCGGCAGGCTGGTACCCCAACCCGTGGAACGGCGCGGAGGAGCTGTACTGGTCCGGCTCGGCATGGACCGGCATCTCGCGGACGGCCCGCAGACCGGCGGCATCCGAGGTCGAGGACGCCACCATGATGCGCCCGGCCACCTCCTCCATCCTGGGACAGGCGGCGAGTGCCGGCGCACCGGCCTCGACGCCCTCCTGGCGGGGACCGGGCGCGGCGGCTCCGGGCCAGGAGCATCCGAGTCAGCAGCAGCCAGGCCAACAGCAGCCAGGCCAGGAGCATCCGAGTCAGACGGCGCAGCCGCTCACCGGTCCCGGCACGGCCGCGCCGACCCACCCGGTCGCGCAGGCGTACGGGCCGTTCCCGATCGATGCGCGTCGAGTCGCCGACCCATCAGCGGCGGCCGCGACAGCGCCGGGTGCGGACGCCGCGAGCATCCGGCGGGCTCTCGGCGACGCCCCCGCGTGGCCGGGATCCGCGCGGACCGGATCCGTGCACTCCCGCTTCGGCCTGGTCGCCGTGGTCGTCGGCGTCGTCGCCGCCGTGTTCGCCGTCGTTCCGGGGCTGAGCCTCGCCGCGTGGGCGCCGGCGTTCGTCGCGATCGGCTTCGGGATCGCCGGCTACCTCCGCGGCCGACCTCGCGGTCTTGCGCTCGCCGGCATCATCCTGGGCGGCGCGGCCGCCGCGATCGGCACCGCGGTCTCGATCTGGTTCGTGCTACAGCTCACGGCGCCCGGACGCTGACGCCGCTCAGACCGCGGCGTTCGCCTGGACGAGCAGCCCGTCGACGATGTCGTCGGTCAGTCCCACGCCCGGGAAACGTCCGATGCGACGCAACGGCATCGAGCCCATCATCGCGAGCAGCTCCGGGTTATGCAGCATGCTCGTGGCATCCGGGTTCTGTGCCGCCGCCTGCTGCAGCAGCCCGCCCAGCACCTGCCTGCCGCCCGGATGCGCCATCCACTCCGCCAGCGAGGACTGCCGGTCGAGGGGCGTCACCGGCTCGTTCACCGGCAGCTCGACGCTGGCCCGCTCGCGGATGTCCCGCGAGCTCGCTCCGACCAGGATCTCCGCGGTACCGCGCTCCGCGTACCACCGCCTCAGCGTGGGGTGGAAGTAGGCGAAGTCACGGTAGCCCAGCGTGAAGGAGACCTCGCGGCTCTCGCCCGGCTCCAGCGGGACCGAGCGGAACCCGCGCAGTTCGTTGACGGGCCGGCGCACCCTCTCGCTGGGCGCGTGCACGTAGAGCTGAACGACCTCGCGTCCGGCGACGGGGCCCGTGTTGGTGACGGTGACCGAGACGTGGACGGCGAGATCGGCGTCCTCGCCCTCGACGGATGTCGACAGGCCCGAGTACTCGAAGCTCGTGTACGAGAGGCCGTGACCGAAGGGGTAGCTGACGGGCAGCCGACGGGCGTCGTACCACCGGTAGCCGACGAAGACGCCGTCGTGGTACTCCAGCCGCCCGTCGCGACCCGGGTAGTCGAGGAACGCCGAGTTGTCCTCGAGCTTCACCGGAATCGTCTCGGCGAGCCGACCGGACGGGTTCGCGATGCCGAACAGCAGGTCGGCGATGGCGCCGCCGCCGGCCTGACCGAGCAGCCAGCCTTCCAGGATGCCGCGGACGCCTCCCTCCCAGTCGGAGACGCGCACCGCGGCGCCGTTCGACAGCACGACGACCACGTTCGGATTCGCCCGCACCACCTCGGCGAGCAGTGCCAGCTGGCTGGCGGGCAGCTCGATGTCGTCGCGGTCGTAGCCCTCCGACTCCGCCGTGGCCGGCAGCCCCAGGAACACGACGGCGACCTGGGCAGCGGCCGCCACGGAGACCGCCTCGCGGACCAGCTCGGGGGCGTCTCCGCTCCCGTCCAGGGTGTACCCGGGTGCGAACGTCACATCGGGGCCGGCGATCCCGCGAATGCCTGTGAGCGCGTCGTCGAGCCTCGTCGGCTCGATCTGTGAGCTGCCCGCGCCCTGATACCGCGGGTTGCGCGCGAACTCGCCGATGACGGCGATCGACTGCTCCGGCGACAGCGGGAGGATACCGTCGTGGTTCTTCAGCAGCACGGCCGCGCGGGATGCCGCCTCCCGCGCGAGCGCGTGGTGCGTCGCGATCATGTCGTCGGGGACGGCGGGCTCACGAGACGGATCGGCGACGAGGTGCGCGTGCCCGAACACGAGCTTCAGCACGTTGTGCACCGCGGTGTCGAGAACGGTCTCGTCGAGCGACCCGGCACGGACCGCGGCGACGATTGCGGCGGGACCGGCCTGGGACTCGGGCATCTCGAGGTCGAGCCCGGCCGCGACGGCGGCATCCCGATCGTTCACCGCGCCCCAGTCGGATACGACGACGCCGTCGAATCCCCATTCCTCGCGCAGCACCTCGTTCAGCAGCCAGGGGTTCTCCGTGGCGTACACGCCGTTGACCTTGTTGTAGGCGGCCATGACCGTCGCGGGCGATGCATCCTTCACGGCACGTTCGAAGCCCGCGAGGTAGATCTCGCGGGCGGTGCGCTCGTCCATCTCGGCGCTCACCCGGAACCTGTCGGTCTCCTGGCTGTTCGCCGCGTAGTGCTTGAGCGACGTGCCGACGCCCTTGGACTGGATGCCGCGGATCAGCGCGGCGCCCAGCTCGCCGGCGATCAGCGGGTCCTCGGAGAAGTACTCGAAGTTGCGCCCGCACAACGGTGAGCGTTTGATGTTGATGCCCGGCCCGAGCAGCACCTGCACGTCGAGCGCGTTGGACTCGTCGCCGAGCGCCTCGCCAACGCGTTCGACGAGCTCCGCGTCCCAGGTCGACGCCAGGCCGACCGCCGGCGGGAAGCAGGTGGACGGATAGCTGCCCCCGATGCCGTTCTCCTGATCCGGCGGCTGGCGCCGCACGCCGTGCGGACCGTCGCTGAGCGTGATGGCGGGGATTCCGAGCCGGTCGATCGCTCTGGTGTGCCAGAAGCCGTCGCCCGTGACGAGCGCCGCCTTCTCTTCGAGGGTGAGCTGGGACAGGATCTCGTCGACGTCGTTGGCCATGGCATCCATTCTGGCCGCCCCGCCCCCGCCGCGGGTCGTTCCCGCCGGTTGAGCTTCTCGCGGGTTGAGCCTGTCGAAACCCGCAGGTCGTTCCCGCGGGTTGAGCCTGTCGAAACCCGCACGCAGTCGCTCCCGCCGGTCGAGCCTGTCGAAACCGGTCAATACCCCCGCAACCGGGTGATCGTGTTGAAACCGTGTCATCGCCGCCCGGTTTCGACACGATATGGCGGCTTCGCGGGGTCTCGACCCGCGGTGGGCGGGGTCTCGACCTGCGGTGGGCGGGTTTCGACAAGCTCAACCCCCGGCGGGCGGGTTTCGACGGGCTTGATCCACGGGGTTTCGACAAGCTCAACCCCCGGCGGGCGGGGTTTCGACAAGCTCAACCCCCGGCGGGCGGTTTCGACGGGCTTGATCCACGGGGTTTCGACAAGCTCAACCCCCGGCGGGCGGGGTTTCGACAAGCTCAACCCCCGGGGTTTCGACAAGCTCAACCCGCGGAACTACGACCTCACTCCTCGCCGATGTCCTCGTTCCACAGCGCGGGATTGTCGCGGATGAAGTTCGCCATCGTCTCGATCATCGCCGGGTCGCGCAGCACCACGATCTCCACCCCGCACTCCGCCAGCCAATCCTGACCACCCTCGAAGTTCACGTCGTCGCCGATGATCACCCGGCCGATGCCGAACTGCCGCACGAGCCCCGAGCAGTACCAGCACGGTGCGAGCGTCGTCACCATCGTGGTGTCGCGATACGAGCGCTGCCGCCCGGCGTCGTGGAACGCCGCCGTCTCGGCATGCATGGCGGCGTCGCCATCCTGCACCCGCCTGTTGTGGCCACGTCCGAGCAGCCTGCCCGACGAGTCGAACAGGGCGGCGCCGATCGGGATGCCGCCCTCGGCCAGCCCGGCGGCGGCCTCGTCGATGGCGACGTTCAGCTTGTCGCGGTCGCCGCGATAGAGCGTCGGCACGCTCGTCACGCCGCCTCGTCGGCGGCATCCACGCCCACGATGACCTCGGGCTCGGTGTCGAGCGGCCCTCCGACCGCGGGCCGCAGGAGCCGGAACGTCACCCAGTAGATGGCCGCGGCGAGCACGAACCCGACGACCGGCGTCAGGTCGCCGATGGCCGAGACGGAGTACTTTCCCGGGGGTGTCGTCGCCGCGGTGACGACACCGACGTAGAACGTCTGATCGCTGAACAGCCAGATCGAGACGGCGCCGCCCACGACGAGGGCGATCAGCCCGCTCGCGTTGCGATACCTCGCCGACTCGGGGATGAACTCCGCGATCGAGGTTCCGCGGCGCAGGAACCGGTCGACGAACACCACGCCCAGCCATGGCGCGATCCAGTACGCGATCACGAGCAGGAAGTTCTCGTACCACTCGCCGAACTCCGCGTTGAGGATCGCGGCCAACGCGATGAAGAAGCCGATGGCGCCGAATCCGAGCGCGATGATCGCCCGCCGCAGCGCCAGGTCGAGCTTGATGCCCGCGGCGAGGAAGGACATCGCGCCCGAGTAGATGTTCAGGGCGTTCGCCGCGATGGCGCCGACGGCGATGGCGATGAGCGTCAGGTCACGGATGACGGTGGGCATGGGGGCCACGAATCCCGCGGTCGGGTCGTCGGCGTTGAAGTGCGGCAGCAGTGCGACAGCGGCGCCCGCCGCCATCAGCACCGTGCAGGACACGAAGTCGCCCAGGCCGGCCGCCCAGCCGATCGCCGCCCGGCTCGAGCCCTTGGGGAGGTAGCGGCTGTAGTCGGAGGCGTACGGATTCCAGCCGGCCGCGTAGCCGAACGCGGCCGCGGCGGTGAGGGTGAACCCTCCGAAGCTGAACGAGTGGCCGGCGACCGGCGTCGCCACGTGCACGTCGAGGAAGATGGTGACGACGGCGACGAGGAAGATCACCCCTAGCACGATCGTGGCGTAGCGCTCGAACCACTGCACGAGATCGTGTCCCACGAACGCGAGCACCACCTGCACCACGACGATGATGATGAGGGAGAGCCATGCGGGCATCCCGGTCAGCGTGGTCAGCGCGAGCGCGCCGCTCACGGAGTTGGTCGCGAACCAGCCGAGCCCGGCCATGACGGTGTTGAGGCCGGCGGGCACGATGTTGCCACGCAATCCGAACGCGGTGCGGCCCAGCACCAGCTGTGCCAGCCCCTCCCTGGGACCCCACGTGGAGAGGATGCCTTGCGTCAGCGATCCGAGAGCGTTCCCCACCACGATCGCCAGCAGGGCGGACCAGAAGTCCAGACCGAAGAAGGCGACGCCGATGACGCCGACGAACACGGTCGCGAACTCCAGATTGGGTGCACTCCATGTGGCGAAGAGCTGCCACGGCGAGCCATGCCGACGCTCGGGAGGGATCGCCTCGATCCCTCCGGGCTCGACGGCGAAGACGTTCGGGGCGCCAGGCGCCTCGGCGGCGGTGTCGGTCATGACGGAATCGTAGAAGGGCGGCGCGCTCGCGCGACCGCGTGGCGCGGAGCCGTAACGCACTGGAAACGAAGGCCGTCCAGGTCCGGCGGGTCGGGGCCCGTCGAAACCCGCCCGCCGGGGGTTGAGCTTGTCGAAACCCCGCCCACCGCGGGTTGAGCTTGTCGAAACCTCGTGCACCGCGGGTTGAGCTTGTCGAAACCTCGTGGATCAAGACCGTCGAAACCCGCCCACCGCGGGTTGAGCTTGTCGAAACCCCGCCCACCGCGGGTCGAGACCCCGCGAAGCCGCCATATCGTGTCGAAACCGGGCGGCGATGACACGGTTTCAACACGATCACCCGGTTTCGGGAGTATTGACCGGTTTCGACAGGCTCAACCCGCGAGAACGACCGCCTGCGGGTTTCGACAAGCTCAACCCGCGACGGGCTCAACCGACGAGAGGGAGGCAGGCGAGGCTGCGGCTCCCGGCCGGCTATTCCTGGAAGGCGTTGCGGTAGGTGGTCGGGGAGGTGCCGACGATGCTGCCGAAGTGCCGGCGGAGATTCGTGTCGGATCCGAGGCCCGTGGTCTCCGCGATCTGGGTGACCGTGAGATCGGTGCGTTCCAGGAGCTCTCGGGCATGGTCGATGCGCGCTCGGAGGATCCATTGCATCGGGGTGATGCCCGTGTCTGCTGTGAATCGTCGCGAGAACGTGCGCGGTGACACGTTGGCGTGCCTCGCGAGCATGGCGAGGGTGAGGTTGTCGCGGAGGTGCTCCAGCGCCCAAGCGCGGGTGTTCGCGAAGGCGTCACCGAGCGGTTCAGGAATGCTGCGGGGGACGTACTGGGCCTGTCCGCCCGTTCGATACGGCGCGCTCACGAGACGACGAGCGACATGGTTCGCGAGCCCGACACCGTGGTCTCGACGGATGAGGTGGAGGCAGAGGTCGATGCCGCTGGCGGCGCCGGCGCTGGTGAGGATCTGACCGGCGTCGACGAAGAGGACGTTCTCGTCGACGTCGATCTCGGGATACCGGTCTTGCATGACGTGTGTGTAGTGCCAGTGGGTTGTGGCGCGTCTGCCGTCGAGGAGCCCCGCCGCCGCCAGGGTGAACGCTCCGGTCGAGATGGCGGCGATCCTGGCCCCGCGGGCGTAGGCGATGCGCAACGCTTCTATGACCTCTGGCGAGGTGCTGGTGTCGGCTGGGTTCCGGTAGCCGGGGACGAGGATCGTGTCGGCCCAGGTGAGCGTCTCGAGGCCGTGGCTCACGGCGTATGCCAGTCCGTTCCAGCCATCGACCCTTCCAGGGCGCTCGCCGCAGACGCGCACCTCATACGGCATGCTCGGTCGTTTGGCGAAGACGTGCGCGGCTATCCCGACGTCGAGCGCCTTCGCGCCATCGAGGACAAGAACACCGACTCGATGGTCCGTGGTGACAGTCACCTTGGAGACGCTAGTGCGCACCGCACGCTGGATGCGGTCGTGCGACGAGGGATGGATGTCCCCGACCAGCCGACGACGCGCCAGAGCGGCCGGCGGCCGGCGGCCGGCGGTCGGCGGTCGGCGGTCGATCTGAGCGTCGCCGCGCCGATCATGGGCGGCCCACGATCAGTCGGAGCGACCCGTCGAAGGATGGCTGGGTGCGCAAATGACCGTGCCGGGCGTCCCACACCCCGCTGTCGAGATCGGCACGCAGAGCTCGCTCGAACCGTTCCCCGACGGCCGGATCGAGGAAGCCCCAGGCCGAGTTCGCGAGGCGGGCACCCGGGTCCAGAAGCGCCTCCGGCCTGCCGTAATACGCCTCGGAGAAACCGTCGGCGCAATTCAATGGGATCGGCAGTGCCGTGACGGTCACGCTCCCACCCAGGCCCGACCGGATGTCGGCGATCGCCGGATACCGTCGTGCCTCCGTGGCGATGACCTCCGGCGCGTACTCGTTCAGCCAGGAGGACGGCAATGCTTCCGGATCGCAGGTGAGGATCACGACCGGCCCTTTCGCGACGCGCCGTGCCTCTCGCAGGCCGGTGCGAAGGTCACGCCATTGGTGGACGGTGAAGGAGGCAAGAGCCGCGTCGAACGCGTCGTCCGGGAACGGAAGGCGCTCCGCGACGGCATCGATCACAGGCGCCGAGCCTGCGGGGCGCTGTGCGCGCATCACGGCGCTGGGCTCCACCGCCGTGACGTCGAGGTCCGTGGGCTCGTAGGAGCCGGCACCGGCGCCGATGTTCACCACCGTCTTCGCCGCGCCCAACGCACCCCGGATCGCGGCGACGAAGGCTGGCTCCGGCCGCCGATAGCGGGCGTAGCCGCTACCGACGACTCCATAGTCGGCGTCCCCGGCGCTGCCGTCCGCGCCTCGAGGATCCGTTCTGTTGTTCTCTTCGGACATGTCACCACCTTCGTGCCAGCGGACGAGCTGCACCATCGGCCGGAACGCCACCACCCGCACCGATCGCGCCAACACGGCGAGCAGGGGAATGCGCACTGCCCCAAGCACTGGCCCAAGGACCACGCCGACACACCACGCCAGCCCCACAACGGCGAACGATGCCGGTCACATCAGCGAACCTGCCGATCGCACACAACAGCGAACCCTGCCGATCGTGTCGAAACCGGGACACCGTGACCCGGTCTCCACACG
>JAATFB010000009.1 GCA_015655415.1 Actinomycetales bacterium
CGACAAGATGGGATCACCCCCGCCTGCGCGGGGAGCACAGCGAGCCTCTCGAACTCCGCCCCGGCCACGAGGGATCACCCCCGCCCGCGCGGGGAGCACCCCGTCGGACATGCCCGGCCTGAAGCGCGGCCGGGATCACCCCCGCCTGCGCGGGGAGCACTAGTGCCCCACCTCAGCGCCGCGCGCCCGGGTGGGATCACCCCCGCCTGCGCGGGGAGCACACGGAGAGCCGTCCATGTCCGGCGAGCCCCACGGGATCACCCCCGCCTGCGCGGGGAGCACTCTTACTGATCAGGGACTTTATCGCGCCGGCACCCATATCTGACCCGATCTGCGTGGCCGGTCCTCTGTGACATCGCGCCGCGGGCCTCGTTGACACCGCACTGATCGCAGGGCGGACGGGAATGACGCGCCAGCCTGGTCGGGCCTGCTATCCGCAACATCGATTCCTCCGACCAGGCCTTCGGCTTCTCCGTCCAGGTGCGCAGTGCTGGCACGCTTCCGCGGGCCGTTGTGGACCTCGCCGCGAGGGCCGCACGGCGATGGGGACCGCTCCCCATCGCCCGTCGCGCCCGCCCGACATACGGTCGACGTGGACGCGCGGAGCCGATGGGGCGGCTCCGCGCGCCCGATCCGGCGTCGGGACGACGCCCACAGTTCTCGGCGAATTCACGTGAGCCGCCTCCGTACACTTGCTTAGGTGGCAGCTTCCCAGGTGCATCTCGTGCGTCACGGCGAGGTGCACAACCCCGATGGCGTCCTCTACGGCAGGATGCCCGGCTTCCACCTCTCCGAACTCGGCCGCTCCATGGCGCAGAAGGCCTCCGACGACCTCAAGGCCCGCGGCAGGCGGGTGTCGGCGGTGATCGCGTCGCCGTTGCAACGCACCCAGGAGTCCGCGGCCTCGATCGCCTCGGCCTTCGAACTGCCGGTGGAGACCGATGCCCGCCTCATCGAGCCCACCAACCACTTCGAGGGCACGGTGATGGCTCGCGCTCTGCGCAATCCCCTCAACTGGGCGTGGCTGGTGAACCCCCTACGTCCCAGCTGGGGCGAGCCGTACCGTGCGATCGAGACGCGGATGCTCGCCGCCGTGAACGACGCGTTCGACAGCGTCGACGAGCCCGACGGCCGCCCCGCCGACGTCGTGCTCGTCAGCCACCAGCTGCCGATCTGGGTCACCCACCTGTCGATCGCGGGCGAGCGGTTCATGCACGACCCGCGTGACAGGCGCTGCTCGCTCTCCAGCATCACGACGTTCGAGCGCCGCGACGGCGCGCTCGTCGAGGTCGGCTACGCCGATCCGGCGGCGGCGCTGGCGGAGCAGTCGACCGATACGGGGGCGGTGTGAGAGCGGCGCAGAGGCGTCGCTCGCTGGCAGCCCTGGTGGCGGCGTTGGCGGTGGGCGCCCTGCTCACCGGATGCTCCAACGACGACCTGGCCAAGCAGTACACGTCGGGGGAGGACAAGAACTACATCGCCGGGAGCGGTGTGACCGAGCTCAAACCAGCTCAGCGGGGCAAGCCCGTCGACTTCTCCGGCACCACCCAGGACGGTGCCACGTTCTCCTCGAAGGCGGCACGCGGCAAGGTGCTCGTCGTGAACTTCTGGTATGCCGGATGCCCGCCGTGCCGTGCCGAGGCATCCGACCTCTCGTCGTTCGCCACCCGGTATGAGGACAAGGGCGTCGAGTTCATCGGCGTGAACACCCGGGACTCCGCCGCCACGACGAAGGCCTTCGACTCGGAGTTCGCGGTGAGCTACCCGTCGATCCTCGACGCCGACGGCGGGGCCGTGCAGCTCGCGTTCAGCGGGTCGATGCGCCCCAACGCCACGCCCACCACCTTCGTGATCGACCGGCGTGGTCGCATCGCCGCCCGCATCGCAGGAGACATCGCGGCCCAGCCGTCCACCCTGTCAACGCTGATCGACTCCACGCTGGCCGAGGACGACTAGGCCATGGCTGTCGCACGCCTGGGGGTCGCCCGGTGAACATCGAGAACTTCGTGCTGTCCGCGCCGCTGCTGCTGACGGTCCCGATCGCGCTCGTGGCGGGGCTGATCTCGTTCGCCTCGCCGTGCATCCTGCCGCTCGTTCCCGGCTACCTCGCGTACATCGGCGGGTTCACCGGGTCGGGCCAGTCCGCCGCGGCCGCGGCCGGCGTGGCCGACCCCTCCGCGGGCGGACGCCGCGCAGGCGGGCGGGCGGCCCGCTCCGACGCCGCACGTGCCGGCCGCAACCGCCTCGTGCTCGGCGTCGTGCTGTTCGTGATCGGATTCGCCGCGGTGTTCGTGCTCACCGGGTTCGTGTTCGGCGCCCTCGGGTTCTGGATGATCCAGTGGCGCGACCTCATCACCCGCATCGCCGGCGTGGTGCTCATCCTGCTCGGTCTGGTGTTCGTCGGCCAGTTCACGTTCCTGCAGCGCACGTTCAAGCCGCAGTGGCGGCCGTTCACCGGGCTCGCCGGTGCGCCGTTGCTCGGCATCGTCTTCGCGATCGGCTGGAGCCCCTGCACCGGGCCGACGCTCGCGGCGATCACCACGATGAGCTACTCCAGCGGATCCGCGTGGCAGGGCGCCGTGCTCGCCCTGTTCTACGCGCTCGGCCTCGGGCTGCCGTTCGTGCTCATCGCCCTGGGCCTCGGCTGGGCGTCCGGGACGGTGGCGTTCCTGCGCCGGCACATCCGCATGATCAACATCGTCGGCGGGGCGCTGCTCGTCGTCATCGGCGTGCTGATGCTCACCGGGGTGTGGAATCAGTGGATCATCGCCTTGGCGGGGGTGATCCCGAGCTTTGGAACGGCACTCTGACGCCGAGACGGTCTCCGGCGACGACCCGGTGGGCGAAAGCGTCGACGACGCCGCACAGGCAAGGCGCGACAGCAGACCGTCCGGGCACGTCGACGAGGCGGATTCCGCGGGCGCCGACGACTCCGAGCTGACCCAGCCCAGGCTGGGCCTCGTCGGCTGGCTGCGCTGGATCTGGCGGCAGCTCACCAGCATGCGCACCGCGCTGTTCCTCCTCCTGCTCCTCGCGGTGGCGGCGGTGCCCGGTTCCCTCGTGCCGCAGCACACCTCCGACCCGAACGGGGTGGCCCAGTACAAGCTCGCCCACCCCGTGCTGTACCCGATACTCGACAAGCTGCAGGTGTTCGACACCTACACCTCGGTGTGGTTCTCGGCCATCTACCTGCTGTTGTTCGTCTCGCTCGTCGGCTGCGTCATCCCCCGCATCAAACACCACCTCGAGGCGCTGCGGGCCAGACCGCCCCGCACCCCCGCCCGCCTGCAGCGGATGGCAGGCTACCGGGTCCGGGTGCTGAAGGGCATGGCGTCGGACGGCACCGCGTCGGACGTCCTGCGCGCGCGGCAGACGGCCATCACGGAGGCGCAGAGGCTGCTGAAGGCGTCCGGCTATCGCACGGTCGTGCTGGAGACGACGCGGGACGCGTCGGTCTCCGCCGAGCGCGGATACCTGCGCGAGACCGGCAACATCGTCTTCCACGCCGCGCTCGTGGGCATCCTGGTCGCGGTGGGAATCGGTGGGGGCTACAGCTACACCGGGCAGCGGATCGTGGTGGACGGACAGAGCTTCGTCAACACGCTGGTCAACTACGACTCGTTCAACCCGGGCCGGTTCGTCGAGACCAGTGCCCTGTCGCCGTACTCGATCACGCTGCGAAGCCTCGACGTGAAGTACGAGTCGAAGAACAAGAACGCGCTCGGATCTCCGCTGGACTACACGGCCCACGTCACGGCGACACAGAACGGCAGGAGCGCGCAGCGCACGATCAAGGTGAACGAGCCGCTGGGCATCGGCGGCACGAACGTGTATCTGCTCGGCAACGGCTACGCACCCGTGATCACGGTGCGTGATCCGAGCGGACACGAGGTGTTCCACGACTCCATCCCGTTCCCCTCTCAGGACGCGAACCTCACCTCCCAGGGGGTCGTGAAGGTGCCCGACGGGCTGAAGCAGCAGCTGGGCATGATCGGCTTCTTCTATCCGACCGCGATGAAGCTGCCCTCCGGCGCGTACACCTCCAGCTACCCGGACACCCGCGACCCCATGCTCGGCCTCACCGTCTACGCCGGCGACCTCGGCCTCGACAAGGGCACCCCGGTCTCGGTGTACGCGCTCGACATCGACAAGCTGACCGAGCTGGCGGGCCCCGGGGCGAAGCAGCCGGGGATCGACCTCAGGCCGGGGCAGACGAAAGATCTGCCGAACGGGCTCGGCACGGTCACGTTCGACGGGGTCAAGCGATTCGTCAGCCTCGACATCCACCACGACCCCACCCAGCTCTGGATGCTGCTGTTCGCGGCCCTCGTGCTGGGCGGCCTGCTCACCTCGCTCTTCGTCCCGCGACGACGGCTGTGGGTCAAGGCCATCGCACAGCCCGACGGCTCGCTGCGGCTCGAGTACGCAGGGCTCGCCCGCGGCGAGGATCCGCGGCTCGACGCGGCGGTCGCCTCTGTCGCCGAGCGGCACATCGCTCGGTTGACCGGGTCGCCGGCCGGTCGAGGAACCGATCAGACGACATAGGATCATTGACATCGTGCTCGACACACTCTCGCAAGCCTTCATCTACGTGGCCATGGGCCTCTATGCGATCGCGTTCGTCGCGTTCGCCCTCGATCTGGCGCGGCGCAGCGCCCGGGTGACCATCCCGGAGTCCGTGCCCAGCGCGGTGTCACGGCGCGCCCGGGTCGCCGACGACATCGTGTTCGTGGAGGCCGGGGCCGTGGCCCAGGGCGCCGACGCGGTGGGGTCCGACGCCGGCGCCGCCGGCGGCACCGCGATCGCCACGGCGGTCGCGCCGGACGGGCAGTCGTCGAGGGGAGGCGCGATCTCGCGTCTGAGCTCACGCATCGAGAACGATGTGCAACGCGGCCGCGCCACCTCCACCAGCCTGCGCGTGGCCATGGCGCTGACGACGACCGGCTGGGCGTTCCATCTGTTCGCCGACATCTTCCGCGGCGTCGCCGCCGGTCGGGTGCCGTGGGCGAACATGTGGGAGTTCTCGATGACGGCGACGCTGATCATCGTGGGGATCTTCCTGCTGGCCAACCTGCGCTTCGACCTGCGCTACCTGGGCACCTTCGTGCTCGGCTTCGTCTGCCTGGTGCTGATGCTCGCCACCACCGTCTACTACGTGCCGGTCGTGCCGCTGCCGCCCGCGCTGCAGTCGTACTGGCTGGTCATCCACATCCTGGTCGCGATGCTCGGCACGGCGTTCTTCGCGCTCGGCTTCGGTCTCGCGGTCGCGCAGCTGTTCCAGGTGCGCCGGGAGCATCGCGTGGCGCAGAACCTGCCGACCAGGCTCCGGTTCCTCGGCACGCTGCCGAAGTCCGACACCCTGGAGAGCCTCGCCTATCGAGTCACCATCGTCGGCTTCATCTTCTGGACCTTCACCCTGATCGCCGGCGCCATCTGGGCCGAGAAGGCATGGGGCAGCTACTGGAGCTGGGACACGAAGGAGGTCTGGACGTTCATCGTCTGGGTCGTCTACGCGGGCTACATCCACGCGCGTGCGACGCGCGGATGGCGCGGGACCCGGTCCGCATGGCTCGCGATCGTCGGCTTCAGCGCCGTGCTGTTCAACTTCGGCGTCGTGAACGTCTTCTTCCACGGTCTGCACTCCTACAGCGGGCTCAGCTGAGCGCGGGCCCGGCGAGCGAGCGTCGCTGTTCCGGCCGATCCGCGAGCTCCGGCCGACGGCATCAGCGCTGCTGCCGGTTCTCCAGCACGCGGTAGCAGCGTCGGAGCCGGGCGATCCACCACTGCCGTCGATCGGCTTCCGCCGCATGCTCGGCCAGGGCCGCCTCGTCCGCCTCCACGCGGCGCACCGGGATGGCGCCCGCCGACGGGGTGAGCGGTTCGCGCGTGACGTCCGCCGCCAGCAGCGCCGCGGTGCCGAGGCCGCAGTCGTAGTCGAGCCGGCAGACGGATGCCGCGAGCATCGCACCCATGGACAGTCCCACCGAGGTGTCTATCGCGCTCGACACGACCACGGGCAGTCCTGCAAGCCCGATGATCTCGAGCGCCGAACGGATGCCGCCCAGCGGCTGCGCCTTCACGATCAGCACGTCTGCGGCTCCCGCACGTGCCACCGCGAGCGGATCGGTCGCCTTGCGCACGCTCTCGTCCGCCGCTATCGGGATTCCCATGTGCTTCACACGACGCCGGACCTCTGCGAGCTCCTCGACGGCAGCGCAGGGCTGCTCGACATACTCCAGGTCGTAGGGCGCGAGCGCATGGATCGCGCGCTCCGCCTCGTCGAGATTCCAGAGGGCGTTCGCGTCGACGCGGATGCGTCCCGCCGGTCCCAGGACGTCACGCACCGCGGCGACCCGCGCCACATCGTCGGCGAGTCGTCCGCCCGGCTCGGCGACCTTGACCTTCGCGGTGCGGCACCCGGGAAAGCGTGCCAGAACGGAGGCCACCTCTCCGGCGGCCACGGCCGGCACGGTGGCGTTGACGCGCACCTTGTCGCGCACGAGCTCGGGCTCCTCGCCCCAGCCGTAGTCGATCGTCGCGGAGAGCCACGACGACGCCTCGTCGTCGTCGTATTCGACGAACGGCGAGAACTCCGTCCAGCCGCGTGGTCCGCGTGTCAACAGCGCCTCCCGCACGGTGATGCCGCGGAAGCGCGTCACCATCGGCAGGGCGACGACACGGGCGTCCGCCAGCAGATCGTCCAGCGGCGGCAGGTCGGCGGCGGGCAGCAGCGCTCGATCGACGGGCATGCTCCCAGTGTGGCACCGCTGACGGGGCGGCACGGTCTGGCCGTGTTCGGCCGCTGCGCAGGCACCTGGACCCGGTGCACCTCGTCCGGCGGTGCGTGCGCTCAGCGCGCCGGGATGAGATGCGGCCGCGGGCCCTCCAGGCGGGCGACGGCGATCTTGACCTCGGTGAGCTCGTGGGTCTGCGCGTCGATCTTCGCGCCCAGCGATCTGCCCTGTTCCTCGATCCTGTCATCGAGTCGTTTGCCCTGTTCGTCGATCTTGGCGTCGAGCCGTCTGCCTTGTTCGTCGATCTTGGCGTCGAGCCGGCGTCCTTCTTCGTCGATCTTGCCCTCGAGTCGTTTGCCCTGTTCCTCGATCTTGCCCTCGAGTCGTCTGCCCTGTTCCTCGATCTTGGCGTCGAACCGGCGTACCTGTTCGTCGACCCGATGCGTCAGTCGCAGGAACTGCGCGTCCGAGCGGCGAATGACCCAGCCGAATCCTCCGGCGAGAGCGAAGATGAGCCCGGCGAAGCTGATCGCCGTCGCCAGCGTCTCCTCCGACACGAACATGCCTCCATTCTCGCCGCGTGAGCGCCGAAGTGCCAGCGACGTTACCGTCGCGCGGCGGGTGCGCGCGACCTGAGCCCGTCGTTGTGAGCAGACGAGCGCCGTCTGCCCTTGGGGACGGATGGTGGGTGCTAAACCCCGAGCATCCGGTGCAGACTTGCCCTGTCATCGCCACCGCACCGGCGGCGCCCATTCCGAGAGGCACGATATGGCGATCGATCTGGAAGCCACGTACAAGGACCTGCACCGGCATCCGGAGCTCTCCTTCGCCGAGACGCGCACGTCGGGCATCGTCGCCGACATGCTCACGGCGCTCGGGCTGGAGGTCGTCACCGGCATCGGACGCACCGGCGTCCTGGGCGTGCTGCGCAACGGCGTCGGCCCGACCGTGCTGCTGCGCGCCGACATGGATGCCCTCCCCGTGCGTGAGGAGACCGGATTGGACTACGCGAGCGAGGACTGCGGGGTCGACCCGGACGGCGACGAGGTCCCAGTGATGCACGCCTGCGGACACGACGTGCATGTGACATGTCTGCTCGGTGCGGCCGAACGTCTCCTCGCTGAGCGTGCACAGTGGAGCGGCACCGTCGTGTTCCTCTTCCAGCCGGCCGAGGAGCTGGGTGCCGGTGCGCTCGCGATGATCGCGGACGGGCTCTACGACCGGGTGCCGAAGCCCGACGTCGTGCTCGGTCAGCACGTGGCACCCGCCCCGGCCGGGATCGTAGGCGTGCACGCCGGACCGGCCTTCGCCGCCACCGACGACCTCCTGGTCACGCTGCACGGCGAGGGCGGCCACGGGTCGCGCCCGGAGGCGACGATCGATCCCGTGGTGATGGCGGCGGCGACCGTCATGCGGTTGCAGACGATCGTCTCGCGCGAGGTCGCAGGGGGAGAGACGGCGGTGGTCTCGGTGGGCACGATCCACTCCGGAACCAAGGCGAACGTCATCCCGTCGGAGGCGACCCTCGGCATCAACATCCGCACATACGACACGGCGGTTCGCGACCGGGTCGTCGCCGCGATCCGGCGCATCGTGGCGGCGGAGGCGACGGCATCCGGAGCGACACGGATGCCGGAGGTAGAGCCTGCCGGGTCGTTCCCCGTGCTGCACAACGACGCGACGGCGACCGAGCGCACGGCGGCCGCCTTCGTCGCCGCGTTCGGCGCCGATCGGGTGATCGATCCCGGACGGGTGACCGGCAGCGAGGACGTGGGAGCCCTCGCCACCGCCGCGGGCGCGCCGATCGTCTATTGGCTCCTCGGCGGCGAGGACCCATCGCGGTTCGTGACCGGCCTTGCGAACGGGACGACCGACGCCGACATCCCGTCGAACCACTCGCCGCACTTCGCGCCGCGCATCCATCCGACGCTCGAGGTGGGCGTCGAGGCGCTGGTGGTCGCCGCCCGCGAATGGCTCGGCTGAACGGCGCGATCCCGTCGGCACGGTCCCTCGCCGACCTGATGCGGCGGCTCTCGCGGGTCCTCGGCGGCCCATAGGCTGGGGCCATGAGCCAGCAGGTTTCCGAGCTGTTCGACCCGGGGCAATGGGTGCAGGCGGCGGTGGGGGAGACATTCACCGACATCACCTACCACCTCTCGAACGACGGTCGCATCGCGCGCATCGCGTTCGACCGTCCCGAGGTGCGCAACGCGTTCCGCCCGCACACCGTCGACGAGTTGTACACGGCACTCGACGACGCGCGGCAGAACCCCCGGGTCGGCGTGGTGCTTCTCACCGGCAACGGGCCGAGCCCGAAGGACGGCGGCTGGGCATTCTGCTCGGGAGGGGATCAGCGCATCCGCGGTCGTGACGGATACAAGTACAGCGACTCGGAGACGGCCGTCGTGGATGGTTCCGGAGGATCCGCGGACAGGCCGGGGGGCCACGGCGCCGTCGGACGGCTCCACATCCTGGAGGTGCAACGGCTCATCCGGTTCATGCCCAAGGTGGTGATCGCCGTCGTGCCCGGCTGGGCCGCAGGCGGCGGGCACTCGCTGCACGTGGTCTGCGATCTCACGATCGCCAGTGCGGAGCACGGCAGGTTCAAGCAGACGGATGCCGACGTCGGCTCGTTCGACGCCGGCTACGGCAGCGCCTACTTCGCCCGCCAGACCGGGCAGAAGCTCGCCCGTGAGGTGTTCTTCCTCGCGCAGGAGTACTCGGCGCAGCGCGCCTACGAGATGGGCGCGGTGAACGCCGTGGTGCCGCACGCACGACTGGAGTCGACGGCGATCGAGTGGGCGCGTGTCATCCTCGGCAAGTCGCCCACGGCGATCCGCATGCTGAAGTTCGCCTTCAACGCCGTCGACGACGGCCTGGTGGGGCAGCAGGTGTTCGCGGGCGAGGCGACCCGGCTCGCGTACGGCACCGACGAGGCGGTCGAGGGGCGTGACGCCTTCCTCGAGAAGCGCGCGCCGGACTGGTCCCCCTTCCCCTGGCAGTATTGAGCTCTGCGCGCCGACACTGAGCTCTGCGCGCCGACATGGTCGCTGCGCGGCCTCCGGGACGCCTCGGCAGCCGGTGTGGACGGCTAGCGTGGAGGGGTGAGCCGACCGCTGATCTCCCTGGACGCCGGCGATCCGCGAGACGTCCTCGTCGCGCTCCGCCACGCGCTCACCGGCGACGGACCCGCGGTGTTCCCGCGTCAGCACGGATCCTGGTCCGGCTCCGAACCAGGAGACGATCCGCGCACCGGCGGATCGGCGGCCGGACAGGCTCCGCCGTCCGTTCCGCGGAACATCGCGCTGGTCGTGGAGACCTCCGGGTCGACGGGCGCCCCGAAGCGTGTCGCACTCAGCGCGGATGCCCTGCTGGCCAGTGCCGCCGCCTCCGCCGGCGCCGTCGGCGGCCAGGAGCCGGGCGGCAGCCGCTGGCTGCTCGCGCTTCCCGTGCACTACATCGCGGGCGCGAACGTGCTCGTGAGGTCGATCGTGGCGGGAACCGATCCGGTGATCCTGCCGCCGGGACACTTCGACCCGGTCGCCTTCTGCGAGGCGGCCGAGACTCTCGGCACCGACCAGCGGTTCGCGTCTTTGGTCCCGGTTCAGCTCGCGCGGCTGCTCGATGCGGCCACGGCCACGGGCCCGGGCATGCTGAGCACGCTGCGCCGTTTCGACGCGCTGCTCATCGGCGGTCAGGCGATGCCGCAGGAGCTTCGCGAGCGTGCGGTGGAGGCCGGTCTGCGTGTCGTGCGCACCTACGGCTCCAGCGAGACCGCAGGAGGATGCGTATACGACGGCGTCCCCATCGGCACGGTCCGCGCACGGGAGGCCGAGGGGCGCATCGAGCTCTCCGGCCCCGTGCTGGCGGAAGGATACCTGAACGCCGCGGGCGGCCTGGACCGGGGACGCACGGACGCAGCGTTCCACGTCGCCGATGGCGTTCGCTGGTACCGCACCGGCGATCTCGGAGCCGTGGACGAGCTGGGCCGCGTGCGTGTCACCGGGCGGGCCGACAACGTCATCATCTCCGGCGGCGAGAAGGTGTCGCTGGACGCCGTCGAGCACGTGGTGCGAGGGCTGCCCGGCCTCGGTGAGGCCGTGGTCGTCGCGGCCGCGAGCGAGGAGTGGGGCCAGGTGCCTGTCGTCGTGGTGGCGGGGGAGCCGGCGGCCGCCCGGCTGTCAGGGATGAGGGCCGCGGTGCGCGCCCGGCTGGGGAAGGCGGCGGTGCCAGCACGCGTCCTCGTCGTCGCGCGGATGCCGCTGCTGGCCTCGGGCAAGCCCGACCGCGTCGCTCTCGCGGAGCTCGCCGGCGCCGAGCCCGACCTCAGCGCCGCCGATACAATTCCCCCTTGTGAGTAGCAGCACACGCGGCAGGTCGAAGTCGAAACGCAAGGGCGGCCATCCGGCGGGCAAGCGCGGAGCCGTCGCCCCGGCGACGTTCCGGGACTGGGTCGGCGGGGCTCGTCTACGCACGCTTCCGCTCGCGATCGCCCCGGTGCTCGTGGGCACCGGAGCGGCGGTCGATGTCAGCGATCCGGGCGTCTTCCACTGGGTCCGCGCGCTCCTCTGCCTTGCGGTGGCGCTCTGCCTGCAGATCGGCGTCAACTACGCGAACGACTACTCGGACGGCATCCGGGGAACGGATGCCCACCGCGTGGGCCCGAGCCGCCTCACCGGGTCGGGCAGGGCAAGGCCGCGCGCCGTGCTCTCCGTCGCGCTCGTGTTCTTCGGGCTCGCCGCGATCGCCGGCGTCCTGCTCGTGATCGCGTCGCAGCAGTGGTGGCTGCTGCTGGTGGGGGCGGCTGCGATCGCGGCCGCGTGGTTCTACACCGGGGGCAGGCATCCGTACGGCTACTACGGCCTGGGCGAGGTATTCGTCTTCGTGTTCTTCGGGCTCGTGGCGACGGCCGGGACCGCGTTCGTGCAGGTGTCGAGCGTGTCGCAGGTGGCATGGCTCGGCGCGGTCGCGGTCGGGCTGTTCGCATGCGCGGTGCTCATGGTGAACAACCTGCGCGACATCGACGCGGATCGGCAGGCGGGCAAGCGCACGCTCGCCGTGCTGATCGGACCCGCATGGTCGCGGGCGCTGTACACGGTCTTCGTGCTCGTGCCGTACGGCATCCTCGCGTTGATCAGCGTGCTCTACACCCTCGGATGGCTCGGCCTCTTCACGTTGATAGCCGCGCTTCCGGCCGTGGTCATCACGATCTGGAGCCGCACCCCGCGCGAGCTCGTCACCGCGCTGCAGCTCACCTCGATCAGCGCGCTGGGCTACGCGGCGTTCCTCGGCGCCGCCCTCGCGTGGTCACCGCTGTGACCGTCGCTGTGATCATTCCTCTGGCCGTTCCCGTGGCCCCGCGGGACGACGCAGTGACCTCTCGCGGGACGGCGTGCGGTCGAGGCCGGGTGGGCCGCTCGTGCTACTCCGGTCGCCGGCCCGATGACTCTGCCGAGTCCACGGCGGCGTCCTCCACCCGGTCGTCGGCGGAGGGCGCCGTCTCGCGTCGCTCGCGCTTGCGCGCCGCGGCGAGCTGCGACGCCACCCCCTCGCGCGGGCCGCGAAGGAAGAGGTAGGACAGGCAGAAGCCGATGACGACCGACGCGACCGCCGAGACGAGCCACAGGTCACGTGGCAGGACCAGCAGCAGCACCGCCAGCGGAACGGCGACGAACAGCAGCCGCAGCACGGTGTAGGTCAGCCAGACCGGAATGCGTTTCACCGTTCAAGTGTAGGGAGGATGCCGCGTGCGCCGTGGCATGAGGGCTCTCGGGCGGCTCTCAGGGCTCACGCCGAGCCGCGCGGGTTAGCATGGCCACATGATTCGCGTGTGGCTCATCGTCGGAGTCATCGCCGCGCTCTTCTACATCTACTCGATCGTCGACTGCGCCCTGGCGGAGCGCGACCGGGTGCGTGCCCTCCCGAAGGCGGCGTGGCTGCCGATCGTCATCGTGTTCCCCATGATCGGCGGCGCGCTGTGGTTCGCCGTCGGCCGCCCCCGGCGCGGCAGATCGGCCGGTGCGCGAACGGTGGCGCCCGACGACGACCCGGAGTTCTTGCGCGACCTGCAGCGCGATCGCGAGCAGCGGGAGCGCATCCGCCGGATCGAGCAGGAGCTCGCCGACCTGGACGACACACCGAAGAAGAAGTCCGGCGACTCCGACGGCCGTCGGGATGCCTGAGCCCACTGCGACCGGCGGTCCTCCCGGTGACGGCACCGCTGCGCTCGAAGCCGACGGCGGGGCGTCGCACGATCCGAGTCCTCGCGTCGAGCCGGCATCGAACGGTCGAGCGCGTGACCGCACGCCGCGAACCGGCAATCCGGCGACGGATGCCGCGCTCGCCCTCCTGACCGGGCTGGTGCGGCAGGGGCTGCGACACATCGTGCTGAGCCCGGGATCCCGTTCCCAGGCGCTCGCCCTGGTCGCCGCGGAGCTGGAGCGCGTCGGCCTGGTGGAGCTGCACGTGCGCATCGACGAGCGGGTCGCCGGCTTCCTCGCCGTGGGCATCGCCGCGGAGACGGGTCGCCCCGCGGCTGTCGTGACCACCAGCGGAACGGCCACCGCGAACCTGCTGCCCGCTGTGCTCGAGGCGCACCACTCCAACCTCCCCATGCTGGTGCTGACCGCGGACCGGCCGAGCGAGTTGCGCGGCATCCGCTCTAACCAGACCACCGTTCAGGCCGGGATGTACGGCGCGGCGGTGCGGCGCGCGCTGGACGTGTCCGCGCCCACCGGAGGCGCGGACGAGGCGGATCAGAACCGCCGCCTCGCGGAGCAGGCATGGGTCGCCGCCGTCGACTCCGCCGGGCCGGTGCATCTCAACCTCGCCTTCCGGGAGCCGTTGTCGGTCGCGGTGCCCGACCTCGGGGCGTTCGCTGCCGAGATCGCCGAAGGGGACGCCGGGGGCTCCGGAGCCCCGGCGAGGGGCGTCGCGCCGGAACGGGGATCCGCGGCGTCGGCACTCGGGCGTCCGCACGTCACGCTCGGGCCCGACCTCCGCACGATCGTGATCGCCGGCGACGCTGCGGGGCCGCATGCCGAGGCGCTCGCACGGGCGGGCGGCTGGCCGCTCCTCGCGTAGGCGTCGAGCGGGGCGCGGTTCGGCCCGAACCTGGTGGTCGCCTATCGGCCGCTGCTGCGCGATCGGGAGTTCGGCGGCGCCGTGCGGCGGGCGGTGGTGTTCGGGCACCCCACGCTCAGCCGCGAGGTTCCCGCCCTGCTGACGCGTGACGACGTCGAGGTGATCGTCGTCGCCCCCGTCGGCGAGGAGGTGTACGACCCGTCGCGCTCGGCGCGGGTGGTCGCGTCGATCGACGGTGTCGACGCCGATCCGCGGGAGAGGGATGCCCGTGCCTGGGTCGGCCGATGGGTGTCTGCGAGCCGTGCTCTGCTGGCAGAGGCCGAGCGATCAGCGGACCACGTGGCGCCCGACGTCGAGGCGGGACGATCGCACTCGCCCGAGCAGCGCCTGGCGTTCGCGCGGGCGGAGCTGGCGGCCGTGCGCGCTCCCGTGACGCGCCGCATGCTCGTCGAGGCGCTCTGGCGCTTCACCTGGCCGCACGACCGGCTCGTCCTGGGGGCGTCCCGGCTGATCCGCGAGCTCGACGCGGTCGCCCCAGGCAAGAACATCCGGGTGCACGCGAACCGAGGGCTCGCCGGCATCGACGGAACGATCGGCACCGCGATCGGCATCGCCCTCGCGGCCCGGCGGGCGGAGCAGGGCGCGGTCGGCACGACGCGCGTGCTGCTGGGCGATCTGGCGATGCTGCACGACGTCGGATCGCTGCTGTTCGGGGAGGGCGAGCGCCGGCCGGCCGTCCAGGTCGTCGTGGGCAACGACGGAGGCGGTACGATCTTCGACGCGCTCGAGGTCGCCGGAACCGCTCCGCCGGAGGCGATGCGACGCGTGCTCACGACTCCGCAGCACGTGGACCTGCCGGCTCTCGCAGAGGCGTACGGCTGGGACTATCGCCGCGCTCTCACCCGTGGGGAGCTCGACCAGGCCCTGTCCGCGCCGCCCCGCGGACCCAGCATCCTCGAGGTGCCACTGCCGCGGTAGCCGCCCGAGTCCGGTGGGCTACTGGAAGGCGTCGGTGATCGGCTGGAACTTCATGCCCGTCTCGGCCAGCTCCCGCTCGGGGAGCGAGTCGGCCATGATTCCGCAGCCGGCATACGCCGTGATGTCTCCGGATCCGCTCACCTGTGCGCACCGCAGGGCGATGGCCCACTCGCCGTCGCCGTCGGCGCCCGTCCAACCCACCGGGCCGGCATAGCGCTGGCGATCGAACGGCTCGAGCTCGTGGATGACGCGCAGCGCGGCATCCGTGGGCGTGCCGGCGACGGCCGCGGTGGGATGCAGCGCCGCGACCAGGTCCAGAGAGCCGGAGCCATCGCTCAGCGTTCCCGAGACGTCGGTGGCCAGATGCCACAGGTTCGGCAGCTTGAGCGGGGAGGGTGAGGAGGGCGCGTCGAGCACTGAGGTGTGCGGCGAGAGTGCGCGGAGCACGCTGCGCACGGCGACCGCGTGCTCTTCGACGTCCTTCGGGCTGGCCAGCAGCTGTGCCGCGGACTCGTGATCGGATGCCGCGTCGCGTCCGCGTCCGCTGGTGCCGGCCAGCACCCGCGCGTCGAGCGTGCCGTCGTGCACTCGCACCAGCGTCTCCGGGCTGGAGCCGATCATGCCGTCGACGGCATATGTCCAGCATTGCGGGTATCCCAATGCGAGCTCGACCAAGGCGCGTCGCACGTCCGACTCGACGGGAAGGTGCGCGTGCAGATCGCGGGCGAGCACGACCTTCTCGAGGTCCCCGCGTCGGATGCGCCCGGCCGCCACCGCCACGGCGCGCTTGTACGCCTCACGGGTCAGGGCCCCTGGCAGCATCGTTAGCCGGTACTCGGCGCCGAAGGGAACCGGGCGCGGGGCGGGCGGCATCATCCCGTCCGGTCGCCGGACTCGCGTGATCCATGCGCGGCCCCCGCGCCGTCCGATGACCACCTCGGGAACGATCAGAACGCTGGCGGCGGAGCTGTCGTCGTCGAAGGCGAACGTTCCGAAGGCGACGAGGCCCGTGCCGGGCATCCGCACCGCGTCGGAGACCGTCGAGACCGCCGCCAGCTGCTTCCAGGCGGCGGACGCACGTGCGACGCGGTCCGCCCCGCGGAACTCCAGCCGCAGCGCCTCCCCGACGCCCGCGATCCCCTCGCCCTTGCGCAGCCACAGCATGGGTCTGCGGGCATCGGTGAATGGGATGATCTGTCGGACGTCGTCGAGCGGGGAGGTCTCGACCGTCAACGCCTGCACTCGGGTAGCGATCGCGGTCACCGCACTAGCGTACGTCGGCGCACGCCGCCCCGCAGGGCCGTCCCGGCGCGCGCAGGCCGAGCGCCGACGAGCGCGACTCGGGGAGCGCGCCCGCGGGGCATCCTCTCAGCGAGACCGCTTCTCCGTCACGAGACGGCATACCTCATCCCTCTTCTCGTGCCGAAGATGCGGTCTCGCCACGAAGGCCCCCGCTCCCATCCGCGCGACCTCTAAGCTTGACCGGGTGAGTAGGGCCGACCTGAGCAAGCAGCCGTCGGACGTCGCCGAGATGTTCGATGCAGTCTCGGCCGGATACGACCGCACCAACGCGGTGACGACGGCCGGCATCGCCGCGCTCTGGCGCGTCGCGACGGCGCGAGCCGTGGATCCCCGGCCGGGCCAGCTCATCCTCGACGTCGCAGCCGGAACCGGCACGTCCAGCGCCCGACTCGCGCGTTCCGGGGCGCGGGTGATCGCCGCCGACTTCTCCGCGGGGATGATCGCCGTCGGCAGCAGGCGCCACGCGGGCGACCCGAACATCGAGTTCGTGCAGGCGGATGCGACCGCCCTGCCGTTCGGGGACGACAGCGTCGACGCCGTGACCATCTCCTTCGGGCTGCGCAACGTCGTGGATCCCCGTGCGGCGCTGGCCGAGTTCTTCCGGGTGATCCGGCCGGGCGGCAGGGTAGTGGTGTGCGAGTTCTCCCGGCCGCCGTCGTCCGTGATCCGGATCCCGTACCACGCGTACCTGCGCTACGCCATGCCGGTGCTGGCACGGGTCGCCTCGTCGAACCCCGCCGCATACACCTATCTCATGGAGTCCATCGAGGCCTGGCCCGATCAGCGGACGCTGGCACGCATGATCGGCGATGCCGGCTTCGAGCGCGTGGCGTACCGCAACCTCACGGCCGGGATCGTCGCTCTGCACCGTGGGTTCGTGCCACTTCCGGCGGGCGCCGGGCCGAGGAGGGATCGATAGTGCCGTCGCTGCCTCTCGCTCGTCGCGGGACCACCCTGTCGAGCCAGATCGGTTTCACCGAGCGCCTGTTCGCCTCGAGCGAGGACAAGCAGTTCGCGGCACGTGTCGACGCCGGGCTCGACCTGGTCGAGGAGGGGCTGCGCAACCAGGTGCGGTTCGCAGACGAGCTCGCAGACGTCACGGCGCGCTACCTGCTGAACGCGGGGGGCAAGCGCGTACGACCCATGCTCACGCTGCTGACCGCTCAGCTCGGCGAGGGCGCCACCCCCGAGACGATCGTCGCCGCACAGGCCGTGGAGATCACGCATCTGGCCTCGCTGTATCACGACGACGTCATGGACGAGGCACTGACCCGGCGAGGTGTGCCCAGCGCCCAGCACGTGTGGGGCAACTCCGTTGCGGTTCTCACGGGCGACCTGCTCTTCGCCCGTGCCAGTCAGCTCGTGGCGAGCCTCGGGGAGGAGGCGATCCGCCTGCAGGCGGACACGTTCGAGCGGCTGTGCCTCGGCCAGCTGCACGAGACGGTCGGGCCGAACGACGGGGACGACCCGATCGCGCACTACATTGGCGTGCTGGCCGACAAGACCGGCTCGCTGATCGCCGCGGCCGCCCAGATGGGCGTCATGTTCTCCGGTGCGCCAGGGGAGTATCTGCGCCCGGTGATGGAGTTCGGAGAGAAGGTCGGCGTGGGCTTCCAGCTCGTCGACGACGTGATCGACCTCTCCGACAAGGAAGGCGAGACGGGCAAGACGCCCGGCACCGATCTGCGCGCCGGGGTGGCCACCCTGCCGCTGCTGAAGTTGCGGGGGCGGGCCGAGCACGACGCGGACGCGGCCGCCCTGCTGGAACGCCTGGACACCGAGGTGCTGGGGGCGCCGGAGACCGCGGACGTGAGCGAGGTCGTCGCGGTCCTGCGCGAGCATCCGGTCACGCAGGAGACGCTGGAGGAGGCGCATCGGTGGGCCCGCGAGGCCGTCGAGGCGCTCCGGCCCCTGCCCGACGGCCCGGTGCGCCGGGCGCTGACCCGCTTCGCCGATACGATCGTGGAGCGGTCCAGCTGACCGGCCGGCGAAGGATGCCGTGATGCACGTCAGCAGCGCCCTCCACGCCGACAAGGGCCGGGAACGCCGTCCGGAACGAGGCGACGCGTCGCCTCGCGACGACCAGGCGGCCATCGAAGACTCAGCGCAGCACGGAAGGGAAGCGGCCATGACCAAGCTCCGCCTGGCGATCATCGGGGCCGGACCCGCGGGCATCTACGCCGCGGACATCCTGTTGAAGGCGGAGCGCGAGTTCGACGTGTCGATCGACCTGTTCGACCAGCTGCCGGCCCCGTACGGGCTCGTGCGCTACGGCGTCGCACCGGACCATCCGCGCATCAAGGGCATCATCACTGCTCTGCGTGAGGTGCTCGATCGCGGCGACATCCGCATCTTCGGCAACGTGCGCTTCGGCACGGACCTGACGCTGGACGACCTCAAGCGTCACTACAACGCGGTGATCTTCGCGACGGGGGCGATCAAGGACGCCGAGCTCCACATCCCGGGCGTCGACCTCGACGGCTCGTACGGAGCGGCGGACTTCGTCAGCTGGTACGACGGCCATCCCGACTACCCGCGCACCTGGCCGCTGCACGCGGAGTCGGTGGCCGTGATCGGCAACGGCAACGTCGCCCTGGACGTCTCGCGCATCCTCGCCAAGCACCCGGACGACCTGCTTCCCACCGAGATCCCGGACAACGTCTACCAGGGGCTGAAGGAGTCCCCCGTGACCGATGTGCACGTCTTCGGCCGTCGCGGGCCGACCTCGGTGAAGTTCACCCCACTCGAGCTGCGCGAGCTCGGCGAGCTGCGCGACGTCGACATGGTCCTGTACGACGAGGACTTCGACTACGACGACCACGACCGCGAGGCCATCGCCGGCAACAAGCAGGTGCTGGTGATCGACCGGGTGCTGCAGCAGTGGCGGCAGCGGGCCCTCCGTCAGGCCGAGGATCCTGAGGTGCGGCCGGCATCCCGCCGACTCCACCTGCACTTCTACGCCAGGCCGCTCGAGCTCGTCGACGACGGGCACGGACACGTGGCCGCGATCAGGTACGAGCGCACCGCGCCGGACGGTCAGGGCGGTGTCGTCGGCACCGGTGAGATCCGCGAGCTCCCGGTGCAGGCGGTGTACCGCGCGGTGGGATACTTCGGATCGCCGCTGCCGGGCGTCCCGTTCGACGAGCGCCACGGCGTCATCCCCAACCACGAGGGCCAGGTGCTGCGCACCGACGACAACACGCAGCTGTACGGCGTGTACGCGACCGGCTGGATCAAGCGAGGACCGGTCGGCCTCATCGGCCACACGAAGTCGGACGCGATGGAGACCGTCTCGCACCTCATCAACGACCTCGGCAACTGGTGGACGCCGGCCGATCCGTCGGAGGAATCGATCGTCGAGCTGCTGCGATCGCGCGGGGTCGAGTACACGAACCTCGAGGGCTGGCACAATCTCGACGCCCACGAGCAGGCGCTGGGCGCCGCCCAGGGGCGGGCCCGGATCAAGGTCGTCGGACGCGACGACATGGTGCGGGCATCCAACCACCCGCACTCCGCCGACGCCGGCTGACCGGGGCCGGGCGTCACGGCCGGCCATGGCCTGAGCCTGGCGGCAAGCCAGGCGCCGCACGACATCCCGCCGCCGCGGCGAGCCGTTCTCAGGGCCGCGCACGATGGCATCGCTCGTTGGCTCCACTATGTGGGGTGGCACGGCGGCACCGCACGGAGTAGAACGGTACTCGAGGGCTCGTCGAGCGGCCGCATCGGGGCGGTCGAACGCATCGGCAGAGAGCATCTGGGGGGGTGCGCGCCATGGTTGACGCACGCAGACGCAAGGGAATGGTACGGGCGATTCTCGCGGGCGGGATCGTGCTCGGAGTGGGGGCCGCCGTCACGCTCGCCGCGTGGAACGCGTCCGAGTTCGCCACCGGCACGTTCCGGGCCGGCACGTTCGCCATCGAGGGCTCGACTGACGGCACCGCGTATGCCTCGCACGCCACAGCGCCGGGGGCGTCGCTGTCGTTCAGCACCGACGCGACCGACCTCTCGCCGAGCACGACGACGTATTCGTCCTACTGGGTCCGGCTGGCCGCCGGCACCACCGACGCTGCGACCGTGACGGTGCAGTCGGCGGGCACCTCGGGAACGGTCAGCGACCTGACGTACGGCATGGTCGCGCTCCCCCCTGGCGGCACGTGCGACGCCGACGCGACGGGCACGACCCTGGTCGGCGCCGGAACCGCCGTGGGCACGGTCCCCTCGGCGGTCACGTTCGACCTGGCGGCCGGCAGCCCCAGCTCGAGCCCGGGGACGGCGGTCCAGCTCTGCATCGCGGTCACGGCCGGGTCCGGGCTGCAGCAGGGTCAGACGGGGTCCGCCACCTGGCAGTTCGCCGCCCAGTCGACCGATTGAAGGTCGTGACCCGGCGGACGCCCCGGCTCACCCGGGTGCGAGCGCTCCTGGCCGGTGGCCTCGTGCTCGGTGTCGGCGCCGGGGTCACGCTCGCCGCGTGGACCGCGCAGGAGCACGCCACCGGCACCTTCGCCGCGAGCCGGTTCGGCACACTCTCCAGCGCGGACGGCGGTGCGACGTGGACGGACAACTCCACCACAGCGGCCGTGCTGTCGCTGAGCCCCGCTGCTCTCACCCCGGGCGATGTCACCGCGGCGTCGTTCGGCATCCGTGCGACGGCGGCGTCGGTCGCCGGCACGGTGACCGTGCAGACGCCGACCGTCGGAACCGGCGCCCTGACCCCGTACCTGCGGTACCGGATGTACGGCGGGGCCTCGAGCACGTGCACGACCACGTCGACGCCCTCGGGCCGAACGGGCTGGGTCGTCGGCGACGGCTCCACCTGGATCGCCCTGACCGCCGCCGTTCCCGCGAACAGCACGGCGCTTGCGGCGGCGGGCGCGTCCTCGGACGGAGCGCCGGTGTGGTTCTGCTTCCAGGTGCGGCTGGCCGACGACGCGCCGAACAGCCTGCAGGGCTCCAGCACGGCGGCCACCTGGCAGTTCCTGGCGGCGAGCTCATGACCGTCGATGTCGTGGCGCCCGAGACGCGGTCAGGCCGGTCGCGAGCCGGCGCCGTGGTCCGCGGCACGCTGTTGAATGTCGCCGCGGTCCTCGGCTCGGTCTGCATCGTGCTGGTGGGGCTGGCACTCGTGTTCCACGTGACCCTCATCATGTTCAAGACGGGATCGATGGCACCGGGCATTCCCGCCGGATCCCTGGCGGTGGTTCGGCAGATCCCCGCAGAGGACGCCCGCGTCGGCCAGGTCGTCACGGTCGACCGGCCGCACGCGCTTCCCGTGACGCACCGTGTCGTGAGCAAGCGGCCCGGCGCCGACGGCACGACCGTGCTCGTGCTCAAGGGCGACGCGAACCCGACGGTGGACCCCGCTCCCTACGCGGTGCGGACGGTGCGGCTGGTGGTGTGGTCGATGCCGGGCCTCGCGTACGTGATCGTCTGGCTCGGCAATCCGTTCGTGCTGGGTGCGCTGACCGTCGCCGTCGCGGCCCTGATCGTGTGGGTGCTCTGGCCACGTGACGACGGCGGCCGACGGCGTGCGGACGAGCAGGGATCCTGAGATGTCGAGGGGGCGCGGGCGGATGCGGGCGGCGGGCATCGCGCTGGCCGTCGCGGCCGGCCTCGCGGCCACGGGCATCGCGGTGGTCGGTTCCACGCCCGCTGCCGGGGCACCCGCCGACGAGACCCCAGCCCTCGTCCTCATCACCGATCCGCCCGGTACCGTTCACGAGCTGCGTGCGGGCGTCCCGGCGCTGTGGGACGTGGGGGTGACCGTGCGGCGGATGCCCGTTCGCACTCTCGTCGCCGTCGTCGCCGCCGAGGGCCGTCTCGCTGTCGGCGACACGTACGTGCCCGCCGAGATCGAGGTGCGCGGATGCGCCGCGCCCTGGCGGGGCACCGGCTGTGAGAGCGGCGAGCGGCTGATCCTGCCCGCGACGGCGACGGACCGGCTCTCCGGCGCTTCCGAGGGGCTCACCGACCCGTCGCGGCCGGTCCCGCCACGGGTGTGGGTGCAGGCCCGGGTCACGCTTCCCTCGGACTCGCCCGCGGGCACAGCGGGCGAGCTGCGGGTGAGGCTCACCGTCGACGCCTTCGGTGCCGATCCGGTCCCGGGTCGGTCGTCGTCGCTGGCCGGCACCGGCTCGTCTCCGCTCGGCGCCGGCCTTCTCGCCTCCGCCGCGGTCGTCGCGGGGCTGGCTGTCACCGCACTGGTGAGGAGACGCCGCCATGGCTGAGCGATGGCGGGGTCTGCGCATCGCCCTCGCGTGTGCCGCGGTCGCGCTGGCCGTGGTCGCGGTGCATCCGGCCGAGACGGACGCCAGCTGGACGAGCCGGCAGCGGGCGGGCGGCACGGTGGCTGCGGCGACGATCCAGCCGCCCGTGATCGCGGTGGGCGGCTGCAGCTACACTCCGGGTCTGCTGGGCGCGAACTCGAAGGTCGTGGTCAGCTGGTCGTTCCCGCCGTTCTCGCCCGCCTTCGCCATGCCGGACAACGCCGGTTTCGCCTCGACCGCGGGATCGGTGGTCGGCAGCCTGCTGAGCGGCCTGCTCGGCAGCACCCCGCCCAGCACGACGCCGGCGAGCGGCGCGGCGCCGGCGTACACCACGACGTTCACCCTGCCGCCGCTGAGCGGCACGCTCGGCGCGACGTTCACCGTGGGCGTGCTGACCCAGAAGAACGGGTGGACGTCGAACTACGCCACCGCGGTCGCGACCAGCACGCTCGCCGGCCTCTTCCCGAGCTGTACGGTTCAGCCGGCCGCATGACGCCCTATGCCGGGCGGGCGGTGGCGGTGCATCGCATGGTGAGCGTCGGCGTGCCGTCATCCTCGCCGAGTCCGAGCGAGACGGATGCCGTGCCCAGCTCGCCGAGGGAGGCGACGTGCGTGCCGCCGCACGCGATCCGGGCCGACGCCGCGGGGCCGGCCACCGGCCCGCGGGCCACTGCGGGCAGGTCGCAGACCCAGTACCGGGGATCGCCGAGCCCGTCGCCGTCGCGCTCGATGCGCACCGGAGCATCCGTCGCGATCCAGCCTCGCAGCGCAGCCGTCACCGACTCGGTTGCGGCAGCGAGGGACTCCGCCAGCCCGTCGGTGCCGAAGCCCTTGCGACGCAGCGACTTGTTGAGGCGGAACACGTCGACCGAGCCGTTCGGCACGATCGTGGACGACTGGATCGCCTCGTGGTCGAAGTCCGGGCGGCCCAGGGCGTCCTCGCGCGCCGGCTTGCTCCAGCGGGCGGCGAACGCGGCGTTCAGCGCGAGCGAGGCCAGGTGGCACAGCGTGTGGCCGACGGAGAGGCCATGCCGTCGCGCCGGGTCGACGCTCACGACGACGTCGTCGCCGACCGCGATGCGCGTCGGCGCCTGCAGCACGTGCGCCACGACGAGCGCCCAGCCCTCTGCGCCGCGCCGCACCGGGACCTCGTCGCCGACGAACAGGCTCGTGCCGTCGGTGGCCCCCACGACGACGTCCAGCAACGGCGACTCCGCCTCGTCGGTCGAGATCGTGCCGAGGTCGGGGCCCTGGTCGGGCCAGGCCCGATCGACCGGATGCGCGGGCGTGCGGTCGAGCAGCACGAGCTCGCGGTCGTCTCCGTGCGGCTGCACGTGCAGCACGATGGCGTGCGCGCGCAGCGATCCGGGCCCGGCGGTCGGGTAGAGGACGCTCGTGTCGGCGGAGGGGAGGGGCATCAGCGGAGGTTCACGAACTGCAGGTCCGCGTCGAGGTCAGCCTTCTTGAGCAGGGCGATCGTGGCCTGCAGGTCGTCGCGGCTCTTGGACGAGACGCGCACCTCGTCCCCTTGGATCTGGCTCTTCACCGATCGGGGCGCCTGCTCGCGGATCAGCTTGTTGATCTCCTTGCCGAGATCCTGGTCGATGCCCTGCTTGAGGGAGACCTCGAGCCGGAACTCCTTGCCGCTGGCGTACGGTTCGCCGACCTCAAGGCTCTTCAGCGAGATGCCGCGCTTGACGAACTTGGACTCGAGCACGTCGAGTACGGCCTTGACCCGTTCCTCGGAGTTCGCCTTCAGCAGGATCCGCTCCCCGCTCCACTCGATCGAGGCGCCGACGTTCTTGAAGTCGTAGCGCTGGGCGACCTCCTTGCGCGCCTGGTTGACGGCGTTGTCTGCCTCCATCCTGTCGACCTTGCTGACCACGTCGAACGACGAATCTGCCATGGCTGTGCGCTCCCTCCGGTGATCGATCTTCGTCTGCATGCGAGCTTAGGGTTTGCGCCGATAGGAGCGCGGTCATCGCGGCGAGACCGCATCTTCGGCACGAGAAGACGGGTGAGGTGTGCCGTCTCATGCCGAAGACGCGGCTTCGCTGACAAGGACGAGCGACCTGTCGACGCGAACCCTTGGAGGCGATCGAGGGAAGGGCCCGGGGGCCAGGCCAGCGGATCGGCCCGAGCGGCCTCCGATCATGGAGCCTCCGATCGCCGCAGATGAGGGATGAGGGATGCTGCGGCCGGCCGGGTGTTGCTCCTCGCGTGGTGTGCCTATGCTGACGGCGTGACCCACGAGATCGGCGGCCTGGCCGCAACCGGATCGGACGTGACGACCTGGCTGATCGTCGCCGGCATCGTCGTGCTGCTCGGGGTGATCGCGCTGGTGGTCGCCGGAGCGGTGCGTTCCCGTCGCGGGAGCCGCTCGGTCGAGGAAGGCGCCGGGGCGGAGGGCGATGACTCCCCATCGGCGACCCGGGACGGGGGGCCGGACGCGCCGGCGAGCCGGGATCCCGCCGTGATCGCCCCGAGCGAGGAGTTCGCGCCGAACGTCGGCCCGCTCGGTCAGGACATCGACGCTCCTGCCGATCCCACCTGGCCGGCTGACGGCGAGGCGTACCAGCCGGACGGGTCCGCGGACGAAGCGGAGGATGGGCCCGGCTCCCAGGAGCCGTCGGATCGCCCGCCGGCGGACGACGATCCGGGCAGGTGACGGACCCCGTGGCCGCGGCCAGCCGCGCCGCGACGTCTCACGCCCGGATTTCACCGGACGGGTGCGCGTGAGTATCCTTGAATTCGCGCCTTCGGCCAGGTGATCACACGTGGTCGGGGGCGCCACGGCAGGTTACCCAAGCGGCCAAAGGGATCTGACTGTAAATCAGCCGGCATAGCCTTCGGGGGTTCGAATCCCTCACCTGCCACCCGACGAAACACTGGCATCCCGTCCCGTCGCCCATTGTGGTGACGGGGCGTTCTCGCTATTTACTCGCTGTTTTCGGCGAAGAATGCGTCTAGCACAGCGGCCGCCGCTGGACCCTTATGGGCGCACTCGACGTAGTGCTTCGCCGTGATCGCAGTGTCGGCGTGGCCCAGCTGGTCTCGGGCTGCCTCCATGCCTCACGTCCAACCGGGTGCTTCACGGCCACGGGAGCGTCGCGGGTCGCCACCGGTTCAAGACGGTCGGCAGCGTTGGCGAGGCGGGAGCCCGATGGGCCGTGGCTCGTGTCGACGACCGTGCCGACCTTCTGACCAGATAAACTCAACATTGGTGGAGTTGTGGCCTTTGGGGCGGCCCTCACCCGCCAAGGAGGAGGACGAGATGAACGTGATCGTTGCATTCTCGGACGTGCACGGGAATACCCCGGCGCTCCGCGCCTTTCTTCTCGAGCTGGTGCATCTCCACCCGGATCTCGTGGTGAACCTGGGAGATATCGTCTCCGGCGGTGTCGACCCGCGCGGAACGCTGGAGCTGCTCGACGGGCGACCCGACTTCGTGACCGTGCGGGGCAATCATGAGCGCCAGCTAGCCACGGGTGATCGGGCGGGGCTCAGTGCATCCGACCGGCTCGCGTTCGACGCACTCGCCCCTGACACCATTGCCAGACTTGGTTCGCTTCCCGAGCGGGTCGAGGTGGCGCCCGGCGTGCTTGCATTTCACGGGTCGCCCACAGACGATCGCTGCTACCTCCTCGAGACCGTCGCGCCGGGCGAGCCGAATGGGCTGCGCGAGGCGACGGACCTTGAGGTGCTCGAGCGTCTCGGTGACGATGCCGGCCGCTATGACGTCTTTCTGTGCGGTCACACCCATCTTCAGCGCGTCCGTCATCTGTCCGACGGTTCCGTCGTCATCAACCCGGGCAGTCTCGGCTGGCCGGCATACTATGACGACGATCCGACGCCGCACCGCGTTGAGGCGGGCAGTCCGGAGGGACGTTACACGGTCCTGCGCTCTCGCGACACCGGTTGGGCGATCAGCCAGCGGCGCTTGGCGTACGACGTCGAAGCCGCCGCCGCCATCGCCGAACTGCACGGTCGCGACGACGTTGCATACGCTTTGCGCACAGGGCGGGTCGGTCCGATCGCGCCGGCGGGCAATTCCGCAGGCCGACCACGGATCGCCGACCCGACGTGAGACTTCGGGTGAAGACCGTGGGGCGCTCAGCGGGGTCCCACGGAGGGCACGTCACTGAAGTATCGCTGAATCGTCGCGCCTACCTGGTCGATGACCGCTGGCAGCGGCGCGTCGCAGAGTGGTGGGATCCGATAGACGTACCTCACCAGCGCGCTGCCGATGAGATGAGCCGGCGAGTTCTGCGCGCAGGGCGCTGTCGGCCCCGCGCGTCAGACCGCCGAGGCGTGCGATCACCTCTTCGCGCACGAAGGCACGCAGCACCTTTGCCGCCGCCTGGTTCTCTCCCGCCGATACGAGCATGGCCTGGAACGGATTCCGCCGCTCCGGGTCCTCCCAAATGCCGAAGAAATAGGCCGCGAGCTTGCGCCCGATCTGCTCGGGCTCCAGGCCGGTCAGCGGCTCGATCCCCTCACTGGGGCGCACCGCCTCGTCGAGGATCAGTTGGAAGAGCCCGTCTTTGCCGCCGAAATACTGGATGATCAGGGACGGGTCGACCATCGCCTCACGGGCTATTGCTCGCACGGTTGTGGCCTCGTAGCCGCCATTTGCGAACTGCGTGCGCGCGGCACGGAGGATGTCGCCGCGGGTGTCCGCGCCCCCGCCGCGGCGCCCGCCGCGACGGGGCAGCGACGGCTCGGAAGCGGAACTGGGCATCGTGAGAAGTCTAGACGCGACGGCCGGGCGGAATTCCGACGAGGTGGAGGTGCGGTTCTGTCCGGATCACCTCAGTCGTTCCGGCCGGTGACGACAATGCTCACCCCGATGCCGATCATGGCGAGGCCCCCCGCGCCGCCGACTAGCTCGAGTCGACGCGGGCGGGCCGTCAGCCAGGTGCGAGCCACGCCCGCGCCCACCGCCCACGCGCCGTCCGAGATGAGCGCGATCAGGAAGAACACGACCCCGAGCGACATCATCTGAAGGGTCGCGTCCCCGGCGGCGCCATCGACGAACTGGGGCAGCATCGCGGCGAAGAAGACCACGGACTTCGGATTCGCGACGCCCACCACCAGAGCATCCACGAAGACGCGCCCCGTCGACCTCTGCGTGACCCGTGGGCCGAGAGCGGCCGCCAGGGCGCGACGATGTCGTAGTGTCTGAACTCCGAGGTAGACGAGGTAGGTCGCGCCGACGATCTTGATGATCGTATATGCCACGATCGATCGCGAGACGATGGCGCCGAGACCGAGTGCTATCCCGACCATCTGGATGTAGACGCCGGTCGCGTTGCCGACGACAGTCGCGAGCCCTGCGCGACGGCCGAGCGTCAACGAACGCGAGATGACGAACAGCACGCTTGGGCCTGGGATCGCGATGAGCACGAAAGACGTGGCCACGAACGCGAACAGATGGTCGAGCGGAAGCATGGATTGAACTCACCCTCCGAACGACGACCCGAGTGCATGAGGGATTCGATCAATCTACGCCGAGCGACGATCGCCACGGCCGCGACGGCTGCCAAGAAAGTTTGGCTTTGGCCGACGCGTTGCTCGCTGCACGCAGCTGAGTCATGAACGCCACGCCCCAGCCGCCGACGGCGAGACGCGCGAGCGCCTTGGGCACATCCTTGGGGGCACCGGCATTCAGACGCTCGGCCATCACGGGCAGCCATGTTGCCATCTCGACGGGCTCGTCGTCGACGATGTTGTAGGTGCCCGCGGGGCCGTCCAGCGCCCTGTCGAAGGCCGCGGCGACGTCGGAAAGATGTGCGAAGGAGAAGGCAGAGTGCCCGCCCGCCACCAGTGGCACCTTTCCGGCCTGGACCTGTGCGGCGAAGCCCCCGCCGCGGCGCGAGAACGACGTGCCAGACCCGATCAGATGCCCGAGGCGCAGCACGGTCCCGCCGGCCGCGCGGGTCTGCTGCTCAAGCGAGAGGATCGCGTCGAGCACCGGCGCGAACTGCTTCGGTGGGCGCACCCACAGCGTCGCTTGCTCGTCGGCCTCGCCGGGAGCCGGGTCGTATGCGAACGCGATGCTCTCCGAGACGAGAGGCACGCCGGGTGCGGCGGCGATCAGATTGCGAGTGCCCTCGACACGCAGACGGTTGGTGCTCGCGTACTCGCTGGCCATCCTGCGCGGGTCCGTCGGGTCGGGAATGGCGGTGAGGATGTTGACGATCGCGTCGGGCGCGACGCCATCGATCGTGCGGTGCACCGCGGCCGCGTCGAGCGCGTCGAGCTTGGCGAATGATGCGCCCTCAGGAGAGGGGACCTCCTTGCGCGCCGCGACCGTCACACGGTGGCCGGCCGAGACCAGGGCGGCGGTGGTGGCGCGGCCGATGAGGCCGGTGCCCCCAGCGATGAGAACGTGCTTGCCCATGACGACTCCAGGATCATGAAGAGCATCGGTAGGAATGGCCCGACGTTGGGTCACCGCTAACTCTACATACGTTGAGTTAATTGTCAACACGTCGTGCGGAGAATGACGATCGCCGCTAGCGGGCGTCGAGGACATTCGTGTCGTCGTTGGCTTCACCCGTCGGGCACGCTCGCGGACGAAGGATGGCTAACGCATCACAGCGGGGGCTCGATCCCGCAACTCGTCGTGTGGGCGATAAACTCAACGTATGGAGAGTTCTGCACTGCTTGCAGGCCGCGGCTCTGACAGAGGACCGAGGGAGCAGAATCGCGTGCTGTCGGGCACCACGCCCCGATCTTGCCCACAGCGGCGGTGCGGGCGTGTCGCCGACGGCCTGCCTTCGTGCATCGTGTCGACTGTTCTTCGTCAGCGAGATTCCTCCTCGGCGGGGCGGTCTCCACGATGTAAGAAGGCGCTTCGCGCGAGCGCGTTGGCCTCGCCGAGGTCGACGCTGCTTGCCACCGCAGTCTCCGCGCGGCACGTCGGGACACCGAAGCAGCGCGACCCCTGGCTCAGGAAAGGACGGCGATGACCAACGACAACAGGCAGACCATGGCGGCTTACTTCGATGCCTGGAAGGCGCGGGATTTCGACGCGCTTCGGGGGCTGATCAGCGACGACATCGTCTTCTCGAGCGCCTTGGGCAGTGTCACGAACGCTGATGACTTCATCAGGGGCATGCGCGCCAACCTCGGCGTCATCCACGATGTGGTCGTGCGCAGCATCTTCGCCGACGGAGACGATGTCGTGACATGGTTCGAGATCCACACCGACGCGGCCCGCCCGATTCCGGCAGCGAACTTCAGCCATTTCGAGGAGGGGAGAATCGCGCGGGGCGAGGCTGCGTTCGATACGAGCACCCTGTCTCGTCCGGGATCATGAGAAGGGCCGATCGGCTTCTCTCGCCACCATGGACACTGGAACGATCCGGGGTGGCCTGCGCTTCGTCGTCGAAGCGCCGCAGCACCTCGAAGAGCTTCGTGAGCACGGGAGAGCCGAGCTGCACGCTCAGCGACCGAAGCCACGCACTCGGCGCGTGCCATTCGTAGCGGCGCAGCCATCGGGCACGGGTTCGAGTCTCGCTTCCTCCGATGCCGTATGCGGTGCGCGGCGGCCGCGTAGCGGTGCCGCGCCGAGCCGCGGGGTGATCTCGGGAGCCGGCGATCGCGGAACGATCACCCCCGGTTCATGGCGACGCCATCGAGCACTATTCCGAGCATGCTCTCGAAACGACTGTCGGCGTCTCCTTCAGCCATGACTGCGCCGGATTCGGCGACGAGCGGGTGTTCGTCGGCACCGACTCGTTCGTTTCGTGCGGCGAGCTCGTAACGGCCGTCGGGCGCCTGAGCCCTCGCCTGTTCCTCGATGCAGTGCCCGATGACGAACGCGGTGAGCACCCCAACCGCTTCCGTCGTCGCACGCACCGTGAACCCCTGCTCCTGCATCCACGCGAGGCCGTCCTCTTGCGACTGCAGTACGCCGGCGTCCGTCATGAAGGTGCCGCTGAATACGCGGGCTCCATCGCGATGCGCCAGTAGGGCCCGACGGGCGGTCCGGGCGTAGCCGGCCAGGGCTCCGCGCCAGTCGGCATACGCGCGCCAGCCCGAGCCGCTCGCCACCTCGCGCCAGACGCGGGTGCCCATCTCGTCGAGCATCTCCTGTTTGTTGCGAACGTGCCAGTACAGTGCTGGGGCCTTGACGCCCAGTCGCTCGCTCACAGCGCGTAGCGTCAGGCCATCGATGCCTGCCTCGTCGAGCACCTCGAAGGCGGCGTCGACGATCGCGCTTTTGTTCAGCGGGTTTTCCACGCTTGCAGTTTAACGACGTTAAGGAGAGTATTGCAGAAGCCGAATTTAACGCCGTTAAGGAGAAATGCGATGAAAGCCGCGATCGTGACCAAGGCAGGAGAGGCGCCGCACTACGGGGATTTCGACGAACCTGCGCCGCACGAGGGTGAGACCGTCATGGAGGTGCTTGCAGCGGGCATCCACCCGGTGGTGCGCAACCTGGTCTCCGGCACCCACTACGGCAGTGATGAGGTATACCCGCGCGTGCCCGGCATCGACTGCGTGGCGCGAGACTCCGATGGTGTCGCGCGTTACGTCGGTTTCATCAGGCCGCCCTGGGGCACCTTGGCCGAGCGCGTCGCCGCGCGGATGAGCCTGCCACTTCCCGAGGGAGCCGACCCGGCGGCGATCGCCGGCTCGCTCAACCCTGGGCTCAGCTCATGGCTTCCGCTGACCTCTCGGGCGGAGGAGGTCGGCACGTTGGGCACCGTGGTGATCGTTGGCGCGACCGGTGTCGCTGGGCGGGTCGCGGTGCAGAATGCGCTCGCCCTCGGTGCGGATCGTGTCATCGGCCTCGGTCGCGACAGCGACCGGCTCGACGAGGTGGAACGGCTCGGCGGAGTCGGCATCGCTCTCCAGGACGGACCATCGGCGCTGCGGCGCAGCCTGAATGGGACGTCTCCATCCATCGTCCTCGACTTCGCCTGGGGCGCCCCGGCCGAATCGGTGTGGAACGCGCTGACGGGCCGGGGACTCGGCGAGGACGACGCCGACATCCTGCACGTGCAGATCGGCTCGTCGGCCGGCGGGGACGCGGTGCTTCCGGCGGCGCTGTTGCGCAGTCGTCGCATCACCCTTCGCGGGTCCGGAGCCGGGTCGGCGTCGCTCTCGGACATCCTCGCCCAGCTACCGGTGTTCATGGAGAAGGTCGCCTCGGGCGAGGTCCGCGTCCCGATCCGTCTCTTCTCTCTCGCCGACATCGTCGAGGCTTGGTCATACGCGGGGCCCGACCGGGTGGTGGCGCTTCCGGGCGACGCGTGATCGGTCCGCAGGTCGCCGTGAGCCCTCAACCCAGGTGACCGGTCCGCGGCTCAGCCTTCATGACACGACACGATTCTTGTGTGTGGCCGTTCGATAGGCTGCCGGGTCGACAAGGCAGCGGGGCGCAGCGCGCGGGGCACAGCCGGGAGCGGTCTGGCGAGGCGGCCGTCTGGAGCGACGTATGCCGTTCCGACGCCGAGCTCGACGCGTGATGCCGCCTGGCGGGCCGTCGGTCCGTTCGCTCTCGGTATGAGTACCTGCCGGTGCGCCTATGATTCAAGTCGTCCTGACATGCTGCCGGCCGTCAGCAGCGGCGACTTCTTCACGGCCTCGAGGTATCCGCCGGTTCCTCTCACCCCGCGTCCGCGCCGCTACACTGCCCACGACCACCCCGAAGGAGCCTTCCCATGCGCGTCACCGTGCTTCGCGCCAAGATCCACCGCGCGACCGTGACCCGCGCGGACCTGCACTACGTCGGATCGCTCACCGTGGACCGTGACCTGCTCGAGGCGTCGGGCATCCTGGTCGGTGAGAAGGTGAGCCTGGTCGACATCGACAACGGGCAGCGCCTCGAGACGTATGTCATCGAAGGCGACCCGGGGTCGGGAGTGATCGGCGTGAACGGAGCCGCCGCCCGCCTGGTGAGCGTGGGCGACCGGATCATCATCATGGCGTACGCCTCGATGAAGCTGGCCAAGGCGTCCGGGTTCCGTCCGAGCGTCATCATGGTCGACGACGAGAACCGCGTGCAGCACCTCGGCGACGACCCGGCCTTCCCCGCCGTCTACCCCGGCTGACCGCCGCCGGCCTTGAGGGGTCGGCGCCCGCGGTTCCCCGTGGCGCAGCGGATGCCGGCTCGGGCTCGCGCGACGTGCACGCCGGTGCCCGCTGGGCCCTGACGCCCGTATAGGCTCGCCCCGACACATCATCGACCGTGAGGGGACGCCGTGGCCGACGAGCAGGGGAACGTGCCGACGCAGATCAACTTCGACATCCCGTCGGAGGTCGAGACCGGCACCTTCGCGGATTTCGCCAGCATCTGGCACACCGACAACGTGTTCGTGCTCGACTTCGCGTCGCTGCGCGGCCCGGCCACCGAGGCGCGCGACGAGCACGGCGATCCGCAGCGTTCGGTCAACGCCCGCGTCGTCACGCGTGTCCGGATTCCTCCCGAGCAGGTGTTCGAGCTGGCCAAGGCGCTGACACGCGAGCTGGAGATCTGGGAGCAGCAGACCGGCAAGCGCTCGTCCCAGTAGCGCGGGCGGCGGCGCGAGGCGCCTCCGGTGGCTCAGGACCGATCGAATCGCCTGCCGTAGCCTTGGCGGGGCAGAATGCCGAAAATCACCGCGATCACCGGCCCGGCGAACGGGATCAGCGTGAGCAGCGACCACCAGCCCGACAGGTTCGCATCGTGCAGTCGTCGCACGAGCACTGAGATGCTCGGCAGCAGGGCGGCGACGGCATACAGCACGAGGACAGCGCGGATGACTGTGTCTGCGGCGGAGGGCGGAGACGTCGACGGGCCGGCGAGCGCATCCGCCATCTCCGCCGCGACGCCCGCCGCGAGGAGCACCACGATGTTCAGGACGCAGGCCCACCAGAACTCGCTGCGGCTGGCACGCCCGTGGAACACGGCATACTTCGCGACGAAGCGCCGGAGGGCCTCCTGCGGAGTGGCGCGGTAGATCGGGCTGTCCGAGGGGTGCCCAGCCGCCGCGATCTCGGCGGCTGACGCCGCATCCCGCGCCGGGTCGTCGGGTTCGGTGCTCACGGGAGCCATGCTGGCACGGCGGCACGCCGGCGTCAGTCGATCACCCGGATCAGCTCCCAGCCGCCCGTCTCGGCTGCCCGCACGTCGAACACCCGGGAGTCGCCGTCGTCGCTCGTGCCCTGGAAGCGCCATCCGTTCAGCGGCGAGGGGGGATGCGTGAACTCGGGACCGAGCAGGAGCTCGGGTGCGGCGCCCAGCCGGGTGGGTGTGTCGGTGACCTGGTAGCGGCGGCCGGCCCAGAACATCCGTCTCGGCACGCCGTGCTCGTCTATCCACAGGGTCACGATGTCGGCGGTTCGGGTGATGCTCATGACGTGCTCCTTGCGACGTGCCGCGGCGGGGTGCGGGGCGCGTGCTGTGGTGCCACCTCGGCATCGCATCCGCCGCGTGATTCGAACATACTTTCGATTCTGCGATCATAGATCGGATCGTGGCGACTCGCCAACGACGACGGCGCACCCCGTAGCATCGAGGTCATGCCCGCCTCGATCGATGAGCTCTTGAGTCTTGCCCGCACGATCGCCGGGGAGGCGGGGGAGCTCGTGCACGCCAGGCGAGAGGCGGGCGTGCAGATAGCCGCGACGAAGACGGCGCCGGAAGACATCGTGACCGCGGCCGACCGGGAATCGGAGGACCTGATCCGTGGAAGGATCGCCGATGCCCGTCCGGGCGACGGATTCTGCGGCGAGGAGAGCGATGCCACCGCGAGCAGCACGGGCCTGACGTGGGTCGTCGATCCGATCGACGGCACCGTGAACTACCTGTACGACATTCCGGCGTATGCGGTCTCGGTGGCGGTGGTGGAGGGTGATCCCGATCCTGCGACCTGGCGGGCGCTGGCGGCCGCCGTGGTCAATCCGACGAACGGCGAGCTGTACTCGGCGAGCGCGGGCGGGGGTGCGTACCTCGGCGGCCGACGGCTCCGTGTCGCCACCGGCAAGCAGTTGTCCCTCGCGCTCGTCGGCACCGGGTTCTCGTACGACTCGCGGCGTCGTGGCCTGCAGGCCGAGGCGGTCAGCCGGCTGATCCCGCGGGTGCGCGACATCCGCCGCATAGGCTCCGCCGCGCTCGATCTGTGTGCCGTGGCGGCCGGACGACTGGATGCCTATTACGAGAAGGGCCTGAAGCCCTGGGACCACGCCGGCGGCGCGCTCGTGGCCGCCGAGGCGGGCGCAACGGTCGCCGGTCTGCACGGCGCCCCCGCCGGCCGTGCGCTGACGATCGCGGCCGAGCCGGGGCTGTTCGCACAGCTTGAGCCCGTCCTCGACGAGCTGGGCGTCATCGACCGCTGACGGCCCCGCATTTCATCCTGAGCTTCACACGCAGGGCTGTTCGCTTCACGTGGGCGATGAATTGTGTAGCTGCGAGGAGCTGTGGCTGCCACGGGACGGCGCTCGAGGCTTGCGCCGCCGCCGCCGCGCACGGGACGGGGCTCGGACTCGGTCCGAGCCCCGCGCGTCGGCGATCAGCCCTGGATCCAGGCGGTCGTGTCGGTCGGGAGCTGCCTGTCCGTGAGCGGCTCGCTCGAGACGATCAGCTCGCCGCCGGGCAGCGGAACGGGCGCCGTGCCCAGGTTTGCCAGCACCGTCACGTCGCCGTTGCGGAATGCGATCACCTCGTCGTCGTATCCGTCGAGCCACTCGAGCGCTCCGGCCCCGAGCCCTCGGCTCGCGCGCTCGGCCAGGAGCCTCTTGTACAGCGACAAGGTCGAGGCCGGGTCG
>JAATFB010000070.1 GCA_015655415.1 Actinomycetales bacterium
CGGACGCCGCGGTGAACGCGAACAGCGGCAGGATCAGCGCGTTCGACCACGGCTGGAGGACGTGCACCGTGCGACGGGCCGGTGCCCGCGACATCACGAGGCCGAGTGCGACGCCCGCGATGGTCGGGTGCACTCCCGAGGCGTGCACCAGCCCCCAGGTGAGGATGCCGAGCAGCACCAGCGCCACCGCGGCCGGCGCGCGCAGGCGACCGTGCAGCATCCGGCTGACCAGGCCGAACGCGACCGTCGTGACGACCGCGAGTCCCAGAGCGAGGAGGTCGGGGCTCGAGGTGAAGAACACGGCGATGATGACGATGGCGATGAGATCGTCGAGAACCGCCAGCGCGAGGAGGAAGACCCGGATGCGTCGCGGGAGCCTCCTGCCGAACACGGCCAGCACGCCGAGCGCGAACGCGATGTCCGTGGCGGTCGGCACCGGCCATCCGCTCTCGAAGCCGCTGCCCGCGGTGAGCCCTAGGTATGCCAGCGCTGGCACGACCACGCCGCACACGGCCGCGATCGCCGGGTGCAGCGCTCGCTGCCAGGAGCTCAGCTCGCCCACGGTGAGCTCGTGGCGCAGCTCGACGGCCACGATGAAGAAGAAGATCGCGAGCAGGCCGTCGCTGATCCAGCCGGCGATGCCGAGGTCGAGATGCACCGCCGAGGGGCCGAGCCTCATCGCCATGAGCGCGTGCAGCGCGGGCCCGGCGCCGGTGTTCGCCAGGACGAGGCCCAGCACCGCCGAGCAGAGGAGCAGCGCGGCGGAGGCGCGTTCGGAGCGTACGAGCCTCACCGGCGTCGCCCTCGTCGCAGCCGGGCGGAGACGGATGGCGTCACCCTGGCGAGCATCCGTCGCGGGCTCCTCATCACGTCAGGGTATCGGCCGGCCGACTGCGGCGCGATCGTGTCGTCCACGGCCCGGATCGCCGGCGCCGTGACACCATGAATGACGATGACGGGAGGCGTGATGACCGGTCCTCGCGACGACGACGCGCGGCCCGCGGCGGGGGAGAACGACCCTGGTGCGCGGGAGGCGGCCGCAGCCGCCCTCTCCCGACTGGATGCGTTCGCGGCCGCCATGGCCTCCGTGCTCGACAGGTGCGTCTGGTCGCAGACCATGACGCACGAGTCCCTGGTGCCGTATCTGATCGAGGAGACCTACGAGCTCGTCGAGGCCATCGAGGCGGGCACCCCCGACGACGTGATGGAGGAGCTCGGCGACGTGCTCTGGCAGGTCGCGTTCCACTCCGAGATCGCCTCGCGCTCCTCGGGGGAGCGGTTCGACATCCAGGACGTCGCGCAACGAGTCACCGAGAAGATGGTGCGCCGGCATCCGCACGTGTTCGGCGACCGGGTGGCCGAGACGCCGGAGCAGGTGCTGCTGCTGTGGACCGCGGCGAAGGCGGAGGAGAAGTCCGCGCGTCGCAGCGTCTTGGACGGCATCCCGCTGGGCATGCCCGCTCTCGCCCTGGCGGACAAGGTGATCGGACGGGGGGAGCGGGTGGGCGCCGCCCAGGTGGCCGCCCCGGAGCTCGTCGCACGGCTCGAGGGGGAGGAGGAGCTGGGCGAGCTCCTGCTCGGCATCGTGGCGGCGGCGCGGGCGCGGGGCCTGGACGCGGAACGGGCGTTGCGTACTAGCGTGCGCGGACTGCGCTCCCGCATCGCGCGCGCCGAGGGCATCGGGCCGGTCACCCCCGAGACGTGACGCGGGCGGACGCGGTCACACCGATCCCGCGGCCGCGGCGGGCGACTCGACCGGCCCGGACTCCTCCTGCCGCCGATGCGCCGGCATGAAGAGGGCTCCGACGAGGAGTGCCATCGCGAGGAGGACGACGCCGATGAAGACGAGGTGCATTGCCCCGGCGAGCTCCGGTCCTCTCGGGGTGCCGTCCTGACCGATCGTGGTGTTCGCGTTCACGATAGCGCCGAAGATCGCCACTCCCACGGCGGAGCCGATCGAGCGCGCGAACATGTTCGTTCCGGTCACCACGCCGCGCTCCGACCACTCCACGCTGGACTGCGCCGCGATCAGGGTCGGCACGGCCGTGAGCCCCATCCCTGCGCCGATCACGAAGCAGTACAGCCCCACCAGCCAGATGCTCGTGTGCGTGCCCAGCGTGAGCGTGAGCAGCGATCCGAAGAGCACGAGCGTCGAGCCGATCACCGCCGTCCAGCGGAACCCGATGCGCAGATAGAAGCGACCGGCGATCGAGGCGGTGAGCGGCCAGCCGAGCGTCAGCGCCGCCAGTGCGAAGCCGGCGACCAGCGCGCCGACGCCGAGGACGTTCTGCGCGTACACGGGAACGTACGTCGACAGGCCGAGCACGATAGCTCCGATCATCAGCGACGCCGCGGTGGATGCCGCGATCACGCGACGGGAGAATATCCGCAGCGGGAGGATCGGCTGCCGCACGGCGAACTCCACGACGGCGAAGGCCGCGAGCGCGAGGGCGGCGACGCCGAACACCACCAGCGATTGCCATGACGCCCATGCCCAGGCGCTGCCTCCCTCCAGCAGGCCGAGCAGCAGCAGCGCGGTGCCCGCCGAGAGCAGCACGGCTCCGGGGTAGTCGACGCGCTGGCGCACGCGGGGCCGCTCGGGCTCGTGGAAGCGGCGCCACAGCATCCATGCCGCAAGGATCGAGATCGGGATGTTGACGAAGAAGATCCAGCGCCAGCTGGCGAACTGGGAGAAGATGCCGCCCAGCGCCGGGCCGACGATCGAGGAGACGCCCCAGACGCTGGCCAGGTAGCCCTGGGTCTTGGCGCGCTCCTGGAGCGTGTAGACGTCGCTCGCGATCGTCATGCTGAGCGGCAGCACCGCCCCGGCGCCCAGGCCCTGCACCACGCGGGAGAGGATCAGCACGGGCATCGACCAGGCCGCGCCGCACAGTACGGAACCGATCAGGAACAACCCGATGCCGAACAGCATGAGCGGCTTGCGCCCGACCATGTCGGCGAGCCGGCCGTAGATCGGCACCGAGACGGCCTGGGCCAGGAGGTAGACGGAGAACAGCCACGGCAGCTGCTCGAAGTGGCCCAGATCGCGTGCGATGGCCGTGGACGCGGTCGCGATGATGGTGGAGTCGAGCGCCACCAGCGCGGTGGCCAGCATGAGGGACAGCAGGATGGGTCCGCGCTCCGAACGCAGCCCGACGCTGCGGCGCGAGATGGTGTTCTCTGACATCGAACAGTGCAATCCGGACGCGGTCTCCGGTATTCCCGGCGTCGCGGGCGCGTCGCCGCGGGGCGCGTCGTGGGCGGGGCGCGTCGCGGGCGGAGCGCCCCGCGGGCGCCCGACCCCGAACGGGAACGGGCCGGGCACTGGAGCAGTCGGGCACTGGAACAATGGAGGCATGGCTCGACCCGTGAACCCTCCCCGTGGCATGCGCGACTTCCTCCCCGCCGACAAGGCCCGGCGCGAGCATGCGCTCGGCGTGATCCGCGCCAGCTATGCGGCGCAGGGCTTCGAGGAGATCGAGACGCCGGTCATGGAGGATGCCTCCCGCCTGCACTCCGGGCTCGGCGGCGACAATGAGAAGCTCGCGTTCGGGATACTGCGCCGTGGCCTCTCCGCCGAGACGGTCGCCGAGCTCGCCGCCGCCGGCGACCTCGAGGCGCTCACCGACCTGGGCCTGCGGTTCGACCTCACGGTGCCGCTGGCGCGCTTCTACGCCAGCCACCGTGCGGCGCTGCCGAACGTGTTCAAGTCCGTTCAGATCGCCCCGGTCTGGCGCGCGGAGCGACCGCAGAAGGGACGCTACCGGCAGTTCGTGCAGTGCGACATCGACATCATCGGCGAGGCCGGCATCGTCGCCGAGATCGAGCTGATCACGGCGACGATCGATGCGCTCGACGCGCTCGGCCTCACCGGCTGCGCGATCCGCATCAACCACCGCGCCATCCTGCGCGGCCTCATCGCCTCGTGGGGGGTCGCCGAGGCGGGCTACGAGCGGGCCATGATCACCATCGACAAGCAGGACAAGATCGGCGTGGACGGCGTCGTCGCCGAGCTGCTCGATCTCGGGCTGATCGCCGCGTCGGATGGGGGCGCGGTGGCGGACAGCCTGTCCGGCCTGCCGGACGACGGCTGGGGTCTGCTGGAGCGCGCCGACGACGGGGGCGTGCCGTGGCTCGACGAGGCGGCCTACCGGCAGCTGCATGACATCCGCGACGCCGTGGCCGAGGTCACCCCCGGAACGCCGCTCGTGTTCTCGCACGATCTCGTCCGCGGCATGGGCTACTACACCGGGACGATCTTCGAGATACAGCATCCCGAGCTCGGCTACTCGCTCGGCGGAGGCGGCCGTTACGACGGGATGATCGGCCGTTTCCTCGGCACCGACGTGCCCGCCGTCGGCTTCTCGCTCGGCTTCGAGCGCATCGTCGATCTCATTGACGTGCCGCAGGGGGGCGTGGCCGACTCGATAGTACTGGTCTACGACCGGGACGTCGCACCCGCCGCCCTGCTGCGCATCAAGCAGGAGCTCCTGCGGAGGGGCGCTCGAGTGCGCGTCGAGAGGAGGGCGAAGAACCTGAAGCCCGTGCTCGAGCGACTCGCGGAGGCCGGCTACGGGCGCTTCGCGACCGTGACGCGCCAGACGCGGGATGCGTCGGCGCTGGAGTTCCGTCCGCTCGGCTGAGCCCCTGCCGCCTCCGACGGAGCGCACCGACCCGCGGGCGGCCCTTCCGCGGCGTCCGTGCGTCGAATGTCCCCACGTGCTCAGGAGGCGGTGGCGCGCAGCGCAGCGAGGGTGTCTCTGGTGCGCTCGAACACGTCCCGGTCGACCGGCACGCCGTTGTCGCGAAGCGCCAGCACGGCGGCGCCTACGGCTCCGTCCGGCACCGTGCGCACCTCCGTCACCCCCGAGAGCCCGTGCACCGAGAGCCCCAGCACGCCGAGCACGCTTCCGCCGCAGACCGCGGGGCCGCGCACGGAGCGGGTGTCGATGGCGGAGAGAGTGGTGTGCAGGGCGGTGCGGGCATCCGCGACGATCGACTCGGCGATCGGATCGGCGCCGGCCGCGAAGACCAGGGGAGCGAACCGGGCGAGCTCGATCGGGCGCAGACCGTACACGGCCTCGAGCAGCAGTCGCAGCGCCTCGGGCCGGCCGTCGCCGTCGGGGCCGGCCGAGGCGTCGTTAGGGATGTCCAGGGCCGCCAGCAGGCGCGGCGTCAGCTCGGTGTCCGGGCCCCGCCGGTCGAGCTGCGCGGCCACGGCGCGCACCACCCGCCGGCCGATCCAGAAGCCGGAGCCGTCGTCGCCGACCAGCCAGCCGAGCCCGTCGGCGGAAAGGTCCTGTCGCCCATCGCGCACGCGGATCGCGGCGGAGCCGGTCCCGGCGACGACCGCGTATCCGTCGGGCTCCCACGCACCCGAGCAGAAGGTCGCGAGCAGGTCGGACTCCAGGACGATCCTGCCCTCCACGCCGATCTCCCGCAGTGCGGCCGTTATCCAGTCCGTCGACGCATGGGTGCGCGCGCCTGCCATCGCGAGCACCGTCGTGCCGTCGGCCCCGCCCCCGCCGGCGTGGTGCAGCGCGGAGCGGACCGCACCGGCGACCTCGCGGGCCGCGTGGTCGGGCCCGGACGAGATCGGATTCCCCGACCCGGCCGCCGCGTAGCCGCGACAGACGCCCTCCGGGGTCAGCACGACCGCTCTGGTCGACGTGCCGCCCGCGTCGACGGCGATCAGATTACTCATTGGTTGCGTTTCGGTTTCGGCACTTGATCAGGGGACGTGGTCTCCTGATAATACTGTTCATCCTCCCGCACGAAGAAGTGAGATTGATTTTCAGGTGAACGCGACTGTCAAGCGGACCAGCAACGACCGGATGCCGGCGTCGGCCCCCACGCCGGGCATCGGCATGCGGATCCAGTCGCGGCTGCCCCGGATGTCGGAGGCGATGCGCAAGATCGCGAAGCTGCTGCTGGACTCGCCCGACGCCCCGCTTCGGCTCTCCATCACCGAGCTGGCGGATGCCGCAGGCACTTCCCCGGCGACGGTGACGCGCTTCTGCAGGGTCATCGGATACTCCGGCTACGCGCCCTTCCGGGTGGCCGTGGCCTCAGACGTGGGCCGAGAGCTCGCCAGAGACAGATGGAGCGAGGACATCGGGCGCGCGTTCGGTCCGGACGACTCGCCCACAGAGGTCATGAGCACGCTCCTGGCCGCGCACACGCGGTCGCTGCACGCGACGGCGGAGTTCATCGACCTCGAGCGCCTCAAGGACATCGCCGCGCGAATCGCGATCTGCTCGCACGTGGACCTCTACGGCATCGGCGGAAGCGCGACCATGGCCGAGGAGATGCAGTCCCGGCTCTATCGGATCGGCATCAACTCGCACTTCTGGCCCGAGGTCCACACGGGATTGACGAGTGCCGCGCTTCAGGACGAGCACTGCGTCGCGATCGCGATCTCCAACACCGGACGCACCGAGGAGACGATCCAGATGCTGGAGCGGGCGAAGTCGGCCGGAGCGCTCACGGTGGCGGTCACGAACTCGCCGGAGTCCCCGCTGGCGCAGCTGGCCGACGAGCACATCGTGACCCTGGCGAACGAGCAGTTCCTCCAGCCGGACGACCTCTCCGCCAAGCATTCGCAGCTCTTCGTGCTCGACCTGCTCTACCTGCTCGTGGCCCAACAGAACTTCGGCCGCACGACGACGATGCTGTCCGTCTCGGCGCAGGCGGTGTCTCCGCATAGGCGGCCGCTCCGCGGTCGCCGAGCGGCCAGGGACCAGGAGCAGCCGGACGCGGAGCCGGCCGGCGACCACGATCGCAACGACAAGGAGCACGCATGACCCGCCTCTTCGACGACTTCCTGCACGAGGCCCAGACGCGCATCGCCGCGTTGACGGCCGAGGCGGATGCCGGCGCCCTCGACCCTGCGATCGACCTGCTGGTCGAGGCGCTCGCCGCGGGGGGTGTGCTGCAGGCGTTCGGCACCGGGCACTCGGAGGCGTTCGCCATGGAGATCGCGGGTCGCGCAGGCGGGCTCATCCCCACCAATCGCATCGCGCTTCGCGACGTCGTGCTGCGCGGATCGCGTGATGCGGACCTCCTCACGGGCAGCGGGCTGGAGCGCGACCCCTCCATCGTCGACGAGCTCTTCGAGCTCTCCCCGGTGGGGGAGAACGACGTGTTCCTGATCGCGTCGAACTCCGGCGTGAACGGCTCGATCGTCGGAATGGCGCTGAAGGCGAAGGAGACCGGTCACAAGGTCATCGCCGTGACGAGCCTGCAGCACACCGACGCCGTCGAGCCGAAGCATCCGAGCGGGCTGCGGCTGCGGGACATCGCCGACGTCGTGATCGACAACAAGGCGCCGTACGGCGACGCCACTTTGGAGCTCGCCGGCGGCGTCAAGGTCGGCGCGATCTCATCCATCACCGCGGCGTTCATCGCCCAGCTGCTGACCATCGCGGTCGCCGAACGCATCGCGGAGACCGGACAGACGCCGCCGGTGTACATCTCGGCGAACATCCCGGGCGGCGACGAGCACAACCGGGCCTTGGAGGACCTCTATCGCGACCGGATCAGCCGAACCGCCTAGCGGCCGGCCATCCGGTCGTACCCGACGCACCACCCACCATGAGACACACGGAAAGGCAGCATTCACATCATGACCACACACAACAGAGGAGTGGATCGGCGTTCCTTCCTGCGTGGCGCCTTCGCCGCGGCGGTCGCCGTCCCGATCACGGTCACGCTCGCATCGTGTTCCAGCGGGAGCGGCGGCGGGGGCGGCGGTGGCGGCACCAAATCGGCGAAGAACCCGTTCGGTGTCGCGGCGAACTCCAGCATCGAGGCCGTCATCTTCAACGGCGGCTACGGCTACGACTACGTCACCTTCGCGGCGAAGATCGTCGACAAGAAGTGGGGGACGAAGTCCAAGGTCACCCCGCAGACGAACATCGCCCAGTCGCTCCAGCCGAGGTTCGTGGGCGGCAACCCGCCGGACCTCATCGACAACTCGGGCGCCAACCAGATCGGGTTCAACACGATCCTGAAGAGCCTGGAGACCCTCGACGACGTCTTCGAGGCGAACAACTTCGAGGGCAAGAAGATCGCCGACACCCTCTACCCGGGCGTGAAGACCCCTGGCACGTTCAAGAACAAGTTCGTCGCGATGAACTACGTCATGACGGTGTACGCGATCTGGTACTCGGCGAGCCTCTTCGAGGAGAACGGCTGGACCCCGCCGAAGACCTGGGACGAGGCGCTCGATCTCGGCGCCAAGGCGAAGGCGAAGGGCAAGTACCTCTTCGTCTGGGGCAAGGAGGCTGCGACCTACTACCTCACGATGGCGCTGGACTCGGCCATCAAGGAGGGCGGCCTGGAGGTCATGGACGCGGTGAACAACCTCGAGAAGAACGCCTGGTCGCAGAAGCCGATCCAGGACGTCTTCAGCAAGCTGGAGCAGATCGTCAAGGCCGGGTACTTCGTTCCCGGCGGCGCCGGAACGCAGTTCACGGCGGCACAGGCGAAGTGGAGCAACGACGAGCTCGCGATCCTCTACCCGTCGGGCGGCTGGATCGAGAACGAGATGAAGAAGGCCACGAAGGACGGCTTCAAGATGACCGGCGCGCCGGAGCCGACGGTGTCCGACAGCCCGAAGCTGCCGTACGAGGCTCTGCGTGCCGCGGCGGGCGAGCCGTTCATCGTGCCGTCGCAGGGCAAGAACGTCGCGGGCGGCAAGGAGGTGCTGCGGGCCATGCTCTCCAAGGACGCGGCGACGAACTTCTCCAAGACACGTCTCGCGCCGACCATCGTCAAGGGATTGGTGCCCTCCGACGGGTTCGGCTCGACCGCGCTCGTCTCCCAGACCAAGATGCTCGACGCCGCGGGCAAGAACATCTTCGACTGGGAGTTCGCCAGCCTCTACGGCCTCAACACCGACCAGCTCGTGATCTGGAACTCGTTCCTGTCCGGACAGGCCACGGCCGCGCAGCTGACGACCCAGATGCAGGCGATCTCGGACAAGGCCGCGGCGTCCAAGTGACCCAGACGGCCAGCACCACGGCGCCGGGGGGGCGGATCGCTCCGCCTCCCCGGCGGCGCCGCACCGGACGGTGGACCTTCGACCGGGTCAGCTTCATGGCGGTGTTCCTCATCCTGCCCCTGGTGATCTTCCTGGTCTTCGTGATCCTTCCGTTCGTGCAGGCGCTCTACTACTCGCTCACAGACTGGGGCGGGTTCTCGCCCACGATGAATTTCATCGGCTTCACGAACTTCGTGAACCTGTTCCAGGACAGCACGTTCGTGCGCGCGCTGCTGAACTGCGTGGAGCTCGGCGTCGTCGTGCCGCTGGTGACGATCGTGGTGGCACTGATCCTCGCCAGCGTGGTCACGGTCGCGGGACCGAGCAAGGGTCAGATCCGCGGCGTGAAGGCGTCCGGGTTCTACCGCACCGTCTCGTTCTTCCCCTACTGCATCCCGGCCATCGTGATCGGCCTGATCTGGGCAGAGGTGTACGACCCGAGCTCGGGTCTGCTCAACGGTTTCCTCCGCGCGATCGGCCTCAAGGGATTCGAGAACTTCGCCTGGCTGGGCGAGGTCGCCACCGCGATGCCCGCCTCGATGTTCGTGATCGTCTGGGGCTTCATCGGCTTCTACACTGTGCTGTTCGTCGCGGCGATCAAGAGCATCCCCGCGGAGATCTACGAGGCGGTGCGCCTGGACGGAGCGGGTCGCTTCCGCACAGCGGTCTCGATCACGATCCCCTCGATCCGGGACAACATCCAGACGGCGTACATCTATCTGGGGATCGCCGCCCTCGACTCGTTCGTCTACATGTCGGCGCTGTTCCCCAACGCGGGCGGCCCCGCCAACACCACCCTGGTGATCAGCCAGGACCTGTTCAACACCGCGTTCCGCAAGGGGCAGTTCGGCTATGCGACCGCCATGGGGGTCGTGCTCGCCGCGATCACCCTGCTCTTCGCGGCGATCGTCTTCGCCGTGAACCGGTTGAGCAAGGGCCGAGAGGAGGGCAGATCATGACCGCCACCGTCCCGACGGTCGGCACCGGCTCGAGCACGCCGCTGCGCGCCCCCAACAGGCAGAAGCTCAGCGGCGGGGACCTCGCCGTGGGCACCGCCTCGCACGTGCTCCTGATCGCGTGGTCCCTGATCGTCGCCATCCCGCTGCTGTGGGTGTTCATGTCCTCGTTCAAGACGACCAAGCAGATCCTCCAGAGCCCGTTCAGCCTTCCGGTCAGGCTCGACTTCACGAACTACGTGAACGCGTGGAACGGCTCCGGCATCGGCAGCTACTTCGCGAACACGCTCATCGTGGTGGGATGTGCGCTGGTGATCGTGATGATCCTCGGCGCGATGTGCGCGTACGTGCTGGCCAGGTTCAAGTTCTTCGGCGCGCGCGCCATCTACTACCTGATGCTCGCCGGGCTGACGTTCCCGCCGTTCCTGGCGATCGTGCCGTTGTTCAAGATCCTCCAGGGGATCGGCCTGCTGAACACGCTGCCCGGTCTGATCCTCACCTACGTGGCCTTCGCGCTGCCGTTCACGGTGTTCTTCCTGTACTCGTTCTTCCAGGGCCTGCCCGACGAGATCTACGAGGCCGCGCAGGTCGACGGTGCCGGGGAGTGGCGCACCTTCTTCCAGGTGATGCTTCCGATGGCCACTCCGGGGATGGCCGCAGTGGCGATCTTCAACTTCCTGGGCCTCTGGAACCAGTTCCTGCTGCCGGTGGCGCTGAACTCGAGCCAGAGCAACTACGTGCTGACGCAGGGCATGGCGCAGTTCGCCTCGCAGGCCGGATACTCCGTCGACTTCGGAGCGCTGTACGCGGCCGTGGTGATCACCGTGATCCCGGTGCTCGTCATCTACGTGTTCTTCCAGCGGCAGCTGCAGGGCTCGGTGTCCCAGGGCACGCTGAAGTAGCGGTGCGGCGCGGCGGTTCCGGAGCCGGACCGCCGGAGGGCGTCATGTCGCACGGATAGACTGTGCGGCGGACGCTCGTCCGCATCTTCCGTACTTCCCTGAAGGAGATCGTTGTGGCTCTGATCGAGGCCGTAGGCGCTCGCGAGATTCTGGACTCCCGCGGCAATCCGACTGTCGAGGTCGAGGTCCTGCTCGAAGACGGCACGGTGTCGCGGGCCGCCGTCCCCTCCGGTGCGTCGACGGGTGCCTTCGAGGCATATGAGCTCCGTGACGGTGACAAGTCGCGCTATGGCGGCAAGGGCGTCGAGAAGGCGGTCGACGCGGTGCTCGACGAGCTGGGGCCGGCGATCGAGGGGTTCGAGGCGTCCGAGCAGCGCAGCGTCGACGACGCGTTGATCGAGGTGGACGGCACGCAGAACAAGAGCCGCGTGGGTGCCAACGCCATCCTCGGGGTCAGCCTCGCCGTGGCGAAGGCCGCGTCCGACAGCGCGGACCTGCCGCTGTTCCGCTACGTCGGCGGCCCGAACGCGCACGTGCTGCCGGTTCCGCTGTTCAACGTCATCAACGGCGGCGAGCACGCCGACAACGGCATCGACATGCAGGAGTTCTTCCTCGCGCCGATCGGCGCGTCCAGCTTCCGCGAGGCGCTCCGCTGGGGGGCGGAGACCTATCACGTGCTCAAGGCGGAGCTGAAGGCGTCCGGCTTCAGCACGGGCCTGGGCGACGAGGGAGGATTCGCTCCCGACCTCCCCAGCAACCGTGAGGGCCTCGACTTCCTCGTCAAGGCGATCGAGAAGGCGGGATTCACGCCGGGAGAGGACATCGCGCTGGGGCTGGACGCCGCCGCGACCGAGTTCTTCGACGACGGCGTCTACACGCTGGACAAGCGGAAATGGTCGGCCTCCGAGCTCATCGACTACTACGCCGACCTGGTGGACTCCTACCCGATCGTGACGATCGAGGACGGTCTCGCCGAGGACGACTGGGAGAACTGGGCGCAGCTCACCGAGAGGCTGGGAACCAGGATCCAGCTCGTGGGCGACGACCTGTTCGTCACCAACCCGGCGCGCCTGGCGAAGGGGATCGAGCGGGGCGTCGCCAACTCCCTGCTGGTCAAGGTGAACCAGATCGGCACGCTGACCGAGACCCTCGACGCGGTCGAGATGGCCCATCGTGCCGGATACACCACGATGTTCTCGCACCGTTCGGGCGAGACCGAGGACACGACGATCGCCGACCTCGTCGTCGCCGTCAACTCGGGCCAGATCAAGAGCGGCGCTCCGGCCCGGAGCGAGCGTGTGGCGAAGTACAACCAGCTGCTTCGCATCGAGGAGGAGCTGGAGGAGGCCGCCGTCTACGCCGGTCGCAGCGCCTTCCCGCGCTTCACGGCGTAGCTGCCGGTCATCGGGGAGGGCGTGCGTCAGACTGGGAGCATGGCCTCCCCGAACCGTCGCGCTTCCGCGAACTGGCTGCGGGGCGTCCGGTTCTCGTGGTTCAGCCTCGTGATGCTGGGCCTGGTCGTTCTCGGTGTGCTGGTCATCGCCCCCACGCTGCATCTGTACGTCGACCAGCAGCGCGAGATCTCGCGACTCGAGCAGAGCAATGCCGACACGGCCGCGAAGATCACGGACCTGAAGAAGCAGAAGGCGGCGTGGAGCGATCCGGACTACATCAAGGCGCAGGCCAGGGGCCGGCTCCTGTTCGTGATGCCGGGGGAGACCAGCTACCTTGTGATCGACGATCGTCCTCCGGCGCAGAAGAAGGACGCCGCGCCGGTGAGCTCGAGCGTTCAGCCCACCAGGGCGAACTGGCTCGTCGCCGTCTCGGGGTCGTTCCTGGCGGCCGGACTGACCGATCGGACCGCCGAC
>JAATFB010000038.1 GCA_015655415.1 Actinomycetales bacterium
GTTCGACCAGGCGGCGAAGATGATGAAGACCGTCGCCCGCGGCGGTGTGCCGCAGCTTCCGGGCATGGGGTCGATGGGGCGTCCGGGTGCGTCGAGCAAGCGCGGCAAGCAGCAGAAGGCGAAGGGCTCCCGATCGGGTAACCCGGCCAAGCGCGCCGCGGAGAACGCGGGGCTGGCGACCCAGCCCGCGGCGGAGCCCACCGGGTCCGGTTTCGGGCTGGGAGCGGCGAATACGCCCGACGCGACCGACCTCGCCGAACTGCAGAAGCTGCTCGGAAAAGGCTGAGCCCGGCCGTCCTCAGCCGAGCGTCGCGGCAGCCGCGTCGACCTCGCCCGAGTCGTCGAGCACGTCGTACGCCAGCAACGCCTCCCGCACGGCAGCGGCGATCGCGCGCTGACCGGAGGATGTCGGGTGGACGTCGTCGAACTGCATCCACTCCGGATGCCCCGCCAGGGGTTGCCCCACGTCGAGGAAGGTCCCTCCGACCTCGGTGACCGCCTCTGCCAGCGCGGCGGAGGTGATCTCCACGTCGGGCGGGATCTCCGCGTCGTCGTTCCAGATCGTGCTGAGCCCCACGATCACGGCGTCCGGGGCGGCCGCGCGGAGCTGTTCGAGGGTGTCGCGTGTGGCATCGACGATCTGTTCGTTGGAGAGGTCGAAGTCGTTGCTCGACGATTCCACGATGATCAGCTGCGGCGCGAGGGCCGCGACCGCCGGCACGAACCCCGAGTAATCGGTCCCGCAGTCGCCGACGGCGACGAAACCGGTGCCGCCGCAGGCGAGATTCGTGACCTGCAGCGGAAGCGCCGCCGACAGCACCGTCGGCCATGCCTGCGACGAATCCAGGCCGTAGCCCGACATCAGCGAATCGCCGATCATCACCGTGGCCGTGCGGGTGTCGACCGAGGGTGATGGCGACGGCGACGGCAGCGGCGTCACGGTCGAGGCCGGGGCGGTGGAGGCCGGCACCGATGCTTCGACGGTGCACCCGGCAAGGAGAAGAGCCGTGGCGCACAGGGCGAGTCCGCCGAGGGCGGCACGGGCTGACGTCACCGGGCCACGCTACCCCGTGCTTTCTCGACGTCCGCCGTGAGCCGGGCCGCCGCGGAACTCGCGGATCAGATGCTGGACGACCTCGCGCAGATCGCCGCCCGAGGCATCCGCGACGGCGAGCTGGCGTTCGTAGCTGGCCCCCTCGGACAGGATCGTGTGCAGGCCGGCGAGCTCCTCGGCGCAGGAGAGCTCCTCGGCCACACCGCCGAGTCGTTCGAGGACCTCGCGCAGATGGTCGGAGACGGCCTCCTCGCGTCCGCCGCGGTCGACAATGACCGAGGTGTCCATTCCGTAGCGCGCGGCGCGCCACTTGTTCTCCCGCAGGAACCACGGCTGCAGGATCTCGAGCTCCTCGCCGCGATCCAGCCGGCGGGAGAAGTCCTCCACCAGCACCTGGGTGAGCGCGGCCACCGCCGCCAGCTCGGACAGCGTCGACATGCCGTCGCAGGCCCTCACCTCGACGGTGCCCCATCGGGGGGCTGGCCGCACGTCCCAACGCACCTCTGTGGCGTCCGCCATCGCGCCGGTGCGCGCCATGTCGTCCAGGTAGGACTCGTAGGAGGGCCAGTCCGGAAGGGACCACGGCAACCCGGCCGTCGGCAGCTGCTGGAAGACCAGGGCACGGTTGGACGCGTAGCCGGTGCGCTCCCCGGCCCAGAACGGACTGGACGCGGAGAGCGCCTGCAGGTGCGGGAGGTACCCGGCCAGCGCTCCCACGATCGGCATGACCTTGTCCACGTCGTCAACGCCGACGTGGACGTGGACGCCCCAGATCATCATGTTGCGTCCCCACCACTGGGTACGTTCGATCAGCTTGTGATACCGCGTCTTGTCGGTCACCTGCTGCTCGTACCACTGCGCGAACGGATGACTGCCCGCGCACAAGAGCTCGATGCCGGCCCGCTCGGTGACCGAGCGCAGCGCGGCGATCCCGTCCGCGACGTCGTCGATCGCGGCCGTCACGGTGCCGCCGATGCCGCTCGTGACCTCGACCGTGTTGGTCAGCAGCTCGCCGGTGACGGTGAAGCGCTCACCGTGGGTCGGCCCCGCCAGCTGCTCGACGATTTCCGGTGCACGGGGGACCAGATCCCCGGTGGCTCCGTCGGCGAGCATGATCTCCCACTCGATCCCGACCGTCGAGCGGGCCGAGGCTGCGAAAGGAACCATCACGCGATCAGTCTGACATGGCCGTGTCGTCGGTTCGCGGCAGCCGTCATCATCTGGCAAAATA
>JAATFB010000002.1 GCA_015655415.1 Actinomycetales bacterium
GGCGAACGTCTTCTTCGCCGACGGCCCGGTCTCCAGCCTGAAGCTGTCGCTCGTGCCCGGCTTCGGCGGCTCGGCGCAGGTCACCGCCGGCGACCGTGTGCGGGTGCGCATCCAGTCCAGATCGCAGATCATCCCGTTCAAGGTGGAGCATCCCGACGACGCGAGCGTCGTCTCGTACGGGTTCATCTGGGTCCCGGGCTCCGACGACGCCATTCCGCAGCTGAGGCCGGGGGCGCCCCGGCTCACGGTTCCGAGCGAGAAGGCGCTCGTCATCGACCTCGACGACTACGTGGTCGCCGCGGGCGGCAGGCACGTGCGGCTCACCGACGCCTCGCACGTGCACGCGGCGCACGCGAACGGCGACAACCCGGTGCGCGACGACCACACGCTCGTGTTCACCAGTGCCGCACGCTACTTCGGGCCGGCGTCGATCTCGTTCGAGGTCACCGACGCGTCGTCCGCGAACGACCCGAAGGCGCACGTGGCCACCCTCGTGCTCCCGATCACCGTGACCGCCCGGGACAACCAGCCGCCGACCTTCACCGGCGCCCAGGTGGACTTCGAGCCGGGCCAGCAGAAGACGCTCGACCTCCTCAAGCTGACCCGGTACCCCTATGCCAGAGACCGCGGCGAGCTGCAGTACCGCATCGCGGATCCCCGCCCGCAGGGGGCGTCCGTCTCCCTCGACGGCACGCAGCTGACGGTGCACGTGTCCGACAAGACCCCCAAGGGCACTCAGCTCGGCGTGATCGTCGCGGTGCGCGACGCGGTCAACGAGGGCAGAGCCGGGCGCATCGACGTGACCGTCGTGCCCTCGACGAGGCCGCTCGCGGTGCCCCAGCCCGATCGGGTGACCGTGCGCCGCGGCGCGACGACCACCGTCGACGTGCTGGCGAACGACGGTGCGACCAATCCCTTCCCGTCCACTCCGCTGAGCGTGCTGGCGGTGCGCGGGGCCTCTGACGCCGCGTTGCCGCAGGGGGTGAGCGTCACCCCCAGCGCCGACCGGTCGCGGCTGGCCGTCGCCGTTCAGGCGGGGACGAAGCCGGCGGATGTGACGCTGCAGTACGAGGTGGCGGATGCCACCGGCGACCCGGCGAGGTACACCTGGGGGACGGTCACCATATCGGTGCAGGACAGGCCGGAACAGGTATCGAACCTGCGCGTGACGGGTGTCGGCGATCGGCAGCTGACCGTCGCCTGGGATCCGGGCGCCGACAACAACTCTCCGATCACGGGGTACGCGCTGGCACTGACGTCCTCGAACGGATCCGTCGTCGGGACGGCCTCGTGCCAGGCGACCGCGTGCAGGGTGACCACCCCTGGGAACGGTCCGCGGAACGCGGTGGGGGTGCGTGTGACGGCGACGAACGGGATCGGCGCCTCCGACCCGGTCTCGTACCCGGAGCCCGTGTGGTCGAACGTGGTCCCCGGCCCGCCGACCGGGCTCGTCGTCGAGCCAGGCGACCGCACCGTGCACGTCCAATGGCGACCCCCCGCCTCGACGGGCGACGGCAGTGACGTCACGCAGTACCGTGTGACAGTGGGCACGGCGGTGCGCACGGTGGGGGCCGGCACCACCGCCGTCGACGTGGGCGGGGTGACGAACGGCCAGCCCGTGCAGGTGACGGTGGCGGCCATGAACGACTTCTACGGCGCCCAGCCGGCGTGGAACTCGGCGGGGCCGGTCACGGTGGTGCCCGCCGGGCCGCCGGTCTGGGCCGGACCTCCCGTCGTGACGCCGAAGAACGACGCGAGCGGGACGGTCACGGTGAGCTGGCAGAGCCGGGTGGACGCCAACGGGTCGGCCATCACCGGCTACGCGCTGTCGTGCCGCTCCGGCCCGCTGAGCGCTGAGACCACGTCGGCGGACTGCACGTTGCCGGTGGGGCAGCATGCCTCCGTCACGGTCTCCGCGACGAACGGCATCGGAACGACCACCTCGCCCGCCGCATCGGTCGCGCCGCCGTCGGCGCCGCAGACGCCCTCGGCGGTGCGGGTCGGCGTCGCCGATCCCGGCGACCCGCAGTCCGGCACCTTCCTGCCCGTCTTCCAGGGCGTGCTGCCGGCGCCCCAGACGACCGGCGGGAGCGTGGCGTCGTACCGGGTCAGCCTCGACGGGGGCTCCAGCTATCAGACGCTCGGAGTCGGAGACCGCATCCAGGTGGCGGGAAACCAGTACGCGGTGGCGCTCACCGTGTCGGTCCAGGTGGCGGTGACGTATCCGAACGGGGCGGTGCTCGTCAGCGGGTGGTCGGCTCCGGCCCCGGCGGGGGTGGCCGTGGATGCCCGCCTGGCCGGATACGCGTTCGCCGCCGCCGCCGGCGCGCCCGGCGGCACGTTCAGCTGGACGGGCGCCCCGACCGCGCCTCCGTACGAATCGGTGGCGATCTCCTGCGACGGCGCGGCGGCATCCGGGAACTCCTGCGTCTCCGCCGCCTCGAACCCCACCCTGACCGTGCAGGTCGGCGCGAACGGACGGCGCTACGAGATGGACTATCAGGCACGATGATCAGTGGCCAGCACCCCTGGGAGGGCACCATGACCGATGCGCCGATCGCCGCGGCCGGGCCGCTCGGCCCGCTCACCGAGGATCAGGCGTCCTGGTTCCGCAGCACCGTCGACGCGATAGTCGCCAACGTCGAACGCGTGCTGCTGGGCAAGACGCACGTGATCCGGCTGGCCGTCACCGCGCTGCTCAGCGAGGGACACCTGCTGCTCGAGGACGTGCCCGGAACCGGCAAGACGTCTCTGGCGAGGGCGCTCGCCGAGACGGTGTCCGGCACCAGCAGCCGCATCCAGTTCACCCCCGACCTGCTTCCGGGGGACATCACCGGTGTTGGCGTGTACGACCAGCGCGCCGGCGACTTCGAGTTCCACCCCGGCCCGGTGTTCGCCAACGTGGTGCTCGCCGACGAGATCAACCGGGCGAGCCCCAAGACCCAGTCGGCGCTGCTGGAGGTGATGGAGGAGCGCCAGGTGAGCGTGGACGGCGTGACGCATCGCCTGGCGCCGCCCTTCATGGTCATCGCGACCCAGAACCCGGTCGAGCAGGCCGGGACCTACCGTCTTCCCGAGGCCCAGCTCGACCGCTTCATCATGAAGACGTCCATCGGCTACCCGGACCACGCGTCCATGGTGCGCATCCTGGAGGGGGCGGACCATCCGGCGCACGACACCGTGCTGCCCACCGTCGTGATGGGCGACATGGTCATCACGATGGCGCGGCTCGCCCGCGCCGTGCACGTCGACCCCTCGATCAACGACTACGTCTCTCGTCTCGTGGACGCCACCCGGGCCGCCGACGAGGTGCGGCTGGGTGCCAGCGTGCGCGGCGGGCTCGCGCTCATCCGCACCGCCAAGACGTACGCGGCGGGCATGGGACGCCCCTACGTGGTGCCCGATGACGTGAAGGCGCTCGCGGAGCCGGTGCTGGGGCATCGGATCCTGCTCGACCCGGAGGCCGAGTTCGACGGAGTGACGGCCCAGAGCGTCGTCGCGAACGTGGTGCTGCAGACTCCGCCGCCGCTGGACGGGATCGCGGTGTGAGCCTCGATGCCGGCTCCGGCGCGACCGGACACGACACCGCGCGCACCCGCCTCGTCGTCTCAGACGACGGCCGGGTCGCGAGGGCCGTCGTGGCCGTCCTGCTCCTCTGGCGCACCGCCCGCGCCCGGTGCGCCGACGTCCTTCGCGCGGTCGCCGGCGTGATCACGCGCACCGGCGTGTGCGTCGCGGCGGTGACGATCTGCGCTTTCGCTCTCGGATACGCCGCAGGGTGGTCGGAGGCCGTCCTGTTCGCGTGGGCTGGCGTCGCGTTGTTCGTGGTGGCGGTGCTCTACCTGCTCGGCTCGGTCGCGTACGAGACACGGGTGGCGCTGCCCGCTCCGCGCGTGGTGGTCGGCGTCTCGGCCCGTGTCGAGGTGATCGTGTCGAATCAGACTCGTCGCGGCCTGCTCGCCGCCCGCATCGAGGTTCCGGTCGGGGAGGGGATCGCCGAGTTCGCCGTCCCCGCTCTGCGACCGCTGGACGAGTTCCGCGACGACTTCCTCGTGCCGACGGTGCGCCGCGGCGTCGTGACCATCGGACCGGTGCGCTCGGTGCGCACCGACCCGCTGGGACTGCTGCGGCGCGAGACCGATCGGCAGCGCACCGCCGAGCTGTTCGTGCATCCGCGCACGGTCGCGATCCCGAGCATCAGCACGGGGCTCGTCCGCGACCTGGAGGGGCGTCCCACCCGCGATCTGAGTACGAGCGACATGTCGTTCCACGCGCTGCGCGAGTACGCCAGCGGTGACGAGCGCCGGCACATCCACTGGCGCAGCACCGCGAAGACGGGGGCGTTCATGGTGCGGCAGTACGAGCAGACCCGGCGCAGCAGCCTCCTGGTGGCGCTCTCGCTGGCCGAGTCGGACTTCGCCTCCGACGAGCAGTTCGAGCTCGCGGTGAGCGCCGCCGCCTCGCTCGGCGTGCGAGCGGTGCGAGACGACCGATCCGTGTCGTTCGTGGTCAGCGAGCGCACCACCGAGTTCGCGAGGACCCCCGTCGCTGGCGTGCGCCGAATCGACACGGTGACGCCGACGCGGCTGCTCGACTCGCTGTGCCGGGTCGAGCGGCTGGCGACGGCGGCGCGAATCGCCGATGTGGCGCGCGTGGCCTCCGACGGCGCTCCCGACGCGTCGCTGGCCTTCCTGGTCTGCGGGTCCACGGTGACGGCGGGCCAGTTGCGGCACGCCGCGACGATGTTCGGTGCAGGGGTCGAGGTGGTGGCGGTGCGCTGCGTGCCGGGACAGCCCCCCGGGCTGCGCCGGGTGGGGGACGCCGGCATCCTCACGGTGGGCTGTCTCGACGACCTGCGCTCGAGCATGGCGAGGTCGAGGGCGGCATGATGCGCGTGAGGCCCCTCGGCACGGCAGCCGTCATCGGGTGTCTGTCGGCCCTGATGGGCTGCTCCGTCGCGGCTTTCTGGCCCGTGTACGGCACGGCCGACTTCGTGGCGATGGCGGTGGGCGCCATCGCGGCCGGAGCGGCCGTCGCGGTGGCCGGGGCGCTTCGGCGGTGGACGTCGTTCGTGACCGCGAGCGTCGGCGCCGCGGTGCTCCTGGCCCTCGGCGTGCCGCTCGCCGTTCCGGGTGAGGCGCTCTGGCGGGTGCTGCCGAGCGCGGGCGGCTTCCTCCACCTGCTCGCCGGCCTCGGGCTCGGCTGGTCGCAGCTGCTCACGATCGCCTTGCCCGTGGGGTCCTATCAGGCGCTGCTGGCGCCCGCATACGCCCTCGCTTTCGGTGCCACGCTGGCGTCGGTGACCCTCGCTCTGCGCTCGCGGATGCCCGAGCTGGCCGTCGTCCCGGCACTCGGGGTGTTCGCGGCGGCGATCGTGCTGGGTTCCGCGGCGGTCGCCACGCCGGCGCCGCTGGTCGTCGCCGTGATCGCGCTGAGCATCCTCTGGCTGGCCTGGATGCGGCGCAGGCGCCGTGACGCCCGCCTCGCCGCGCTCGGAGGCGAAGCCGCCGGCGGCACGCGCAGGAGCATGCGCTCCCTCGCCGCGGCGCGCACGACCGGGATCGCCGCGCTGACGCTGAGCCTGGCGGTGGTGGCGGGGGCGGGCGCAGCGGCCGGTCTTCCTCCCTCGACGTCGCGCACCGTCGCACGCTCCGTGACGACACCGCCGTTCGACCCGCGCGACTATCCCAGCCCGCTGTCCGGGTTCCGCTCGTATCTGGAACCGGCGGAGTCGTCTCGGCCGTTGTTCACCGTGCGCGGAGCAGGCGATCTGACTCGTGTGCGCGTCGCCGTCCTCGACACCTATGACGGCGTGGTCTATTCCGTCGGCGCGCGGCCCTCCGGGTCCGGCGCCTTCGCCCGGGTCCCCGACGCGCTGCGTGCGCCGGAACCGCCGGCCGGATCCGCGCCGCGCAGCCGTCGCACCCTCGACATCCGCATCGACGGCCTCGAAGGGCCCTGGCTTCCGATGTTCGGGGACCTCGAGCGCATCGACTTCAGCGGCCGCCACGCGGATGCTCTGCACGAGGGCTTCTACTACAACGCGGCGACCGCGACCATGGCGGATCTCGTGCCTCTGGGCGATGGCGAGTCGTACCGCGTCACGGCCGCCGTGACGCAGTCGAAGACGATCGCACAGCTCGCCCGGGCGCGTCCGGGCGGGGCGCGCCTTCCCTCACTCGACGCGCTGCCCGGCCGGCTGGTCGGTGCGCTGAGCGACTTCGAGTCCGACACGGGCACGCCAGGCGCCAGGCTCTCGGCCGCCCTGCGACGTCTCGCCGGCAGCGGCTACGTCAGTCACGGCCTGCACGGCGAGCCGGTCAGCCTCTCCGGACACGGCGCCGATCGCATCGACGCACTGCTGACCGGACGGCCGATGGTCGGCGACCAGGAGCAGTACGCGGTGGCGGCGGCGCTGCTGGCGAGGCGGGCCGGATTCCCGGCACGGGTCGTGCTCGGGTTCGCCGTGCCGCGCACGGCGCGCGGCGGTGCCGCGACGATCACCGGAGCCGACGTGACCGCGTGGGTCCAGGTGCAGACGGCCCGCGACGGATGGGTCGACGTCGACCCCAACCCGCGTGTACGGCCCATCCCCGAGAAGGCGCCCGAGAAGCCCAAGCAGATCTCCCGGCCGCAGTCCGTCCTCCAGCCGCCGAAGGACGACGCCGACCGCGATCAGGGCCCGCCGCCGCAATCGCATGCGGCGCAGCAGCGCGACGACCGGGTGCCCGCCTGGCTGAGCATCCTGGTGGGCGTGCTGACCGTGCTCGGCTGGGTGGCGCTCGGGCTGGCGCTGGCCGCATCGCCGTTCCTCGCGGTGATCGCCGCGAAGTGGCGGCGCAGGCGGCTCCGGCGCTCGTGGCGGGTGCGACCGAGGGGGCGCATCTCGGGCGCATGGTGCGAGTTCGCCGACCGGGCGCTCGACCACGGGTATTCGCCGCCGCCCGCCGCGACGAGATCGGAGATCGCGGAGGCGGTCGGCGGTCCGCGCTCGACGGCCCTGGCGGCGCTGGCGGACCGGTCGGCCTTCAGCCTCGCCGACCCGAGCCAGGACGACGCCGAGCGGATCTGGCGGGTGGTGGACGAGCTGTGCCGCGACCTGGACGCCGGCGCCTCGCGCTGGCGCAGGCTGCGGGCCCGCGTCTCGCTCCGCTCGCTCGGCGGCTACCGTGGAAGCGTACGCGGCGAGGGCGCGGCGACGAAGAGGAGGTCGGGGTGAACTGTGCGTCGTGCGGCGCGGCGCTGCCGGAGGGCGCCATGTTCTGCGGCAGCTGCGGTCGTGCGGTGAACGCCGCCGCCGTGCCGCGGTCGAGGATCGCCGATCCACGACCAGGCGACACCACGATCCTCCCGCCGGGGGAGGGCCGGGCGTCCCTGCGTGCCGGCGGCCGGGACGCGACGACGGCCCGGCACGCGGCGGCGCCGCTCGGCGCGCCGGGCCCGCGAGTCCCGGTGCGTGCGGACGAGACGCAGACCCCGGATGCGGCGGCCATGCGGGAGGGGTCCGTCCCGTATGTGCTGTCCTTCTCGACCGGGGAACGCGTCGTGGTCGTCGGCACGGGCCTGCTCGGTCGCCGCCCGTTCGCGCAGCCCGGCGAGCGCTTCGATCAGATCGTGTCGATCGCCGACCGCGAGCGCTCCGTGTCGAAGACCCATCTGGAGTTCGGCCTGGAGGGCGGCGACCTCTGGGTCTGCGACCGCTACTCCGCGAACGGCACCGTGATCATCCCTCCCGCCGGCGCGCCTCGCCGGTGCGAGCCCGGGCGCCGCTACCGCGTGCCGCGCGGTGGCAGGGTCGAGATCGGCGACCACTGGTTCGACGTGCGCTGAGCGCCGCCGCGGACAGGCTTGTCCTCCCCAGCACGGCCTGCCGCCGCCCGTCCACAGATCGGGGCGCGGGGGCATGCTTCGGACGCGAACCGGACTGCACTGGAGGCATGACCGAGACCGATCGCACCGTCATCGAGTCGTTGAGCCTGCCCAGGCTCCCACCGCCGTCGCCTCGCGCTCCGTTCCCCCTTCTCGCCGTCATGGCCCCGCTCGCCGGGGCGGCCGTGCTGTTCGCCGTCATGCGCTCGCCGATCATGCTGGCCTTCGCGGCGTTGAGCCCGATCATCGCGCTCGCCGGCACCGTGGACGGCCGTCTGGCCGCCAGGCGCCGCCGTCGCCTGGATGCCCGCGCGTACGCGGCGTCGGCCGAGCGGTTCCTCGAGACGGTCGCCTCCGCTCACGACCGTGAGCGGACGGCGCGCAGCGCGGAGCATCCCCCGGCCTCGGCACTGCTGGGCGACGGGTCCCATCGCCCGCGACGTTGGACCGGCGGCGGCCGGGTGACCGAGCTCCGGGTCGGCACCGGAAGCGCCGTCAGCACACTTCTCGTCTCCGGAGGGTCCGACACCGAAAGCGATCGAGCTCTCCTAGCTCGTGCGCGCACGCTCGCCGACGCACCGATAACGGTGGACCCCGCGCACGGCGTCGGCGTCGTCGGCGTGATCCCGGCGGCGAGGGCCCTCGTGCGCGGCTGGATCGTGCAGCTGAGCCACGCGCACCCGCCTGGCGTGCTCGCGATCGGAGCACCGCGTACCGACGCGTACGACTGGCTCGACGACTACCCGCATGTCACGCATGCCGCCCCCCTGCGTGTGCGCCTGGTCGATCCTCTCGCGTCCGTCGCCCCCGGGGCGGAACCGGCGCTCCTCCCCATCTCGCCGTCTCCGACGGATGCGGCGGGTGAGGACGGAATCATGATCGCGGTCGCCGAGCGCCTCGACGATCTCCCCGCGGGGTGTCGCGTGGTGATGGCGATCGACCCCGACGGCGCGCTCGCCCTCCTCACCGCGTCCGACGCCCCGGGAGACGTCGTGGGCGAGCTCGTCACGGCCCAGGAGGCGGCCGCGTTCGGCCGCACACTGGCGGTGGCGGCGCGCACCCGCGGCCTGACCCCGGCTCGGAGGCTGCCAGCACGGCTCGGCTTCGCCGAGCTGGCTGGCCACCGGCGCGGGAGGCCCCTCCGAGCCGATTCCGCCGCCGGCCTGCGCGCCGTCGTCGGCATCTCCGCGGCTGGCCCGCTCGTCATCGACCTCGCGGCCTCTGGTCCGCACGCGATCGTCACCGGCACGACGGGCAGCGGCAAGAGCGAGCTCCTGATCTCGTGGGTGCTCGCGATGGCGGCCGAGGCTGGTCCGTCGGCGGTCGGCTTCCTCCTCGTCGACTTCAAGGGCGGGACCGCGTTCCGCCGGCTGGAGTCGCTGCCGCACACGGTGGGCGTCGTGACCGACCTGACGCACGGCGAGGCCTCCCGGGCTCTCAAGAGCCTCGGCGCCGAGCTCCGCCGCCGGGAGGCCGCGCTCGCGGCGGCCGGGGTCTCCGATGTCACCGACGCCGGAGCGGCGCTCGGGCGTCTGGTGATCGTGGTGGACGAGGCCGCGGCCATGCTTGCCGCGTTTCCCGAGCTGTCCGCGATGTTCGTCGACATTGCGGCGCGCGGACGCGCGCTCGGCGTGCATCTCGTCCTCGGGACCCAGCGTGCCACCGGCGTGCTCGGCGACGCGCTGGTGGCCAACTGCGCCCTCCGGATGTCGCTCCGGCTGGCGTCGGCGAGCGACAGCACGGCGCTGCTCGGCTCGGATGCGGCGGCGCGGCTGCCGCACGGTGTGCCGGGTCGCCTCATCGTCGCTCGCGACGGGGAGCTGATCACGGCGCAGGCCGCGACGGCCGGTTCCGACGACGTGGCCGCCGTGGCCGCGGCATCGGCGCATGAGCCGCGCCCGGCGGCGCCGTGGCTGCCGGCGCTGCCGGCGAGCATCCCGCTGGACGCATTCGGCCGTCCCCCGTCGGGCGCCGTCGTCATCGGCGCGCGTGACGACCCGGACCGCCAAGTGCAGGACGGGATCCTCTATCGTCCGGACCGAGCCCACCTGCTCATGCTCGGGGCGCGAGGGAGCGGGAAGTCGACCGCGGCGCGCGCCGTCCTGGCTCAATGGCGGGGCGAGACGATCGTCGTGCCAGCCGACCTCGAAGCGGCGTGGGATGCGCTGGTCCACGCCGAGGCTCGAGCACAGGCCGGCGGCGACCGGCCGTGCCTTGTGGTCATCGATGACGTCGACGCGCTGATCGACCGCTTCGACGACGAGCACCGCGATGCGGTGGTCGACCGCATCCGCGCGCTGCTCGTGGACGGCCCGCGGACGGCGGTCGCCGTGCTGTGCACGGCCGCGGTGCTGCCGGGTGGCCTGCGCGGAGCCGCGGCACGGTTCGGCGAGCGTCTCGTGCTTCGACAGTCGGACCGCCAGGACCATGTCCTCGCCGGCGCTCCGGCCGAGCTCTACGACGCCGACGCCCCTCCCGGACGCGGCGTGTGGCGCGATCGGCTCGCTCAGGTCGTGTGCGTGGAGCCCGACGACGGCGGATTCGGCCGCGTCGGGCCGGTGACCGCCCCGTCCCCGCTGGGGTTCGCGCCCGGCTCGACCACCATCGTCGTCGCACGCGCACCGCGGGCGACGGCGGCGCGCCTGGCGGCATCCTCCCCCGCGGTGCGCGTGCTCGACCTCTCCGACCGGGGCGCCCGGCCCGATGCGCCAGCGACCGACGCGCCAGGGGCTGCACCGGATGCGCTCGGCGTACGGGCCGGGGACGAGCCGGTCGCGATCGTGGGCGATCCCGAGGCATGGCAACGGCACTGGGCACTCCTGGAGCGGCTGCGGCCTCACGCCTCGCTCGTCTTCGACGGCTGCAGCCTCGCACAGGTGCGGGCGGTGCTGCACTCCCGGGTGCTGCCGCCGGTGGTCGCCCCGGGGCACGCCCTGGTCCGCGACCCGGCCGGCGAGTTCAGCCGGGTGCGGATGTCGGCATGAGGCACGCTCAGCCGAGCGCGTCCTCCAGCCGGGTCAGCGGCACGCCGTTCGCATCGGCCACGCCGGTATTGGTCACCGTGCCGCCGGTGACGTTGAGACCGAGGGCGAGGGTGCGGTCGGCCGCCAGCGCCACTCGCCAGCCGTGGTTCGCGATGGCGCGCGCATAGGGGAGCGTTGCGTTCGTCAGCGCGTGCGTCGAGGTGTGGGGAACTGCGCCGGGCATGTTCGCGACGCAGTAGAACACGGTGTCGTGCACGCGAAAGGTGGGGGCGTCGTGGGTCGTGGGGTGCGAGTCCTCGAAGCAGCCGCCCTGGTCGACCGCGATGTCCACCAGGACGCTTCCCGGCCGCATCCTGGCGACCATGTCGTTGCGCACGAGCTTGGGCGCCCTCGCGCCGGGCACGAGCACGGAGCCGACGACGAGATCCGCATCGAGCACCGCCCGCTCCACCTCGAACGCGGTGGAGGCGATCGTCTTGATCCGGCCCGCGTAGAGCGCGTCGAGCTCGCGCAGCCGGTCGATGTTGGTGTCGAGCACGGTCACGTCAGCTCCCAGACCCACGGCGACGGAGGCCGCATTCGCGCC
>JAATFB010000015.1 GCA_015655415.1 Actinomycetales bacterium
CGCCCGCCGCCCACGACCCCGCACCGCCGGTCGAGCGGCGCACCCCACCGCCGGTTGAGCAGCGCGCCACGGGCGCGCGTGTCGAAACCCGCCGTCTCGCCGCCCCGATCCGCACCGCTCAGCCATCGGTGGCACGCATCCGCCGCAGCAGCCTGTCGGCGAACGGCTCGCGATCGAGGGCGGCGGCCATGCGGCCGGTCACATCGCGCAGCGAGACCCCGGCCTCCTCGGCAACCTCCTCCACCGCGCGCTCGGTCGCGTACCACTCGTCCCACAGACGCGGCACGAGCTGCCGGCCGTGCTCCGTGAGCGAGACGAGGCGACTGCGAGCATCCGATCCCGGCTCCGACCGGACGAGCCCCGCGTCCCGCATGGCGGCCACCGACTGGCTCATCGCCGAGTGCGTCACCTCGCAGCGTTCCGCGAGCTCGCGGATGCTGAGCGGCCCGGACTCGAGGAACATCAGCGCCGCACTGAAGCGAGGCCGCACCCCTTCGACGCCGAGCACGGCGTAGACCTCGGCGATGCCCTCGTCGATGCGCCGTTGCAGGTCACGCAGCGGGCGCCACGCCGACGGCAGGTCGGCGATGCGCCGCGGGCGGGATGTCTGCGCCTGCTGCGACCGGGCGCCCGTGCCTGCGGGGGCCGCATCGGGTGGCTGCCGGGGGCGGGAAGACGTCACGAACCAAATGTAACAGCGCTGTCGCTATTTTCGGCGGGATCATCCGCGGGCGACGAGACGGGCGACGCCGATCTTGGAGTCGGCCATCCCGTAGAACACGAAACGCTCGCCTTCGATCTCCTCGATCGCGGTGGGGAACACCACGTTCGGCACCGTCCCGCTGCGCTCGTCGTCCGTGTCGGCCGTGAGCAGCGGCGTCGGGGTGCGCTGCAGGACACGCCACGGCTCTGCGGAGTCCAGGATCATTCCGCCCGCCGCGTAGTTCACGTTCTGCTGCTGGGCCATCCCTCCCTCGAGCCTGCCGGTGACACCGTGATGCAGCAGCAGCCACCCCTCCGGGACTCGGATCGGCGCAGGTCCCGCCCCGATCTTGATCGCCTCGAACGGATGCTCCGGAGCGGCCACCACGCGATGCCCACGCCAGCGGACGATGGCCCGGACGTCGTCGACCACCTCGGCAAGCGGAACGAAGCTCATCCAGATGCTCGCCCGCGGATCCTCGATCCAGGACGGAAGCACCGGCTCCTCGCCCGCCCGGATCTCGCTCAGGTCCCACATGGGACGATGAAGTACGGCGAGCGACTCCGTGCCGTCCGGAGCCACGACGGGCTCGGGCAGAAAGGCCGTGTCCTTGTTGTGGAAGAGGTTGAGGTCGAGGTCCAGCTCGTCGTCGTACGCGAACGAGACCGGCCCGAGCCGCCTCCACTCGTGCACGTCGCGCGCGACGGCGATAGCGGTGCGCGGGCCGAGCGGACCGAATGCCACGTATGTCATGACATGCAGGCCGAGCGCGGGGAGATAGGTGACGCGCGGATCCTCGACTCCGGCGTTCTGCGAGCCGCGCTCCCAGGTCCGGTCCGGTGCGAGCACCACGCCCTGACGCCGGACCGAGACGGGGCGACCGGCCTCTACCACGATCCGCGCCAGCCCCACCCGCGACACGTTGCCCGCCGCGACGAGGCGGGGCAGCAGATACAGGTCTCCGTTCGAGTCCCGTCCCGTTGCGGGGTTCAGCACGCCCTCCGCCTCGAGGGGCTCGCCGGGCTCGGGCGACATGATCACGCCGAGGCGCTCGAGAGCATAGGGAAACGGCTGTCGTGGTGAGTCGGTCGTCATGGCTGCCTTTCACGTGTTGTCGACGACGAGGACGGTCGGCCCGGGCGCGACCCGTCGGCGTGCGGAGTGCGCGCCCGGGTCAGGCTCGGACGCTGCGGTAGAAGTAGAGCTCGCGGCGACCGGCGGGAGCATCCCAGCCCTGAGAGAACATCCAGCGTCCGTTCCACCGGATGAGACCTCCCCACGCGAGCGAGCCGCCGCGATGCATCTCGACCTGGGTGAACGGGTCCGAGACGCGATACAGGGCCTGGCCGGCGGCGAATCGTCCCTCGCGGTCGCTGAAGAAGAAGTCGAGGATGAGCCGGTCGCCCACCACCACCGCACACGCGACCTCGTGGAGACTCCCCCAGGCGGAGACGTCGAGGTACGGGATCGGCTCGAACTCCCAGGAGAGCAGGTCCCTCGAGCGGCCGACCGTGAGCTCGCCGTCACAC
>JAATFB010000100.1 GCA_015655415.1 Actinomycetales bacterium
CACGAAGGGAACGATGTCGAGGAAGCGCTCCGAGACCGTCGCGACGAGGTCGTGCTGGTCCTCGGCGCCGTTGTACGCGCGTTCGTCGACGATCTGTCCGGCGTAGGTGCGCACGAAGAACACGTACACGGCGATGAAGGCGGCGAGCAGGCCGAGCGCTGACACGAAGTACGGCCACGCTCGCGGTCTCGGGTTCACGGCACAATCCTCACACTGCGTCTCGCTCGGGCGCGCGGTCCCCAGCCGGGGCCTCGACCCCGCCCAGAAGCCACAAGACGTCGCCACGTCCCCGGCATATCGACGTCTTGCGGCTTCTGGGTCGGTTCTCGGATCGGTTCCGGGGGCGCAGGAGCCGCTCAGGCCAGCAGGTCGTGCCGCACGACGATCGCGTCGCGGGACGGCCCGACGCCGATCGCGGAGAACCGGGCACCGGACATCCCCTCCAGCGCCAGCACGTAGCGCCGCGCGTTCTCCGGAAGGTCCTGAAAGCTCCGCGCACCCTGGATGTCCTCGCTCCAGCCCGGGAGCTCCTCGTAGATGGGCACGGCGTGGTGGAAGTCGGTCTGCGACGACGGCACCTCGTCGTGCCTGACGCCGTCGACGTCGTAGGCCACGCACACGGGGATGCGCTCCAGACCGGTGAGCGTGTCGAGCTTCGTGAGCACGAAGTCGGTCACGCCGTTCACACGCGTGGCGTACCGGGCGATCGGCGCGTCGTACCAGCCCGTGCGGCGCGGGCGGCCGGTGGTGGTGCCGAACTCGGCGCCACGCTGCCTCAGCCACTCGCCCCTCTCGTCGTCAAGCTCGGTCGGGAACGGGCCGGCCCCCACACGCGTGGTGTACGCCTTGACGATCGCGATCACGCGGTCGATGCGGTTGGGCCCCACCCCAGACCCCGTCGCGGCGCCGCCCGCCGTCGAGGAGGAAGAGGTGACGAACGGATAGGTGCCGTGGTCGACGTCGAGCATGGTGGCCTGGCCCGCCTCGAACAGCACCTGCCTGCCCTCGTCGAGCGCCCGGTTGAGCAGCAGCGACGTGTCGGCCATCATCGGACGCACCCGCTCGGCGTACGACAGCAGGTCTTCGACGACCTCGTCCACGGTGATCGCCCGGCGGTTGTACACCTTCACCAGCAGATGGTTCTTCTGGTCGAGCGCCCCCTCCACCTTCTGGCGGAGGATGCCCTCGTCGAGCAGGTCCTGCACGCGGATCCCGACCCGGTTGATCTTGTCGGCATAGGTGGGCCCGATGCCGCGCCCCGTCGTGCCGATCTGGCGCTTGCCGAGGAAGCGCTCCGTCACCTTGTCCATCGTGCGGTGGTACTGCGTGATGATGTGCGCGTTCGAGGAGATCACCAGGCGAGACACGTCCACCCCGCGGGCGACGAGTCCATCGAGCTCCTGGAACAGCACCTCGAGGTCCACCACGACGCCGTTGCCGATGACGGGCGTGACGCCCTCGGTGAGGATGCCCGAGGGCAGCAGATGCAGCGCGTACTTCTCGTCGCCGATCACCACGGTGTGGCCGGCGTTGTTGCCGCCGTTGAACTTGACGACGTAGTCGATGCGACCGCCCAGGAGATCGGTCGCCTTGCCCTTGCCCTCGTCGCCCCACTGGGCTCCGACGATCACAGTTGCAGGCATCGCGTTTCCCTCCGGACGGCTCGCCGGTCGGGGCGGCTCGTCCGATCCATCCTAACGGCGCTCGTGCACCGGCTCCGGCCGGAGCCGAGCGCTCAGTCCTCGCCGCGGATGACGATCGACTCGGTCGGCGGCGCGGGATCCTGCACCGGGATCGGTGCCGTGCGGGACGCCTCGATCTCCGCGACGGCCGTCGGATCCGCCTGACCGAGGAGCTCCGTGAGGCGCGCGACCTCCTCGGTCTCGCCGATCGCGGCCGCGGCCCGGCGCAGGGCGTAGAACGAGCGCAGCACGCCTCGGTTCGGCTCGTGGCTCCAGGGGATCGCTCCGCGGCCCGTCCAGCCCGCCGCCTCCAGCGCCTCGATGCCCCGGTGGTAGCCGACGCGGGCGTACGCGTAGGACTCGAGGGGCGAGGCGGGGTCGAACGTGGCGTCCGCCAGCCTGGCCCATCCGAGGCTGGACCGCGGATACCTCGCCACGACCAGTCTCAGCACATCGGGTTCGCCGCCGGCGTCGAGAAGCTCGACGACCAGATCCCGCTCTGCGTCGAGACGGATCACTGGCTGGTCTTCCGGCTGAGCGGCCGGGCGGTCGGCGGTCATATCGCCCATGCTAGTCAGGCCGGCAGCGGGCACCGGGCGACGTGCGGACGGCTCCCAGGCATCCCCGACGGGGGCGCTGGGACGCGGCATGCCCTCCCGGGACCGCGAGCGGCTGGCCGCAGCATGAGGGCACAGGTCGCGGGCACAGGTCGCGGATGCAGGGCTCGGCCACAGGTCGCGGATGCAGTGCTCGGCCACAGGGCGCGGACACAGAGCGCGCTGCGCCTAACGTGCACATTAGTGTGCAGTTTAGTACACTGGTCTCATGCCGGGGGCCTCCGAACGACCGCAACGCGTGCGCGCACCGCGCCGTGACGCCGCCGCGAACCGCGCCGCCCTCATCGAGGCGGCGGCACGGGTGCTCAACCGCGACGTCGACGCCTCGCTGGAGACGATCGCCGCCGAAGCCGGGCTGACCAGGCGCGCCGTGTACGGGCACTTCGCCACCCGCGACGACCTCGTGCGCGAGGTGCTGGCACGGGGCGCCGCGCGCGTCGCGGCATCCATCGTGCCCATCGAGCATCCGGATGCCCGCATCGAGATCGCCCTGTACGGCGCGACCCTCTGGCGCGAGGTGCAGCATGCCAGCGTGACCGCGGAGTTCGCGGTGCGCGGCCCGCACATGGAGCTGGTCGCCCGCGCGCTGGAGCCCGCGCGCGTCAAGCTGCGCGAGACGGTGCGACGCGGCGCACGCGAGGGCGTGCTGCGCCGGGACATCCCGCCGGGAACGCTCGCACGACTGATCGAGCATGCCGCCATCGGCGTGCTCGCCGAGGCCACGCACGAGGGCCTCGGCGAGCGCGCGGGACACCAGCTGGTGATGATCACGGCGCTCAGCGTGGCGGGCTTGGGATGGCACGAGGCCGATGAGCTGGTGGCGACCACGCCCGAGCTGGCCCGCCCCGCACAGGGCGCGACGACGACGAGGGGAGCGCAGGCGTGAGGATCGTGCTGAACGGGGTGTCGAAGCGACCAGCGCTCGACGCCGTGACGCTCGCCTACGGCACCGGGCAGGCCGTGCTGGCCCGCGCGGAGACCGAGCAGCGGCCCACGGTGCTGGGCCTGCTGGCATCCGGCCGGATGAGACCGGGCACCGGAACGGTGACGCTCGACGGTCAGGCGGACGCCGCAGCCCTCCGACGCTCGATCGCCCTCGTCGACGCTCCCGCGGTGAGCGATCCGGCGCCGAACTTCACGGTCGCCGGGGTCGCCGCCGAGGAGCTCATGTTCGCCGGGATGCCCTCCGGTCCCCGCGCGGTGAGCCGCGTCCTGGCATCGCTCGGGCTCTCGGAGCACGCGCGAGACGCGATCGGACAGGTGCCGCCAACGGCGCGCGTGCGCCTCCTGGTGGAGCTCGCGCTGCTGCGCGAAGGCGTGCGGGGCGTCGTGATCACCTCTCCCGACCGGCACGGCGGCGATCCCAACGCCTGGTGGGAGATCGCTCTCGACGTCGCCTCGCGCGGCTACGCCGTGCTCGTGATCGCCGGCGACGCGTCCGCGGCCGCGATCGCCGCCAGCTCGCTCGTCGAACGCCTCGAGGCGCCATGGGCGGGCGCCGTGCCCGGCGATGCCGACCCCGACGACGATCCCGCTCGCGACGACTCCGACACGCCCCTCCTGGACGAGGGCGTCCTGTCAGGACTTCCCGACGTGATCACCCGGCCCGTGCCCCTAGGCCGCCCACTTACCGCACCTGAATCGAGCGACGAATGAAAGTGCCCCAGATGATCGCGGCGGAGCTGCGCCGCCTCACCGCCAGCCGCATGGCGACGATCGCGCTGCTCGCCCTGATGTGCGTTCCCGTGATCTACGGCGCCCTGTACCTGTGGGCGAACCAGGATCCATACGCCAAGCTCGAGAAGATCCCCGCCGCGATCGTCGTGGCCGACGACGGCGCCACGGTGGACGGCAAGGCGGTCGACTACGGATCGAGGGTGGCCGACCGCCTCGTGGACGACGGTACCTTCCAGTGGCACCGCGTCTCGGCTGCGACCGCGGCGGAGGGCCTGGACGAGCAGCGGTACGACTTCGCCATCACGTTCCCGGCGACGTTCTCGCGCCGGCTGGCGAGCGCGTCAACCTCCGCCCCCGTGCGGGCCACCGTGACCCTGACCACCAACGACACGAACAGCTACCTGGCGTCCACGATCGGTCAGCAGGCCGCGCAGACGATCAAGGCGTCCATCGTGCAGGAGGTGAACCGCGAGGCGGCGAGCCGGTTCCTGCTCGCCCTGGCGGACGTCCGCTCCAGTCTCTCCGACGCCGCGGACGCCGCCGGACGGATCGCCGAGGGCGCTCAGAGCGCGCAGTCCGGCGCCGGCGCCCTCGCCGACGGGACCACGGCTCTGGCGTCCGGCTCCGCGACGCTGCGCGACGGCTTGGACGCCCTGTCCTCGCAGACCGCCGCGCTGCCATCGCAGACCGCTCGCCTGGCGGCGGGAGCGCAGCAGGTGGCCGACGGCGACACGAGGCTGGCGGCAGTCGCCGACAGGGCCGGCTCGCTCGCCCAGCAGGCCGCGGACGCCGTGCCGGATGTCCGGGCCAGGATCATCGCCGACCTGCAGGCACAGGGCGTCGACCAGGCGACGATCGACCAGGTGATCGGGCAGCTCGACCAGCTCGGTGGAGCCGTGACCGACGGCAACCAGCAGGTGCAGAGCGCCGTCTCGCAGGTGAACCAGCTCGCCGACGGGTCCCGGCAGGTGGCGACGGGAGCGTCGCAGCTGGCGGCGTCCGCTCCCGCGCTGGCGGGCGGGATCCAGCAGGCCGCGAGCGGCGCGTCACAGCTCGCCGACGGGTCCGCGCAGGCGGCATCGGGCGCCGCGTCGCTGCGCGACGGCCTCGGCACGCTGGCCGACGGCACGTCCAGACTCGCGTCGGGTCTCGACGACGGAGTGAAGCGCATCCCGCACACCACGGCATCCGAGCGGGCGGCGCAGGCCAAGACCATCGCCGACCCTGTTCGGCTCGCGAACTCCAAGCAGGCGAGCGCGGGGACGTACGGCGCCGGCCTCGCCCCGTTCTTCATGTCGCTGTCGGCATGGATCGGCATCTACGCGCTCTTCCTCATCGTCAAGCCGGTGTCGCGGCGCGCCATCACCGCGTTGCGCTCCCCGCTCCGCGTCACCCTGGCGGGCTGGCTGACGCCCGCTCTGCTCGGCGTGGTGCAGATGGCCGGGCTCTATGCGATCGTCGCGGGCGCCCTGCGCTTCCCGGTGAGCGATCCCGCAGCGACCTTCGGTGTCATGGCACTGGCGTCGGTGACGTTCGCCGCGATCATCCTGGCCCTCAACGTGTGGCTGGGAAGCGTCGGCCAGTTCCTCGGACTGGTGCTGATGGTGCTGCAGCTGGTGACGGCGGGCGGGACGTTCCCCTGGCAGACGCTGCCCGCACCGCTCGCCTGGCTGCACCATGGTCTGCCCATGTCGTATGCCGTGGACGGCATACGACAGACCATGTATGGCGGGAACCCGGCGCTCACCGGCGGGGATGCGCTCTTCCTCCTGATGTGGCTGGCGATCGCGCTCGTGGTCACCGCCATAGGGGTGATCCGGATGACGCACCACCGCACGTTGCACGACCTCCAGCCCAGCCTCATCGGCTGACCCGCCCGGCCCCTCCCCGGTCCGGTCCCGATCCCTCCGCCGGTCCCGACCCCTCCGCCCGGTCCCGATCCCGAGAAGCCAGTTCGCGTCGCTTCGGGGCTGGGATGAGTGCACTTCGTGGCTTGTCGACCCGGGGAGCCCGGCCCTGGACCCGGGGGCGGAGTGGGAGCGGGGTAGGGGCGGGGTAGGGTGGCGGCGTGACGGCATCCCACCAGCCGAGCGCTGACCTGCGCATCCTGCACATCAGCGACACGCACCTCTTCGGTGACGCGTCGCTGCACTACGACGTCGTCGATACGACCGCCGCGCTGGAGCGAGTGCTCGCCGCGGCATCCGAGATCCCGGACATCGATGTCGTGGTGCTGTCGGGGGACCTCAGCGAGGACGGCACCGTGCGGTCCTATCGCGCTCTGCGCGACCTGGTGGAGCCGTGGGCGGCCGATCGCGGTGCGACGGCGGTGTATGCCATGGGCAACCACGACGACCCGGACGCCTTCAACGAGGTGCTCGGACCGCGCACCCGGGTGCATGCGCTCGGCCGGCATCGGATCGTGACGCTCGACTCTTCGGTGCCCGGTGCCGCATACGGGTCCGTGGATGCCGAGCAGCTCGCCTGGCTCTCCGCCCGCCTCGCCGATCCGGTCGACCTCGGCACGGTGCTGGTCGTGCACCATCCGCCGACCCGCGCAGTGACGCCGCTGCTGCGCCGCCTGGAGCTCGACGACCCGCACGCGCTTCTCGGCATCCTCGACGGCAGCGACGTCCGGCTCGTACTCTGCGGCCACTACCATCACGCGCTCGTCACGCTGGAGCGGGGCATCCCCGTCGTCGTGGCGCCGGGCGTGACGAACACCTCGGACGTGACGGCTCCGCCGGACGTGGAGCGGGCGCGGATCGGCGCGGGATTCGCGCTCGTCGACCTGCCGGCATCCGGCGCTCCGCGGGTCTCGATCGTCTCGGCGCCCGGCCCGCGCGACGGGGAGCTGGTGTTCGAGCTGGACGCCGCCGGAATCCGCGACGTCGCGGCATCGTTCGGAGCGCCGCGCCCACACGCCTGAGCCGGGCGGGCGCCCGGACCGCAGCGATGGCCGAGCCCTGCACCCGACATCGCCGCAGACAGCGCGCCGATCCTGCCAGCTCGTCTTCCTCGCCGCCGCCGTGCTGAATCCGCATCGGCACCTCACCACCGGTGCCAGGCGGCGGTCGTCGCCTACGCGTGCTGGAGAATCCACGCGTGCATGACGATCGCGGCGGCCGCCGACGCGTTGATCGACCGTGTGGAGCCGAACTGGGCGATCTCCAAGACGGAGTCCGCCGCCTCGATCGCCTCCCTCGAGAGTCCCGGCCCCTCCTGCCCGAACAGCAGCACGCAGCGCTCCGGCAACGCGAACGTCTCCAGGGGCACGCTGCCGGGCACGTTGTCGACGGCGATGATCGGCAGGGCGGCAGCCTCGGCCCATGAGACGAGATCGGCGATCGTGTCGTGGTGCGCGACGTGCTGATAGCGGTCGGTGACCATCGCGCCGCGCTTGTTCCAGCGTCGCCGTCCGACGATGTGCACGGTCTCGGCGAGGAACGCATTGGCGCTTCTCACGATCGAGCCGATGTTCATGTCGTGCTGCCAGTTCTCGATGGCGACGTGAAAAGGATGCCGCCGCGCATCCAGCTCCGCCACGATCGCCTCGACACGCCAGTAGCGATACCGGTCGACCACGTTGCGCGTGTCGCCGTGCGCGAGCAGCTCCGGGTCGTACCGGTCGTCGCGCGGCCAGGCGTCCGGGCCACCGGGCCACGGCCCCACCCCGTGCGTGGACGGCTCCGGGGTCGGCGGCTGAGGGTCGTGCTGCACGCGCTCAGCCTAGGCGGGCGCTCCCGCGCCGCCCGTCTCCGGCTACCCTGGAGGCACCGCGAAAACGGGAGGCTCACGTGGCGAACCGCGACGAGATCGAGTGCTGGCTCACCGACATGGACGGCGTCCTGGTGCACGAGAACGCCGCGCTTCCCGGTGCCGTCGAGCTCATACAGCAGTGGCGCTACACCGGAACGCCGTTCCTCGTGCTGACGAACAACTCGATCTTCACGCCGCGCGACCTCGCGGCGCGACTGCGCACCTCGGGGCTGGACGTGCCCGAGGAGGCGATCTGGACGTCCGCCCTCGCGACCGCCGCGTTCTGCAGGTCGCAGATGCCCGGCGGCAGCGCGTTCGTGATCGGGGAGGCGGGCATCACCACCGCGTTGCATGAGGCGGGCTTCGTCCTCACCGAGACGAACCCCGACTACGTGGTCGTCGGCGAGACGCGCAACTACTCGTTCGAGGCCATCACGAAGGCGATCCGGCTGATCGTCCGCGGGGCGCGGTTCATCGTGACCAATCCGGATCCCACGGGACCGAGCGCCGACGGGCCCCTGCCCGCCACGGGGGCGATCGCAGCGCTCATCACGAAGGCGACCGGTCGCGAGCCGTACGTCGTCGGAAAGCCGAACCCGATGATGTTCCGGTCGGCGATGAACAAGATCGGCGCGCACTCCGAGAACACCGGCATGATCGGCGACCGGATGGACACCGACATCGTCGCCGGCATCGAGGCGGGACTTCACACCGTGCTGGTGCTGACGGGGATCAGCGACCGCGCGGAGATCGAGCGGTACCCGTTCCGGCCCGACGAGGTGCTCGACGGCGTGCACCAGCTCGTCTCGAACGAGCCGATCGAGACCGACGCCCTCTGACCGTGCCGCGAGTCTGGACGCTGCCGGCTACTGCGGTCCCGGACCGGCGAGGCTTCCGGTGATCGGCTGGCCGGATGCCCGGCTCACGAAGCAGTAGTAAGAGCGCACTCCGTCCTTCCACTGCTTCGCGGTCACCGGATAGCTGCCCTGCAGCTGGGCGTCGTCGTACTGCCCCGCCGCCCCCATGTCGAGGATGCCGGGCCGAGAGCAGAGCAGGTTGATCTGCGATGCGAGCTGGTCCGCTCCGGGAAACGCCGCCTTCGGGTCGGTCGAGAAGGCGGCAGTGTAGACGAGCTGGGCGGCGTGCGGCGCGGCGCAGTCCACCACGGTGAACGCATCGGCCCACGGGGTGGTGAACGGCTGCAGGCATTCGCCGCCGCGCAGCGTGTTCCACGCGTGCACGCCCGGAGGCTGCGGCCCGGCCGCCGCGGGCGTCGGTGTGGGCGTGGGCGTGGGCGTGGACGTGGCCGTCGCCGTCGGTGACGGGGACGGGCTCGCCACCGCTGTCGGATGGGTCAGGGCGCGCCCCACCATGAACAGCGCGATGAGCAGCAGCACGAGAAGCATGGCGCCGGCGGCGAGCAGCATGATGCGCTGTGCGCGCGGCGACGGACCGCCGGCATCCTCCTCGATCGGATCGCGATCGCCCTCGATCGCATCGCGCCCGGCCGAGCGTGGTCTGCCGAAGCGGGCGGCACGCATCGCGCGACGCCCGCCGGGGCTCTTTCCTCCTTCGACCGCAGCATCGGCGGCGTCACCGGAGGGCACGTCGTATGACGCGGCGACACCGGCAGAGGCGCCCGGCAGGGCCGCAGTCGCGGAGGCGGCGGCGAACGCCGCGAACAGATCCGGATCGGTGGCCACGGGCTCGACGTGGCCCTCCGGGTCGGCGTCGGAGACCGCGGGTACGCCGGGCTCACCGGCGATGTCGGATGACGTGCCTACCAGGGGGGCCTGGGCCGTCGGTGGTTCCTCAGGCTCCTCCGGCGGCTCGGCAACCGGAGTCGGCCCGGGCTCCTCCGGCGTCTCGGAGTCCCAAGGCGGCTGCGGCGTGGCGGGAGCCGCGGCCGGCTCCGGCGATTCGTCGCTCGCCCCCGACTCCACCGCTACCTGCTCCGCCGCCGGCGTGGGCGGCACCGCCCCGGCGTGGGCGCCGTCGCCGGATGCTCCGTGCACGAGAGGGTCCGGGTCGTCATTCGGTGTCAGGCCCCAGAGGAACCTGGCCTCCCCGTCGCCGGCGGCTCCCCCGTCGGAGGGGACGTCGGGCCACACCGGCTCCCGAGCGTCCGCCGCGCCGGTCCCCGAGCGGTCGCGGCCGTGACGACGAGATCCGCTCGACGCAGACGCGTCCGCGGCCTCGTCGTCGCCGGGCTCGTCGGGCCCGCCGGAGAAGGTCGCCACTAGGCGTCGCCTCTCCCGCGAGCGCCCGTGGTCGTCATCGCGGAACCTCTCATCGCAGGCCCAGGTCGTCCAGCCCGATGGCCGCGAGATAGGGGTATCCCGCGGCCTGAATGGCCTCGCGCGCGCCCGTGTCGCGGTCCACGACCACGGCGACCGCCGCGATCTCGGCGCCGACCCTCTTCAGCGCCTCGATGGCCTTGAGTGGCGAACCACCCGTGGTCGAGGTGTCCTCCAGCACGATCACCCGCTTGCCCTGCACGTCCGGCCCCTCGACCTGCCTGCCACGACCGTGGTCCTTGGGCTCCTTGCGCACGACGAACGCATCGTAGGCGAGCCCACGGGCCGCGCCCTGGTGCAGGATCGCCGCCGCGATCGGATCTGCGCCCATGGTCAGCCCGCCCACCGCCGCCACGTCGGGGACCTCGGCGATGAGGTCGAGCATGACCCGTCCTATCAACGGCGCCACGCGATGATCGAGGCTCACCCTGCGCAGATCCACGTAGAACGACGCCTTCTTGCCGCTCGTCAGCGTGAAGTCGCCATGGAAGACGGCCTCGTTCGCGATGTGGTCGATGAGCTGCTGACGGGTGTCGGTCACGGTGTCAAGGGTAGCGGCGACCGAGGGGAGAGGACGGCGCACGTGCTGGCTCCCGTGACGATCGGCCCGGTCCGGGCCGCGCCGGCCCGGGCGGCACGACGCGCTCGATAGCCTGGGCACATGCGCCACCGCCTCGTGACCGCGCTCGCCGCGCTCGCCGCCGCCGCCATCGCCGCCATCGTGCCGATGGGAGCCGCGCCCGCGGCCGCGGCGCAGCAGACGGCCGCCGCACCGCCGTCCACGACATCGACCTTCACGGCACCGGCTGCCCTGCGACCGTTCGCCGACACACCGGTGACCTCGCTCACCGTCGACAGGTTCGACGCCGTGTTCGACCTGCTCCGGGACGCCGGGAGGAACTCGTCGATGGAGGTCACCGAGTCGATCGCGGTCCGGTTCCCCGATGGCGACGTGAACCACGGCATCGAGCGCGCCATCCCCACGTTCAACCAGGACATCGCGCTTCACCCGCGCATCGACTCGATCACCGACGCGTCCGGCACACCCCAGCACTACACGACCGTCGACGGCGACGACACCGGCTACGGCGACGACATGCTGGTGCTGCGCATCGGTGACAAGAACACATACGTGCACGGAGCCAAGACGTACGTGCTGCGATACACGCTGCAGAACGTGGTGTGGCATTTCGCGGACACCTACGACGCGGAGCTCTACTGGGACGTCAACGGAACCGGCTGGAGCTCGCCCATCGGCGAGGCATCCGTGAGGCTGCGCCTGCACGACGGCACGGCCTCCGGGCTGAACGACCGGATGTCGTGCTATCCGTCCGCCGCGGAGACCACGGCATCGAGCGCCCCGTGCAGCATCCACCGCAGCGGTGACGAGATCGTCTCGAGCGTGAAGGGGCTCGAGCCCTACTCCTCGCTCACGATCGCTGTCGGGTTCCGCGACTCCGCCTTCGCCGAGCCGACGCACGCACGACAGGCGTGGCAGTGGGCGGTGGTCCCCTGGCTGTTCTTCATCCCGCTGCTCGCCGGCCTCGGGTGGGTGATCTACCTGCGCACCGGGCCCTTCCGTGACGCCAAGGGCCGAGGCATCATCGTTCCGGAGTACGACGCGCCGCCGGGGGTGTGGCCGATGCTCGCCGCCGACTTCCTGCGCAAGGGCGCGACGGCGTTCCCCGCGGAGCTCGTCGGGCTGGCGGTGCGCAAGTACCTCACCATCTCGGAGAACGCGAACGCCCCCGCCACCTCCCGCTACACCGTGACCCTCGCCAGCACGGACTGGTCGGCGCTCGACGAGTCGGAGATCGCGCTGCTCCGCGCGCTCTTCCCCAAGCCGGGCATCGGCGCGCATCGGGTGCTCAACCAGACGAGCCGACGGCTCGGGGACGCGATCGCGTCACAACGGGCGTCCGCCCCCAAGCGGGTCACGGAGCTGGGGCTGCGGGCCAAGGCGAAGAACGGCCCCAATCGCTGGGTGCGGCTCGGACTTTTCGTCATGATGGTGCTGCCGATCGTGCACCTGGCGCTCGCCAGCGCCAACAAGGCGGGCGCCTGGTGGATCGTGCTGCCGGACATCGCCGCGACGGCATCCGCCATCGTCCTGTTCGTGATCACCGCGCCCCGCCTGCGCATCACAGAGAAGGGCGCCGAGGTGCGGGATCACCTCGAGGGCCTGAGACGCTACATCGAGCTGGCCGAGAAGGACCGGATCGCGTTCCTGCAGAGTCCCACGACCGCCGAGCGGATCGACGTCGACGACGCCGGCGCGGTCGTCAAGCTGTACGAGAGGGTGCTGCCGTACGCAATGGTGCTGGGCGTGTCGGAGCAGTGGGTGAAGGTGCTGCAGGATCGCTACGCGACCAGCGGCGAGACGGCGCCCGACTGGTACAGCGGGCCCTCGCCGTTCCTCAGCCTCGCGGTGTGGTCGAGCGTGGTGTCCAGCTCGGGCTTCGCCACCACCCCGTCCTCCTCCAGCGGCGGCTCCAGCTCGTTCGGCGGCTCCGGAGGCGGCGGGTTCTCCGGCGGGGGCGGCGGCGGCGGAGGCGGCGGAGGCTGGTGATCTCCGCCGCGCGGTGTCGCCGGCTCCGCGCGGCGCACGCGCACGGCGTCGCTGTCGCGACCAGCCGATAGATTTGCCGCATGCGTGTGGCCACCTGGAACGTGAACTCCATCCGTGCCCGAGTGGGCCGCATCGTGGACTGGCTCGTGCGCGAAGACGTCGACGTGCTGGCGATGCAGGAGATCAAGTGCCGGCCGGAGCAGTTCCCGAGCGGGCCGTTCGAGGACGCCGGCTACGAGCTGGCCATCCACGGCCTCAATCAGTGGAACGGGGTCGCGTTCGCCTCCCGGCATCCCATGGAGGACGTCGTCACCTCGTTCGACGGCATGCCCGGCTTCGCGAAGGGGCACGAGGGCCCGGATCTGCCGGTGGAGGCGCGGGCGATCGGCGCGACCATCGCGGGAATGCGGCTGTGGAGCCTCTACGTTCCCAACGGGCGCGCGCTCGACGACCCGCACTACGCGTACAAGCTGGACTGGCTGGCGACCCTCGCCTCCAACGTCCGCACCTGGCTGTCGGAGACTCCCGACCAGCCCCTCGCGCTGATGGGCGACTGGAACATCGCCCCGACCGATGCCGACGTCGGCGACCCGAGTCTTGTCCCTGGACTGTCCACCCACATCTCACCGCCGGAGCGCGCCGCCTTCGCCGAGTTCGAGGCCATCGGCCTGACCGACGTCGTGCGTCCGTACCAGCCCGAGGGGTACACCTACTGGGACTACAAACAGCTGCGATTCCCCCGCAACGAGGGGCTGCGGATCGACTTCATCCTGGGATCGCCTCCGTTCGCCGACCTCGTCACGCACGCCAGCATCCACCGCGCCGAGCGCAAGGGCGACGCCCCCAGCGACCACGTGCCCGTGCTCGTCGACCTCGACCTGTCGCTGCACGGCGCCGGGGACGACGAGGACCGCCCGATGATCTTCGGTTGACCCGAGACAGGTCATCAGGCCAGAAGCCACGCGATCACGAGCAACGCGGGAACCGATGCGATGGTCGTGACCAGCACCGTGTCACGCGCGATCGTCTCGCCGCGCTGGTAGCGGCTGGCGAAGTTGAACACGTTCTGCGCGGTCGGCAGCGCGGCCAGCGCGACCGCGGCGAACAGCGCGTGGCCGTGCAGTCCCAGCAGTGTCGCCGCCGCCCATGCCACGAGCGGCATGAACAACACCTTGCCGCCGGATGCCACGAGGATCGCCGTGCGGTTCTCCGCGGCCCGCAAGGGTCGGGCGCCGCGCAGCGACATGCCGAACGCCAGGAGGACGAGCGGCACGGCCGCTCCCCCGAGCAGCACGAACGGCTGGAACACGGCATCAGGAACCCGCCAGCCGGTCGCATCGACGGCGAGCCCCGCCAGCGACGCCAGGATCATCGGATTGCGCACGGGCTGCAGGAGGATGGAGCGCACGGATGCCCGTCCGTGCGATGCGACGTCGAGGACGACGAGCGCCGTCGGAGCGAACACGATCAGCTGCAGCAGCAGAACGGGGGCGACGAACGACGCATTCCCCAGCACGTATACGGCCACCGGCAGGCCGATGTTGTTCGCATTCACATAGCCGGCGCCGAGCGCGCCGATCGTCGTCTCGGGCAGCGGACGAGGGAACGCCAGCCGGCTGATCAGCACGAACACGGCCGCCGAGGCGAACGCGGAGATCGCGGCGATCAGCACACTGGCAGAGAAGACCTCGCGCAGGTCGGCGCGCGCGAGCACGGTGAAGAGCAGCGCGGGATTCGTGATGAAGAACGCGACCCGATTGAGCACGAAGCCTGCTGACGGCCCGCCGATGCCGAGCCGGCCCGCCACGTAGCCCACCACGATGACGAACGCGATGATCCCGAACCCGATCAGCACGCCCGCCACGTCTCAAGCCTACGGACCGCGCCGCCCGTCCCGGGAGCGGGCCTGGCTCTACAGGGTCGGTGGGCGGGCGGGGTGGGCACACGAACAGCCGGCTTCGACAGGCTCAGCCGGCGGTCGGGGGTCAGCCGGCGGTACGGGTCGGCCGGTTTCGACAGGCTCAACCGGCGGTCGGGGGTCAGCCGGCGGTAGGGGTCGGCCGGCTTCGACAGGCTCAACCGGCGGGAGCGCGCGTCACGACACGTCACCGATGCCGGGCCGGCTTCCACCCATCAGTAGGGTGTGACGCATGGTCGAGCACGAGCGGCGCCAGGATTTCGAGACCCGACAGATCCATGCCGGCGCACGGATCGACTCCGACGTCCACTCGCGCGTCACGCCCATCTACCAGACCGCGGGATACCTCTTCGAGAGCTTCGACGACGGAGAGGATCTGTTCGCGGGACGCAGCGCACGGCGCGCGTACTCGCGCAACGACAACCCGACCAACGCGGTGGCCGGACGCCGGCTGGCAGATCTCGAGGGCGGAGTCGACGGCATCGTGGTGGCCAGCGGGCAGGCCGCCATCGCCGCGACGCTCTTCGCACTCGCCCAGGCCGGCGACCACATCCTGGTCACGCAGTCGCTGTACGAGGGGACCCGCGAGATGTTCCGCGGCACGCTCAGACGGCAGGGGCTGGACGTGGAGTACGTCCCGGATGCCGCGACCGACCAGGAGTGGATGTCCCGCTTCCGCGCCACCACGAAGGCGGTCTACACGGAGACGCTTCCGAACCCGTTGAACCAGGTCACCGACATCGCGCGGCTCGCCCGGCTCGCCCACGCCGGAGGCGTGCCGCTCGTGGTCGACAACACCGTGCCGACGCCGTACCTTCAGCGACCGATCGAGCACGGCGCGGACATCGTCATCCACTCCACGTCCAAGTGGCTGGCGGGGCACGGGGCGGTGCTCGGCGGCGCCGTCGTCGACGGCGGCACGTTCGACTGGACGGCGAACGCGGCACGTTTCCCGCAGCTGACTGAGGCGCCTCGTGCGGGCGCCCCGTCGTTCACGGAGCGGTTCGGCCCGGCCGCGTTCGGAGCCTACCTCCGCTCGGTGATCGTGCTGGAATACGGCCCGACGGTGCCCCCGACGAGCACGTTCCTGCTGCTGACCGGCATAGAGACGCTCTCCCTGCGCATGGAACGACACGTGGCGAACGCGGGGCGCGTCGCCGAATGGCTCGAGCCGCGCAGCGAGGTCGCACGGGTGCACTACCCGGGGCTGGCATCCAGTCCCTTCCACGATCTCGCGCAGCGGTACCTGCCGCTCGGGGCCGGGTCGATCGTGTCCATCGAGCTGGCGGGCGGTCGACCCGCCGCCCGACGGTTCATCGACGCGCTGCGGCTGATCTCGCCCATGACGCACATCGGCGACGTACGCACGCTGGCGATCCATCTCGGGTCGACCATCCACGCCAAGCTCACCGAACGGGAGCGACTGGATGCCGGCATCACGCCGGGGCTGATCCGACTGTCGATCGGCCTGGAAAGCGCACGAGACATCGTCGACGACCTCGAACGCGCGCTGGCCGCCGCCGGCGACTGAGTCAGGAGACCGGGTCAGGAGACCGGGTCAGGAGACCGGGTCAGGAGACCGGGTCAGGAGGCGACCGCCTCACGCCGTTCACCGCGCCGCACGGCTGCGCGCCGGGCGTCCACCACGCGGGCGATGCGCCCCACGGCCTCGACGATCGTGGACGGGGCGCACGCCACGTTGACCCGGACGAAGCCCGCGCCGCCGGTGCCGAACGTCAGGCCCGAGTTGAAGGCCACCCGCCCCTCCTCGCGAAGCAGCTGCGCCGGATCCTCGCCCAGTCCCGTCGCGCGCAGGTCGAGCCAGACCAGGTATCCCGCATCCGGCCGCACCAGCCGCGCCTCGGGCACGTGCTCGGCGAGCTCGCTGGCCAGCAGCTCGACGTTGGCGACGATGCGCCGCAGGACGGCGTCCCGCCACGGGATGCTGTCCAACGCGGCGATGCTGGCGTGCAGGCCCAGAAGACTCGTGCGGGCCGCCGCCTCCTCGGGCAGCCGACGCAGCTCGGCATTCGTGCGCTCGTCGGCGGCGACGACCCACGCGCACTTCAGTGCCGCCAGGTTCCACGCCTTGCTCGCACTGGTCACCGTGACGCTGCGGGCGCCCACGGCCTCCGCCAGGGGGGCGAAGGGCGTGAACCCGGCGCCCGGATGCGCCAGCGGTGCGTGCACTTCGTCGCTGAGGATCGGAACGTCGTGCCGCGCCGCGAGCCGTGCCAGCGACTCCAGCGTCTGACGGGAGTGACATCGACCGGTGGGGTTCTGCGGGTTGCAGAGCACGAGGGCGTCCGCCCCGGCGGCGAACGCACGCTCGATGCCCTCCAGGTCCAGGCCCCACCCGGATGCCTCCCGCAGCGGCACCTCGACCACCTCGGCGTGCGCCTCCCCCACCATCTCGAAGAATGGGGCGTACACCGGGGGCGTCAGCACGACGCGTCCGCCCGCCGGAGGCAGCAGCAGCCGGAGGGACTCCACGATCCCGACGGTGACATCGGTGGCGAGGTGCACGCGCGCCGGGTCCACCTGCCAGCCCCAGGAACGCTTCGCGAAGTCCGCGAACGCCGGAGCGAGCGCACCGGGACCATCGAGGTAGCCGGTGTCGCCGGCCGCGAGAGCCCGCGCGACGGCATCCGTCACGGCCTGCGGAAGATCGAAGTCCATCTCGGCCACGAACAGCGGAAGCACGTCGGGGGCATAGCGACGCCACTTGATGCTGCTGCGCTCGGCGCGCAGACGCTCGATGGGGCGCATGACCGGCTCGTTCACCTCGGGGCCCTCCGACGACGGACTGTCTCGACTGTAATCAGTGCGCGAGGAGGCCGCCGCCGCGCGACGCCCGGTTACGAAGGTCGCCGTGGCGCTCACAGCACGATCTCCACGAAGCCGTCGATGGCGGCCCGGGCCGGCGGGCCGGATGCCGCAGCGCGTGCCTCGAGCTCGTCCCGCGCGAGGATGCCTGCTGCCCTGCCGTCCTCCAGCACCAGCACGGCTGTCCACAACGGATCCGCCTCGTGCGCCGCCTCGAGCGCGGACGCCGCCGAGGCGCCGATCCCCACGCGCGGCGGAGCCGGCAGGCTCACCTGTGCGACGGTGAGGTCGTCGGCCGCCTCCCGGAGCGCTTTGGCCGTGGTCCACCCGACGACCTCGGACGGATGCGGCGGGAGCTCGCGATCGCGTCGGTAGACCACCAGCACCGGGTCGGTGTCGCCGGCGCCGGCCAGGGCCGCGAGCGCACGGCCAGCGAGCTCGTCCCGCGACACCAGCAGCGGCCGTCGGTCGGCCGGGATGAGGGAGCGCAGCGTGACCTCGGCGGACTCGTCGTCGCGGAACCCGTTCGCGACGAGCCACTGGTCGTTGAAGTAGGTGGAGAGATAGGCGCGACCGGAGTCGGGCAGGATCGCGACCACCACGTCGTCCTCGGCGAGGTCCCTGGCCACATCGAGCGCGGCGGCGAGCGCCACGCCGCTGGACCCGCCGGCGAGGATTCCTTCGGTGACGGCGAGCCGGCGGATCGCGTCGATCGCGCTGCGGTCGTCGACGGCGACGTACCTGTCGATCACGGCGGTGTCGAGGCTCTGCGGCCAGATGTCGTCGACCGCCTCCGGATGAACGAAGTGACCCGCGCCCTCCACGTACTTCTGACTCCCGTCGCCGCCCGAGTACGACGAGGTCAACGGGTCGGCACCCACAACCGTGACGCGGCCCCCGCTGACCTCCTTGAGATACCCGCCGGTGCCGGAGATGGTCCCGCCCGTGCCGACCGTGGCGACCAGATGGGTGACGCGGCCCTCGGTGTCCTGCCAGATCTCCGGTCCGGTGGTGGCCCGGTGCGCCTCGGGGTTGGCGGGGTTGTCGTACTGGTCCGCGAGCCACGCACCGGGGGTCTGCGTCACGAAGCGCTCGGCGACGGAGCGCAGGCTGTCCGGGTGCGACTTCGGGACGAACGAGTCCACCAGCCGCACCTCGGCGCCGTAGGCGGACAGCAGCGCACGCTTCTCCGCCGACACCGCGGAGCTGGTGAAGATGACCGAACGGTAGCCCAGATGGGCCGCGAACGCGGCCAGTCCGATGCCGGTGTTGCCCGAGGTGGTCTCCACCACCGTGCCTCCGGGCGGCAGCGAGCCGTTCGCGCGGGCCGCGCGAAGCATCCACAGCGCCGCTCGGTCCTTGACGCTTCCCGCCGGGTTCGAGCTCTCGACCTTGACGTACACCCGCGGCCTGACGGACGCGGCGAGCCGGGTGAGCCGGATGAGCGGGGTGCCGCCGACTGCGTCGGCCAGGGTCTCGTAGCGGGTCATGCATGCCTCCTGGGTGGATGCTTCATTGCACGGGGTATCGCACGTCGGCGGTGTACTGGTCGAACCGGTCGGCGACCACCGTCACGGTGGCGCGCCATGCGCCCGGGCGCGGCAGCGTCACCGTGGAGCTGGTGAAGGTGACCGGGGTGGGTCGCCCCGGACGCAGCACGCCCGCGACGCGGTAGGGGAACGTCACGTTCACGGCACGCACCGGGCCGTCGTCCTCGTCGAGCTGCAGCTGCACGCCGCGTGGCAGCGGTGCTGCGTCGCTTCGCCCCACCGCCGTCACGCGGAACGACTGCGGGCCCCGGCGCGCCGGCCCTCCCTCGATCGTCACCGTGTACGGCCCGATGGTGCGCGTCTGCACGACCCTGGGTGCGTAGGACGCCTCGGCCGGCGTGATCGACGACAGCACGCCCGAGATCGCCACCACCGCACAGGCGACGCCCGCCTCCCACCGCACACGTGTGCGCAGGCGCGCCGTCTGGCCGGGAGCCGGACGAGCGTCGGCGGCGTGGGCGCTCTCGCGCAGCCGTGCGCGCAGCCAGAGGTGACTCCACACGGCCAGGGCGAGCACCACGAGAACAAGCGCCAGCTTCGTCAGCAGCAGTACGCCGTACTGCGTGGTGAACAGTGCCGCGGCGTAGCGCACCTGCACGACGGACTGCAGCAGCCCGCTGGAAGCCAGCACCAGCACGCACGTCGCCGCGTACAGCGACCACCGTGGGAGACGACGCAGCCGGTCGCCGTGCAGTCGCCTGCGCAGCAGCAGCCAGCCCACCAGCACCAGCCCGCCGATCCACGCGATCGCCGCTGACGCGTGCAGCAGCGTGGAGAGGAACTGCCACCACGACGACGCGCCGTGACCGTTCTCGACCAGAGCCCCGACGGCCACCAGGCCCAGCACCGCCACGAGGGCGCTGCGCACGATGAGGGCGGCGCCGGAGTCCTTCGCCCGCGGAAGCGCGACGGCGGCCAGCGCCAGCGCGAGCACTCGCACGTAGATCGCGATCGCATAGCCGGAGCCGGCGAACGACCCGATGCCGGATAGCGCCGGAGTGCCGGCTGGGGCGGTGGCGGCGTCCCAGAGGTACTGCACGGCGAGCTGCACGGCCGAAGCGAGGATCGCCACGACCAGGCCGGCGAGCGCCGCCCTGGTGACGTGGCGGAGCTCGGAGCCGCCCGACGCGCCTTCCGCGCCGAGCAGCAGCGCCGCGGGAAGGAGACCGAGTCCCAGGACGAGGCCTAGGTAGACGGCGGCCTCGGCGAGCCCTGCCGCGAGCTCGAGGCCGGGACTCGGCTGCCCGGACGCCGGCGCGGCGACGGCGACCGCCGGAGTGCGCACGCCGAACTGGAGCGAGCCGCCGACCGGATGCGAGTCGGCGGAGACGACCGTCCAGCTGGCGATGTAGGTGCCCTTCGGCAGGTCGGGCGCCAGCCGGATGACCAGCACCCGGCGGTCGCCGTCGAGAGCCGGGGCGCCGGTGTCCACCCTCCTGCCGCCCTGGTCGAGGACGCTCGCCGCGTCGCCCTGCGGCGGAAGGGCGACGCTCTCGTCGAAGGTGATCCGGATGCTCGCCGGTGCCCGCTTCAGCTCGGAGCCGTCGGCCGGAGTTGTGCCGAGGATCGTGGCGTGCGCGCTCGCGGGTCCGGCGCCGGCCGGCAGCGCCACGATGGCGAGAGCCAGGACGGCGCCGGCGAGGGACGCGAGACGCGTACGTCGCGTCATCGACGCGTGCGGGCGAGTGCCAGTGCCGCGACGGCGGACGCGGCGAGCGCGATCACGAGAGACGCAGCGCCGAAGGCGATGACCCAGCCGTCCGTCGTCCGCGTGTCGGGGGACGCGGCGACCGTCACGGCGTCCTTCGACGTCTGCGCCGCGGCACCGGGACGTGCCGCCGCCGTGGCGGAGACGACGTCGATGCTGGGTGCGGGATGCTCCGGCTCTGCGCCGCCCTGCGCCCGCTGCACCCAGTCCACCTCGCTCCCGTCGGAATAGGCCTGCACGGCAGGCAGGTACAGCGTGCCCGGCTTCGGCAACGGCCCCACGGAGAGCGAGAACTGCCCGAACTCACCCGGCCTCAGGCCGACGCCGTCGGCCTTCCATCCCACCCGTGTGATGGCGGAGGTGATCGCGTTGCCGTCGTCGTCCTTCACGCTCCGCTCGAGCTTCGTGCTCGTGAGCGTCGCCGTCCAGCCCGGCACCGGCTGCGCACGCACCGACGCGAACGGGGCGTCCTTCGGAAGTTGCACGGTGAACTCGGTGGTGTTCGCGGTGGGCGACTCCACGGGCACCGTGAACGTGAGCGTGGCCCACGCTCCGGTGACGGCGGTCGACGACGTCACGGTCACGTGCGCGGCGGCCGCACCCGCACCGGCGACGGCGAGGCCGACCGCGGCGAGGAGCGCGGCGGCGATCACGAAGGGGAGACGGGTGCGAGGGGTCGTGGTCACGTCAGGACCTCCTTGTCGTCGAGCCGGGCGATGTGGTCGGCACGCGCCGTGCGGTCCCGGTCGGGTCCGGTCTGGTCCGCGTCAAGGATCTCCAGGATGTGTCTGCGCAGGGCGTTGAACTCGCGTGTGGACTGGTCCCGCGGCCGGCCGAGGTCCACGTCGATCGCCTCGCGCACCCGCGCGGGACGCGGCGAGAACACGACGACGCGGTCCGCCAGGAGCAGCGCCTCGCTGACGTCGTGCGTGACGAGCACCGCCGTGAAACCGCGCTCCCGCCACAGCGAGAGCAGCTCGCCCTGCAGGACGCGACGGGTGAGCGCGTCGAGCTTGCCTAGCGGCTCGTCGAGCAGCAGCACCGACGGGTCGCCCACCAGCGCCCGTGCCAGGGCGGCCCGCTGCGCCATCCCGCCGGAGAGCTGGGCGGGCCACGCGTCCGCGAACTCGGTCAGGCCCACCAGTTCGAGGGCCGCGTCGATGCGCCCCCGAGACTGCTTCAGGATGCCGCGCGCCTGCGGGCCAACGGCGACGTTCTGCCGCACGGTGCGCCACGGCAGCAGAGTGGGGTCCTGGAAGACGAGGGGCCGACTCGGGTCGGGGCCCGTCACCGGAGCCCCGCCGACGTACACCTCGCCGAACAGCGGCTTGTCGAGACCGGCGAGCAGGCGCAGCAGCGTGGACTTGCCGCTACCGCTCGGCCCGATCAGGGCGACGAACTCGCCCTGCCTGGCGGAGATCGACACGTCGTCGAGCACCGGGAGGTCCTTCCCGCCGCTGCGGAACGCCTGCGTCACGCCCAGGATGTCGATCGGCGCCCCTGCGCTCGTGGGCCCATCGGCTACCACCGGGTCAGCTCCTTCTCCCAGCGCAGCACGTAGTTGCGCACACGGAAGAGGACGGTGAGCAGCACGCCGCAGACCACGACCAGCACCACGATGCCGGCGTAGACGCCCGGGAAGTCGCCCCAGCCCTTCTTCCAGTTGATGTACCAGCCGAGGCCGGCGTTGACGCCGAAGTTCTCGGCGATGGTGAGGCTCACGAACGATGAGCCCAGGGCCATGAACGCGCCCGTGAAGATGCTCGGCAACGCGGCGGGCAGGCTCACCCTGAGCACCAGGAACCACGATCGGGCGCCGAGCGTCTGCGCGACGTCGAAGTATGAGCGCGGCACGCTGAGGATCCCGGCCCGGGTGAGGATCGTGATCGGGAACCACACGGTGAGCGCGATCATGAACACCGCGCCCGTGTATGCCGTGGGGAAGAGCACGAACGCGATCGGCACCCAGGCCAGCGCCGGAACGGGACCGATGAAGATCAGGATCGGGTGCACCCAGTAGTTCGCCCGCTTCGACCACCCGATCGTCACGCCGGTGATGAGCCCGGCGACCAGCCCCACCGCGAACCCGACTGCCAGGAGCAGGAGTGAGTTGGCGAGGCTGTCGGTCAGCACGCCCCTGCTCGCCCAGAGCCGGTCGAGGATCTCCTGCGGCGCCACGAAGTAGGGGGGCTCCAGCAGGTCCGCCTTCGCGGTGGAGAACTCCCAGAACAGAGCCCAGAGCCCGGCACCGAGCAGCCATGCGGCACCGTTGGCCGACCTGCGGGTCGCCCAGGCGCCGAGCCTGCCGGAGACGGAGGATAGCGCCCAGATGAGGGCCCAGGCCGCCGCCACCGCGAAGCCGACCACGACGGTGAACGTGGTGGTCGACTCGACCGACTGGGCGTCGCGCAACGGCAGGTCGGTGCTGTTCGGCACGAATCCCGTGGCCAGCGCGAAGGCGATCCAGGACAGGATGCCCGCGGTGATCACGGGCGCGCTGATCGTCGCCGGATGCGCGATCCTCTCCAGCGCCTCGTGGATCCTGGCGCTGGCCGAGGTGGAGGACGCGCCCGTGTCGGTGGACGCGGCGATGGGGGGGAGGGTGGACGTCATCGGGTTCCTCTCGGCCTCACGGAGCCATCGGGCTCGGGCGGAGCTCAGAAGTTCAGGCCGAGGTCTGCGAACGCCTTGTCGGCGAGCGCCGAGGCGTCGGTCTTCGCGGGCAGGAAGCCGGTCTTGATGAACTTCTTGATGCCGGGCGTCAGCGACTTCTTGAGGTTCTCCGGCGACGGGTTGAAGGTGAGCGTCTTGAGCACGGGCAGGATCTCCTCGGGCGTGCCCGCGACGTAGCTCTTCTCGGACTCGATCCTGGCGGTCTCCTCCAGGTGGGCGCCCGCCCACCTGGATCCCTCGGCCCAAGCGGTGACCAGCTTGGCGGCGGTCACCGGATCCTGGCTCACGAAGTCGTTGTTGAGCACCACCGCGCAGCACGGGTACTCGGCGTTGTCGCTGAGCGTCCTGTTGTTGGAGATCTCCTTCGCCCACCCCTCCTGCACGCCCTGGATGATCGGGAGGTAGCCGCCCGCGGTGGCGATCGCGTCGACCTTCTTGTCCTTGAGCGCCTGCGGCAGAAGGTCCTGCTCGATGACGACCCACTCGACCTGCTTCGCATCCGGACTGGAGTTGATGCCGGCGTCGAGCAGATCGAGCGAGAAGAAGTTGGTGGCCGAGCCCTGCAGACTGCTGACGCCGATCTTCTTGCCCTTCAGCGACGAGACGTGCGGAACCGAGCCGTCGTTGCGGACGTAGAGGTCGAGGCATCCGTGGTGCAGGCCGCCGGAGAGCTTCACGGGCGTGCCGTTGTAGATCGGGCCCAGGTAGTTGAAGAAGATGCCGTTGGAGGCCACGTACTTGCCGGAGCCGACGGCCGCGGTGAGGTCCTCGTCGGTGCCCGCCTTCTTGAGCACGACGTCGAGGCCCGCCTTCCGGAACAGCCCCTTCTCATACGCGATGACCAGCGGGGCGTCGCAGACGCCGCTCGGTGTGGTGAGCGTGAGCGTCTTGTCCGCCCACGACTTGGTGACGGTGAGCCCCTTCGCGGTGGCGGTGCCCGTGTCCTGGCTCTTCACGAACCACCAGCCGCCGAGGCCTCCGGCCACGACGACGGCCGCGCCGATGCCGACCCCGGTGAGCAGGCCGCGGCGTGAGACGCCCTTGGCGCCATCCGCGTCGTCCGCGGCGGTCGTCACCTGCGCGCCGCTGGGCAGAACGTGGGGAGCGGTGGCTCCCGTCCCCTCCGGCGCATTGGCGCTGGGTGCTCCGGCGGCGGACTGTGTTCCGCCGGCGGACTCGTCGGCGCCGGACGCGTTGTCGGTGGGTTCGTCGCTCATGGTGGGCTCCTCGTGCTGGAAGGATCCGCGGATCCGTTCGGAAGGGGTGTGTGTGGAGCTGTGGTCGCGCGGCCGGCGTACCCCGGCCCGCGATCTGCGCCGTGCGGGCCATGCGGGTCGGGCTCCTTCGGCGTGTGGGCAATTACACGCACGGTCCGGACACGAACGCACGTCTGTTACCCCGCCGTCGTCACGCGATGACCGATGAGGTAACACGGTGACCCGGCGCGTAACGCTGCGACCGGTTGCGTAACATCCGCGCGCCGTGCCCCCGCTGTGACGGAACCTGGGCGCAGGCATCCGACGGGCAGGAGGACTCGTGACGCAGGACCACGCAACGCACGACCACGCCGCGCTCGCAGGTCCGCAGACGCACGACGAGCGCCGCACCCGCGAGGAGGGCGACCACGAGCATCGTTCGCGCGTGCCGCTCTCGGTGCTCGACCTCGCACCGTTCTCCAGCGGATCCCGCCCGGCGGACGGCGTGCACAACTCCATCGACCTCGCCCGGCACGCCGAGCGGCTCGGCTACGCGCGGTATTGGCTCGCCGAGCATCACGCGAATCCCGGCATCTCCGGGTCGGCGCCGCACGTGCTCGCCGCGCTGATCGCGGCGGCGACCGGCCGGATCCGCGTCGGCACCGCCGCCACGCTGCTCGGGAACTACCGTCCGATCCAGATCGCGGAGGCCGCCGGTCTGCTCGGCGCATACAGCGGCCGGTTCGACCTCGGCCTGGGCCGGGCCCCGTCCCGAGGCGGCGCGGCCCGTGCCCATACCGCGGAGGGCTCGGGCGGCTACGAGGCCCTGGCGGCGAACCCGCCCGCCGTCGCACCCGACAGGATCGTCGACGGCCTGGTGATCCCCTCGCCGCGCTTCCCGCGGTTCGGCGGCGAGCGGTTCGCCGTCATCTCCGGGCTGCTGGCGCGCGACGGCGGGGCGGACTTCGCCGACTCCGTCGACGACATCCTCGCCTTCCTCCGCGGCGACTACGTCAGCCCGGAGGGCGTGCCGGTTGTCGCGACGCCGGCGCACGACCACCGCGGGGTGCAGGTGTGGGTGCACGGCAGCACGGCCGGGCCCAGCGCACGGCTCGCAGGCGAACGCGGGCTCCGCTTCGGCGCGAACTATCACGTCGCCCCGTCGTTCGTGCTCGAGGCGATCGGGGAGTACCGGGCGTCGTTCCGGCCTGGCGCCGACCTCGAGCGGCCGCACGTGATCGTCTCCGTCGACGCGGTCGTCGCCGAGACCGACGAGCGCGCCGAACGGCTGGCGGCGGGCTATGCGCCCTGGGTGCTGAGCATCCGCTCCGGTCGCGGCGCGATCCCGTTCCCCACGCTCCAGGAGGCGGATGCCGTCTCCTGGACCGACGAGGAACGCGCCGCCGTGCAGGACCGCGTCGACACGCAGTTCGTCGGATCCCCCACGACCGTGGTGGAACGCCTGGAGACCCTGCAACGGGTCACCGGAGCGGACGAGCTGCTCGTCACCACGATCACCCACGACCACGCCGATCGCGTGAACTCGTACCGGCTGCTGGCCGAGGCGTGGAGCAAGACACCGGCGCTCGTGGGCGCCGGGACCGAAAGGAGTCCATCATGACCCGATCGTTCGCCGTGATCGTCGAGCTCGACGACGCGCTCGAGCAGGATGCCGCGGGCGTCGACCGCGCGCCGGCATCCGAGATCGCCCGCGCCGCGCTGGCCGCGGAGCGCGCGGGTGTCACCGCCGTGAGCTTCCAGGACCACCCGACTCGCATCGCCGACGGCGCCAGGTACGGCCGGCTGGATGCCGTCCTGCGCGCGGCGTCCGTCGCCCCCCTCACCGGCTCCATCGGACTGCTTCCTGTGGTGCACGCGCTCTACAACGAGCCGTTCCACGTGGCGACGCAGCTGGCCAGCCTCGACACCGCCTCGCTCGGCCGCGGCGGCTGGATCGCCGCCGCCGACCCGGACGCCGCCATCGCGGCCAGGCACGGTCGCGACCCGCTTCCGCGCGAGCTGGCCGACGCAGAGCTCGTGGACGTCGTGGAGGCCGTGCGCCGTCTCTGGGACACCTGGGAGGACGACGCCGTGGTGCGCGATGTCGCCTCCGGCCGCTACCTGGACCGCGAGAAGGTGCACTACGCGGACTTCGCCGGCGAGCGCTTCTCGGTGAAGGGGCCATCGATCATCCCGCGGTCCCCGCAGGGTCAGCCGGTCGTGATCGGCGCGGCGGGCAGCTCGGCCGAGCTCGACGCGGCACTGGTCGACGTGGCGGCCCAGGGCGCCGGCGCCCTGGCGTTCGGCCCGGCGGCCGTGCCGGCGGTCGCGTCCGCGGCAGCCGCGTCGCTCGCGACAGCACGCGACCAGCTTCCGGATGGCGTGCTGCTCATCGCCCAGCTCGGCTTCGCGCTCGACTCCGCCGGCCTTCCCGCCCGGGAGCGGCTGGCGGCCACCGCCGCCGCACCGACGTTCGCGGATTCCCGCGCACGCTTCGCCGGTCCCGCGCACGCCCTCACCGACCTGCTCGCCGCCATTGCCGGGATCGCCGACGGCGTGCGCCTCTTCCCCGCCCACCTCGGCATCGACCTCGACGAGCTCGGTCGTGCGGTGCTGCCGGAGCTGCGCCGTCGAGACGTCTTCCGCTCGCCGCGCGCCGGGGAGACCCTGCGCACGACGCTCGGGCTCGCCAGGCCGGCGAACCGCTTCGCTGCCGCGCGCGGCGCCGGAGAGACGACCGATGACACGATTCCGTCCGCCACCGACCGACTGGAGGTCGCACGATGAGGGCATTCGACGCACGACGCATCACGGGATCGGGCCGCCCGGTGGGCGGGGCCGATCCGGTGGGCGGGACCTCGCCCGAAGGACGCTCCGAGCGGCGCAAGGGCATCCAGTTCGGCGTCTTCTTCCAGGGGGTGAACTCGTCCACGGTGTGGAACGTGCCGGAGAGCGGCTCCCAGACCGACTTCGAGAGCTTCCGCCGCGTCATCCAGACCGCCGAGCGCGGCCTGTTCACGGCGTTCTTCCTCGGTGAGGGCCTGCGGTTGCGCGAGCACCTCGGACGGCTGCACGACCTCGACATAGCCGGCCGGCCGGATGCCCTCACCCAGCTCGCCGCGCTCTCCGCGGTGACCGAGCACATCGGCCTGGTCGCCACGCAGAACACCACCTACAACGACCCGATCGACCTCGCACACCGGCTGCAGAGCCTCGACGTGCTCTCCGGCGGTCGCGCCGCGTGGAACGTCGTCACCACCGACAACGCGTGGACCGGGGAGAACTTCCGTCGCGGGGGCTACCTCGACCACGCGGACCGGTACACGCATGCCGCCTACGTGATCGCCATCGCACGGCGGGTGTGGGACGGCGTGGCGGGCGGGGGCGCCGCGCCCGGCCCGGGCGACGCCCCCGCCGACCCGTCGGTGCTGCCGGAGCCGTTCAGCTACGACACGAAGTACTACTCGGTGCGGGGCCGCGGCGTGCTGCCGCGGAGTCCGCAGGAGCACCCGGTGCTGTTCCAGGCCGGCGACTCCGAGGAGGGCCGCGACTTCGCCGCGCACAACGCCGAGGTGATCTTCTCGGCGCACGGGGACTTCGAGGGTGCCGCCGAGTTCGCCGCAGACATGCGTGCCAGGACCGTCGCCGCCGGCCGCCCGGCCGACGACCTGAAGATCTTCCCCGGCCAGGAGTTCATCATCGTGGACGACGCCTCCGAGACCGAGGAGAAGGTGCGATGGGTGCGTGAGCACCAGATCTCGCCGCAGACCGCCGTCGCGTTCGTCGAGGCGCTCTGGGGCACCGAGCTGTCGAATCTCGACCCGGAGGGCCCGTTGCCCGACTTCGATCCGGTGCAGCAGATCACCGGTGAGACGCGCGGCGCCGGGTTCCGGGCCGCGAAGGCCGTGGAGACGGCGCGGCAGTGGCGAGAGCTGAGCGCGCAACGGGGGTACAGCATCCGTGAGCTCGTCATCCACCTGAGTGCGCGCCGCGGCTTCGCGGGCACGCCGTCGCAGATCGCCGACCAGCTGGAGCGCTTCGCCGAAGCGGGCGTGGTGGACGGCTTCAACATCACGCCGTGGCTCGTTCCGGGCGGGCTCGACGATATCGTGAACAAGCTCGTGCCGGAGCTCCAGGAGCGCGGCGTCTACTGGAGCGAGTATCCCGGCGACACGCTGCGCGAGAACCTCGGCCTGCGGGCGCCGCTGACCCGGCGCGGGGCCGGACGCGCAGGCGGCACGGACGAGGCCACCGCCACGGACGAGGACACGGCGGGGAGACGGGTCGCCTCGGGCGCCGAGTAGCGGCCATCGCCGAGCCTCGTACCCGGGCGCATGGATCCAGCGGCCGATCGCGGCCACCTGTCAGACCGACCCGGATCAGCGCGGGGCCGCGGCCAAGGCCTTCTCGAAGGCGAACCCGACCAGCTCACCGTCGTCGGGCCACACGGCGTCGGAGTATCCCGCGCTACGGTAGAGGCCTACGGCCTCCGGCTGGCGCGGTCCCGTCGTGAGGAAGACGCGGCGGTACCCGCGCCGAGCGGCCTCGGCCTCCAGCTCGGTCACGATGAGTCGGCTGAGCCCCCGCCTGCGGTGGTCTGGATGCGTCCAGATGCGCTTGAGCTCCGCGGTGTCGTCGTCGAGCCGCATGAAGGCTCCGCCGGCGACGACCTCGCCGTCGCGCTCCAGCACGACGAAGGCGCCGTGCGGCGGTCCGAACGACTCCGGGGGATACCGGGTGATCTCGGCGGCCGCGGGCTCGGTGAGCAGGTCGCCGTAGCGTGTGTCGTACTCGCGCTCGAGGTCCTCGAGCACGACTCGGGCACGGGCATCCGTCACCGGAACGTAGAAGAACGCCAGCTGCGTGGCCGGGGCGCCGGGCTCGGCAGACATGGACGCTTCCTCTCTCGCGACGTCGATGCCACGGGGTCGGCAACGGGGTCGGAGCAACGATAAGAGGCTTCGGCACCGCGTTCAGAGCGCGGCCGGCGCGGCTTCGCGCCGCCCGGATTCGATGGGCTCCGGCCACGGCGGGCTCGGGATCGTGCGCCGCAGCTCGGGCGCGACCTCCGACTGGAACAGCTCGAGGGAGTCCGTCCACGCGATCGGATCCAGCTCGCCCGGGTGACCGCTCACGTTGATGAGCGAGTTGCCGAACGCCCTGTGGTAGCGGTTCACCTTGTCGACGACCTGCTGCGGGCTCCCGATGAGCGCGGAGCCTCGCTCCAGATAGTCCTCGTAGGAGTCGTACAGGGTGTAGGTGCCGGGAAGCTGCCCGTGGGCGTCTGCCCGCAACCGCTCCGCGAGGCGCTCGTAGATCGGCCGGTACGCCTCGACCGCGTCCTGCGAGCGACGCGTGACCAGCAATGCGATGTGCCCGGCGCCGACGAGCGCGTCCTTCGGGTCGCGCCCGAGCTCGGCCCAGACGCGGCGGTAGTGATCGGTGAGACGTGAGTAGTGCTCCACCGGGTTGAAGCCGTTGGCGGAGAACACCGGGTCGCCGTTCTCGGCGGCCAGCTCGACCGAGCGCTCCGAGGTCGCCGAGCCGTGCCAGATGCGCACGTGCCGTTGGAGCGGCTTCGGCTCCACCTGGGCGTCGTTCAGGGGGGTGTGCCGGATGCTCACCACCCCCTCCTTCGGAGCCCAGGTGACCTTCTGCTCCGACCAGAGCCGACGCAGCAGTAGGTAGTTCTCCCGGATGGTGTCCCAGGCCTGAAGGCGTCCGATGCCGAACAGCTCGGCCTGCTCCGGCCCGTTGCCCTTGCCGATGATCAGCTCGAGCCGGCCTCCGGCGAGGTGGTCGAGGGTCGCGTAGTCCTCGGCCGCCCGCACGGGGTCGAGCACCGACAGGAGCGTCACCGCGGTGAACAGGCGAATCCTGCCGGTGAGCGCGGCGATGTGGCTGAGCACCACCGGCGGCGCGCTGGAGAGGAACGGCGGATGGTGGCGCTCTCCCACGGCGAAGCCGTCGAAGCCGAGCTGCTCGAACGCCACCGCGTTGCGGATCGTCTGGCTCAGCCGCTCGTTTGTGGACGGGACGCGGCCCTGATGGTCCGGGGTGTTCGCGATGAGATCCAGCCCGATGATCTTGACCATGCGCCGTCTCCTATTTCTTGCCCACGTACGCGTCGACCAGCAGGCCGAGACGCGAGTCGGCGCCGAGGACCACACCGTGCACGTTCCTCTGTGTGCCGAGCACCGTCGTGAGCTCCACGATCGGCACGTCGTAGCCGAGCTGGAGGATGCGCTCCTGCGCCTGCTGCGCGATCTTGTTGCGCTTGCTCTGGTCGGCGGTGCCCAGCTGCGCGGTGAGCAGCTGATCGAGCTCGGCATCGTCGAACTTGTTGGTGGTCGCGGTCGTGGCGGAGGAGAACTGCGTGCGAAGGACGTCGCCGTCGGCGCGGGAGAGGTTGCCATAGAGCAGGTCGAGCTTTCCGCTGGCCTCCTGCGCCAGCAGCTGCGGAACGGTGCCCGACCACAGGGTGACGCCGACGCCGACGGCCTTCAGCTCCTGCTGGATGATCTGCACGATCGACTGGTTCGGGTTGAAGTTGCTGATCCAGCCCAGGGTGAGCTGGAGCTTCTGGCCGTCCTTCTCCCGGATCCCGCCGGCTCCCACCTTCCATCCGGCCTTGTCGAGCAGCTTCTTCGACGCGGCCGGGTCGTAGCCGAGCTGCTTGCCCTGATCCGCCCAGCCGGGGGTGTTCGCGGCCAGCACGTTGGTGGCCACCTTGAACTCGGGCGTGAGCGCGGACCGCTGGATCTGCTTGCGGTCGACGGCGGTCAGGAGCGCGCGGCGGACGTCCTGGTCGGCCAGCGGGCCGGACCCGATGAACGGGGTCAGCCCGAAGGTGATGCCCGGATTGGATCGGATGACCAGGGGCAGCTTCGCGCTCTTCAGCGACTGGATGTCCTGCGGCAGCACGCCGCCGATGACGTCGACCTGCCCCGAGGTCAGGCTGCCGGTGCGCACGCCGGCCTCGGGCACGATGGTGAACTGCACCTTGTCCACGTAGGCCGCCGCGCGGTTGCCGTAGTCCTTGGGCGCCCAGGCGTACCCGGAACGGCGCTTCAGCACCACCGATGTGTTCGGCGTGTACCTCTCCAGCACGAACGGCCCGGAGCCGACCACCTTCGAGCCGTCGGCTCGCTGCGGATACGGCAGCGCCAGGGTGCTCGGCGCCAGGATGCCCAGCGCCACCGAGCTCGCCGCGTTCAGGAACGCGCCGTCCGGCTTGCTGAAACTGACGGTGAACGTCTGATCGTCCTTCACGCTCGTGCCGGTGTAGCCGGCCAGCTGCGTGATCGCGTTGGTCGCCTGTGTCGCGTTCTGTGCGATGTCGTCGAAGTTCTGCTTGACCACGGCGGCGGTCAACGGCGTCCCGTCGGAGAACGTGACGCCCTTGCGGAGCGTGAAGGTGTAGGCGGTCGCGTCGGCGTTCACCGTCCAGCTCTCGGCCAGCCACGGGATGATCTTGCCGGTGGCCGGATCCTGCTCGACCAGTGAGTCCACCAGCTGACGCTCGACGTAGAGGGTGTCGTTGCCGCTTCCGGGGATCCGCGGGTTCAGGTTGATCGGGTCGTTGTCGAGCGAGAAGGTGAGCGTTCCGCCGCTGACCGGCTTCGAGGAGTCCGCGGTGGCGGACGCCGCCGAGCCGCTCTTCGCTGACGGGCTGCATCCCGTCACGGCCAGCGCGACGGCGATGCCGACGGCGATCAGGGGTGCGGCGCGGCGGATGATCCTGCGCGCGGGCGGGGGAGGGGTCTTCATCGGATGTCTCCAGTCGTGTGCGCGCCCGAGCGTGCGGGCGCGGTGGATGATGCGAGTGCGGTGGATGGCGCGCGGGCGGTGGACGGGGCGGTCCCGGCATCCGACTCACCATGCGGCGGGCGCTGCGCATGCCCGGGTATGGCGGCGAGAAGCTCTCGGGTGTACTCGTGTCGCGGATCGGTCAGCACGTCCTCGGTCGGCCCCTGCTCGACCACGACGCCCCCGCGCAGCACGATGACCTCGTGCGAGATCTGGCGCACGACGGCGAGATCGTGGCTGATGAACAGGTACGCGACCCCGAGCTCGGCCTGCAGCCGGGCGAGCAGCTCGAGCACCTGGGCCTGCACGCGCACGTCCAGGGCCGACACCGGCTCGTCCAGCACGACGAGGTCGGGACGGACGATCAGGGCGCGGGCGATCGCCACCCGCTGCCGCTGGCCCCCCGACAGCTCGGCCGGGCGCCGCGACAGCACCGAGGAGGCAAGCCCGACCAGGTCGACGAGCTCCGCCGCGCGTGCCGACCGCTGGGCGCGCGACCCGATGCCCAGGGAACGGGCGGGCTCCTCGATGAGCCGGCCCACCGACATCCGCGGGTTGAGGGAGTCGTAGGGGTTCTGGTAGACGACCTGGATGCGACGCCGCAGCCGCCGCAGCGCGCCGGCGCGGAGGGCGGTGATGTCCTGCCCGTCGAACCGGATCTCGCCAGCGGTCGGCTCGGCGAGTCGGAGCACGAGTCGCGCCGTCGTGGTCTTCCCCGAGCCCGACTCGCCGACGAGCGCGAGGGTGCGGCCACGGCGGATCGACAGGCTGACATCGTCGACGGCGCGCGAGGAACGGCCGCCCGAGTGGTAGTCCTTCACGAGTCCGACGGCCTCGACGATCGGCGCGGATCCGGCATCCGGCGCATCAGGCGGGTCCGCGGGCGTGTGTGCCGGCGCGGCCAGACGCGCCCTGTCGAGGAACGTGGTGCCCACGGTGTTCAGGCTCGGCGCGGCGGCGATCAGAGACCTCGTGTAGGGGTCCTGCGGCGCTCCCAGGATCTGCTCGGGGGTGCCGGCCTCGACGATCCGGCCGTGCGACATCACGAGGATCCTGTCGGTGCGGTCGGCCGCCACGCCGAGGTCGTGCGTGATGAGCAGAACGGATGCCCCGGCGTCGGCCGTCAGGTCGTCGACGTGGTCGAGGATGCGGCGCTGCACGGTCACGTCGAGGGCGCTGGTCGGCTCGTCTGCGACGAGCAGGGCGGGCCGGGCGGCGAGCGCTATCGCGATGAGCACGCGCTGCCGCTGACCGCCGGAGAGCTCGTGCGGGAACTGCCGGGCACGCTCCGCCGGGTGATCAATTCCGGCCTTCTCCAGCGCGGCGACGGCGTCGATCCGTGCCGTCTTGCGATTCGCCAGACCGTGTATGGTCAGCACCTCGGCGATCTGCTCACCGACGCGCGTCACCGGGTTGAGCGACACGGTGGGGTCCTGCGGCACGTATCCGATGCGGCGACCGAGCACCGCACGCACCCGGCGCGGCGGCGCGGAGAGCAGGTCCGCCCCGTCGAAGCGGATGCCCCCGCCCGTGACGGTCGCGGCCGGCGCCAGCAGTCGCACGACGGCGGCGGCGATGGTGGACTTGCCCGACCCGGACTCCCCGACGAGCGCGACCCGTTCGGCGGGCCGGATCTCGAACGAGACACCGCGCACGGCGCGGATCCTCGTGCGCCCGCTGCGGTACTCGACACGAAGGTCGTCGACGCTCAGCAATGGTCCGGTCATCGCAGCGTCCCCTCCCCGGTGAATGCGCGCGAAAGCCGGTTGCCCGCAAGAACGGTCAGAGCGATCACCAGGCCGGGCAGCGTCGTCATCCACCAGGCGGAGGCGAGGAAGTCGCGACCGCCCGAGACGAGCGCGCCCCACTCCGGCGTGGGTGGCGGGGCGCCGTATCCGAGGAAGCTGAGCGAGGAGATCGCCAGGATAGCGCTCGAGAAGTCCAGGGCGATCAGCGCCAGCAACGGGGTGATCGAGTTCGGCAGCACGTGGCGCACCAGCACGCGCACCGGCCGGGCGCCACCGGCGCGGGCGGCCTCGACATACGTGCTGTTGCGCACCCTGAGCACCTCGGAGCGGAGTATCCGCGCGTTTCCGGCGATGGAGGTCAGTCCGACCGCGATCGCCACGTTGACGGTGCCGAAGCCGAGTGCGACCACCAGCGCGAGCGCCAGGAGGATCGCGGGGATGGAGAGCAGCACGTCGACCATGCGCATCACCGCGGCATCCACCCACCCGCCGAGGTAGCCGGCGAGGAGCCCGAGGACGGTTCCGACGACGACGCCGATCGCGATCGCGAGCGCTGCCGCTCCCAGCGACAGGCGGGTGCCGTGGACGACGCGGGCGAACAGGTCGCGACCGATGTCGTCGGTGCCGAAGACATGGGCGGCGGACGGCGCCGTGCGCGGCAGGGCGACCGACTCGAGCGGATCGGTGCCGGTGAAGAGCGTGGGGGCCAGTGCGGCGAGCACGAGCAGGACGATCCAGATCACCGCGGCGACCAGTCCCGGCCGGGCACGCAGATAGGAGAGCACGGAGGCGATGCGTCCTCCGGTGTGCTCGGCGGCATCCTCTGCGCTCTCGGGACGACCATGGGCCGGCGCCGAGCCCAGTGCCGCGTTCACCACGGTGCTCTCGGACACGCGATCACACACCCTCCGGGATCGGCGTCACCGGCAGCCGGCGACGTCGCACCGTCACGATCCGCGGATCGAGCAGCGGATACACCAGGTCGACGATGAGGTTCACGAGGACGAACACGACGGATGCGAACACCACGACCGCCTGCACGACCGGCACATCCTGTGCCGAGACCGCCGACGCGGTGACGCGACCGATGCCGTTGCGGCTGAACACGGTCTCGGTCACCACGGAGCCGGCCAGCAGGCCGCCGACCACGAGACCCGAGACGGTGAGGGCGGGCAGCACGGCGTTGCGGAACGCGTGCCGCAGCTGCACCCGCGACGCGGACGCGCCCTTGGCGCGCGCGGTGTCGGCGTACGGCTGCGCGAGCGCCTGCTGGAGCCCGGAGGCGAGCAGTTGCGCGATCAGCGCGCTGGTCGGAACCGCGAGCGTGATGGCGGGCAGCACGGCGCTGACGAACCCGTCGTTCCCGGTGGAGGGGAAGATCGGGATCGCGAACGAGAAGAACTGGATCAGCAGCAGCCCGAGCCAGAACGAGGGGATCGCGACGCCGAGCGGCGGCAGGGCGAGAAGGAGCCCGGAGAGCCACCGCCACCGCGCCCGCGTGGCGGCGAGGGCGATGCCCACCCCGAAGACCAGCGCGAAGAGGAACCCGAGGCCGGCGATCGCGACGGTGGGCGGGATGCTCTGCGCCACAAGCCGCGATACCGGTTGCTGCGTGGCGAAGGAGATGCCGAAGTCTCCGTGCAGGGCTCGGCCGAGGGAGTTCAGGTACCGCAGCCACAGGGGGTCGTCCAGGCCCCACGTCGACTCGATCTTCGAGATCTGCTCCTTCGTCAGGTCGGTGGCCTGCCCGCCCGTGATGTTCGCGATGATGTTCCCCGGCAGCGACCAGAGGATCAGGAACGAGAGGGTGTACGCCGCCCAGAGCACGAACGCGGCCTGGGCGAGCCTGCCCAGCACGTAGCGCGCGAGCCCCGATCCCTGCTCGTTCGACACGATTCCCGCCTCCGTTCACGAGTCGCCGCCGACCGTGCTCCCATTGCCGCAGGTTGTGGCGCGCCCGGCAATCGCATTCTTAACAGGACGGAAGGGCGCGTAACGGAAGTGAACCTGGTGTCACATTTCGACCATTGGGCGGGCGGCCACCGGCGGCGCGAGGCATCCTCGGGTGAATGCGACGAACGGTCGAGGCTCGCGCTCCCGCGCCCGACCCGACGCCCGGCCTGCGGAGCACGACGGAGGAGAACGCGCCGATGAGCATCCCCGAGCCGCGCGCGCGAGTCGGTTCGCGCCCGGTGGAGCCGAACCGCCACTACCTGGACGCGCTCTCGGAGACGACGAGGCGCAAGGCGCAGGATGCCGCGCCCGTCACCTCGCCGTTCGCCGGCGCGCCGGCCGGCCTCGCCGCCATCGTCGCCGACGCCGTGTCCGCGCGGGCCGACGAGCTGATCGCCCTGTCGCACGACATCTTCGACCACCCCGAGGAGGCGTTCGCCGAGACGCGCAGCGCGGCGGCGATCGCGCGCACCATCCGCGAGGCGGGCATCCCGGCCCGTGTGGGCATGCACGGACTCGACACCGCCTTGCGCGCCGAGTTCGGACCGGGCGAGCGCGACGACGCTCGGCACCGCGGCGGCGACGCTCCGTGGCCGAGCATCGCGATCCTCGCCGAGTACGACGCGCTCCCCGGCATCGGCCACGGCTGCGGCCACAACATCATCGCGGCGTCAGCGGTCGGCGCGTTCCTCGCCCTGCACGCCGTCGCCGATCGCCTCCCCGGCAGGGCGGTGCTGCTCGGCACGCCCGCGGAGGAGGGCAACAGCGGCAAGGAGCTGCTCGCCCGCGATGGCGCCTTCGGCGGCATCGACGCGGCGATCATGGCGCACCCGTTCGGCTACGACGCGATCGACCACCCGTTCATCGGTCGCCGTATCCTGCGGGTCCACTACAACGGCATCCCGGCGCACGCCTCCGCCAGTGCGTTCATGGGCCGCAACGCGCTGGACGCCGTCGCACTCAACTATCAGGCGGTCGGCTACCTGCGCCAGCACCTTCCGCCGGGCGACCGGGTGCACGGCATCATCCTCGACGGCGGCGACAGGCCGAGCATCGTGCCAGGCGGCGCGACGATCGAGTACTACCTGCGCTCCCATCACGCCGAGACGCTGAAGGACCTCAGCACGCGCATGGAGGACATCGCGCATGCGGCGGCGCTCGCCACCGGCACCGGCGTTGAGGCGGAATGGGATCCGCAGCCGTTCACACTCCCCACGCGCACCAACGGGCCGCTCGCGGCACGGTGGGCCGTTCGGCAGGCGGAGCGCGGCCGCAAGGCCCTCACCAGCGCGGTGGTGCCGTCGGAGCTGGCGGCATCCACCGACTTCGGCAATGTGAGCGTCCGGATCCCCGGCATCCATCCCGTGATCGCCGTCGGTCCGCCCGATGTCGCCCTGCACACCGCCGAGTTCGGCCGGTACGCGCGGGGGCGGGAGGGGGATCGCGCGGTGCTGGACGCCGCCACCGGCCTCGCCCTCACGGCTCTGGACTACCTGACCGACGCCGGCCTCCGCGCGGCGGTGGACGAGGACTTCGAGCAGGCGGGGGGCGTGGTCGACGTGCCGCGCTACTTCGACTGATCGACCGACCGACGCCGCACACAGACCACGACCCGAGGGAGAGCCCACATGAGCTCCGTGCACATCCGTTCCGTCTCGTTCCTCAGCCCGGGGAACTATCCCGACGACGATCCGTACCGGGGCCTGGAGGAGACGCTCGAGCTGTTCGAGTACGGCGAGCAGCTCGGGTACGACGGCGCCTGGGTGCGACAGCGACACCTCGAGCACGGCGTCTCGTCGGCGGCGGTGTTCCTCGCGGCAGCGAGCCAGCGCACACGCCGGATCGAGCTCGGCAGCGCGGTCATCCCGATCGGCTACGAGAGCCCGTTCCGGCTCGCCGAGGACCTCTCCACCGCGGACGTGCTCTCACGCGGGCGGCTGCAGGTGGGCGTGAGCGCTGGCACGCCGCCGCACATCGACCTGATCGGCGACCGGGTGTTCGACGGGGACTGGCACGACATCGACTTCTCGCACGAGCGGATCGCGCGGCTCGCCGAGAACCTCCGCGGCGAGTTCATCGGCGATGAGCACACCGTCATCCACTCGCCCGGCAACGTGCAGCGCCCACGCCTGCAGCCGCACAGCCCCGGGCTCCTCGAGCGGCTGTGGTACGGCGGCGGCAGCGTGACCTCCGCCGGCTGGGCGGGCAGGAACGGGCTGAACCTGCTGACAGGCAACATCGTCTCCGTGCCCGGCGCGTCCGACTTCGCCGCCGCTCAGTCTGAGGTGCTCCGCGCCTACCGCGAGGGGCTCGCCGAGAACGCGGCCACGGCGGCAGGGACGACGGGACGACGGGCGGCACCCAGGATCGCGCTGGGCCGTGTCATCCTGCCGACGGACAGCGCGGGCGCGCGCGCCAGGCAGGACTACCTCGAATACGGCCGGTCGCGCCACGAGCGCACGCTGAGCGCGCACGGTGACAAGCAGACGCGCTTCGCGCTCGACCTCATCGGCAGCAGCGACCGCATCGTCGACCAGCTCGCCACGGACGCCGTCGTCGCCGACGTGGAGGAGCTGCGGCTGGAGCTGCCGTACGAGTTCGGAATCGACCGTTACCGGCAGATCCTCGCCGACTTCATCGAACGGATCGCGCCGGCGCTCGGCTGGCGGCCGGCCACCGCGGTCGCAGACGCTGTGACCGGCGACGCCGCTCCCGACGCCGGCGGCGCAGGCCCGGCCGCGCCGAAGACCCCGTCGGGGGCGGCCGCGTGAGCGCCCCCGAGCCGCAGCTGTACGTGCTGCACGAGAACGCGGAATGGCTGGAGCCGTTCCGTGCGGCGTTCCGCCAGGAAGGCATCCGGTTCGAGGAATGGGAGCTGGTCGACGGCGAGCTGGACCTCTGCGCCGAGCCGCCCAGCGGCGTGTTCTGGTCGCGCATCAGCGCGTCCAGTCACACGCGCGGGCACGGGCACTCGAAGGACTACGCGCGGGCCGTGCTGGCGTGGCTGGAGGCCTCCGGTCGGCGCGTCGTGAACGGAGGCCACGTCCTCGAGCTCGAGGTCAGCAAGGTCGCCCAGCTGGCCGCCCTGCGCGCCGCCGGCATCGACGTGCCTCGCACGACCGCGGTGGTCGGCAGGGCGAGGCTCGTCGCGGCGGCATCCGGGTTCTCGACGCCGTTCATCACCAAGCACAACCAGGGAGGCAAGGGCCTGAGCGTGCACCGGTTCGACGGCGTCGACGAGCTGGAGGAGTACCTCGCGAGCCCCGACTACGAGGAGCCGCAGGACGGCATCACCCTTGTGCAGGAGTACCTGCGGCCACGGCATCCGTTCATCACCCGGGTGGAGGTGGTGGGCGGCGAGTTCGTCTACGCCATCACCGCCGACACCGAGCACGGCGGCTTCCAGCTCTGCCCCGCGGATGCCTGCGCCGTCGACCCCGTGACCGGCGCCTTCCTGGTGCCCCCGGGAGCCACCGCCGCGCCGGTGGCCGGCCAGGGTCTGTTCGCCCTGCGCCGCGACTTCGACCACCCGATCGTGGACCGCTACCTGGAGTTCACGGCCGCCCACGGCATCGAGGTGGCGGGCATCGAGTTCATCGAGACCGACGACGACCGGATCGTGACGTACGACGTGAACACCAACACGAACTACAACGCGGAGGTGGAGGCGGTCGCCCCGCGATCGGCGCCGCAGGCGCTCGCGCGGTACCTCGGCCGGCTCCTCGCGGAGGAGCGTGCGACGGTGCGCGTCTGAGCTGAGCACATCCGCGTGTGTCGACGCGTTGCGTCGAGTTGCGGCGGATGTCGCGGCATTTCCGCCCGTGTCGATCGCGATCGCCCGCGCCGCGTGCCGGTGGCATGGTCGGGATCGAGCGGGAGTGAGGAGGGCACGGATGTCGTCGGAGGCCGTCGTCGAGCAGGGCGGGGCGGCGCGGGAGCCGGCCGGAGGCTGCGGCGTGCCTGCCGTGCCGGGGTCGGCCCCGGCACGGCAGCGGATCGCGGAAGCAAGGGCCCGAACCCGGCCGGCCGTGGGCATCCGCCGCGCGCGGGAGCACGAGTACCGGGCGATCGGCGAGCTCACCTACGCGGCGTACGCGCACGACTACCCGGTGAGCGCGGAGTACGCGCTCACGTTGCGGCATCCCGAGAGCAGGCTCGATCTGTTCGAGGTCTGGGTCGCCGAGGATCCCGCGACGGGCGCCCTGCTCGGCACGACCTCGATCCTGCGGCCGGGCGCGGAGTACGAGCGACGCGTCGAGGGCGAGCTGTACTTCCGGCTGCTCGCGGTCAGCCCCGATGCCCGTCGCCGCGGTATCGGCGCCGCCCTCACGAACCTCGCGGACGACCTCGCCCGCGAGCGCGCCCTCACCGCCGTCTCGCTGAACAGTGCCCAGCACATGACCGTGGCACACTCGCTGTACCACGCGCTCGGATTCACGCGCGTGCCGGAACGCGACGTGCACATCCTCGACGGCGACGATCACCGGGTGGTGTACACGTTCGTGCGCCCCGTGCGCTGAGCCCCGGCCGCCTCACGCAGGGTCGACGTGTCGCCACGGCGACTAGCGTCCGCACCGAGACCGCCGTCGGGACGCGAGGCGGGAACGCCGACGGATCGCGCCGACGGATCGCTCGTCCTCGTCGGCGAGACCGGGCCTTCGGCACGAAGCGGCATGCCTCACCGGTCTTCTCGTGCCGAATGGGCCCTCTCACCACCGGGGTCCCGCTCCGCCGGCGCAGGCTCCGGGTCGCCGCGGACGACCGGCATGGCGCGAACCGGCCTCAGTGGCCAGGGTCGGCCGTGTGCACGTGAGCGCCGTCGTCGCCCTGGGCCGCGGCATCCGCCGCGAATCGGGAGTCGGTCAGCTTCAGCGCCAGCCTCCCGTGCGCGAACGCTCCGCCCGCCTTCAGCGCCGCGGCGACCCAGGCGGCCTCGGCGAGCTCGGCTCGCGTGGCGCCCGCCTTCACGGCGTTGGCGCTGTGGCCGTCGATGCAGTAGGCGCACTGCGTCGTGATGGCGACCGCCACGGCGATCAGCTCGCGGTACTTCAGCGGGATCTCTCGGCCCTCCGCGGCGAAGACCACATCGTTGAAGTCGTTGAACGACGCCAGGATGTCCGGGGTCTCGGACCTGTAGAGCCGCGTGTACCGCTTGTCGTCGCTGTCGAAGTATGAAGTCATACCGCGTTGTTACCAGGCGGTCACCGCGTGCGTCGCCCCGCGACGAAACGAGTCGTCGCGCGACGAAATGTGACGTGCGACGCCCCGCCCCCCCCCGCCCCCCTCGGCGAGGCGCGACTCCCCATCTCGGCGACTTACCACTCGCGCCAGAACTACCCGCCAGGACGTAAGTCGCGGCGGGTACGGTAAGTCGCGGCGGGGGGCCCGCGGGGCGGCGGACCGGCGCCACGGCGCCGCCTGCAACAGCCAATAGACTTCATTAAGGTAAGTAATATTCTCGACCGGATGGGTGCGCATGGCTCGCCGACTCAAGGGTGCTTCGTCCGCGGACACGCGCAGCGCGATCCTCGATCTCATCCGTTCCAGCGGGCGCGTCAGCCGCATCGAGCTCTCCGAGAAGTCCGGGCTCACGGAGGCCACGATCTCCAAGATCGTCCGCACGCTCATCGACGGCGGCCTCGTCGTCGAGGCCGGCTACGCCGAGTCGACGGGCGGGAAGCGGCCGGTCCTCCTGGAGCTGAATGCGGCATCCCGCTATGCGCTGGGGGTCTCACTGGACTACGCGCGCATCTCGCTGGTGCTCTGCGACATCAACGGCACCGTGCTGCACAGCCACGCCATCCCGGGCGCGCGACGCAGCAAGCCACAGGCCGTGATCGATCGCGTGGCGAGGGAGATCGGCCGCTTCCTCACCGCGCACGCCGTCGTGCGCGGTGACGTCATCGGCATCGGCGTCTCCGGCGCCGGACGCCTGGACGCCTCCGGCGGCGTCCTGCGCTCCTCGCGGCAGACCGGCGAATGGGAGGAGTTCGCGATCGAGGACGCCCTCGGCGAGGCGACGGGGCTTCCGGTGATTCTGGAGAACGACGCCAACTGCGCCGCGCTCGGCGAGTTCTGGTCCGGCCGGGTCTCCACGGCTCACGACTTCGCGACCATCTACATGGCCACCGGGATCGGCTGCGGCCTCGTGGTCAACGGCGACGTCTATCGCGGTGCGTCCTCGAACGCCGGCGAGATCGGCCACGTGTGCCTCGACGTCGACGGCCCCCCGTGCTTCTGCGGTTCCCGCGGATGCCTCGAGGTGCTGGCCACACCGGCCGCCGTCGTGCGCAACGCGCGCGAGCGTCGTGCGCTGTGGGACCGCCTGGGCCTGCGGGAGCGGGAGGGCGAGGACGTCCGCACCTCCTTCTCCACGATCGCCGCCGCAGCGATGAGCGGCGACTCGGATGCCGCGGCGCTGATCCGGAGGTCCGCCGACCTCCTCGCCGTCGCGGTCCTCGGCCTGACGAACATCTTCGACCTGGACCGGATCTATCTGGCCGGACCGGGGTTCGCGATCGCCGGTCCCATCTACCTCGAGGTGGTGCGCGACGTGCTCGACCGGCTCGCGTTCATGCGCAAGGTGCACCCGGTGGCCGTTGAGATGGGCGAGACCGGGCCGGGCGCTGCCGCCCGGGGCGCGGCGTCCGTCGTGCTGCACAGCCACCTGACCCCGCACCACCTCCGGGGCTGACGGCCCGAGGCGCCCGGCGCGGTCTACGCGGCGGCCGGTCCTGCGCCGCCGGTGAGGAACTCGCGCAGCCAGCGACCGCTCGACTTCACCGTGCGCCGCTGCGTCTCGTAGTCCACGTACACCAGCCCGAAGCGGCGCGAGAAGCCCCACGCCCACTCCCAGTTGTCCATCGATGACCAGCAGAAGTATCCGCGCAGCGGCAGGCCGCGGCGTAGGGCGGCCGCGCAGGCATCCACGTGCAACCGCAGATACTCCGTGCGCTCGTGGTCGTGCACCGATCCGTCGGGCAGCACCGTGTCGGGATACGCCGCTCCGTTCTCGGTGACGTACAGCGGCAGGGAGGGGGCGTAGGCGTGCGCCTGTTCGAGCACGTCGAGGAGGCCGTCGGGGTGGATCTCCCAGCCCATCTGGGTGCGCGGGGCCCCGGTGTCGACGAACCGAACGCCCTCGCTGCCCGGGTGGGGGCTCGCGATGTGCGCCTCTGGCTCCCCCGCTGCGACGGTGTGGCGGCTGTAGTAGTTCACGCCGAGGAAGTCGATGGGGGTGGCGATGGTCCGGGCGTCCGAGTCCGGCAGGGCCCGGAACCAGTCGCGCTCGCCCAGGTCGTCGAGCACATCGTCCGGGTACCGCCCGGCCAGCACCGGCTCGAGGAACAGGCGGTTCTGCAGCCCGTCGATGCGCCTGGCCGCGTCGAGGTCGGCGGGAGCCCTGGATGCCGGGCGCGTCGAGTACAGGTTCAGCGTGATGCCGACCGCCGCGTCGGGTCGCTCGTCACGGATCGCCGTCACCGCCTTTCCGTGGCCCAGCAGCAGGTGGTGTGCGGCGCGGGCCGCCGTCGACCCGGTCCGCCTGCCGGGCGCGTGCACCCCGGAGGCGTATCCGAGGAACGCCGAGCACCACGGCTCGTTGAGCGTGATCCAGTCGGTGATCAGGTCGCCGAGCTCGCGCACGGCGACGCCGGCGTAGCGCGCGAACGCCTCCGCGGTCTCGCGGGAGAGCCAGCCGCCGGCATCCTCGAGCTCCTGGGGGAGATCCCAGTGGTAGAGGGTGGCGTACGGGCGGATGCCTCGCTCCAGCAGCGCCGATGCCAGTGCCCGGTAGAACGCGACGGCCGCAGGGTTCACCTCGTTCCCGGCACCGGGCAGGAGCCTGCTCCAGGAGATCGAGAACCGGTACGCGCCGACGCCGAGCGAGGCCATGAGCTCGACGTCCTCGCGGAAGCGGTGATAGTGGTCGTCGGCGACATCGCCCGTGCTCCCATCGGCGATCGCGCCGGGGCGGCGCGCGAACGTGTCCCAGATGCTCGGCGTCCGGCCGTCCTCGAGGGCGGCGCCCTCCACCTGATAGGCCGCGGTCGCCGTGCCCCACGCGAAGTCGGCCGGGAACTCCGCACGGGTGCTCATGCCGACGCCTCGATCCGCCGGGGCCGCCAGTTCTTCGACGGCGCGAACCAGTCCGACCCGGCGTTCTCGGTGACCGCGATGAGCACGTTGTCCGGCTTGACTCCCGCCTCGACCAGGTTGCCGACGACCGCGTCGTACATGCGCTGCTTGTCCTCCGGCTGGTAGATGCTCGCCAGCAGGATCTGGATGTACACGATGTCGGTGCGCGCGGCATCCGGGAACGTGCGCGTGTAGATCAGGTCGCCCGGCTCGTGCAGCCGGAAGACCTGGAACAGGTCGTCGGCGGGCATGGGCAGGCCGCGCACCAGGCCGTCGTGGATGGCCCGGCTGAGCGCCTCCCGCCTGTCGGCGAGGCTCGCGTGCAGGTCGACGCGGACGAGTGGCATGAGTGTCTCCTTCTGTGTTGGTGCGTGCGCGGACCGCCGCGGCCGCTCAGTGCCGGGCGTCCAGCCAGTTGTCGGGCGCAGGGCGCAGGGCCTCGAGCTCGCCCCAGAGCTCGTCCGGCAGCTCGGCACGCGTCGAGCGGACGATCGACGCGATGCGCTCCGGCTTGCTGAAGCCGACGACGGTGGTGTCGATGAGCGGATCCCGCAGCGACGCCTGCAGCGCGAGCGTGGCGAGGTCGGTGCCGTGCCTCGCGGCGAGCTCGTCCATCGCCGCGATCGCGGCAAGGGTCGCCGGCCGCGCGGGCCGGTACCCGTAGGACGTGAGGCCGCCGCGTGGGTTCGCCAGGATGCCGCCCCCGTAGATCGCCGCGTTGACCACCGCCATCCCGCGTTCGCGGGCTTCGCGGATGAGCCGTTCGGCGCTGTGGTCCACGATCGTCCACCTGTTGTGCACGAGCAGCACCTCGAAGACGCCGAGCGCCAGGTATCTGGCCATCTCGTGCACGTCGCCGCCCGCGAGCCCGATGTGGCCGACGACTCCCTCATCGCGCAGCCGGACGAGGGCGTCGACGGCGCCGCCGGGCGCGGTCATGGCGCCGAAGTCGTGGAACTCGGGGTCGTGCAGGTGCACGAGCGGCAGGGGGGCGAGCCCCAGCCGCTGCGAGCTCTCGGCGACGGATGCCCGCACGCGCTCCCCCGAGTAGTCGCCGCCGCGCGCGTCCACCTTGGTGATGACGAGCACGTCATCGGGCATGCCGCCGTGCTCGGCGGCGTACTGCGCCATGCCCAGGCCGATTCGGCGCTCGCTCGCGCCGTCGGAGTACCCGTTGGCGGTGTCGATCGTGCGGATCGGGCTGCCGAGGATCTCGCGCACCAGCGCGACGGCATCCTCCTCGGCCACCTCGTAGCCGAAGCTCTCCGGCATGCTGCCAAGGGGGCCGCCGCCGGCGGTGACCGCCGAGACGATCAGGCCGGTGGCGCCGAGCGGGCGCATCCAGTCCGCGCTGCCGGGTGCGAGGGTCATCCGCTCACCGTGTAGGTGAATCCGTCGGCGTCCGCGTACACCGGTCCGTCGAGGCCGTCGCCGACGACGGCGTCGCCCGCCGCCGTGCCCGCCAGCCGTGCCGCCACGTATCCGGGCACGTCGAGCTGGGGGGTGCGGAACGTCGTCTGCGCATCGTACGTGAAGACCTCCAGCACCGTGTCGCCGCCCTTCAGGTAGTCGATGCGGAAGCCGCGCGGGTCGTGCGGCTGCAGGATAGTGCCGTGGTGGTGGAAGTCGAACGACCGGTAGTGGTCCTTCGTCGCCGCGAAGTCGCCGACCGTGAGCGCGATGTGGTCGAAGCGGGGCCGCTCCGGCGCACCGAGCGCGTACTCGGCGGCGACGAGCTCCTCGTCGACCACCGTGGTGTAGCGCAGGTCGCGTTCCACGAACTCCAGCAGGGTGCCATCGGGATCGAAGAAGAACGTGATGCGCACGTCGCCCTCCGCCTCGAGCGGCTCCAGGTGGAAGGGCACGCCCGCACGGTGCAGCCGGTCGGCCAGGGCATCCAGTCCGCTCACCTTGAAGCCGATGTGGCGGAATCCGCGCTGCAGGTCGTCGGCCGACCACGTCGACTCGGCGCCAGGGGCCGCGCGTGCCAGCTCGATCGTCGCCGTGACCACGTCGAGCACCGCCCTGTGCTCGGTCGCCTCACCGACCGGCCGGGCGCCGATGAGGTCGCGGTAGAACGCCGCGGACCGTGCGACGTCGGCGACGTTCAGCTGGATGTTCTGGATGGGCATGCTTCTTATCTCCTCATGGGTCGGGTCAGTTCTTCACGGCGCCGAGCGTCATCCCGGCGACGAAGTGACGCTGCATCCAGACGTAGACCAGGATGACGGGCACGATCGACATGGTGAGCCCGGCGCACAGGGTGGGCCAGTCGGTCTGGTACTGCCCGACGAGTCCGAAGAGCACCGGCTGCAACGGCAGCTCGTCGGTGTTCTGCAGCACGGTGTTGGCGTAGATGAACTCGTTCCAGGTCTGCAGGAACTGGAAGATGACCACCGTCGCGAGCCCCGGCCTGGCAAGCGGCAGGACGATGCGCCAGAAGATCTGGAACTCGCCGGCCCCGTCGATCCGCGCCGCCTGCACGAGCTCGTCGGGAAGGGTCTCGAAGAACGCCCGCATCAGGAACATCGAGAACGGGGCGGAGCTCGACACGTACAGCACGAGCAGCCCGAGCTGCGTGTTCAGCAGTCCGAAGCTCTTCAGCTGCAGATACAGCGGGATGATCAACGAGGTCGACGGCATCATCAGCGTCGCCAGCAGCAGCACGTAGATGACGTTCTTGAACGGGAACCTCAGCTTCGCGAACGCGTATCCGGCCAGCGAGGCGAACACCACGACGCCGAGGACTGTCGCGAGAGTGATCCAGAGGCTGTTGAGGAAGTGCAGACCGAAGTCCGTGGCGCTCCACGCCCGCAGATACGCGTCGAACGTCACCGAGCTCGGCCAGATGCCGCCGCTGAAGACGGTGTTCGCCGGCCGGATCGAGGTGAGCACGAGCCAGATCAGCGGGAAGACCGTGAACGCCGCGATCGCCAGCAGGATGAACGCCACGAACGACCGGCCGACGGGGAACCGCCTGTGGCGGCCCTCCCTCGCGTGCGCGTTCGGGGCCGATCCGGTGCGGGTCGCCAGCGCGGTCATCGGCTCGCCCTTCTCGAGAGCACGATCTGCACGAGCACGGCCGCCCCGCACAGCAGCATCACGATCACGCTGAACGCGCTGCCGTAGCCGAGCTGCGGGATCGAGCCGGCCGTCGAGCCGAACGCGAGGCTGTACAGATAGGTGCCGAACACCTCCGAGGCGTGGTTCGGGCCTCCGGCCGTCATCACGTAGATGAGGTCGAAGACCTTGAAGCCGTTCATCAGGTTGAGGCTGATCACGATGGCGGTGACGACCCTCAGGCTCGGAACGGTGACGTACCAGAACTGCTGCCAGCGGTTCGCCCCGTCGACCTCCGCCGCCTCGTAGAAGGTGGGATCCACCCCCTGGATGCCGGCGAAGAAGATCAGCATGTTCATCCCGACAGCGCTCCACAGCGACACCACGATGATGGAGGGCAGCACGAGGGCGGGATCCGACAGCCAGTGCTGTCGCCACGCCCCGAGGCCGACCGACTGCAGCAGGTCGTTCAGCGTCCCCAGGTTGGGGTCGTAGATGAGCTTCCACAGCACGCCGGAGACGACGAACGAGATGATGCCGGGGATGAACAGGATCGTGCGCACCACGACGCTCAGCCCGCGCCACACGCTGCTCAGCAGCACCGCGATGATCAGCGGGATCACCGTCTGCAGCACGGTCGTGACCAAGGCGAACAGGATCGTGTTGCCGAACGCGACGGCGGCGACCGGGTCGGCGAACATCCGGGTGTAGTTGTCCACACCGATGACGGCGGGACTGCCGAAGCCGCTCCATCTCGTGAAGCTGAGGTAGATGGCGAACACGATCGGCCAGCCCACGAACAGCACGAACAGCACGGTGATCGGCACGACGAAGGCGTAGCCGGCCAGGCGCTCCGAACGCTGCAGTCTCCACAGGCTGGCGCCGTTGCGCGGACGCAGTCCGGCGCTCAGGGTCGATGGGGAGGTGCTCATGAGGCCGTCGACTCAGCCCTTGGCGTTCTCGACCGCGGACTGCATCTGCTTGGCCACCTCCGCGGGCGTGGCGGTCTGGTCGAAGATCTTCTGCAGCGGATCGCCCGCGGCGGACGACCCGGCGCCGAACGGGATGTGCGGGCATCCGTCGGTCAGCCAGCCTGCCATCTGCTTCACGTGCGGGTCGGTGATCTGCTCCACCGCGGCCTGGGTCGACGGCATCGCGCTCGACGCGTTCATGAGCTTGGCGTAGACGCCCTCCGAGTACAGGTACTTGAGGAAGGTGAGGGCGGCGTCCTTGTTCTTGCTCGTCTCCGAGACCGCGAGACCCGCGCCGGCCTGGTCGGCGGTCCAGTGCCGCGCGCCGCTTCTGATCGCCGGCGTCTTCATGATCTTGTAGCGCTTCACGAAGTCGGGCGAGGCGTTCTGGATGAGGCCGGACGGCGTCCAGGAGCCGGCGAAGAACATCGCGGTGCCGCCCGTGTAGAACAGCTGCTGGGACTGGTCGCCGGAGGTGCCGGTCGTCCCCGGCTGGAACACCTTGCCCTTGACGATCTTGTCGTTGAGCTCCAGCGCCTGGAGGACCGGCTTGCTCGTGTAGCTGTATCCCTTCTCGAGCTGGTCGAGCTTCAGGTACCAGGTGGGGTCGTTCGTGACCTGCGTGATCAGCGGGAGGAAGAAGTCGAGCGCGCTCGTTCCGGGGTTGCAGCTGATCGACACGGCCGATTTGCCGATGGCGTTGATCTTGGCCGCCGCCTCGATCAGATCGTCCCAGGTCTCCGGCTCGCCGTCGACGCCGGCCTTGGCGAGCAGGTCGGGGTCGTAGAAGATGCCGAAGGTCTGTGCCTCGAACCCGACCGCGTACTGCTTGCCGTCCTTCGTGTACTCCTGGTTGGTGGAGGGGAAGAAGCCCTTCAGGAAGCCGGAGCCAAGCTCCTTCTTCAGGTCGGCCGAGATGCCCTGCTCGCCGTAGGTGATGGCGCGCACGTGCGGGGCGAAGATCTCGGGAACGTCGCCGCCGGAGACGGCGGCGGTGAGCGCGGGCAGGTATTGGTCGGGCGTTCCGAAGATGCGGCTCTCGATCTTGATGTTCGGATGCTTGGACTCGAAGTCGGCGATGACCTTGGGCAGGGTGTCCTTCACCTCCGTGTACCAGGTCCACATGCGCACGGTGGCCTTGCCGCCGGAGGACGATCCTCCGCCGCTGGAGCACGCCGCGAGCAGGCTGGAGAGCCCCACGGCGGCGACGCCGGCACCGGTCGCCTTCAGGAGACCGCGCCGGGTGATGGTGGTCTTCGCCGCGTCGGCGAAGAAGGATGACCCGCGATTGCTTGGCATTCTCTACTACTCCTCGTTGAGTCGGTGGCGACCGACGGTGTCGGATCGGTGACGGATGCTCGGGTGCCGCGGCCCCGGCGCCTGCCCCGCCCTGCGCGGTCGGAGGCGTCGGACGTGTTCGCTCCGGACCGTGCCGGACGGCATCGCCCGGACCGTGCCGAACTGCTGTGCTCCGGACCGTGCCGAACGGCTGTGCTCCGGCTTCCCGAAGCCGGCCCGACGGCCGCGCTAACTTTCTATCTCAAGGTAAGGAAGTTTGTCAACGGTGCGACTGACCGCCAGACATCCCCCCTCCCTCCACGTGCGACTTACCGTCCGCGCCGGGACTACCCGCTAGGACGTAAGTCGCCCCGCAGACGGTAAGTCGCTGCGGGGCGGGGTGGGAGCGGGGCGGGCTCAGGATCGGCGGCGGGCTCGGTACTCGGCCCGGGCCTCCGGCGCGAGATGCTCGGTGGCGTAGGAGAGCATCACGGCGGGCATCCGCTGCGCGTGGGCATCGAGGAACTCGATCAGCAGGCGTCGCTCCACGCGCTTACCGACCTCGCGCAGCATCCACCCGACGGCCTTCTGCGTCAGGTCGCGGCGGTCTCCCGTGTCGAGCAAGCGTTCCGCCAGCTCGAGCGTGGTCGAGGCGTCGCCGCGCTTGATGAACGCGAATGTGGAGAGCATCGCGACCCGGCGCCACCACAGGTCCGGCGAGTCGGCCAGCTCGAACAGGATGAACCGCGGGCGATCGAACAGGTACTCGCCCAGCACGAACTCGGCCGATGCGTCGACCAGGTCCCAGTTGTCCACCCGGCCGGCGCGCACGGCCGCGAGATAGAAGGCGGCGAGGCGCTCCCGTTCGCCATCGTCGCGGGCGCGGGGGGCCGACGCGCGCGCGTAGGCGGTGTTCAGCGCCACAAGGCCCGCCAGCCGATGCTCGTGCACGGGGCTCGCCAGGAGCTCGCCGATCGTCTCGAGGGGCAGCGGTCCCAGGCGCTTCACGACCGCGCGGACCGCCGGCAGCCGCACCCCGATGAAGACGTCGCCGGCCGCGTACTCGCCGGGGCCGGTCTTGAAGTAGCGCTGCAGGAAGGCGGCATCCGATGCATCCGCCACGGCGGCGAGCGCCGAGACGACATCCGCGGCTGTGGCCTGCTCCAGCATGCGGACAACTGTAGCTGCCGTCGCGTGCGGGCCGGTCGCCGCCTCGTGGCTCGTCGCCACCTTGTGATTTCACCCAGCGCTACACGCGAAGCCGTCTCTGCTCACAGCGCAGGATGAAATCGCAGCGCAGGATGAAATCGCCAGCGCCCCGCACGCCGGCCGGTTCGCTCCACACGACATGCAGGACACCGTCCGCGCGTAGCGCAGGGTGAGATCACCAGCACACGGAGCCGCGCGCGGGCGACGAGAGCGGGCGGCGGCCAGACGAGCGGGCCCAAGGCCAGACGAGCAGGCCGCGGCGAGACCGAAGCAGGCGGCGGCGAGACCGAAGGGGGCCGCGGCGAGACCGAAGGGGACTACGGCGAGACCGAAGGGGACTACGGCGAGACCGAGAGGAAGAGGAACGCGGCGAAGAGCACCAGGTGCACGCCGCCCTGCAGCGTCGTCGCTCGCCCCGGCACCACCGTCAGGATGCTCACCACGATCGAGAGCAGCAGCAGCACGATCTGCGTCTGGCCGAGTCCGAGGACCAGCTGATGCGGCATCCACACGGAGGCGACGGCCACCGCGGGGATCGTGAGCCCGATGCTCGCCATCGCCGATCCGAGACCCAGGTTGAGGCTCGTCTGGATGTGGTTGCGGCGCGCCGCTCGGACCGCCGAGATGCTCTCGGGCAGCAGGATGACGAGCGCGATGATCACTCCGACGACGGACTCCGGCAGCCCGAGCGCCACGACGGCGCCCTCGATCGACGGCGACTCGAGCTTCGCCAGGCCGACCACGGCCGCCAGCGAGACGAGCAGGAGGACCCCACTGACGAGCGTGGCCCGCAGGGTGGGCGGCGCGGCGTGCTCCTCGTCGGCATCCTCGGGAGGCGCCTGGCCCGAGTCGGTGACCGGAAGGAAGAACCGGCGGTGCGAGATCGTCTGGGTGACGACGAACAGCACGTACAGCACGAGCGACGCGATGGCCGCGAACGCCAGCTGGCTCGGCGAGAACAACGGCCCGGACGTCTCGGTGAAGTCCGGCAGCACCAGGCAGAGCACCGCGAGCGTGGACAGCGTCGCCAACGCGGCGCCCGATCCCTCGGAGTTGAAGCGGACGGTGCCGAACCTGATCGCGCCGACCAGGATGGACAGCCCCACCACGCCGGCGGTCGTGATCATGAACGCGGAGAAGACGGTGTCGCGCGCCAGTGTCGCCGCGTGCTCACCGCCGCCGGCCGAGAGCGTGAGGATCAGCCCGACCTCGATGACGGTGACGGCGACGGCGAGGATCAGGGACCCCAGCGGCTCGCCGACCCTGTGCGCGACCGTCTCGGCGTGCCGCACGGCGACGAGCACGGTCGCACCGAGGATGACGGCGAGCAGCACGGCCAGGCCCAGCCCCGGCTTCGTGCCCCAGGCCAGCACCAGCGTGAGGGCCGCGAGCAGCGGCACGCCGATCGGCAGCCAGCTGCCGACCCTCCGAAGCGCCATCACCCCTCCATCATGTCAGCGCGCGGATGTCCCGGGCCCGGCGAACCACCGCGCCGGCAGCCGGTCGTGCCCAGGGCGGGGCATCGGCAGAATGGACGGCGGAAGAACGGAGATCTCATGGCAGCACGCGCGTGGCGCGCCCTCCTCCCCGGGCAGGTCAGCAGGCTGGTCGTCTACGACATGGGAACGGGCCGGCGCACGGTCGTTCACGAGAGCACGGAGGCGGTCTTCGAGGCCCCGAACTGGACCATCTCGCCGTTCTGGGGGCGCAAGGAGTGGCTGGTCTTCAACCAGGACGGCCTCGTCCACCGCGTTCCCGCGACTGTGGGGCGTGCCCGCGCCGTCGATCCCGTGCCGACCGGGGCCATCGACAGCTCCAACAACGACCACGTGGTCTCGCCCGACGGCAGGTTCCTCTACGTCTCGGCCGAGGACAAGCACATCCACCGGGTGTCGCTCGCCGACGGCACGACGCGGAGGGTGACGGGTGACCACGACCGCCCGTTCAACCACTACCTGCACGGCATCTCGCCGGACGGCCGCACCCTGTCGTACATCGGTCTGGAGCCGCTGGGAGAGCCCGCACCTGGAGCGCCCGCCCGAACCAACGTGTTCACCATCGACGCCGACGGATCGAACGACACTCAGCTCACGTTCTCCGACAAGCCGCACGACGGGGCCGAGTTCGATCCGACCGGCGAGTGGATCTACTTCAACTCGGAGCGCGCCTCGGATCGGCCCGGCCACTCCCAGCTCTTCCGCTGCCGGCCCGACGGCTCCGACATCCGGCAGCTCACGTTCGACGAGCGGGTGAACTGGTTCCCGCACGTCGCGCCCGGTGGCCGGGATCTCGTGTACATGAGCTACGAGCCTGGGGTGGTCGGGCATCCGGCGAACGAGCACGTGCTGATCCGGCGCATCCACCCGGACGGCGGCGAGCCGTCGGACCTCATCGAGCTGTACGGCGGCCAGGGCACGATGAACGTGACCAGCTGGTCGCCCGACGGCGCGAGGTTCGCGTACGTGGAGTATCCGATCGCCCGCTGAGCGCCCGCCGGGACGACGCGGCCGGCATCATCCGGCGTCGTCGGACCGGTGGCCGACGAGCCGGTACAGTGCCAGCAGCCTGGCCCGGGACTCCTCTAGCTCGGATGCGGCCCTCCGGTAGTCGTCGCGGGCCTGTTCGAGGAGTCGACGGGTCGCGCGCTCGTCCCCTGCGGCGTCGAGCGCGATCGTGTGGGTGGTGAGCGGTCTCATGCCGGACACGCTAGGCGGCGACCGGCGCGGGGTCGACACCCGTGTCCGAATGGGTCTTCGCGTGACCCCGTGTTGCCGCTCGTCGATCGCCACGGCCGACCGGTGTGTGTCCTCCTGTGACGCGCGCGGATCCGCTCCGGGAATGCCGACGGGTCCCGCCGCGCTGTCCCGAGCATGAGCAGAGCAGTGATACAGCATGCGTTCGGCGGCCCCGAGGTTCTCGAGGTGGTCGAGGTGGAGGAGCCGCACGCCGGCGCGGGGCAGTTGCGGGTCCGAGTGGCGGCGGCCGGCCTGAACCCGGTGGACTGGATCGTCGCGTCGTCGGAGGCGACCGCGGCGGCCTTCGGCCTGAGCCTGCCGGCAGGGTTCGGCAACGACTTCGCCGGCACCGTCGACGAGGTCGGCGACGGTGTGACCGGGTTCGCGCCCGGCGACCGCGTCTACGGCGGCGCACGAGGCAGGGCGGTCGCGGACTTCGTGGTCGTCACGCCCGGCGTCGACGAGGTGCACCACACCCCGGAGGGCGTGGACGACCAGTCCGCCGCCACGCTGGACATCGCGGCGCGCACGGCGGAGGCGGCCCTGGCGGACATCGGCCTGCACGAGGGCGACACGGTCCTCGTGGGAGGGGCCGCCGGCGGGGTCGGGGTGTTCGTGGTGCAACTGGCGCGTATCGCCGGCGCGCGGGTGATAGGCACCTCATCCGAGGGCGCGTTCGAGTTCCTGCGTGGGCTCGGCGCGGAACCGGTGGCGTACGGAGCGGGGCTCGCCGACCGCGTGCGCGAGCTGGCGCCCGACGGGATCACCGCCGCGACGGATCTCTTCGGCGACGAGACCGTTCGCGTCGCGCTGGAGCTCGGCGTGCCGCCAGAACGCGTCTCCACGATCGCCTCGCGCGATCCGAGCCTCGGGGTGAAGGCCACGGGCGCGAACCAGGCCGATCCGGGCGCACTGGAGCGGGTGGCCGGGCTGATAGCGGCCGGCCGGCTCACCGTGCCGATCGCCGCCCGCTATCCGATCGAGCACATCCGCGACGCCGTCGCCCTTCAGGCGTCCCGCCACGTTCACGGCAAGGTCGTGGTCACGCTCTGAGGCCCGGCATGCCTCCGGCGCCGGCACACGCAACGAACGTGCGTCAGCCGGCCCGGATACGCACCAGAATCGGCGCGACCCGGCGAACTCGGCCCCGATGATCGTCGTTACTCTCGAAGCAGACGCAAGGGAATCGACGACGAGGAGGTCCTGTCGTGTCCACCGCCCTCTCCCCACATGCCGGCGCAGCGACCGGAACGCGGTCCGCCGCGGCGGCACGGCTGGCCGGAATCGCCGCCGATCCGGCGTGGCTGACGCTGAAGTCGGCGGCCACCGGCATCCAGGCGCACCAGGCGAGGGACGGCTCGATCCCGGATGCGACCCGTCACGCGGACGCGCGCGCCCGGGTGGAGGCGATCGACGCGTCGCTCGCCGACCTGGCTCCGCTCTTCCCGCACGACTCCGACTACCTCGCCGCCCTGCGCAGCGACTTCGCGCGCTGGGCCGATGAGGGATTCGGGACGCCCGACTTCTACGACTCGCTCGTCGCGTTCCAGCCGCAACGGCATCGCGTCGACGGACTTCGGCATCTCGTCGTCTTCCCGATGTACACCCAGAACGGCTCGCCCGACCGGCACGTCGAGGCGCTCGTCGTCGAGACGATCTGGCCGGAGTTCGTCGCCGAGCTCGAGCGCACCGACTACGGCAACCCGCTCTTCGTCTCGCTGCGCCTGATCGACTTCACGAGCGGCTACGACACGAACTCGGCCGTCCTCTTCCCCGAGACGGTCGCGATGCGACAGCTGCCCACGTTCACCTGGGGAGCGATCTTCCAGGACCGGGAGGCCGCGCGGTACCGGGTGGTGGTGCGCACGGCGTCCGAGATCACCGGGCTGCACCTGCCGGAGGACGCGCTGCGGCTGCTCGAGGACCAGTCCCTGGCCGAGGAGACCTTCGTGATGTGGGACATCATCCACGATCGCACCCACATGCGCGGCGACCTGCCGTTCGACCCGTTCATGATCAAGCAGCGCATGCCGTACTTCCTCTACTCCCTGGAGGAGCTGCGCTGCGACCTCACCGCCTACCGGGAGGCGTACCGGCTGGAGCACGCCCTCGGCGACCTGCCCTCCGAGCAGCTCTCGGCCGAGCAGGCGAGCATCCTGGAGCACGCGCGACTCGTGCGGTACGCGATCCTGTTCGACCGCATCTTCCGATTTCCGATCACCGGGTCCCGCGTGCGCAACTACGACGGGCTGGGCGGGCAGCTGCTCTTCGCGTGGCTGCATCAGCACCACGTCCTCGACTGGACGGACACGCGGCTCTCCATCGACTGGGACGCCGTCGGCGGTGCCGTCGTCGCGTTGAGCGACGCGATCAACGAGCTGTACTGGCGCTCGATCGACCGCCCGAAGACGGCGCACTGGCTCGCCGCCTACGACCTGGTGTCGAGCGTGCTCACCCCGAGCCCCGCGTCGGCGTGGGCAAGGGGCCTGCCGGAGGAGATCCTGGCCGGCGCGCCGAAGGGCTACACGGACGCGGTCCTCGACGACGAGTTCCCGCTCTCGATGTTCTACGAGGCGCTGGCCAAGAAGATGGGCGACACGATCGAGTCGACGAAGGGGATCAC
>JAATFB010000069.1 GCA_015655415.1 Actinomycetales bacterium
TCGACCAGGATGCCGCCGAGATCCTCGCGAAGGAGGCCATCGACGCGGTCATCGACCTGGAGAACATGGGCCTCCCGTTCAACCGCACCCCGGAGGGCAAGATCGACCAGCGGCGGTTCGGGGGCCACACGCGCGACCACGGCAAGGCGGCCGTCCGCAGGGCGTGCTAAGCCGCCGACCGCACCGGCCACATGATCCTGCAGACGCTCTTCCAGAACTGCGTCAAGCTCGGCATCAACTTCTTCAACGAGTTCTACGTGCTCGACCTGATCATGACGGACGTCGACGGCTCGCGCCGCCCGGCCGGCGTCGTCGCGTACGAGCTCGCCACGGGCGAGCTGCACGTGTTCCAGTCGAAGGCCGTCATCTTCGCCACGGGCGGATTCGGCAAGATCTACAAGACAACCTCCAACGCCCACACCCTCACCGGCGACGGCGTCGGCATCGTCTGGCGCAAGCGGCTGCCGCTGGAGGACATGGAGTTCTTCCAGTTCCACCCGACCGGCCTGGCGGGCCTGGGCATCCTGCTCACCGAGGGCGCCCGCGGCGAGGGCGCCATCCTGCGCAACGGCTCGGGCGAGCGCTTCATGGAGCGCTACGCCCCGACGATCAAAGACCTCGCCCCGCGCGACATCGTGGCACGCAGCATGGTGCAGGAGGTGCTCGACGGACGCGGCGCGGGCCCGAACAAGGACTACGTGCTGCTGGACTGCACCCACCTCGGCGCCGAGGTGCTGGAGACGAAGCTCCCCGACATCACCGAGTTCGCCCGCACCTACCTGGGCGTCGACCCGGTCGTGGAACCGGTGCCGGTGATGCCCACCGCGCACTACGCGATGGGCGGCATCCCGACCAACACGAACGCGGAGGTGCTCAGCGACAACGACACCGTCGTCCCCGGCCTCTACGCTGCGGGCGAGTGCGCATGCGTGTCCGTGCACGGCTCGAACCGTCTCGGCACGAACTCGCTGCTGGACATCAACGTGTTCGGCAAGCGCAGCGGTCGCAACGCGGTCGAGTATGTGAAGACGGCCGAGTTCGTGCCGCTGCCCGACGACCCCGCTGCGGACGTTCGGAACATGCTCGAGAGCCTGCGCAACTCCACCGGGACCGAGCGCATCGCGGCGATCCGCAAGGAGCTGCAGGAGGAGATGGACCGCAACGCCCAGGTGTTCCGCACCGACGAGTCCCTGGCGAAGGTGACCGAAACCATCCACGGGCTGCGCGAGCGCTACCGCAACGTCCAGGTGCAGGACAAGGGCAAGCGGTTCAACACCGACCTGCTGGAGGCCGTCGAGCTCGGGTTCCTGCTCGATCTCGCCGAGGTCGTCGTCTTCTCCGCGCGCAACCGCAAGGAGAGCAGGGGCGGCCACATGCGCGACGACTACCCCAAGCGCGACGACGAGAACTACATGAAGCACACCATGGCCTACCTCACCGGCGACCCGCACTCGTCGAACGCGGCGGACCACATCAAGCTCGACTGGAAACCCGTCGTGGTCACCCGCTACCAGCCGATGGAGAGGAAGTACTGATGTCCACCGCCGTCGCCGACGCGCCCGCCCAGGCACAGGCATCCGAGGCACCCGCGCCGATCACGTCGTTCGTCGTGACGCTGATCATCCGACGCTTCGACCCCGACTCGGACACCGAGCCGCACTGGCAGGACTTCGATGTGGAGGTCTACCCGACCGACCGCATCCTCGACGCCCTGCACAAGATCAAGTGGGAGCAGGACGGCTCGCTCACGTTCCGCCGCTCATGCGCCCACGGCGTGTGCGGGTCGGATGCCATGCGGATCAACGGGCGCAACCGTCTGGCCTGCAAGACCCTCATCAAAGACCTCGACGTGCACAAGCCCATCTACGTGGAGGCGATCAAGGGCCTCCCGCTGGAGAAGGACCTCGTCGTCGACATGGAGCCGTTCTTCGCGTCATACCGCGAGGTGCAGCCGTTCCTACAGGCCGGGTCCGTGCCGCCGGAGGGCAAGGAGCGCATCCAGTCCGTCGCCGACCGTGCCCGCTTCGACGACACGACCAAGTGCATCCTGTGCGCCGCGTGCACGTCCTCGTGCCCGGTGTTCTGGACCGATGGTCAGTACTTCGGCCCGGCGGCGATCGTCAACGCGCACCGCTTCATCTTCGACTCGCGCGACGACGCCGCGCAGGTGCGCCTCGACATCCTCAACGACAAGGAGGGCGTGTGGCGCTGCCGCACGACCTTCAACTGCACGGATGCCTGCCCCCGCGGCATCCAGGTGACGCAGGCGATCGCCGAGGTGAAGCAGGCGATCATGCGCGGGCACCGCTGAGCGGCGCAGGCGGCGGCACGGCGACGTTCGTCGCCGTGCTCCGGGCGAGCCCGGCGCGGCATCAGTACCAGTAGCTCAGCCACGGGGCCTGTGCCGACCGGAACGCGACGTCGAGGCGCGTGAGCGCGCCCGGCGTGTGCTCGGCGAGTCGGCCGGCGCGCGCCAGCGTGGGGGCGCGCCATGCACCGAGGTACAGCGCGGAGAGGGTCGCGACATCGAGGGTGATGTCGGGGGTGTCGTCGGTGCGCTCGATGCGGATCGGGCCCTCCGACGGCACGTCGAGCAGATACGACCCGTCCGCCAGACCCAGCCGGTCCTCGACGCGCAGGACCAGGTGCACCGGGGACGCATAGCGACGAGCGGCCAGCGCCGTCACGACGTCGAGGATGCGAAGCCAGTGGTGGTCGCGCGGGATCGCCGTCGCCGCGCGCTGGTCGCGGATCATCCAGAGCACGGGCTCGTCCGGCGACGCGGTCTCGTGCCGCAGCGTGCTCACCAAGTCGAGCCCAAGCAGGTACCGCCACAGCGCCGCATGCGCCTCGTCGGTGGCCGCCCGCAGATACCGGACCTCGACCGTGTGCTTCGCGAAGTCCGCGGCGTCGGCCTTCACGCTGTAGACGACCAGTCCCTGCGGTGTGCCGGAGGCGTCGTCGTAGCGGACGGCGCGCAGCGCGGAGCTCGCCTTGTCCCGGTCGCCGAGCACGCCCGTCAGACGTCCCCAGACGAGGTCGTCGACAGACAGCTCTCCCGGGGTGGCCCGTCGCGCGCGGTCGAACACGTCCCGGCCGGTGTCCCCAGCGGTCCGCAGCGACACGAACCCGAGGCGGCCGGGACGCCCGGTGGATGCCGGGGCGTGCGCCCATCCCGCACGCCTGGTGTCGATGGTGAGCTCAGCGGTCTGTGTCGCCGGACCGAATCCGTAGCGCTCGTAGATCGTCGCCTCCGAGACCGTGAGCGCCGCGATCGGGACGCCGGCGGACGCCGCCGTCCGCAGCTCGCCCTCGATGAGCGCGCGGGCGACACCTCTACGACGATGCGTCGGCGCGACCGTGACCGAGCTGATCGCCCACGCGTGCGGCGTCCCTCCGCCCGGCACGGTCAGCTCGGCGACCCAGCTCGAGACCGTGGCGACGGGGACGGCCGGCTCGGGGATCGTCTCGTCCCACACCCCCGTGATGCGCCGGTGGGAAGCGTGGCTCAAATCCTCGTCGACGAGCTCCGGATCGGGCCGGCGATCGTGGAATCCGCGGTGGTCCGCCTCGGCCCAGGCGGCGAGCTCCTCGCGGCTCGTCGTGTCCA
>JAATFB010000049.1 GCA_015655415.1 Actinomycetales bacterium
GGGGTCCAACTCGATGATGATCGTCGGCGGCAAGGGGTATGTGCGCGTCGGGCATGGCCCCTGGCGCAAGCCCGACCTCGACTCGGACGATCCGGTGGTGCAGCTGCTGAGCGCGTTCGTCACGCAGGCCAGCAACACCGATCCGGCCAGGTCGGCCAAGAGGCTTCCGGGCACGCTCACCGTGACCGGCGAGAGCGCCCGGCATGGACAGCACCTGTACGTGGTGACGGGGAAGGCTCCGCAGGTGGATGCCGCGGCGACCATGCGCTACGAGGTGACCCCCGGCTACGTGGTCCGCTACTCCAGGTCCACCACCGGCACCGGTGGCGGGAAGGCCCTGGTGGTCCCGGATGTCCTCCAGTGGAACGTGGCCGAGAGGATCACGCCGCCGTCGGGGTGATCCGGCCCTACCGCGGCGTGCGTGCCGCGGGTGCCGGACCCCTGGCCGTCTAAGATGCAGCACGATGCTCGAGAACTTCCAGCCCCAGCCGGGCTCCCAGGTCGTGGTGGTGAACAACACGCCGTTCACCCTCGTGCAGGCCGCGCCGGGCGAGCCGTGGAACATCCTGCGCGACGATTCCGTGCTCGGCTATCTCTACCGCAACGAGCAGGGGGCCTGGGCCGTGTGGCCCCTGTACGAGGGCTGCGCCTACATACCGTCGGCGCCGACACCCGGGGAGGCCCTGCGTCAGGCGCTGTAGCGCCTCCTCGCCCCCCGGCTCGCTGTCACGGGCTCACTGTCAGACGGCCTCACGCGGACTCGCCCCAGGTGCCGATCAGTCCGAGCAGCACCTGCCACAGCCATCTCGCCGCGGTCTCCGCCGGCGGGCGGGGGTCGCGTTCCAGCCACGCGCGCACCACTCCCAGTGCGGAGCCGGTGATCCCTGCGGCCACCACCTCCAGCGGAATCCCTCCGAAGGCAGGCGCATCGGCGCGACGGATGCCCTCCAGCGCCACGCGCTCGATGTGCTCGCGGACGCGCGCCGTCACCAAGGCCGAACCGTGGTCGCCCAGCACGCGGGCATAGAGAGCGGCGTTCTGCTCGATGTGCTGCAGATAGGCCAGCAGATCCGCGGGCGGCGTCGAGACCGGGCCGGTGAGCCTGGCGAGCCGCTGGGCCGGCTCGTCGACCGCGGCGTCGAGCGCGTCGGCGAGCAGCAGATCCTTGTCGGAGTAGTGCTGGTAGAAGCTGCTGCGGTTCACGCCCGCACGGTCCGCGATGTCGGCGACCGTGATCCCGTCGAGGCTCCGCTCCCGGGCCAGCTGGAGAAGCGCGTCCTGCAGGCTGGCGCGGGTCCGGGCGATGCGGGCATCCATGATCCGCGATTCTGCCATGAACCGACGCATTCGCTGTGAGTTCTCCGACATTCGTCGGTTGTCCAACAGGTGTTGGATAGCGTGGTCGTCGTCGCATCGTCCACCGTCGCACGGGCGTTTCCCCCCACTCGAATGAAAGGGCGTGCACCGTGGCCAATCTGCTCAACCGACTGGGCCTGTTCTCCGCGCGCCGACCGTGGACGGTGCTGGTCGGATGGCTCGTCGCGCTCGCGCTCGCGGGTGGAGCCTTCCTGGCCTTCGGTGGCACCTTGGCGACGAGCTTCAGCATTCCGGGCACGGCGACATCCAAGGTGACCGATCAGCTGCAGAAGCGGCTGGACCAGAGCGGGGGCGCCACGGGCACCGTCGTCTTCCAAGCGGACCACGGCAAGCTCGATTCCGACCAGAAGGAGCGGGTCAGCGACCTGCTGAAGTCGGTCTCGAAGGTGAAGGGCGTCGACGGCGTCGTCGATCCGTTCCAGGCTCAGGCCCAGCGCCAGCAGCAGGAGAAGCAGCTGTCGGACGGCCGTGCCCAGCTCGACGCGAGCCGCCAGCAGTTGACCACCGCGCAGCAGCAACTCGATGCTGCGGTCGCACAGGCGAAGGCCGCGGGCACTTATGACCAGGCGGCCTCGCAGCTCCAGGCGCAGCAGAAGCAGCTGGACGAGGCGAAGTCCCGACTCGACGAATCGCAGAGACAGCTGGATGCTGCGCTGAAGCTGTTCGACGCAGCGTCCGAGATCCGGACGGTCTCCGCCGATGGCACCACCGTCGTGGGGATGGTGCAGTTCCACCACGACCTGTTCACGCTCCCGCCGAGCGTGAAGGCGGCGGTGGCGGAGAAGCTGGACTCCGCGCACATCCCTGGCGTGCAGATCAACTACTCGTCGGAGATAGCCACGTCGCTCGACGGGGTGGTCGGCCCGGGTGAGATCACCGGTGTCGTCATCGCGTTGATCGTGCTGATCGTCATGATGCGCGCCCTGATGCCCGCGCTCCTCCCGCTGATCTCCTCGCTGATCGGCGTCGGGGTCGGCGTCGCGGGCTCGATGGCGTTCTCGAAGGTCGTGGACATGTCCTCCGTGACCCCGGTGCTCGGCCTGATGCTCGGTCTTGCCGTGGGGATCGACTATTCGCTGTTCATCCTCAACCGGCATCGGCGGCAGCTCCTGGCCGGGATGGAGGTGCGCGAGTCGATCGGGCTCGCGAACGGCACGGCGGGGAATGCCGTCGTCTTCGCCGGTGCCACCGTGCTCGTGGCCCTGCTGGCGTTGAACGTGAGCGGCATCCAGTTCCTCGATGTGATGGGAACGGTGGGAGCGGCGTGTGTGCTGATCGCCGTCCTCGTGGCCGTCACGCTGACGCCCGCCCTCCTGAGCCTGATGAAGCTCCGCGTGCTGGGCCGGCGCGCGCGGGCGCAGCTCGGGCACAAGGCGCACCGGGCCCAGGTGGTGCGCCCCATGCGCACCGGCACGGCGGTGCTCGCTGTCGTCGCCGCGGTGGTGGGGCTCCTCATCGTCGCGCTCCCCGCCCTCTCGATGCGACTGGGCCTGCCGGACGGGTCGGCCGAGTCCACGAGCTCCACCCAGTACAAGGCATACAAGGCGGTCGCCGACAAGTTCGGTGCAGGCCAGAACGGGCCGCTCATCGTCACGGCCACGCTGCCGAAGCCGGTGGCGAAGGACGACCTGGCCCCCACGCAGGCGCGCATCGCCGACGAGCTGAAGTCGCACTCCGACGTCGTCGCGGTCGCGCCGGTGGGCACCTCCCACGCGCGGGACTTCATCGCGTTCGAGGTCGTCCCGAAGGACGGACCGAGCAGCGCGTCGACGGACGCCCTGGTGCACCAGTTGCGTGAGCACTCATCGTTGAGCGGAGGCGTCACGCTGGGCGTCGCCGGCCAGGCCAGCGCCAACATCGACGTCTCGGACAAGCTCGCCGACGTGTTGCCCCTCTACCTGATCGTCGTGATCGGGTTGTCGCTGATCATCATGATCGTGGTGTTCCGCTCCCTGTTGGTGCCCCTCATCGCCACGGGCGGCTATGTGCTCTCGCTGTTCGCGGCCTTCGGGGGCATGACCGCGGTCTACCAGTGGGGCTGGCTGAGCGCCGTGTTCGGGGTGCACGACACGGGCCCGGTGCTCAGCTTCGCGCCGATCATCGTGATGGGGGTGCTGTTCGGGCTCGCGATGGACTATCAGCTCTTCCTCGTCTCCGGCATGCGGGAGGCCTACGTGCACGGGCTGTCCGCCCGCGAGGCGGTTGTGTCCGGGCTGCGCGGCGGCCGAGCCGTCGTCACCGCGGCCGCGATCATCATGATCTCGGTGTTCGGCGGATTCGTGTTCTCGGACCTGGCGATGATCAGGCCGCTCGGCTTCGGCCTGGCCTCGGGCGTGCTGTTCGACGCGTTCGTGGTGCGCCTGGTTCTGGTGCCGGCCCTCATGCACCTGTTCGGCCGGGCCGCCTGGTGGCTTCCGCGTTGGCTCGACCGCATCCTGCCCGACGCGGATGTCGAGGGCGCGGCGCTGGAGCGCAGCCACGACCTGCACGGCGTGTCCGCCGGTCAGGGGCCGGCGCCGCGTCGCCGCCAGACGCCCGCGAAGAAGGCAGCAGCAACGGGCTCGTGACCGCGGCGATCGCCGGACGGGTCGCTCGGGGCGCGAGCAGGGCGGCTCGGGCGCTCGCGTCCGGCGTCAGGCGGACTCCCGCACCACCAGCGTGTGCGCGACGGTGCGATGCAGCGCCGCCCCGGTGTCGCCTCGCAGCAGTGCGGCCGCCACATCGAGCGCGTGCCGTGCGACCTGTCGCATGTCCACCGCAAGGGTGGTGAGCTCGGGAGTCACAAGGGCGCCTATGTCCAGCCCGTCGACGCCGATGACGGCGACGTCATCGGGCACCCGGATGCCCGAGCGTGCGAACCCCTTGAGCGCGCCTATCGCCAGCACGTCGTTGAAGCAGAGCACCGAGTCGACGCGCGGATCGGCGGCGAGCAGGCGCCTCGCCGCCTCGCCGCGGTCGTGCTCGCTGGCGGCCACCACCACCGCGGCGGGCGCGAGGCCCCGTCGTCGCAGCGCCGCGCGCAGCACGCTGCTGCGACGGGAGGGGGCCGGACCGAAGTCGATCATCCCGACGCGTCGCCGGCCGCCCGCGGCGAGATGCGAGACGGCCTCGCGCATGCCGCGGACATAGTCGAATCGCACGCTCGCGGCATCGGGAACCGCATCGTCGGTCAGCAGCACCGTGGGCACCCGCGATGTGATCGACTCCCGGCCGGCCCACCCGAGATGGCCGACGACCACGTCGGCGCGCGCGAGGACGGACCGGACGCGTTCGGGCGCGTGGCGCCCGCCGAGGTCGGTCGCGATCACGCTCCAGTCGCGCTCTGCGGCTTGATGGGTGAGCTCCGCGGCGAGCTCCGGGTAGTAGGGGTTGCGGAGGTCGCCGACCACGAACCCGACCGTGACGTCGCGCCCCCGCACGAGCCGCTGCGCGGCGCGGTTGGGACGGTAGCGCAGGGCGACGGCGGCATCCAGCACCCGACGTCTCGTCTCGGGGCTCACGTCGGGCAGGTCGTTGAGCGCCCGGGTGACGGTCTGCCGGGAGACGCCCGCGGCCGCGGCGACGTCGTTGATCGTCGCCGGCCTCGCGTCTCTGATGCCGCCACCGACCGTTGCCATGCCCCGAATCGTACTGGTAACGTCGGGTTCCGTGAACGTTCACGGCGTCGCATGACGCCGGCCGTCGGGCGGCGTCATGGCCGGCCCGCAGCAGCCGCGACACGCACGACGGAGGAGACCTCATGGCCGAGACACCGGGACGCATTCGCTGGGGGATCGCCGGACCGGGCGGCATCGCCCACCGCTTCGCGGAGCAGCTGCCGCACAGCCGCACCGGTGAGCTCGTCGCGGTGGCCAGCCGCAGCGTCGACCGTGCACGCGCGTTCGCGGCCGAGTTCGAGCAGTCGCCCGGCGGCATCCGGGTGCACGAGTCGTACGACGACCTCTTCGCCGATCCGGAGGTCGACGCCGTCTACATCGCGACGGTGCACACCGAGCACGTGCGCCTGTCGATCCGTGCTCTGGAGGCCGGCAAGCACGTGGTCTGCGAGAAGCCGCTCTCCGTCGACCACGCCGGGGCGATGGCCGTGGTCGAGGCCGCGCGGCGCAGTGGTCGGTACTTCGCCGAGGCCTTCATGTACCGGTTCCATCCGCAGACCGTTCGGCTGGCGGAGCTCATCGCCCAGGGCGCGATCGGCGAGGTGCAGCACGTCGACGCCTCCTTCGCCTTCCGGGCCGACGTTCCCCCCGAGCACCGCCTGCTCAATCCGGAGCTGGCCGGAGGCGGCATCCTCGACGTCGGCGGGTATTCCGCGTCTGCTGCGCGCTGGGTGGCCGGCGCGGCGGCCGGCGAACGGTTCGCCGACCCGGTGGAGCTCGTCGCCGAGGGCACGGTCGGCGAGACGGGCGTCGACGAGTGGGCGACGGCGTCGCTCGTCTTCGACTCCGGCGTGACCGCGCACATCACGTGCGGCGTCCGCGTGAGCGACGACAACCGCATCGTGGTGAGCGGCTCGCGCGGCCGCATCGTCGTGCCCGAGCCCTGGACTCCGAGCCCCCTCGAGCCGAGCCTCATCGAGGTGCTTCGCGTGGATGCGGACCCGGAGAGCATCCGCATCGAGCCGGCCTATCAGTACGCACTGCAGGCGGATGCCGTGGCCGAATACGCCTCCGAGGGCCAGAGCCCGAACATGAGCTGGGCGGACACCCTGGGCAACGCCCGCACCCTCGACCGGTGGCGCGCAGCCATCGGCCTGCAGTACCCGTTCGAGGCGGCGAGCGCGAACATCCCGCCGGCCAGTGGTCGAGCACCGCGGCGGCGCCCGGATGCCGAGATGCCCTACGGCCGCATCCCCGGCCTCGACAAGGAGGTCTCGCGCCTGGTGATGGGCGTGGACAACCAGACGACGCTCGGCCACGCCTCCGCGATGTTCGACGACTTCGTGGAGCGCGGGGGCAACGCGTTCGACACCGCCTACATCTACGGCGGCGGGCTGATGGAGTCGTTGCTCGGACAGTGGGTGAGGAACCGCGGCATCCGGGACGACGTCGTGATCGTGGGCAAGGGCGCGCACACCCCGCACTGCGACCCGGAGTCCATCGTGCGCCAGCTGGACGAGTCGCTCGAGAGGCTGCAGACCGATCACGTCGACCTCTACCTGATGCATCGTGACAACGAGCAGATCCCGGTGGGCGAGTTCGTCGACGTGCTCGACGAGCTCGCCGCGGCGGGGCGCGTCCGCGCCTTCGGCGGCTCCAACTGGTCGATCGCCCGCTACGAGGAGGCGTTGGCCTACTCGGACGCTCATGGCAAGCGCCGCTTCTCGGCGCTGAGCGACCACTTCGGACTCGCGCACGCGCTCGACGTGCCGTGGGCCGGCTGCCGGCATGTCACGGACGACGCGGACCGCCAGTGGCTCGAGCGCACCGGCACCACCCTGTTGCCGTGGTCCTCCCAGGCGCGCGGCTTCTTCGCGCGGGCCGACCCCCAGGACACCTCCGACCCGGAGCTCGTGCGCTGCTACTACAGCGACGACAATTTCGAACGGCTGGCGCGCGCCAGGCGGCTGGCCTCCGAACTGGGCGTCGCGCCCACGGCGGTCGCGCTCGCATATGTGCTCGCACAGCCGTTCCCCACGTTCCCCCTCATCGGGCCTCGCAGCATCGAGGAGACGCGCACCTCGCTCGCCGGCATTCGCGTCCGGCTCACCGAGGAGCAGGTGCGCTGGCTCGACCTGCGCGCATAGACGACCATCGCTCGAACGAGGGCCTGCGGACGCAGCCGCGGCGTCGTCGAGGAGGCGTCCGGGGCGGCGTGAGCCGGGGGACGGCAGATGACGGGAGATCGGGCCGCCGAAAGCCGTCGGTGTGACACGCGAAGTGGGTACGCGTCCGAGCGCCGTCGTGGTCGAGGAACGCTTGACAAGCCCAGCGCACGCGAGAAGGCTCGTCATGGGTCGTTGATTGCCCGTCGTGGGGGCGGCGAGCAGACGGCCCGCTCCGTGACTCGCCCGCTTGCCCTGCTCCTTGCCCGATGAGCCGGATCGACGATCCGTCGGGCGACCGGCCGCCGTTGAGATCGGCCGGCATCGGTCGATGACACGCAGGCGAACAGCGGCGGAGGGAGAGGCAGCATGTTCCATGCCAGCGACGCGTTCAGCGGGTTCAGCGTCGACGACCTCCAGAGGGCGAGAGAGTTCTACGGAGGCGTTCTGGCGCTGACCGTCGAGGACGAGGGCGAGATGGGCATCCGCCTCACCCTTCCCAGCGGCGCGGAGGTGTTCGTGTACCGCCGGCCCGATCACACGCCGGCGTCCTTCACCGTCCTCAACTTCGTGGTCGACGACATCGACTCGGCCGTGGACGAGCTGCATGCCGCCGGCGTGCAGACGAAGATCTACTCCGACGCCGACTTTCCGACCGATGAGCGAGGCATCGCCCGGCCGGCGAATCCGGAGTGGGGGCCCGAGATCGCGTGGTTCCTGGACCCGGCGGGCAACACCCTCGCGGTCATCCAGTCCTGACGACGCGGCGGCGGACGCCGGGCGCGACACGCCGATGAACCCACCCGCCGCCGCGGACCGGGTGCGGCGACCAGCCGTTCTGGCGCGGAATGTCGGGGGTGCGGGCTAGCGTCATGGGCAGCGGGAGAAAAAGACGGCCACCACAACATCTAGTGGAATGACAAGCGTGTGATTCCCGTTATATAGTGTGTGGACACCGCACGGAACACGCGTCGGGATCACGGGGAGGTCATCATGGACTACGAGAACGAGACTGTCGGCGACTACGCGGTTCCGGTCGACCCGATGGACCTTCTGCAGTGCGACAGCTGCCAGTAGAAGCTTGTGCTCGGCCCTCGATTCGGGCCGGTGGAGCCGTGCCGTCGGGACTGTGCTGAAGCCCAGGTGCTCTGACGAAGGCGTCGTCTCAGGTGATTGAGGAGACCGGCTTCCGGTAATCGGCTTTCAACGAGTGAGCCCCCGGCCGATGGCCGGGGGCTCACTCGTGTGTGAGGTGTGGCCGAGCCGCCTCGCCACAAACCTCGTCCGCCTGCCGGGCTTGACCCCCGCGCGGGATGCGCCCGATGCCGCCCGGCGCATCCGTACAATGAGGCGCGTGCCAGTGAACCCCGCCATCCAGGGTCGGAGCTATCCGCCGACCGCGTCGTACCTCGTGGGCAGGGAGAAGGTGCGCGAGTTCGCTCGCGCGGTGTTCGCCACGAACCCGATCTGTCTCGACGTGGAGGCGGCCAGGGCCGCCGGGCATCCCGACGTGGTCGCTCCGCCCACCTTCCCCGTCGTCGTGCAGGAGCACACCCTCGCCCAGCTGCTCGGCGACCCGGATGCCGGAATCGACTTCGGCCGCGTCGTGCACGGCGACCAGCGCTTCCAGTACACGCGCCCGATCGTCGCCGGCGACGAGCTGACCGCGCAGCTCACGGTGACGGCCGTGAAGTCGCTCGGCGGGAATTCGATGATCACCGCGACGACCGAGATCAGCGACGCCGCGGGCGCGCACGTCGTGACCGCGACATCCACCCTCGTCGTGCGAGGAGACGACTGATGAGCGCATCGCCCGACCTGTCCGCCCTGTCCGTGGGGGATGAGGTGGCACGCACCGAGCATCTCATCACGCGCGACTCGCTCGTGCGCTACGCAGGGGCGTCCGGCGACTTCAACCCCATCCACTACCGAGACGACGTGGCCGAGTTCGTCGGTCTGCCCGGCGTGCTCGCCCACGGCATGCTCACGATGGGCGTCGCGGTGCAGTCGGTCGTCGACTGGGCCGGCAATCCCGCGCGCATCGTCGACTACCAGGTGCGCTTCACTCGGCCCGTCGTGGTCAACCGCAACGACGGCGCCACGCTCTCGATCGTCGCGAAGGCCGCGGTCGTCGAACCGGAGGAGCGCCGCGTGCGGGTGGACGTCGTCGCGACCGTGCAGGGCCAGACCGTGCTGGGCAAGGCGCAGGCGTGGGTCTCGTTCGCATGAGGCCGGTCGTCGGGCTCGACGGGAAGGCGGCGGAGTGACGGATGCCCCTGCCCTCTCCGAGCTGACCACGATGCGCGTGGGCGGCCCCGCCCGCAGCCTCGTCACCGCGACCACCGAGGAGGGGCTCATCGCTGCCGCCCGGGACGCGTACGCCGCCGGAGAACCCGTCCTGCTGCTCGGCGGCGGCTCGAACACGGTGGTCGCCGATGACGGCTTCGACGGGACCGTCATACGGATCGCCACGCGCGGCATCGAGCGCGTCGACGCGGGTCGGGCCGGCGGCGGGAGGCCGGACGCCGTCCGGCTCCGCGTGCAGGCGGGAGAGAGCTGGGACGATGTCGTCGCTCTCGCCGTGCGCAACCGATGGGCCGGCATCGAGGCGCTCTCGGGAATCCCGGGCAGCGTGGGAGCCGCGCCGGTGCAGAACATCGGCGCCTACGGCCAGGAGCTGTCGTCCGTACTGGTCGCCGTCGACCTCCTGGACCCCGCCACCGGCAAGGTGCACCGCGTCGCCGCCGGGGACCTCGAGCTCGGGTACCGCACGTCTGCGCTCAAGCGCGGATTCCTCGGCGTGGTCGTCGCGGTGGAGCTCGAGCTGTCCCAGCGCCCCGACGTGGGCGCCGCGCTGGGCGAGCCGATCGCGTACCCACAGCTCGCCGATGCGCTCGCCGTCGGCCTCGGCACGCGGGTGTCGCTCGGTGAGGTGCGGCGCACGGTGCTGAGACTGCGCGCGTCGAAGGGGATGGTGCTCGACCCCCATGACGCCGACTCGGTCAGCGCCGGCTCGTTCTTCACGAACCCCATCGTCTCGGCCCGTTTCGCGCACGGCCTTCCGCCCGAGGCGCCGCGATGGCGGCTCGCGCCCGACGAGCCCGACCTCGTGGCGCCGCTGGACGGCTCGACGGCGGAGGAGAGCGCCGCCGTCGGCATGCTGGCGGACGCCGCCGCCGACCGCGAGCGTCGTCGCGCGAGGGCCGAGTCTCCGGATGGCCCGGGCGTCAAGCTCAGCGCGGCCTGGCTGATCGAGCGAGCGGGCATCTCGCGCGGGTTCGCGCTGCCAGGGTCGCGGGCCGCGATCTCGGGCAAGCACACGCTCGCGATCACGAACCGCGGAGGCGCGTCGGCGCTCGAGATCGCACAGCTGGCCTCGTTCGTGCAGGGCCGGGTTCAGGCTGAGTTCGGCGTGCTGCTGCGACCGGAGCCCGTGCTGGTGGGCATCGAGCTCTGAGGCGTTCCCCGGGTTCCGCGCGCGATCGCCGATCGCCTCACGGCTTTGCGCATCGGGGCGCGGCTCACCTACACTTGACGAGGTTGTGAAGTCAGCCAAGCTTTTCTGCGCCCATTTTTCAGCGGGGCGTCGAAGGGGCTTGGACACGGCGCCCCATCGTCCGCAGGTTCGGTGACCCAGCGTTCATGCAGGCGGTGTCGTCATGATTTCGTCACCGAAGGGCGGTGGCTCAAGTGGTAGAGCAGCGGTCTCCAAAACCGCAGGTTGCAGGTTCGAGTCCTGTCCGCCCTGCAAGTCGGTGCCCTGGCTCCGACCCACGAAAGGTATGAGGTGGCCCGAAAAGTCATCGACGAGCCCAGCGAGGATGTCGTCGCGAACGCCCAGAAGGAGCGGGAAGCCAAGCGCAACCCGTTCTCGCGGATCGCGCTGTTCATCCGGCAGGTGTTCGTCGAGCTCAGCAAGGTCGTCACGCCGACCCGCAGGGAGCTGGTCAACTACACCGGCGTCGTGCTGGTCTTCGTGATCATCATGATGGCGATCGTGTTCGGCCTCGACCAGCTCTTCGGCTGGCTCGTCATCCTCGTCTTCGGCACCTCCGGCTCCTGACGGCCGCCACGGCCGCGGGAAGCCCGGATGCAGCGGAGGCGCGGCTCAGGACCGCGCGACAACAGGAATGGATTGGGAACAAGCAAGTGTCTGAACGAGAGCGCGACGACGTCGATTGGGCGACCGCCGCCGAGCAGTCCGCGGAGGACGATGAGGCGCAGGAGGGCAACGAGCTGGCCTCCGAGGAGCAGTCCGTCGACCCGGCCGAGCGTGAGGCCGTGCACGTGACCGACGACGACGGCAACGCCGTCGACCTGGACGCGGTGCTCGACGCCATCGCAGAGACCGCCGATCCAGAGGCCGACGCCGTCGTCGACGACGCCCTCGAGATCGACGACGCCGAGGAGGCGGAGGCCGCGTTCGAGGCGATCGAGGACGAGGACGAGGTGGACGGCGACCACGACCAGGACGCTACGGCCGACGACGAGGATGCGGAGCCGGCGGAGGTCGACCCGTACGAGGACTTCAAGCGGGAGCTGCGCTCGCTGCCGGGCAAGTGGTATGTCATCCACTCCTACGCCGGTTTCGAGCGACGGGTGAAGCAGAACCTCGCCAACCGCACGGCGTCCATGGGCATGGAGGACTACATCTTCCAGGTCGAGGTGCCGATGGAGGACGTCGTCGAGATCAAGAACGGCCAGCGCAAGATGGTCAACCGGGTGCGCATTCCCGGCTACGTGCTGGTGCGCATGGATCTCAACGAGGACAGCTGGTCGGTGGTCCGGCACACGCCGGGCGTGACCGGGTTCGTGGGCAACGCGCACAACCCCACGCCGTTGCGCTTCGACGAGGCGTTCAACATGCTGAAGTCGCTCGTGCAGGTCGAGCCCGTGGCCACGGGCAAGGCGGCGACGGGCAAGGGCCAGAAGGCCGCGACTCGGGTGGCCCCGATCGAGGTCGACTTCGAGATCGGCGAGACCATCACCATCAAGGAGGGCTCGTTCGCGGGGCTCCCGGGATCGATCAGCGAGATCAAGCCGGAGAGCGGCAAGCTCACCGTGCTCGTCTCGCTGTTCGAGCGCGAGACCCCCGTCGAGCTCAGCTTCGACCAGGTCACCAAGCAGTAGCCCCGACATCTGACGCGCGCGACATCGGGTAAGATTGTGTGGTTTGCGCGTTCGCGCAGACGTCACCGCCGCCCGGAACCGCCGGATGCTGCGGGAGAGTGCCGCGAGAGCACCGTGGCGTTCGATACGAAAGAGAGAGATCGATGGCACCCAAGAAGAAGGTCACTGGTCTGATCAAGCTTCAGATCAAGGCCGGCGCCGCCAACCCCGCCCCGCCGATCGGCCGGGCGCTGGGCCAGCACGGCGTCAACATCATGGAGTTCTGCAAGGCGTACAACGCTGCGACCGAATCGCAGCGCGGCAACGTCGTCCCGGTGGAGATCACCGTGTACGAGGACCGCTCGTTCACGTTCGTGCTCAAGACGCCGCCGGCCGCCGAGCTCATCAAGAAGGCTGCGGGCGTCGCCAAGGGCTCCGGTGTGCCGCACACCACGAAGGTGGGCAAGATCACCGCGGCTCAGGTGCGTGAGATCGCCGAGCAGAAGCTGGTCGACCTGAACGCGAACGACCTGGACGCCGCCTCGAAGATCATCGAGGGCACCGCTCGTTCCATGGGCATCACGGTCGAATAAGGCGCCCTCACCCTTCCCTCGGTGGCAGCGCCGGCCAGGCGCGACGACCACACTCTCGAATCGGAGAATCACAATGGCACGGAAGTCCAAGGCATATCGGGCCGCGGCCGAGAAGATCGAGCCGGGCAAGCTCTACACGCCCGAGGAGGCAGTCGCGCTCGCGCGTGAGACAGGCTCGTCCAAGTTCAACTCCACCGTCGAGGTCGCGCTCAAGCTCGGCGTCGACCCGCGCAAGGCGGATCAGATGGTGCGCGGCACGGTGATCCTGCCGCACGGCACCGGCAAGACCGCTCGGGTGATCGTGTTCGCGACCGGTCCGGCCGCCGAGGCGGCGATCGCCGCGGGTGCGGACGAGGTCGGAGGCGACGAGCTCATCGAGAGGGTGGCAGGAGGGTGGACCGACTTCGACGCCGCCGTCTCCACCCCCGAGCTCATGGGCAAGGTCGGCCGGCTCGGAAAGGTGCTCGGCCCTCGCGGCCTGATGCCGAATCCCAAGACCGGCACGGTGACTCCCGACGTGGCCAGGGCCGTGTCCGACATCAAGGGCGGAAAGATCGAGTTCCGCGTCGACAAGCACGCGAAC
>JAATFB010000055.1 GCA_015655415.1 Actinomycetales bacterium
CGGTACTCCCACGGCATGCGCACGGCCTGGCTCTTGATCGTGATGCCGCGCTCGCGCTCGATGTCCATGCGGTCGAGGTACTGCGCACGCATGGCACGCTCCTCCACCACCCCGGTCAGCTGCAGCATCCGATCGGCGAGCGTCGACTTGCCGTGGTCGATGTGCGCGATGATGCAGAAGTTTCGGATGCGCTCGGGCGCGGTCGCAGCCGGCTCGAGGGCCTTCAGGGCACGTGGGGACATCGTGCCGCAATTCTCCCATGCCGCCGCGGTTCGCCTCGCGCCAGCACGTCCCTCGGCGCTCGAGGCGGGAAGGCTTCCATATCGGGGCTCACCGCCGCAGCCGCGAGCTCACCGGCGGAACCGCTCCGACCGCTCGACCACGATGCCGCGCCCGGCCTCCCAGCGGTACACCTCGGCGCCGGCGATGAAGACCCGTTCCGCGCGGCTCATCACCTCCAGCGGATCGCCGGACCAGAGCACGAGGTCGCCGTCGAGCCCCACCCGGATCGCTCCGATGCGGTCGTCGAGGCCGAGGAAGGACGCCGGGTTCACGGTCAGCGCCCGCAGCGCCGTCTGCGGGTCGAGGCCCTCCTTCACCGCCAGCGACGCCTGATGCACGAGGAAGTTGATCGGCACCACAGGATGGTCGGTCGTGATGGCGACGCGCACCCCCGCCGACGCCAGCCGGCCGAGGTTGGCGATCGCCCTGTCACGCAGCTCGACCTTCGAGCGGGAGGTGAACATGGGCCCGTAGATGACCGGGATGTCGCGCTCGGCGAGCACGTCCGCGAGCTTCGCGCCGTCGGTGCCGTGGTTGATCACGAGCCGATACCCGAACTCGTCCGCGAGGCGGATCGCCGTGGCGATGTCGTCATGCCGATGCACGTGCTGGTCCCAGACCAGCTCGCCCTTCAGCACCCGCACGAGCGTCTCCTTCGCCAGGTCGCGCGCGAAGGGCTCGCCCTTCTCCGCTGCCGCGTCCCGCGCCGCCGCGTAGTTCTGCGCATCCACGAAGGCCTGCCGGAGCACATAGGCGACGCCCAGGCGAGTGCTCGGCGTCTGCCTCCTCTCCCCGTAGACGCGCTTCGGGTTCTCGCCCAGGGCGGACTTCACGCTCACTGCGTCGCTGATCACCTGCTCGTCGATCGTCCGCCCGCCCCAGGTCTTGATCGCGACGGTCTGGCCGCCGATGACGTTGCCGCTTCCCGGCTTGACCACCACGGCCGTGATGCCGCCGCTCAGCGCGTCGCGGAATCCCTCGTCGTCGATGTCGATGGCGTCGATCGCTCGCACTCCGGCGGTGTTCGGATCGGTCATCTCGTTCGTGTCGTTGCCCTCGCTGCCGCCGCCCTCCTCGTGGATCCCGACATGACCGTGGGCCTCGATGAAACCCGGAAGGAGCCAGCGGCCGGCGGCATCGACCACGGGAAGCCCTTCCGGGGGAACGACCTGCGCCCCGACGGCGGTGATGACGCCGTTCTCGACGATCACCGCTCCGTTCTCGATGGGGTCGCCGACAACGGGCACGACGCGGGCTCCGACGATGGCAATGGATGCTCCTGCTGGGCTCATGGCTCCACCCTACGGATGCCCGCCCCGGCGGTTCGCGGTCCGCATCCGGCGACATCCGCCGTTGCGCTTCCGCGGCGCCGTGATTCGGTCCGCCCCCGCACCCTCTGGTATCGTTGTCTGTTGGCTTGCGTGTGGCATCGACCGCACGAACGCCGCGGGCCGCCCTCTCGTCTCGCGGCACATCACTCAACCTCGACACTCGAACGGAAGACAAGACCCTCGTGGCAAACATCAAGTCGCAGATGAAGCGCATCCGCACCAACGAGAAGGCGCACGAGCGCAACAAGGCGGTCAAGAGCGAGCTCAAGACCGCCATCCGCAGGACCCGCGAGGCGATCGCCGCCGGCGACAAGGACCAGGCGGCGGCCGCGCTCGCCCGTGCCAGCAAGAAGCTCGACAAGGCCGCGAGCAAGGGTGTGATCCACAAGAACCAGGCGGCGAACCGCAAGTCGGCGATCGCCAGGCAGGTGTCCGCGCTGTAGGCGCCTTTGTGCTCCCCGACCCGCGAGCGCGACGCTCGCACGGGGAGTGCGCGAGCTCCATCCTCTTCAGAGCCCCGTCGTTGCGGCGGGGCTCTGACGCGTGAGGGGACTCTGACGCGTGACGGGGCCGCCGCGTCAGGCCTGAGCGGCCTCTCCCCTGGCGCTCAGTACGCCGACCATGCGCTCGAGCGCGAACTCGCGATCGCGACCGGCTCCCTTCACGCTGGCATCGGCCTCCGCCACTGCCTCGATGCCGCGGGCGAGCCCTTCCTCCGTCCAGCCCTGCAGGTCGCGCCGGGCACGATCGACCTGCCACGGGGCGAGGCCGAACTGGGAGGCGAGCTGGGCCGAGCTCCCGCGTGCCCCGTAGAGCCGGGCCATGGTGCGCAGCTTGCTCGCGAACGCCGCCACGACGGGCACCGGGTCGGCCCCCGCCGCGATCGCCTGCCGTAGGGCGATCAGCGCCTCTCCGTTCCGTCCCGCGAGTGCCGCGTCAGCGACGGCGAAGGCATTGGTCTCCACTCGCCCCCCGTAGTACCGCTGCACCGTCGCCTCGGTCACCTCCTCGGCCACGTCGGCGATGAGCTGCTGGCATGCTGAGGCGAGCTCGGCGAGATCGTCCGCGAACGCGCTGGTGATGGCACGCAGCGCCCCTGGGGTGACGCGTTTGGCCGCCATGCGGAACTCGGCCTGCGCGAAGTCGTACTTCTCGGAATCCCGCCTCAGCTCCGAGCACACGACCTCCACCCCGCCGCCCGCGCCGGCGCGGATCGCATCGAGGAATCTCTTACCGCGCTGTCCCCCACCGTGCCGCACGAGCACGGTGGTGTCGTCGGCCGGAGACGCCAGATAACCGACGAGCTCCTCGATGAACGCGTCGTTCGCCCTCTCCGCCGCGGTCACGCGAATCAGCCGAGGCTCGCCGAAGAGCGAGGGGCTCGCCACCGACATCAGCTCGCCGGGCGCATACTCCGACGCGTCCAGGTCGGTGACCTCCAGGCTCGGGTCGGCCGCACGCAGCGAGTCGCGCAGGATGCGCGCGGCACGTTCGGCGAGCACCGTCTCGCTCCCGCTCACGAGGACCACCGGGGCGGCGCGCACCTCATGCCATGCCAGTTGCGGGATGACCGTCTTCGCGGCTGTCGCACGCGAGGAGCCGCGCGACGACGGCGCGCGCCCACCCCCCGACCGCGATGCCGAGCCGCCTCTCGCCGCCGCCATGTCGTTCCCTTCCCGCGTCTCGCCGAACCCCGTGCGCCCGAACCTCGTGGGCTCGAACCCCGTGCGCCCGAGGCACGGTGCACCGGAGCCACGGTGCGCCCGGGACCGGGACGCACGTTCCGAGCCAGCCCAGCCTAACGGCGCTCACCGACACGACCGGCCCAGGACCACCGGGGCCCGGACGCCGGCCGATCCTCATCTATCCCGGCCGGGCGAGCCGCTGCGGCGTGGACGCCCGCTGCGTCCAGGTGCGCAGACCGCCCCGGCCGTCCGACGACACCATCAGCATCCCCTGCACGTCGGTGCGCATCCCGCGGGTGCCGGCACGACGGAGGATTTCGAGCCCGGTCCGGGTGGGATGTCCGTAGTCGTTCCCGGCGCCACAGGAGATCAGTCCCACCACCGCACCGACCTCGCGATACAGCGCCTCGGACTGGTCGGACGAGCCGTGGTGCGCCATCTTCACCACGTCGGCGTGCGTCACGCGACCGGACGCCAGCAGCGCACCCTGAGCGCGCTCGTCCAGATCGCCGAGGAACAGGGTGCGGATGCCCTCACCGGAGAACAGCACCGTGACGCTGCGCTCGTTGCCGTCGCGCATCCCATGCCGTTCGGCATCGGGCCACAGCACGCGCCACGCAAGATCGCCGAGCCTCCCGGCGTCACCGGTCTCAGCCACCCGGACCTTCGCCCCCGACCGCGCGAGCCGCTCGCCCAGCCGTTCCCCGCGGTCGTCGGACGACGGACCCACCAGGGCGAGATCCACCATTCCCAGCACGGCCGGCGTCCCGCCGACGTGGTCCGTGTCGTAGTGGGTCAGGACCAGCAGGTCGATGCGCGGAACGCGCAGATCGCTGAGGCACGCGGCCAGCCGTTCCGGCTCGGGCCCGGTGTCCACCAGCGCGTACGCGTCGCCGCTTCTCACCAGCGCCGCGTCGCCCTGGCCGACGTCACAGGCCGCGATGCTCCAGGCCGGGGGACGGTCCAGGGCCTGCGCGACGCGGGCGCCCACGGTCCCGGCCAGCGAGCACACCGCGACCCCTGCCACGATCGTCAACGCGATGCTGCGCGCGATTCGCGGCACAGGGCGCAGCGGGCGTGCCACGGCCAGCACGAACCCCAGGCTGAGCACCAGCATGAGCACGACCCCGGGAAGCCCGTCGGCCCAGGCCACTGCGCTCGCGGGCAGCCCTGCGCTCATCCTGGCGACGGCGGCGATCCATGCCGACGGCACCCACGCGAGGTGTGCGAGCACGGAGGCGGCCGCGGGCCACAGGGGACCGAATGCGCACGAGAGCAGCCCCAGCACGGTGGCGGGTGCCGCCGCCGGCCCTGCGACGAGGTTCGCCAGCATGCCGTACAAGGGCACGCTGGGGTTCAACATGAGAAGCACCGGCTGGCAGGCCACCTGCGCGGCGGCGGGCACCGCCAGCAGCGCGGCGACGCGAGAGGGCATCCACCGCGCAAGCCGATCGGACAGCGGCGGCGCGAGGAGCAGAAGGGCCCCGGTCGCCAGCACGGACAGCGCGAACCCGTAGCTGACGGCGAGCCAGGGATCCACGGCGAGCAGGAGCACGACGGCCAGGGCGAGTGCGGGCAGCGCTCGACCCGGGCGGCCCACCCAGCCGCCGGCCACGATCACGGCCGCCATCACGGCTGCCCTGAGCACGCTGGGCTGGGGGGTCACCAGCACGACGAACCCCGCCAATGCGGCCAAGGACGCTACAGCCCTGGTGCGTCGCCTGAACCCGACCACACCCATCGCCGCGCCCGTCAGCGAGACGACCACTGCGCAGTTCGCGCCAGAGACCGCCGTCAGATGCGTCAGGCCCACCGTCTTCATATCGTCCGCGAGCGAATCCGGCAGCCCATGCACATCGCCGATCGCGAGACCGGGCAGCAGCGCTCCGCCGTCGCCCGGGAGCGTCCCGGCCTGTGCCGAGAACCGGGCACGAACCCCGTCCGCGGCGGCGAGCGGCCACGGTGGGCGCTCAAGCGGCCGCGGCTGCGCCGACGCGTAGACGAGGGCGGCCGTCTCCGACGAACGGGGCAGCATCTTCATGGTTCCCCGCACGGCAAGCGGCTGGCCGATGCGCGCACTCGAGGCGGAGGGGGCGAAGACGACCACCGGCATCCGCGCCGAGAGGGACGAGCCTCCCGCGGCCACCGCCGTCACGGTGCCGCTGAAGCGCACACCGCCGGCCGCCGAGTCCGTCGACGACTGCGGTGCCGAGGTCGCCTCCACGCGCAGCACGAGCGTGTGGCCGGCCAGTCGGGCGACGGCATCCGGACGCCTCGACGGTGCCGCGACGACGCACGCGGTCGCCACCAGCGCCGCCGCCGCGGCCGCGACGCATACCACCGCCGCGACGACGGCGCGCGTCTCCCCGGCGCGGCGCTCGAGCGTGCGCCCGGACGCGACTCGCGCCGCGACCGCAACGGCCGCGGCCGCGGCCGCGGTTCCCCAGAGCACGGTCGCGAACCAGCGACCGTCGGGGAGGGCGATCGCGGCGAGGCCGCTCGCCCAGGCGCAGATCGCGGGCGTCGCGAGCCTGAGATCGATCATCGGACCGTCACCAGGTCCTTCATCTCGTCGAACGTCTTCTGGCCGATGCCGCTGACGTTCATCAGGTCGTCCACGGAGGTGAAGCGCCCGTTCTGAGCCCGCCACGCCAGGATCTTCGCCGCCATCGCCGGACCGATTCGCGGAAGCGTCTCGAGCTGCTCCTCCGTAGCCGTGTTGAGGTTCACCCTGCCGCTGGGCACCGCGCCGCCGGGCGGGCCGAGCGCATCTGGCGCCGGGAGGGGGTCCCCGACGCGTGGCACGACCAGCTGCTCGCCGTCGGACAGCGGACGTGCCAGATTGATCCCGGAATGCTCGGCCTCCGCGGTCATTCCGCCGGCGGCGCCGACGGCATCGACCACACGGGACCCTCCTGCAAGCGTGTAGAGACCGGGATGCACGACGGCGCCGAGCACGTGCACGTAGAGCACCGGCGCCGCAGTCGGCGCCGACTCCGTTCCGCGCGCGGCAGCACGGGTGACGGTGACGGCGGGGACCCTCTCGCTGTCACCGTGCGGCGAGAGCATGCCGACCAGCACGGCGCTGGCGAACGCGGCGATCAGCAGGACCGTCGCGGCACCGACGCCGATGCGCAGCCTGACCGCCCGCGAGACGGTGCGCGATCGCGGTGCGAGCTTGTCGAGAGGGTCGTCGGCATCCACTCCGGTGACGCTAGAGCCTACGGGGCCGCCGCCTTCGCGTCATGGCGGCGACCGGGGAGTTCCCGCCTCGCCGGTCGCCTGGGGAGGACGACCTGAGGGCTCTGGCGTTACTTCTTGGTCGCGATGTTGACCACGCGCGGTGCGCGCACGATGACCGCGGAGATCTCGCGGTCTCCGAGCACCCGCTGCACCGCCTCCGAGGCCCGCGCGAGCGCCTCCAGCTCGTCCGCGCCGATCCGAGGGGACACCTGGATCCTGTCGCGCACCTTTCCGTCGACCTGCACGACCGCCGTCACCGACTCCTCGACCAGCAGGCTCGGATCGGCCTTGCGCCACTGCTGCGCGGCGACAGTCGGCTCATGGCCGAGCGCCTGCCACATGTCCTCCGCCGCGTAAGGGGCGAACAGGTTCAACACGAGCGCAACGGTCTCGGTGGCTTCGCGCACCGCCGCATCCCGCGGCCCCGGGCCGGAGTCGATGGCCTTGCGCGTGGCGTTCACCAGCTCCATCAGCCGGGCGACCACGACGTTGAACTTGAATGACTCGACCAGCAGCGGGGCATCGGCGAGAAGCCGGTGCGTCGCGCGGCGCAGTGCGACGTCCCCGGTGCGCCAGTCGACGCCGGGTTCGCTCGCGACGTCGTGCGCCAACCGCCACGCACGGGCCAGGAACTTCGCGCTCCCCGCCGCTGACACGTCGGCCCAGTCGATGTCGTCCTCCGGGGGCCCTGCGAACGCCAGCGTGAGGCGCAACGCGTCGGCGCCGTGCCGGCGCAGCTCGTCGGCGAACTCGACCAGGTTGCCCTTCGACTTGCTCATCGCCGCGCCGTTCAGGATCACCTGGCCCTGATTGAGCAGTGAGGTGAACGGCTCCGTGAACGACACGTACCCCAGATCGAAGAGCACCTTGGTGATGAACCGCGAGTAGAGCAGATGGAGGATCGCGTGCTCGACGCCGCCCACGTACTGGTCGACCGGCGCCCACTTCTCCACTTCGGCGGGATCGAAGGCCTTGGTGTCGTCGTTCGGCGAGAGGTAGCGCAGGTAGTACCAGGAGCTGTCGACGAACGTGTCCATGGTGTCGCTGTCCCGGGTGGCTACGCCGCCGCACCTCGGGCATTCGACGGTCGACCACTCGGTGGCCGCGCCGAGCGGGCTGGTTCCCTTCGGCTTGAGGTCCAGTCCTTCGGCGTCCGGCAGCAGAACCGGCAGCTGGTCCTCCGGCACCGGGACCTCGCCGCACTCCGGGCAGTGGATGATCGGGATAGGCGTGCCCCAGTAGCGCTGCCGGGAGATGAGCCAATCGCGCAGCCGGAAGTTGCGTGACGCGTGGCCGATGGAGGCGTCCTCAAGCGCCTGGGTGATGCGGTGGATGGCGTTGTTCTTGCTGAGTCCGTTGAACGGTCCCGAGTTGATCAGCCGTCCGTCGCCGGCGAGCGCGACGCCGGTCGATGCCGGGTCGAGCGGCGGGATGTGCTCGGGCAGCATCGCCTCGCCGGTGGCGGGGTCGGTCGGGATGACCGGTATGGCGCCGGTTACCGGCGCGTTGGTGTCGACCACGACCCTGACCGGGAGGTGGAACGTGCGTGCGAAGTCCAGGTCGCGCTGGTCGTGTGCGGGCACCGCCATGATCGCCCCGTGGCCGTACTCCGCGAGCACGTAGTCGGCCGCCCAGATGGGCAGTCGTTCTCCGCTGAGCGGATGGATGGCGTATCGCTCGAGGAAGACGCCCGTCTTCTCGCGTTCGGCGCTGAGCCGATCGATGTCGCTGGTCGCCTGGGTCTGCCGAAGGTAGCGCGCGAAGCGCTCGCGCACCTCGGGCGAGGCATCCGCCACCAGCTCGGCCGCAAGGTCGGAATCCGGCGCGACCACCATGAACGTCACCCCGTACAGCGTGTCGGGCCTCGTCGTGTAGACCGTGATCGGCTCATCGCGCCCCTCGATCGGGAAGCGCACGTCCGCTCCGACGGAGCGCCCGATCCAGTTCCGCTGCATGGTCAGCACGCGGGCGGGCCACGCGCCCTCGAGCTGATTGAGATCATCGAGCAGCCGGTCGGCGTAGTCGGTGACGCGGAAGTACCACTGCGTCAGCTTCTTCTTCTCCACCACGTGGCCGCACCGCTCGCACCGTCCGTCGATGACCTGCTCGTTCGCGAGCACCGTCTGGTCGTTCGGACACCAGTTCACCGTGCCCGCCTTGCGGTATGCGAGGCCCTTCTCGTACAGCTTCAGGAACAGCCACTGGTTCCACCTGTAGTACTCGGGATCGCTCGTGTGGAGCTCCCTGCTCCAGTCGAACGACGGCGCGTAGATGCGGAAGCTGCGCTTCTGCTGGGCGATGTTGGCGTATGTCCACGCGCGCGGGTCGATGCCGCGCTTGATCGCGGCGTTCTCCGCCGGAAGCCCGAACGAGTCCCAACCGATCGGGTGCAGCACGTTGAAACCCTGCTGACGCCAGTACCGGGCGACGATGTCCCCGAAGCCGAAGGCCTCGGCGTGCCCCATGTGCAGGTCGCCAGAGGGGTAGGGGAACATGTCGAGGACGTACTTGCGCGGACGCTTGTCTCCGGGCAGATCGGTGCGGAACGGCTGAAGCTCATCCCAGACCGGAAGCCACTTGGCCTGAATGGCGGCGAAGTCGTAGCGGGCCTCGGCTGCCTCACGCTCGTCGTGTTGTGACACGTCGCTCTCAATCTCTGTGCGGGGAGGGGGATGTGCGGACCACCCCGTCCGCACCGAAGAAGGGGCTCCGCCAAGATTACCCGGTCGGGTCAGGCGCCCAGCGCCGACAGGAGCGCCGCCGCCTTCAGCCGGATCTCCGCCAGTTCCCGCCCAGGGACGGAGAGCGCGGTGATGCCGCCGCCGGTGCCGATGCTCGCCTCGCCGCCGCTCATCACGATCGTGCGGATGACCATGGCCAGCCGCGCGCCGCCGTCCAGTCCTAGGCGTCCCAAGCACCCGCCGTACACGCCGCGCGGGCCTCCCTCCAGCCCGCGCAGGATGGTCATGGCGGCGAGCTTCGGCGCGCCGGTCATCGAGCCGGCCGGGAAGCATGCGCCGATCACGTCGAGTGCGTCGGCCCCGGCGGAGAGCTCGGCGCGCACCGTGCTCACCAGCTGGTGCACGTGGCGATGGGTCTCGACCTCGAGCAGGCCGGTGACGCTGACACCGCCCAGACGGGAGACCCTTGCCAGGTCGTTGCGCATCAGGTCGACGATCATGAGGTTCTCGGCGCGCTCCTTCTCATCGACCGCGAGCTCCGCGCGCAGGTCTGCGTCCTCCCTCGACGTCCTACCCCTGCGACGCGTGCCCTTGACCGGGCGAGTCACCGCGATGCCGTCGGCGATGTCGAGGAAGAGCTCCGGCGACGCGCTGAGCACGCAGACGTCTCCGGCCCGCAGGAATGCGCCGTGGGTCGCGCGGGAGCCGTGCCGCAGTCGGCGATAGACCGCCAGGGGGTCGGCCGCGGTGCTCAGCCGGACCTCGTTCGTCAGGCACAGCTGGTAGGCGTCTCCGGCGCGGATCGCGCACTGGCATGCGGCGATCATGCGCAGATACTCCTGATCGGAGTGCCGCCAGCGCGGAGCGGACGCGGGCCTGCCGACGCCGGCCCGATCGCCAGCGCTCGACTCGCCGGTCAGCGCGCGCAGCCGGCGAGTCGTCTCGTCCGCCCAGGCGCGTCCCTCGCCGTCGTCGACGAACCACAGCCGTGCCTCCCCGGTCGCGTGCGAGATTTCCACGACACGGTCCGCCGCGAGCATGGCGGCATCCGGGTAGCGCGACAGAGGTGGCGCGACGCCGAGGCGCTCCGCGCCGTACTCGTACCCGAGCCAGCCCACCCACCCGAGGGGAGACGCCGACGCGACGTGCGACCCGGACCCGGTGGCAGGGACCGGCCCGTGCGCCCGGGTCGGCTGTGCACGAGAGCGCTCGACGCCGGGCCAGGGGCGCCGAAGCGCCTCGTCCAACGTGCCGGATGCCGGTCGCATCGCACCCGCCACCAGTTCGTGCAGCACACCCTGCAGCATCAGGTAGCTGGGCCGCTCCGGCGAGGCGACGCCGAGGAGGCTGACGCCTCCGCCCGAGCGCGTGCTCTCCTCGAGCCAGTACGCATACGGCTCACGACCGAACAGCACCGCGAAAGCCTCCTCCGCGTGCACGCGGAAGGGGAGCCGCACCTCCCGCTGGGCCGCGAGCCCAGCGGGAGACGGCTCCCCCTCGGTCGCCGGGTCAGGGCCGGGATCACGCATGATCGGCCGGACCACAGCGCGCACTACTGGAAGAGGTTCTTCTCGGCGAGCCACTCCTTCGCGATCTGCGCGGCGGACTCCTTGGCGGAGCCCGAGCTCTTGTCGTTCATCGTCACCAGGTCGTCGGTGGTCAGCGCGCCGGAAACCTTGTTCAACGCGCCCTTCACCTTGTCCGTCACCTTGCTCGAGTTGATGACCGGGACCACGTTCTCCGCGATGATGATGTTCTTCGGATCCTTCAGGGTGACCAGCCCGTTGTCCTTGATCGCGGAGCTCGTGGTGTAGATGTCAGCCAGCTGCACGGTCCCGTCCAGCAGTGCCTTGACCGTGAGCGGGCCGCCGCTGTCGCTGATCGGGTCGAGCGTGGCCGTGACACCGTAGGCCGACTGCAGCCCCTTGATCCCGTAGGGCCGTTCCGCGAACTCCGGGTTGGCGCCCACCGTGAGGGGCTCCGTGACCTTCTTGAGGTCCGCCAGGCTCGTCACGCCGTACTTCTGGGAGAACTCCTTGGTGACGTTGTAGGAGTCCTTGTCCTCCGCCTTCGACTGGTCGAGCACCTGGTAGCCCTTCGGGAGGGCGTCGCTGAGCGCCGCGTACACGTCTTCGCTGGACTTCGCGGTGCTCTTCGCGTCGTAGTACTGCAGGAGGCTCCCCGAGTACTCGGGGACGAGGTCGATCGAACCGTCCTGCAATGCCTTGAGGTAGACCTCGCGGGCGCCGATGTCCGGCTTGATGCTGGCGTCTACCCCGTTGGCCTTCAGCGCCTGCGTGTAGATCTGGGCGATGATCTCGGACTCGGGGAAGTTGGCCGAGCCGACGACGATCGTTCCCGACGACTTCGATGCGGACGTCGACGACGAGTCGAGGGGGCTACCGGACGAGCATCCGGCGAGGGCGAGGGCGCTCGCCGCCGCGACGGCCGCCAGCCCGATGGCGCGTGTTCTCAGTGACATGGTGCTTCGCTTTCTTCTCGAGGCTTGTCAGCCTGCTGTGGATTCCGAGGTCGTAGCGAGCCTCTTGGATGACCGCACACGCACGTCGGATGCCCTTCCGACGACGACTCCGCGCGGCACGACGAGGCGCTGGACGAGGGCGAACAACGCGTCCGCGATCAGCGCGAGGAGGATGACGAGCACCGAGGCGCCCAGCATCTCGGCGTAGTTCTGCACGGCCAGACCGTCGTAGATGAACCGTCCGAGGCCACCCAGCGGCAGGTATGCCGCCACGGTCCAGGTCGCGATGACCTGAAGGCACCCGGAGCGGATCCCGCCGATGATGATCGGGAGGGCGAGCGGAAGCTCCACCTTCGACAACACTTGCCAGCCGGTCATCCCGATCGACCTTGCGGCGTCCACGGTCGCGCGGTCCACGGCGTCGATGCCGGCGTACGCGCCCGCCAGCAGCGGAGGCAGCCCAAGCAGCACCATCACGATCAGCGGCGGCCCGAAGCCGAGGCCCAGCCACAGGGCGAGCAGGAGCAGGACGCCGAGCGTCGGCAGCGCACGCAGCACGCCGGAGGACTGCACGGCCAGGGCGCGCCCCTTGCCGGTATGGCCGATGGCCACACCGACGGGGACGGCGATCACCACGGCGATAACCAGCGTGACGAGCGTGTACAGGAGGTGTTCGCCGATGCGGACGGGAATGCCGCCCGGGCCGCTCCAGTTGGCGGGGTCGAGCAGCCAGCCGAACGCCGAGTGCCACTCCGTCATGCCGCACCCGCCAGATCCGCGCCGGCCGGGGTGGCCGGGCGATGTGATGCCGCGCGCCGCCGCGCCCACGGCAGCAGGAGCCGTCCCACGATCGTGAGGACGGTGTCGAAGACGACCGCGATCACGACCGTGCCGACGATGCCCACGAGGATCTCCAGAGCGAAGCCTCGCTGGAACCCGTCGAGGAAGAAGTAGCCCAGGCTCGTCACTCCGATCACCGAGCCAACGCTGAGCAGGCTGATCGTGCTCACCGAGACCACGCGGATGCCCGAGAGCAGCACCGGCCCGGCCAGCGGCAGCTCGACGGACCAGAAGCGCCGCCAGGTCGAGAAGCCCACGGCTGTCGCCGACAGCAGCACGTCGACGTCGACCGAGGCGAAGGCGTCCGATGCCGTGCGAACCATGATCGCCAGGGCGTACAGGCTCAGTGCGACGACGACGTTGACCGGATCGAGGATGCGGGTTCCGAGGATGCTCGGCAGCGCGATGAACAACGGCAGCGACGGCACCGCGTACACCACTCCGACGACGGCGAGGACCGTTCCGCGGCTCGCCCGGTGCCGGTTGGCGAACCAGCCGACGGGGATCGCCAGCGCGAACCCGATCACGATGGGGATCGCCGACAGGGCGGCGTGCACAACGGTCAGCTGCCAGATCTGACCCGCGTTCCCGACCAGCCAGCTCACCGCGGCCGATCACCCTGCGCCGAAGCACCCGGGGCGGCCGCGGCCGCCCCGGCCTCATCTCTCGTCGGCGCCGCGCCCACGAGCACCCCGGCGGGTCGCCCGTCGGCGTCCAGCACGACATCCCTGCCCCCCTCGGAGCGCACGTGCAGCGCCCGCTTGCCGCGGTCCGCGCCGACGAAGCGCGTCACGAACTCGTCGGCGGGCTCGGCCAGGATCTGCTGCGGTGTGCCGATCTGGGCGACGACACCGCCGGGCTTGAAGATCACGACCTGGTCTCCGAGCAGGAACGCCTCGTCGATGTCGTGCGTGACGAACACCACGGTCTTGCCGAGGTCGTGCTGCAGCCGAAGCAGCTCCTGCTGCAGCTCTGCCCGCACGAGAGGGTCGACGGCACCGAACGGCTCGTCCATCAGGAGGATGTTCGGGTCGACGGCGAGGCCGCGCGCGACCCCGACCCGCTGCTGCTGGCCGCCCGAGAGCTGACTGGGGTATCGATCGGCGAGTGCACGGTCGAGCCCGACGGTGTCCATGAGATCGAGGGCGCGGGCGCGGGCGTCCTTGCGCTTCTCCCCCCTCAGCAACGGCACGGTGGCGATGTTGTCGACGACCTTGCGGTGCGGGAGCAGCCCCGAGTTCTGCATCACGTAGCCGATGCCGCGACGCAGCCGCACGGGCTCGAGCGTGGAGATGTCGGCCCCGTCGATCTCGATGGCTCCGCTGCTGGGGTCGACCATGCGGTTGATCATCCGCAGGATCGTCGTCTTGCCGCTCCCCGACGACCCCGCGAGCACCGTGATCCTCCGCGACGGTATGACGAGGCTGAATTCCCGCACGGCGACGGTGCCGTCGGGAAACTGCTTGGTCACCGACCGGAATTCGATCATCGTGTTGCGGCCCATTCCTGCGGAGGCGACCGGAGCGGCCGCATCGAGTGCGTTGTCCAGCGAATCACGGGAAGCGACCCGTCCGGGAGTGCTTGTGTCCGCACCCACTATGTCCTACGGCACCGACATCCCTCTCGGCGCTCGCCGAAATACGCCGTAACGTACCACTGTCGACGGCTCGGCCGCACCCCGTCCGTCGAGCCGCGCGGCGGGTCAGGCGGTCGCGACTCTCGTCATCAGGAGTAGTACTTCTCGAGGTACGCCACCGCGACGACGGGTGCCTCATCGAGGAGCCGTCGGTCTCCGCCCGGCTCTCGGAGGTATGCACGCTCGATGAGCGACTGCGCCATCTGGCTGGCGATGTCGAGGCGGAACACGAGCTCGTCACTGAGCACGAACCCGTATCGGCTCACGAGCACGTCGGCCACGCGCTCGGCGAACTCGCGCACGTGGTCCGTGCCCGGGCCATCGGCAGCTCGTCTTCTCTCATCGAAGCGCATGATGCGGAAGCCCGGCTCGGAGCGGAACATGGCCGCGAAGGTGTCAGCCAGTGTCGCCACGACCTCCTGCCAGGTCGCCGGGCGGCGCCTTTCGATCTCCTCGGCCGCCGCCAGCCGGTAGCGCAGGATCGCGCGGTCCTGCAGCGCCGCCAGAAGGGCGATGCGATCGGGGAAGTAGCGGTACACCGTGCCGATGGACGCACGGCTCAGTTCGGCGACGTGAGCGGTGGTCAGCCGGTCGAATCCGATCTCGTCGACCACCTGGGCGGCCGCGTCGAGCAGCGCGTCGATGCGAGCCACGCTGCGCTCCTGTGCAGGTTCGACGCGATAAGCCGCCGCACCCGTCGTCTCCTGTCTCCTGTGTCTCCCGACGAGGATCTCCTCGATCATGTGGGACGACCCCCTCTCCGGCCCCGCACTGCGCCACTCGTGTTCGGTGGGTCGATCACGACGTTATCGCCACAGGCTGGGCGGCGCACCGGGACTCGCGCTCGAGCCGACGGTCCGCCTCGTGCGACCGGGCTTCCCAGCACCGACCACTCATCGTGAAAGACTGTACCGATGGCCAGTGGTCCCCGGTACGCGAAGAGGATGCACCGTGCTGCACGCCTCGAGGACGCCTTCCACGCGTTCCGCGCGCGGCGTGCCCTCAGGCGCGGGTGTCTGCCCACGGTGCTCTCCTATCCGGGATACGGGACGACCAGCTGGATCCGCGTGCTGGGACGAGTCGTGCTCGCGAAGGATCCGCGGCCGGGCTCCCGGGCCGAGCGAAAGAACCGCAGGCGCGAGGAGAGCGTGCGCGGCTGGCGCAGTTTCGTGAGCGTGCCCTACAGCGAGGCAGACGTCCTGGTCGAGGTCGATGGCACGACGCATGCGGTGCGGCCCGACCGGGGCGGCGTGATCGACGAGGTGATCCCGGTGTGCCTGGAGCCCGGCACCCACGCGGTGACGCTGCGTGCCGTCGGCAGCGGTCATGTCGCGAACGCGCCCGTGCAGGTGGTGCCCGACGAGGCGTCCTTCGGCGTGATCTCTGACGTCGACGACACCGTCATGGTGACCGCGCTTCCTCGGCCTCTCCTCGCGGCCTGGAACACGTTCGTGCTGGACGAGCACGCGCGCGTGCCCACACCGGGCATGGCCGTGCTGCTGGAGCGGCTCGCCGCGGCGCATCCGGAGGCGCCCGTGCTGTATGTGTCCACCGGCGCCTGGAATGTCGCACCTGCAGTCACTCGCTTCCTCTCGCGCAACCTCTTCCCTCCCGGCGCGCTGCTGCTCACCGACTGGGGGCCGACGCACGACAGGTGGTTCCGGAGCGGACGCCTGCACAAGGAGGAGAGCCTGCGACGTCTGGCGAGCGAGTTCCCCCGGATCAAATGGCTGCTGCTGGGGGACGACGGCCAGCACGACGAGGAGATCTACGCGCGATTCGCGCGCGAGCATCCTGACAACGTCGCCGCGGTGGCCATCCGGCAGCTCTCCACCGCGGAGTCGGTGCTCGCGGGAGGCAGGTCGAAGGCCCAGAGGCACACCCGCACCATCGGTGTGCCCTGGGTGTACGGGGCCGACGGAGCCGATCTGCTCGCGCAGCTCGTGGCGACGGGCATCCGCGCGTGAGCCCTCGACAGCCGGTGGTCGCGCGGGCCCCGCGGGCCGACGGTGCTACCCCTTGACCGCGCCGCCGAGACCGCCGCCGCGCAGGAACGTGCGCTGGAAGAGCAGGAAGATCACCACCGGGATCAGCGTCGCGATGGCGAGCGCGGCGAGGTAGACGCCCAGGTCGGTGGAGGACTGGATCTGCGGCAGCCGCACGGACAGCGGCTGGATGCCGATGTCCTTGAGCACAAGGTTCGGCCAGAGGAAGTCGGCCCATGCCGCGTTGATCGCGAACACCGACACGACCCCGAGGATCGGCTTGGACATCGGCAGCACGACGGACCAGAAGAGCCGGAACGTCCCGGCGCCGTCGGTCTTCGCCGCCTCGAAGACCTCACGCGGGAGGCTGTCGAAGAACCGCATCACCAGGAGCACGTTGAACGCGCTGGCTCCCGCGGGCAGCCATACGGCCCAGAACGTGTTGATGAGCGAGTGCCCGATAAGCGGCGGGTGCAGCACGGTCAGGTAGAGCGGGACGAGCAGCACGACGGCGGGCACGAACAGGGTGGCGAGAACCAGGCCGCTGATGATCCCGCCGTACTTCGGCCTCAGCACCGACAGGGCGAATCCGCCGGTGGTGGCCACCAGCAGCTGCACCGCCCACTCCCCCGCGGCCATCCAGATCGTGTTGAAGAAGTAGTTGCCGATCTGCACGTCGTTCCACGCCTTGGCCAGGTTCGACCAGGCCACGCCGCCGGGGAACAGCGCCAGCGGATGCATCAGCGTGTCCTGTGTCGGGGTGACCGCCGACTTGAGCAGCCACAGCACCGGTGCGAGCCCGACGACGAGGAGGCAGGCGCCGAGGAGCACGGTGAGGAGGGTTCCCACGACGCGCACGTGCGGCCTGCGCCAGTCGGCGGCGGAGAGGATGCCGCGGTCGGCGTCGTCCTGCACGACGCGCCGGGCACGCCGGCCGGGCTTGCGTTCGACGAGGTCTTCCCGCGGGAGCTGGGCGGGGGCTGCTGTGGTCAATTGTCGCTCCATCTCGCGGTGAGCCGGAAGTACACGACGGACAGGATGGCCAGGAACACGGCGAGCATCAGGCTCAGCGCCGTCGCCTGGCCGTACGCACCGCCGAGGGACTGGGTGAACGCGTACTGGTAGATGAGCAGCAGGATGGTCATGGTCGAGTCGACCGGCCCGCCGCCTGTGAACAGGAACGGCTGCAGGAACACCTGCGCCGTCGCGATGATCTGCAGGATCAGGGTGATGAAGAGGATGCCGCGCAGCTGCGGCAGCGTCACGTGCCAGATCTTGCCCCAGATCGACGCGCCGTCGACCTCGGCCGCGTCGTATAGGTCGGGCGCGACCGAGGTCAGCGCCGCCAGGTAGATGATGATGGTCCCGCCGGCGCCGGCCCAGGTCGCCTCCAGCACCAGGGAGGGCATGGCGGTCGCCGCGTCCTGGATCCACGGCTGCGGCGGGATCCCGAACCAGCCGAGGATCGTGTTGAACACCCCGGTGGGGCTGGCGTCGTAGAAGATCTTCCACAACAGGACCGACACCACAGGCGGGATCACGACGGGCAGGTACGCCAGCACGCTGTAGAGGCCCTTCATGCGCCTGACTTCGCTCATCAGCACGGCCGCGACGAGCGGGATCGGGTACCCGAAGAGCAGCGCGAGGCCTGCGAAGTATCCGGTGTTGCGCACCGCGATCCAGAACACCGGGTCTTCGAATACGGCCACGAAGTTGTCCCAGCCCACGAACACCGGTGCGGTGACGAGGTTCGTCTTCTGAAAGCTCATCACGACGGCCTCGACGATCGGGGTCCATGAGAAGACGCCGAAGATGAGCAGGAGCGGCAACAGGAAGATCAGTGTGGTCAATCCGCCGCGCTGCACCCAGGTGATCGGGTTGTGGCGGCGTCGGTCGCGCGCGGCGTGCTCGAGGCTCGTCGTGCGCGCGGTGGTCTGAACGCTCATGGAAGAGGTGCTCTCGTCTCGGCGCAGGCCACCGGGTCGCCGGTCCCCCGACCGGCGACCCGGTGCTGCGGCACGGGTTTCCTACTTGCTGTCTGCGTCGATCAATGCCTGGACCTTGGTGTTCACGCCCTTCAGGAGCGTGTCCACGTCGGCGTGCTGATCGGTGAGCACGGCCTGCACGACGGAGTCGAGCGCGCCGTAGAGGTCCTGCGTGTGCGCGGGCGGCTCCGGCGAGATCTTCTGGTTGAAGATGTTGTCGTTGAACGGCTTCAGGTTCTCCACCGGGATGTTGTCGTACGGCTTGATCCACTCCTGGTTGCGCTCCCACGTCGCCCGGTCGAACACCGGGAGGGTGGGCGCGTTCACGGCCTGGTCGCCCTTCGCGAGGGTCTTCGCGTTGTCGATCGCCGCGGTCTTGTCCACGGTCGGCTGCGTGCGGTAGAAGTCGATCCACTTCACGGCCGCCGCGATCTGCGCGGGGCTGTCCTTCACATCCACCACGTCGACGTTTCCGCCCGAGAGTATGCCCGCGTTCGGATCCGAGGAGAGCGGGAACGTCGTCACCCCGTACTTCTTCGGGTCGAAGCCGTTGGCCTGCATGAGCGATCCGATGACGTCCGATCCGCTCATGTACATCGCGATCTGACCGGACGCGAACGCCTGGTTGATGCCGCTCCAGTCGAAGAGGAAGTTGCTGCCCATGGAGTCGTCCGTCCAGCGGAGCTTCTTCAGCCAGTTCAGCGCCTGCTTCGTCTGGGCGTTGTTTGCGGTGACCGTGACCTTGCCGTCAGAGCCCACCTTCTCGAGCCTGCCGCCGAGCGACTGGGTGAGGGTGGCCAGCTCCCAGCCGCCCGTGTTGTCCTTCGTCATCTGCATGTAGCCGGCGACCCCGGGGACCTTCTGGGAGATGGTCTTCGCATCCTGTTCGATCTCGTCGAGCGTGGTGGGCGGCTTGTCCGGGTCGAGTCCCGCCTTGGTGAAGATGTCACGGTTGTACGACAGCGCCATCGCGTAGGGGCCCCACGGGATGCCGTAGATCTTGCCGTCGTTGCCGGTGGCGACGTCGAGCACGTTCTTGTTCCACTTCTTGGCCGTCGAGGTCTGGTCGAAGTACTTCGTGATGTCGGCCAGCTGACCGTTGTTCGCGAGCGTCTTCGAATCGGTGAACGGCACGTTGAACACGTCCGGCAGCGTGCCTCCGGCGAGCTCGGCGGCGAACGTCGTGCCCGTCCACTGGTACTCGATCGCCTTCACCTTGATGTTCGGGTACTTCTTCTCGAACTGCTGCACGCGCTCGTGCAGGGCCTTCAGCGCGTCGGCAGTCGCGCCGGGCAGCACCGGCGCCACGACGAGATTGACCTTGCCGTCGCCCCCGCCGCTGTTCGACGAGCATCCGCTGAGGATGCCGACGCCCAGCAGAGCGGCCACGGTCAGCGCCGCGATCCTTCCTGGTGACTTCATCGTCATGTTCCTTTCGGGAGTGTGATTGTGGGTTTTCGTGGTGGTCCGCTCTGCGGTCTCAGACGCGGAGCCTCGACGGCAGGCGTCGGGTTCGCAGCCATGCCGTGGAGTCGGGGGGCAGTCGTCCGCCTCGCAGCGGAGCGCTGGCCAGGAGGATCCCTGCGTTGTCGGGCAGTTCGACGTCGTGCTCCGAGAGGTTCGTGATCGAGAGGAACTCCGGCCCCCGCTCGAAGGCCAGCACGCCGTCGCCGAGGGAGCGCCACGAGAACCCGGTGTCGGGCGCCCCGTTCAGCGCCTTGCGCACCCGCAGCGCGTCGCGGTACAGCCACAGCGTCGACGACGGGTCGCCATCCTGGGCCTGAACCGTGAGGGACGACCAGGCCGCCGGCTGCGGCAGCCACGGCGGCCGCGCCGCGCCCGGAGGGCTGAAGCCGAACGGCGGCCGAGATCCGCTCCAGGGCAACGGCACACGGCATCCGTCCCGACCGGGGTCGGTCCCCCCGGAACGGAAGTGCATCGGATCCTCGAGCCGGTCCTCGGGGATGTCCTCGACCTCCGGCAGTCCGAGCTCGTCTCCCTGGTAGATGTACAGCGCGCCGGGCAACGCCGCCGTGAGCAGCGCGGCCGCCCGGGCACGTCGGGTACCCAACGCCAGGTCTGTCGGGGTGCCGGCTCGCTTGGCGGCGAAGGCGAACGACGTGTCCTCCCGCCCGTATCTGGTCACGGGCCGGGTGACGTCGTGGTTGGAGAGCACCCACGTGGACGGGGCGTCGACCGGCGCGTGGGCCGCCAGCGTCCTGTCGATGGACGCCCTCAGCTCCGCGGCGTCCCACGGCCGGGCGAGGAAGTCGAAGTTGAACGCCGTGTGCAGCTCGTCGTTGCGCAGGTACTTGGCGAACCGGTGGATGTCCGGCAGCCAGATCTCACCGACGAGGATCCTGGCACCAGGGTAGGAGTCCGCGATCGCGCGCCACCGGCGGTAGATCTCATGCAGCTCGTCGCGATCCTGCGTCGGGTGACCACCCGGCTGAGGGTTCTCGGGCACCTCCGGGAGGGTGTCGTCCTTGACGAGCAGGGCGGCGGAGTCGATGCGCACGCCGCCGACGCCGCGGTCGAACCAGAATCTGAGCACGTCCTCGTGCATGCGACGAACGTCCGGGTGGTTCCAGTTCAGATCGGGCTGCTGCGGCGTGAACAGATGCAGATACCACTCCCCGGGCGTGCCGTCGGGGTTCGTGGTGCGTGTCCATGTCGGGCCGGAAAAACTGGACTCCCAGCCGGTGGGCATCTCGGATCCGTCCGGCCCCTTGCCGGGATGGAACCAGAAACGGTCCCGCTCCGGCGATCCGGGGCCCGCGGCGAGGGCGGCACGGAACCACGGGTGCTGATCCGAGATGTGGTTCGGGACGATGTCGACGATGGTGCGGATGCCCAGCGCCAGCGCCTCCTGGATCAGCGCCTCGGCCTCCTCGAGCGTGCCGAACCGGGGGTCTATCGACGTGTAGTCGGCCACGTCGTAGCCGCCGTCGGCGAGCGGCGATGGGTACCACGGCGTGAACCAGATCGCGTCGACGCCCAGGTCTTTCAGATAGCCGAGGCGATGCCGCACGCCGGCCAGGTCGCCCACTCCGTCGCCGTTCCCGTCGGCGAAGCTGCGCGGATAGATCTGGTAGATCGCGGCGCTGCGCCACCACAGCGGGTCGGCGTCCGACGGCGAACGCCGGTCGCGCGGGGCCGCGACGTCCCGGGTGTCGGCAGCCTCGTCGTCGAGCTGATCGGCCACGGAGCTGAGGTCCACGCTGGAGCCCTTCTGAACGGCGGCGTCCGCCGTGGGAGGCAGCGGCGCCGAGGAAGCGAGCAGGTGCGACGCCGCCGGATGGGGGCATCCGTCTGGCGTCGAGCAAAACGTAATCAACTCGACAAAATGATGCAAGAACTAAACAGACAGTAATCGGCTTGCGCAATCTTGCGGTTCCTTGCGGGCATGCGGGGCCCACGACGGCCGCACCGCGGCACGCCCGGGAACCGCCGTGCAGCGCGCGGGACTCACGCTCCGAGGGTGCCCCTCGCGCAGCCCCGCGCCGTGCGCGAGGCCGCCCCTCAGCGCGGGGCCGGGCCGGTGGATGCCCGCACCACCAGCTCCGGCTCGAACAGGAACTCGTCCACCTCAGGTCGCTCGCCGGTGATCTGTGCCGTCAGAAGCTCCATCACCATTCGCCCCATCGGCTCGATGGGCTGACGCACGGTCGTCAACGGCGGCTCGACGCAGCCCATCAGCGCCGAGTCGTCGTAGCCGACGACCGACACGTCCTCGGGCACCAGCAGTCCCGCTCGACGCACCGCACGGATCACGCCCAGCGCGAGCGGATCGCTCGCGCAGACGATCGCCGTGACGCCGGCTCGCACCAGCTTCGCGGCCGCCGCCTGCCCGGCCTCGAGCGAGTACAGGGAGCGCACCACCAGGTCGTCGTCGAACGCCAGGCCCGCGGCGTCCGCCTCCGCTCGTGCGGCCTCGTATTTGCGCGCGGACGGAACATGGTCCCTGGGGCCCAGCACGTAGCCGATCCTGGTGTGCCCGAGCTGCAGCAGGTGGCGCACGGCGAGCTGGGTGGCGACACGGTCGTCGCACGAGACCGTGGGGAACCCGATGCCCTCGGCCGGGGCGCTCACCAGCACCGTCGGCAGGTTCACCTCGCGCAGCCTCTCGTAGTGCTCATGCCCGCTGAGCTCCTGGGTGTACAGCCCGCCGGCGAACACGACGCCGGAGACGTGCTGCTCGAGCAGCAGGTCCACGTAGTCGGCCTCGGAGATGCCGCCGGCGGTCTGCGTGCACAGCACCGGGGTGTAGCCGTTCTGAGCGAGCGCCCCTCCCACGACCTCGGCGAACGCCGGGAAGATGGGGTTCGAGAGCTCCGGCAGCACCAGTCCCACGAGGCGGGCGCGTTCGCCGCGCAGCTTCGTCGGCCGCTCGTAGCCGAGCACGTCAAGCGCCGTGAGCACGGCCTGCCGGGTCGCCTCGCCGACCCCGGGCTTCTCGTTGAGCACCCGGCTCACGGTCGCCTCGCTGACGCCCACCTTGCGCGCGACCTCCGCCAGCCGTCTCGCCATGTCGGCATTCTACGCAAGCGGTTGCGCCTTCGCGCAAGAACTCCCGTCGCGAGTGGCGCACGGCTGGCCGTGTGGCGCACCCGAGCGATGCGCCGTGGACGGATGCCAGGCGGATTCGGCATCCGGACCGCCGGGGGTCCCGGCCGGAGGCCCCGTGGACACCGCCTAGCATGTGCGCATGCCGAAAACGGTGCGGGCGCTCGCGATGGCGAGTCATCCTGGCCCGGCCGCCGTCGTCACCGTCGTCGCCGCGGTGCTGGCCGGGGCAGTCTCCTATCCCGTGCCGCGCGTTCTGCTCGTCTCGGCCGCGATCCTGGCCGATCAGCTCTCCGTGGGCTGGTCGAACGACTGGATCGACGCCGCTCGCGACCGCGCGGTGGCCCGTGCCGACAAGCCGATCGTGACCGGCGCCGTGCCGCGAACGGTCGTCGGGGCCGCGGCCGTGCTCGCGCTCGTCGTCGCGCTATTGCTGACCGTGCCGATGGGCCCGGCCGCGCTGTGCGCGCACGCGGTGGCGCTGGCGGGTGCCTGGGGCTACAACGCGGGGCTCAAGCGCACCCTCTTCTCGGTGGTGCCGTACATGGTCAGCTTCGGCGCCCTGCCGGCCATCATCACCCTCGGCGCGCCCGACCCCCGCTGGCCGGTTTGGTGGGTCATCGCGGCGGGATGCCTGCTCGGCGCGGCAGCACATCTCACGAACGTGCTCCCGGACCTCGAGCAGGATGCGCTCACCGGCGTCCGCGGCTTCGGCCATGCGCTGGGTGCGCGGCGCGGCGGCCTCGTCTCCTTCGGGCTGCTGGCCGTCGTGGGGGTCACGATCGCGGTCGGCTCCGTCGCGGCGTCGGGGCTGAGGGGCTGGCCCGCGGGGCTCGTGCTGGGCGGGACGGTGGCCACGTTGGGCATCGCCGCGGCGGGCACGGTGCTGGTCCTGCGCGGCGTCCACTCCCGCTGGCCGATGCGCCTGGTCATGGCCTGCGCGGTCGTGGACGTCATCGCGCTGGCGGCCGCCGGCCCCGTGCTGTCGGTCTGACGACCGCCCGCCGTCCGTCGTCCTCCGCATGCCTGTTCCGGATGCCCGCCATCGACACCGCTCCCCCGATCACCAGCAGCACCGCGCATGCGACCAGCACCCGCCGCATCCCCGCCTGCCCGAGCGGGCCGCCGACGATCAGTCCCGCGCAGGCCACCGCGACGAGCCCGGCGATGCGGGCCATCGCGTTGTTGATCGCCGAGCCGATGCCCGCGCGCTCGGCGGGCACGGCACCGAGAACGGCGGCCGTGAGCGGCGCCACGGTCATCGACAGGCCCAGGCCGAACACCACGACACCGGGCAGCAGCTCGAGCCAGTAGTCGACGGTGCTGCCCATGGCGAGCATCAGCGTGTAGCCTGCGGCGGCCACGAGCGGGCCGACCGTCATGAAGAGTCTCGGGCCGAACCTGCCCGACAGCGAGCCGAACCGGCCCGAGAGCACCAGCATCAGGATGGTCGACGGGATGAGCGCGAGGCCCGCCAGGGTGGCCGGATATCGTGCGACCTCCTGCAGATAGATGCCCACGACCAGAGTGCCCAGCGACAAGGCGGCATAGATCGCGAAAGTGGCCAGATTGCCGACGCCGAAGTTGCGGATGCGGAACAGCCCGAGCGGCAGCATCGGCTTGCGCGACCGCAGCTCGACGACGGCGAATCCGGCGAGCGCCAGGCATCCCAGGAGCCCCACGCACCAGACCAGCGGACTCGCCCAGCCCACCTTCCCCTGCTCGATGAGTGCGAACACGACACCCCCGAGTCCGAGCGCGCCGAGCGCGGCGCCGAGGTAGTCGACATGCCGGTGGTCGTGCTCCTCGTCCAGCCGCACCCGCCACAGCATCGTGACGGTGACCGCTATCGGCAGCGGGTTGATCGCGAAGACCAGACGCCAGGAGAGCGTGTCGACGAATACGCCGCCGAGGAGCGGGCCGGCGAGCATCGCCGCCGAGGTCCAGGCAGTCCACCGCCCGATCGCCTTCGGCTGGTCGTCCTCGCCGAACACCTGGACGATGAGCGCCAGGGAGCTCGGCACGAGCAGTGCGCCCGCGACTCCCTGCGCTGCCCGGAACGCCACCAGCGAGACGCCGTCGGGTGCCAGCGCGCAGGCGATCGAGGTGACTCCGAAGCCGAACAGGCCGATCATCAGGATGCGCTTGCGGCCGAAGGCGTCGGAGAGCGAGCCGGCGAGCAGGATGAGCGCGCCCAGGGTGATGAGATAGGCGTCCACCACCCACTGCTGCAGCACGAGACCGCCGCCCAGCTCCCGTGCGATCGCCGGCAGCGCAACGTTCACCACGGAGCCGTCGAGGAACGCGACGAGCGATGCCAGGATCGCCACGGTCAGCACGGTGCGCTGCAGGGAGGTCACCCGGCCAGTCAAACACGGCGTCAGAGTGCACGGCCGCGCGAGGACCGGTGGCCGGGAACAGAGCCGAGGGCATCCAGGGGCAGGACGCGGCATGCCGCACGATCGGCACAGATCCTGCCACGTGTCTGCCTATGGTGAGACGCGTGGCTGTGTTCAGGATCCCCACCGCGAGCATCGGGCGGCGCGGCACGGCGCGTCTGCGCCTGAGCCTCATCGGCGTGGCCGTGGCGGTGACCATCCCGCTGGTGACCGCGGCTCCCGCGCACGCGGACGACTACCCCAGCTGGGACGAGGTGCAGGCGGCCAAGTCGAACGCCGCCGCCGCGCAGGCGGAATACGACAAGATCTCGGCGCTCATCGCCCAGCTGCAGCAGGCCGCGGACGCCGCGGCGACGGACGAGCTGAAGAAGGAGTTCGACTACACGGTCGCCAAGAACGCCCTCGACGCCCAGAGCGCCAAGCTCGACGCGATCAACGCACAGGTCGCCGCGGCGCAGAAGACCGCCGACCAGGCGAAGCGGCAGTACGGCAAGCTGGCCTCGCAGCTCTACATCGCCGGCGGCGGCAGCCTCACCGCCAAGCTCCTGCTGGGCGACGGCGGCACCGACGACGACCTGCTCGGCCAGCTGGGCGCCATGAGCCAGCTCACCGGTCACATCTCCCAGCTCCAGTCGTACGCCCAGCAGAAGGAGAACGTGGTCGGCTCGCTGCAGGCGCAGGCGAAGCAGGCGGAAGGCGTCCGGGCCACGCTGGAGCAGGACGCCGATGCCAAGTTCAAGGCAGCGCAGGAGGCCAAGCAGGCCGCCGATGCGGCACTGGCGACGCAGCAGGCGCAGGGCGCGGTGCTGCAGGCGCAGGCCGCCAGCCTCAACGCGCAGGCCGCCGCGGAGGAGCAGCAGTACTGGGTGGGATACAACACCCGACAGAACGCGGCCAGCGCCGGTGGCAGCGACTCCCAGATCGACACCTCGGCCGGCTGCAGCGCGGGCTGCACACCGGCGGCGGCTCAGGCGTACGCGCAGAGCGTTTTGGGCAGCTACGGCTGGGGCGGCGACCAGTTCTCCTGCCTCGTCGACCTGTGGAACATGGAGTCGGGATGGCGCTGGAACGCGTACAACTCCGACAGCGGCGCGTACGGCATCCCGCAGTCCCTCCCGGCGAGCAAGATGGCCTCAGCCGGCGGGGACTGGCAGACCAACGGCAACACGCAGGTCAACTGGGGCCTGCGGTACATCGCGAGCTCCTACACCTCTCCCTGCTCGGCGTGGAACCACGAGATCTCGCGCGACCCGCACTGGTACTGATGCGGACCGTCCGGCTCGTCGCTATCCGGAGACCTCGCGCTCCGCGCGGTGGGTGAGCCCCGCGAGCGTCGCCGTGACGGCGAGCACGGCGATGCTGAGGACGATCACCGGCATCTCCTCCAGCACCGTCAGAGCGAGGATCGCGATCACGACCAGCAGCGCCGCCGCGACGAAGCGGGATCGGGCCAGACGCCCGAAGCGGGACCTCAGGAACAGCACGTTCCCGGCGAGATACACGAGCGGCCCGGCCGTCGTGACGAGCACGATCGCCGGGGTGAGGTGCTCGTGGGTGAGCCGGAGCTCGATCGACACCGCCACCAGGATCGCGCCAAGCACCATGAGGGCGTGCGCGTAGGCGTAGGCCGACCTCAGCGCCGCCGTCGAGCCGTCGCCGCCGCGGGTGTCTGGACCCGCGATCGCGAAGTAGTTCCACCAGAGCGCGAACAGCGAGGCGAAGCCCACGGCGAGGCTCAGCACGACGGAGCCGCTGAGACGCTCGTGCTCCACGATGGATCCGCCCATGAGCAGGATGGACTCTCCGAGGGCGATGATGAACACGAGCCGGTTGCGCTCGGCCAGGTGTTCGGGGTCGGTGTCCCACAGCTCCATGGGGGCCGCGCCCAGACCTGGCAACCGGAACTGCGCGAGCGGTGCCGCGTAGTCGACCAGGACGGCGACGAGCCAGACGCCGAGGCGCCATCGCGGCTCCACCGCGGCGCCGGCGACCCAGAACACCCCGGCGAGAAGCGTCCACCACAGCAGCATCCGATAGTTCGCGGCGAGCTGCTGCCCGCGGAAGGCGACCATCATGAACATCGGCCGCAGGACGCCCATGAAGAGATAGCAGCCGACGAACAGCCACGCGCCGTCGCCGAACGCGTTCGGGATCGCGACCGACATCCCGAGTGCCGCGAGCATGAGCACACCGGTGAGCAGCTGCACGGGCACGCGGGCGGGGTCGAGCCAGTTCATCGCCCATGCGGTGTAGTTCCAGCCCCACCACACGGCGGCGAACACCACGACGGTCTGCGCCGCCCCGGCCCAGGAGAGGTGCTCGATGAGCAGGTGGGAGAGCTGGATGATCGCGAAGACGTAGACCAGGTCGAAGAACAGCTCGACCGGGCCGACGTCGGAGCGGCGGGGCCCGTTCCGGGCCAGCGGGGTGGAGTCCATGTGAAGAACCTCGTCGGCGTTGCTGCGCAGCGGTACCGCCAGTATGACGGTGACCGCTGCGCGGCGGCGAGCCTCGGTCAGCCCTCGCGGATCGTCATCCTGGCGATCTGGTCGCCGTCGACGTCGAAGACGAACCTCGAACGTCCGTTCGCGTGGTTGGAGCGCCAGTCACCGATCACGGTCACCCGCCCGTGATCGACCTCGACCTCCTCCACCGCGAGTCGCCCCTGCGAGCCGATGAACTCCCTGTCGCTCCATGCCGCGATCTGCTCGCGCCCGGTGAACGTGCGTCCCCAGTCGTCGACGACCCCGTCGGCGACGAATGCATCGAGGAACGCCTTGCCGTCCTGGTTGTTCACGTTCACGATGAACGACGCGACGGGTTCCGGAATCGGGGGTGTCGTCATGGTCTTTCCTCCTTATGGTCCCTTATGGTCCCGAGTCATGGGTGGCGGTCGTCACCGAGTCGTGTAGCCGCCGTTGGCGAAGATGGTCTGCCCGGTGATCCACCAGCCCTCCGAGGCGAGGAACCTCACGATCGGCGCGATGTCCTCGATCGTGGTCAGCTTTCCGCCCATGGCCTGCGACTTATGGAACTCGACCCGCTCGGGCGTCTCCTGCCCGTGGAAGAATGGTGTGTCCATCGGGCCCGGCGCCACCGCGGTGACGGAGATCCCCCGACCCGCGAACTCCTTGGCCGCCGCCCGCGTGAAGTGCTCGACCGGGGCCTTCGCACCGGCGTACGTCGAGTAGCCGTCGGTGAACGCCGCCAGCAGCGACGTGACGATCGTGATGATCTTGCCACCGTCCGCGAGCCGCCGTCCCGCCTCCTGCATGAAGAAGTATGCGGCCTTGGCGTTGACGTCGAACATCGAGTCGTACTCGGCCTCGGTGGTGTCGACGATCGGCTTGCGCAGCACCTTGCCGACGGTGTTCACTGCCACGTCGATGCGTCCGACGGCGCTCTCCGCGTCCGCGAACAGCCGGGCGACGTTGGCGGGCACCCTGAGGTCACCTTGCAACAGAGCGCCCGCCGCGCCCGCCGCCTGCACCGCCGCCAGCGTGCTCTCCGCATCGGCTCGACCGGCCTCGGAGTTGAAGTGGATCACCACGTTGGCCCCGGCCTGGGCCATCTGACGAGCGATCAGGCCGCCCAGGTTCTTCGCCCCGCCGGCGATCAGAACGTTCTTGCCCCTCAGCGTGTGCTCGGCCACGACTCTCCTTCATGTTCTGTCGATATGCAAAACTATATCTATGCTACACACGTTACTATAGCAACATGTCAGACCACGCGAGCACCGATACACGATCGCGACTGATCGCGGCAGCCGCCGACCTGATCGCCGCCTCTCCCGGCGAGGACTTCTCGCTGCGGGCCGTGTGCGACGCCGTGGGCGTGCAGATGCCGACGCTGTACCACTTCTTCGGTTCCAAGCAGGGCCTCATCGACGCCGTCGTCGAGCGGGGATTCGACCTGTATCTAGGCGAGAAGGCCGCCCTGGAGACCTCAGGAGACCCGATCCAGGACATCAGGGCCGGCTGGGACGCGCACGTCGCGTTCGGGCTCGCCAACCCGGGCTTCTACACCCTCATGTACGGCAAGGTGCAGCCCGGCCACGCCCCGACGGCTCAGGATCGCGCAAGCGACATCCTGCACACGCTCACGACACGGGCTGCCGAGCAGGACCGTCTCGTCGTCTCGCCCGAACAGGCCGCCGCGCACATCCTCGCAACCAACGTGGGAGTCACACTGCACCAGATCATCCGCGCCGAGCCCGACCCCACGCTGTCAACTGCCGTGCGCGAGGGAGCGATCGCGGCCATCACGGGCACCACCGGACCCATCGACGCACTGGGCGCCGCCATCGAGGTGGTCGCAGCGCATCCCGACATCCTGGGCCGCACGGAGAGCCGGCTTGTGGTCGAATGGCTCCGGCGCGAGGCCACCGAGCTGAAGCGCGCCGCCGGGCACCCGGCCCCGGAGCGCGTGCCCCTGGCGACGGAGCCCGACACTCCCGCTCGCCCGCCCCGCCCGCACCCGATGCGATGACCGCCGCGGCGAACGGACGGATCGCGGCGAACCTTCTCGAATCCGCGGACCTCACGGACGCGTCGCTCTAGAAAAGTCGGCACACCGTGCGCTCGGTCGACATTGACCGCAGCGGGTCCCCCGTGCTGCTCGGCTTCAACACGTACCGGGGCGACGCCTACCGCTTCGAAGCGGACCTGTACCGGGCCGAGTGAGGCCAGAACCGCGGCAATCGACGCAGCCGAATGGGGTGGTCACCATCGAGCCGCACCCGGCAGAGGCCGAGGCCTCCGGCTGGATGCTGCCGGCGGGCGAAGCATGAACCGGACCCGTGGTGGGCGGGCCATGCCCGACCCGCACCGGACGACCGCCGCTCCCGTCGCCGGGCCCCTGGAGGTCGAGGATGTCCTGGCATCCGCCGGGATCATGGACGGCCCATGGCGGCGGGTGCACCCGACATGCGCCGGGCCGCGAGCTCTCCTCGCACTACTTGAGACCGCTTTCGGCGATGCCCTGGACGAACTGGCGCTGGAATATGAGGAAGACGATGATCACGGGGATCATCGACAGAAGTGTGATCGCCATGATCTGATCCCACGGGTGCGAGTAGGCGCCGTTCAGCGAGTTCAGGCCGACCGGCATCGTGAACTTGTTCGCCGTCTGCAATGCGACCAGCGGCCAGATGAAGTCGTTCCATCGCCAGACGAACGTGAGGATGGTCAGCACCGCGATCATCGGGCCGCTCATCGGAAGCACGACGCGGAGGAAGATCCGCAGCTCACCGGCCCCGTCCACACGTGCCGCTTCGATGAGCTCATCCGGAATCGCCATCAGGAACTGCCGGGCCATGAAGATGCAGATCCCCTGCGCGGCGCTCGGCAGGATCACCGACCAGTACGAGTTCACGAGGCCGAGCTTCGAGACGATGACGAACTCCGGCACGACGATGACCTGGATGGGAACCATGATCGTGACCAGCATCAGGGCGAAGATCGCATCGCGGCCGCGGAAACGGTACTTTGCGAACGCGTAGCCCGCGAGGAGGCTGATGGCCACCGACAGGACGACGCTCGCCACCGAGGTGATGGTGGAGTTCAGCATCCATGTGGCGATGGGCTGACTCTGGAAGACCCTGGCGAAGACCCCGAGGTCGACTCGGGACGGCCAGAGAGCGAAACCGGAGCCCTGGGCGAGCCCACCAGGGCTGATGGCCGTGACGAACACCCAGTACACGGGAAAGAACATGACGAGGGCGCCCGCGACCAGAACGGCCCACACGATCCAGCGCCCGAACGTGCGGGAGAACGGTGGCGTCTTCCGCGCGGCGTCGCGGATCGCCAGGCCGGATCGCTTGTCTGCGCCTAAGGCCGTCATGCCAGCTCCTCCGACTTGCGGGCGAGCCGGCTTCGGATCACGGTCAGGGCCAACAGCACGACGACCAGGAAGACGCCGACGGCGGAGGCATAACCCATTTTCCCGTCCGTGAACGCGGATCGGAAGATGTATTGCACCAGCACGGTGGTCGAGAAACCGGGGCCGCCGCCGGTCATCACGTAGATGACGTCGAAGGCCTGCAACGAGAAGACGATGTTGAGCACCATGAGCAGGTAGGTGGTCGGGTTGAGCAGTGGCCATGTGATCGAGGAGAATCGACGCCACGCTCCTGCGCCGTCGATCTCGGCGGCCTCGAGCAGCGAGGGGTTTATGCCCTGGAGCGCGGCGAGATAGGTGACCATGCAGAAGCCGATGCGCCCCCAGACGACCGCGAGGATGACGGTGAGCATCGCCCAGCTCGGCGAGCTCAACCACTCGATCCGCGGAAGGCCGATGCTTTGCAGAAAGGCGTCGACGATCCCGTTGTCGCTGTTGAACATCCACACCATGACTAGCGAGACGGCGACACCGGAGACGACCATCGGCAGGAAGTACAGGCTGCGGATGAGGCCACGTCCTGGCAGCCTGCGGTTGAGCATCACGGCGAGCAGCAGGCCGATTGCGGCGCTTGTCGGCACCGTGCCGAGCGTGAAGACGACGGTGTTCCAGACGCTGGTCCAGAACAGGGGCGTCGTCAGCATCGTCTGGTAGTTCTGCAACCCCACCCAGGTTCCGCCACCGAAGACCTGGACGTCTTGGAAGCTCAGCACCACGGCGACCGCTATGGGGGCGAACGCGAAGACGGCGAAGAGGACGAGACTGGGGCTGATGAACGCCCACGGCGCGAACGACGCCTCTCGACGCGATCGTGCTTCACGGCGGGGCCGAGCACCTCTCTTGGCCGGCCCGCCTGCTCTGCCGCCCCTGGGCGTCGCCGTTCTGCGACCGGCGACCGGCGAGACCATCTCGGTCATGACCCGGCGCCCTTGATCCCGTCGGCGATGTTGGCGGCTGTGGCCTTGGGAGTCTGGCTTCCGATGAAGCAGAGGTCGAGCTGATCCGCGAGCACCTGGTTGATCGCCGCAAAGTCCGGCAACGTCTCCACCTTGGCCATCGCCGCGGGGACCGTCGCGGCCTGCTTGCTGAAGACCGCCATCTGCTCCTTCTGGGATGAGAAGTCGAGCTGCTCCTTCATCAGGGATGTCCGCACCGGCAGGAAGAGGTCCTTCTCGCAGAAGTACCGCATGTTCTTCTCGTTGCAGACGAACTGGATGAAGTCGGCCGCGACGGCCGGGTTCTTCGACGTCTTCGACACGGAGAGCAGGTTGCCGCCGAGGTCGGACGCGGCCGACTTGTCCCTCGGCATGTACGTGATGTCCCATTTCTCCTGCGGCAGGGCCTTGGCGATGTCGCCCATGATCCAGTCGCCCCACAGCATGAGACCGACCTGTCCGCTCGTGAACAGGTTCTCGACCGCCGCGGTCGTCGATCCTTTGATCGTGTTCGACTTGGGGATGAGGCCCTCGTTGTAGAGCCGCTGGAACCACGCGATGGCCTCGATGCCCGCAGCGTTGTTGATCGCCGGCGTCTTGCCGTCGTCCTCCATCAGCTTCCCACCGTGCATGTAGAGAAACGGAAGCCATCGATAGGCCGTGTTCACGCCCTCGAAGCCGTACGCGACGCCGGCCTTGCCCGTCGCCTTCTTGACCTCGCGTGCCAGCGACACGAACTCATCCCAGTTCCAGGCGTGATCGAGGTCGGCCGGGGGCTTCGCGCCGATCTGCTGCATGATCGACGTGCTGTAGTACGTGCCGAAGGTGTCGGTGTGCTGCGGAATCCCGTGCACCTTGCCGTCGAACTGCGCGGCCTTCCAGAAGGTCTCGCCGAACCCGTTCCCGTAGTCCTTTCGGAGGTAGGGGTCGAGCGCTATGAAGCCGCCGTTCTTCGCCCAGCGACCGATCTGCTGCCAGGTGTTCCGGATGATGTCCGGCGCATTCCCGCCCGCCAGCTGAGTGCTCAGGTACTGGTTGAAGTCGCCGTTGGGCGTCACCTGAACCTTGATGTTGACCCCGGGGTGGGCCTTCTTGTACTCGGCCGCGAACTTTCGATAGGTGACGAGGTCCGCCGCGATGTTCCACGTCGTCAGCACGAGGTCCGCCTTCGCGTCCGGCCCGACGGAGCTGCTCGCCCTGGGTGCGCCGTCGGCGGTGCACCCAGCGAGAACGGGAGCGAGCGCCAGCGTGCCCGCGGCCGCCGCTGCGTATCTCAGGACGGCGCGCCGCGATGGCTGACTCCCGCCGGTGGACGAAAACAGGGAAGACATACAAACTCCTTCGTTCATAAGGTCGTGCCCGGCGCTGCCGAGCTCACGTGGTGCCACGGACTCGCGATGTGACGCCGATCAGGAGGCCGGAGTGCCCCCGACATCGCCATAACGCCGAAGCGCAGCGGGAAGCAACGGTGCGTGCGCGTCGAACAGCTCGTCGGTCATCGCATGGATCTCGTCCAGCGTGAGAAGCGCGGCGGTCAGAGGGTCGAGCGCGACCGCCTGGTAGACGTTCTCGCGGTCGCCGGTCAACGCGGCGCGGACCGCGAGCTCCTGCACACCGATGTTCGTGCGGTTGAGCGCTGCCAGCTGGACCGGGAGTTCTCCCACCGAGGTGGGCTGCACACCGTTGCGATCCACCAGGCACGGAACCTCGACGCACGCGTCCGCCGGCAGATTGGTGATCAGCGACGTGTTCGGGACGTTGCCGTAGACGACGCTCGGAGCACCCGTGGCGAGCGAGTTGACGATCGTCGCGCCGTACTCGACCGATGGAGCGAGCTCGTTCTCGAGCCTCTCCAGCTGTTGGTCGATGTCGCCCTGCTCGTCATGCGATGAGCAGATCTCGAAGTAGTCCCAGCGCTCCGGGATGAACTCCGCGGTCAGCTGCGGGTTCTTCCGAAAGTACGGCAGATACTCGGACGCATGATGGCTGGACTCAGTCTGGAAGTATCCGAAGGTCTCCATGATCGCGGTGCGGACCTGCTCGTTTCCTCCTTCATAGTTGCTCGCGTCCGCGGCCGCCTCACTGTGGTCGCCCTCGTCGGAGAGGAGACCACGCGCCCCACGGCCGCGCTGATGAAGCGCATGCATGGTCTCGCGCAGACGGGGATAGAGATCCTCTCCGTTGTGCTCGAACTTGAGGATCCAGGCCTGATGGTTGATGCCGGCCGACACGAAGTTGACCTCGTCGTAGGGAATGCCGAGGGTGCGCGCGAGCATCCGGGTGGTGCCCTGCACGCTGTGACAGAGTCCCACCGTCTTCAACCCTCGGGCGTTGAGGAACCCGGTGGCCATGGCCATCGGATTGGCGTAGTTGATGAATTGAGCGTCAGGGCACAGTTCCAGTGCGTCGGCCACGATGGCGTCGTAGGCACCGACCGATCGAAGGAATCGGAAGACGCCGCCCGGTCCGATCGTGTCGCCGACCGTCTGGTCCACCCCGTACCGGCGGGGTATCTCCACGTCGTGACGGTAGGACTCGATGCCACCCACCTGGAACGTGATGATCACGACGTCAGCGTCACGGAGCGCTTCGCGCCGATCCGTCGTGTCGACGATGTCAGTGTCGAAGCCGTGATGCGAGGCGAGCTCACGGGCCGCGCGCGCCGTCCGCGCCACTCGATCCGGGTCGATGTCCATCAGGCACAGCTGACTCGACCGAAGTGCAGGGAAGCTCAGGAAATCACCGATGAGTCGAAAGGGAAAGACGAAGCCACCGGCGCCGATGATGGTGATCTTTAAGGGCATGAACGCCAGCATATGAAGCGTTTATCGGTAATTCTTCCGCGTCGAAAGGAAGAGTTTCCAGAATATTCAGATCCGGGGAGCCTATGCTTGAGCCGATGGATCAGCTGTTGCCGCAATCCGAGTCGGAGCCCGGCGTCGTCGTCGACGGCCCCGCCATCTGGGTTCGTCGCGGGCCAGCCCCCCAGATGGAGAAGTCCCACCGGCACGACGATCTCGAGTTGAACTACGTGGTTCGCGGGCGCCTCGACTACCTGTTCGGTGGGAGTCCGTTGCGGGTCTCGGCCGGCCAGATCGCGATCTTCTGGGGCGCGACGCCGCACCGGCTCATCGACCACCATCCACGGGAGGACGGCGACAACTGCTGGGTGCACATCCCGCTGACAACGGTCTTCAACTGGGCCCTTCCGGACGCGCAGCTGAATGACCTGCTCACCACTCGTCCGATCGTCCTTCCTGCGGAAGCCGCGGGCAGAGATGTCGAGCCGATGTTCACGTCGTGGCTCGACGACCTGGACGGAGGCGACACCGAGCAGTTCGCGCTGCTGGAGATCCAGGCGCTCGTCGGGCGCCTGCTGCTCTATCACGCCGTGCACGGCGACGACGACAGCGACCTGCATGCGCACGCCACGCGGCTGCACAGCAACGGCATGCGACATGTCGCCGAGATGGCCCGGTTCACCGTCGCGAACTTTCGATCGCAGATCTCGACCACCGACATCGCGGAAGCCACTCACCTGAATCCCAACTACGCGATGACACTGTTCCGCGAGACGGTCGGAACCACCCTGGGCAGCTACCTGATCCGTTGCCGCCTCGCCGAGGCTCAGCGACTTCTGCTGACCACCACCCTCACGACCTCGGAAGTGGCGCATGCCGCCGGGTTCGGATCACAGAGCAGCTTCTATGCTCATTTCACGCGAACGTGTGGCCTCTCGCCCTGTGCCTATCGGAGAAGCGTGCGCTGACGAATCGCACGTCACGGGGACGCCGGCAGCACCTACTCAGCCGAGGACGTCTCGACATCAGGTACCCTCGGGCACCCCGCCGACCGGCACCTCGTGGGCGCTACAGGACGATCTCCCTGCCCGCCTCGGCAGAGGCGTAGATGGTCTCGAGGATCCTTGCGATCTCGGCGCCGTGCGAGACCGGCGCGATGCTCTCGGCCCTGCCCTGGATGGCGTCGATGAAATTGCCGATCTCGTTGGCGAATGCGGGCTCGCTCTCGAAGGTCGGCGAGGAGATCTGCGGGATCAGGTTGACGATCGAGCCGTATTTCTCGGTCGCGATCTCCAGTTTCGGCTCCAGATCGGCGCCGCCCTTGTCTCCGAAGACCGACACCCCGAGCGAGTTCTTCGTGGCGTGCAACGAATAGCTCGTCTCGACGAGGAGGGACGCACCGTTCTCGAATCGCACGAGCGCATTCACCATGTCCTCCACCGTGTTCGATGTGGCGTCGGCGTCCGAGACCTTCCACCGGGGCGTCGTGGTGATATTGGCTCTGTCGCCGAGCACGGTGTAGGAGTTCGCGCTCACCGTGATCGCCGCCGGTGAGCCCATCAGATACCAGCACAGGTCGACGACATGCACTCCGAGGTCGATCAAGGGACCTCCGCCCGAGATGGACTTGTTGGCGAACCAGCCGCCCGGGTTCCCGACGCGGCCGATGAAACTCGCCCGGGCGTAGTAGATGTCGCCGAGATCGCCGTTGTCGATGAAGGTCTTCAGCACCTTCGCGTTCGGCGAGTGCCGCCGCACGAAGCCCACCTGCAGGATGCGGTCGGTCGCCGCCACCTCCCTCTCCAGCTCGGCGGCCTCGGCGTAGGTGCGACTCATCGGCTTCTCGACCAGCACGTGCTTGCCCGCCCGGAGCGCCGCCACCGCCCACTTCGCGTGGCTGTCGTTCCAGGTGCAGACGCTGACCGCGTCGATCCCGGGGTCGGCCAGCAGTTGATTCGGGTCGCTGTAGGCGCGGGGCGCACCGTACTTCTCGGCCACAGATCGCGCCCGGTCGAGATTGATGTCGCTGACCGCGATGAGCTCGGCCTCGGAGTTGTCGGCGTAGGCGTCAAGATGCGATCGGGCGATCGCCCCGGTGCCTATCACGCCGATGGTCACACGGGTCACGTCGGACTCCTTCTCGTCGTCTGCTGCTGTGCTGTTGCGGTTCCAAGCAGTCGCCTGGTGTTGGCGAGGCCGCGCTCGATTCCAAGGAGGCAGTCCTCCGTGCCCTCGAACTCGATGGAGGCGAATCCCTCGTAGCCCGAATCCATGACCGATCTGGCCACAGACGCCAGGTCGAGGTCCCCGTTGCCGATGATCGCACCGCGCAGGTACTTGCCGCCGCGACTGCGAAACCAGCCCTCTCCCGGATCGGTGTCGCGGATGTAGAAGTCCTTGAAGTGCACGATCATCGCGTACGGCAGGTTCAGGGGCACGACGGCGGCCGGATCCTCGTCGACACAGACGAAGTTGCCGACATCGAGGGTCGTCTTGAAGTTCGGCTCATCCACGGCGTGCACGATGCGCCGCACCCGGTCGGCCGACTGCACGAAGAACCCGTGGTTCTCGAGACTGGTCGTGACGCCCTTGGTCGCCGCGTACCGGGCCACCTCCTTGGAAGCGGCGACGATGTGCGGGAACGCGGCCTCGAACAGTGGGGTGTCGTCACCGACGTGGTTGCCGTGCGCCACGACGTCGTGCCTCATCATCGAGATGCCCAGACGCGAGGCCAGATCCACGTACTGCTTGACCCTCTCGATGGCCGCGCGCACGTCGACCGGTTCTGGCGCCCAGAACTGGGCGCCCACCGCCAGGTTCGACAACACGATGCCAGCCGAGTCCGCAGCAGCCCGAACGCGTTCGATGAACGCCGGATCCGACGCGATGTTCGGGATCGGCGAGTCGGCCTCATCGCCGAGTATGGCGAGTTCGAGATGCTCGGCCTCGCTGTCGCCGAGCCATGTGATCGCGTCGAACAGGTCCATGTCTCCGGCGCTCATGCGCTCATGAAAACTGTAGGAGCTCACGCCGAGCGAGATGGTGGCTGCCACTGTGGTCTTTCTCGTCTAAGGGTCGCGTCGTGCGGGCCCTGCGCTCGGCTTCTCTTCCGCCGTGCGTCGAAGGGCTCGCCCCGTGCGTCACGGTCGTTTCGGGGACGATCACTGCACTCATCGCACCGGTCGACATCACGATCGGTAACGAACTGAGAACTTTCTAGTAGATTCTCCGCCAAGCGTAGACGTACGACCGGAGTCTGTGCCAGCTTCATCTTCACAAGTCACATCGGGCGCCGCGTCCCGTCGCCCGCCCTTCCGTGGAACACGATGTGGGAGGCACGTTGGGAAGCCCCAGCGCTCTACGCAGATTGAACGACCGAGCAGCTCTCTACGCACTTCTCGAGTCCGGGCCGTTGTCGCGCCTCGATCTGGAGCGTGCGATCAGTGTCTCCAGCCCCGCCGCCGCCGCGTTGCTGCGCCGCCTGGAGACGTCCGGACTCGCGCGCCGGGCCGGTCATCGCCCCGGCGGCCCCGGGCCGCAAGCGCAGCTGTGGGCGATCGACGAACGGGCCGCTTTCGCCGCCGGGCTCGATGTGAACGAGTTCGGAATCGATGCCGTGGTCGCCGACCTGAGCGGCAACCCGCTCGGTGCGCACAAGATCGTCGTCGACAAAGGGCGCGACCCCGCACTCGCGGTGAGGGAGCTGCTCAGCACGACCGCCCGGAAGGCCGGGCTCCGACGCTCCGACGTGGGGCAGGTGGTGGTGGGCATCAGCGGCGCGGTCGATCCCGCAACGGGCGAGCTCAGCCACGCCGACCACATCCCGGAGTGGACCGGGTTCGACGTGCAGGACCGGCTGTCGCGGGTTCTCGGCGTGCCGGTCGCCGTCGAGAACGACGTCAAGCTCGTGCTCAGCGACGAGTCGATCCGGGGCCAGGCGGTCGGCTGCAAGGATGTGCTGCTGCTCTGGATGGACGACGGCATCGCCACCGCGGTGATCGCGGACGGCCGGCTTCAGCGTGGATCCCACGGCAGCGCCGGCGAGCTGAGCTTCGTGGCGACATCGCCCGGCGGCCCGCTGGCCGGCGACGTGCTCTCTGCCAAGGGCGTGCTCGAGTTGGCGCGGGAGCACGGCCTGCCCGCGACCGACGCAGCTCACGTGCTCGAGCACGCTCGGGCGAGCGGGGACGCTCAGGACGAGCTCTTCCTGTCGGCATTCGCCGACCGGATCGCCGGCATCCTCGCCGCCCCGGTCGCGGTGCTCGATCCTGAGCTGATCATCCTCGGCGGCGGCATCGGCACCTCCGGAGGCGAAGAGCTGGCCGAACGGGTCAGGCACCGACTGCACGAGATGCTCGCGCACCGTCCCCGCGTCGTACCAGGCACGGGCTATGAGAATTCAGTGCGCCAGGGCGCCCTGGATGCGGCCCTGAGACTGCTCAGGGAGAACGTCTTCGGCGACGCCCGAAATCATCAGGAGGTCGCCGGGTAACAACACCGAAACAGCAGTCCCCTTTGATCTGAAACCACCGGGGTCGCCTCGGGCCTCCCCCGCCACACAGGAGTCGTCACCTTGAACCTTCGTGCGATCCTCGCGATCGGCACGACCCCCAGGAAAGGGACAGAAATGCATTCACCGGCTACATCCCGGTGGCGTCGCCTCGGCGCCACCATCGCAACTCTCGCAGCCCTCACCATGGCCATCGCCGGTTGCACCTCCAGCGGGTCGTCCAGCTCAGGCTCGGCGCTCACAATCGCCAACGTGGGTGGCGCCACGTGGACCTGCGGGTTCAACCCGTTCAACCCCGCCGTCTTCCAGCAGTCCTTCGGCTTCGCCTATGAGCCGCTGATCTATCAGAACACCCTCAAGAACGGCGCTCAGACGCCGATGCTCGCCAGCAAGGCCACGTGGTCGCCCGACTACAAGACCCTCACCTTCACCATCCGCAAGGGCGTGAAGTGGAGCGACGGCAAGGCGTTCAGCGCCGACGACGTTGCTTTCACATTCAACCTGCTGAAGAAGTATCCGGGCCTCGACCTGAACGCTATCTGGTCCTCAGGCCTCCAGTCGGTCGCCACCTCCGGCTCCGACCAGGTGGTCTTCCAGTTCGATGCCGCAGCACAGCCGTACTTCTACTACATCGCCGACCAGACCGCGATCGTGCCCCAGCACATCTGGTCGACCAACGCGGTCGGCAAGAACCCGGTGAACTTCGCCGACTCGAAGCCGGTGGGCACAGGACCATACAAGGTCGCCAGCTGCACGCCGCAGAACATCCAGTACACGGCCAACTCCAGCTACTGGCAGTCCGGCAAGCCGGCGGTGAAGACGGTCAACTATCCGGCATACACCGACAACTCCCCCGCCAACCAGGATCTCGCCAACGGCAAGGCGCAGTGGGGCGGCCAGTTCATCCCGAGCATCGACAAGTATTACGTCGACAAGGACAAGGCCAACAACCACTACTGGTTCCCGCCCGTTGCCAACGTGAGCCTCGCATTCAACCTCAAGCACCCGGTCACCGGAAACCTCGCCGTGCGGCAGGCCTTGGCCTACGCCATCGACCGCGACACCGTCTCCAAGGTCGGTGAGGGCGGATACCAACCCGCCGCCAACCAGTCCGGCATCGTGCTTCCCACCTTCCAGTCGTGGTACGACTCCGACCTTGCCAAGCAGTACGACTACTCGCCGAACCAGGACAAGGCGACCCAGCTGCTCGCCTCGGCCGGGTACTCCGCGAGCAATCCACTGAAGCTCACGGCCATCACCGTCAGCGGCTACACCGACTGGGACGCCTCGTTGCAGGAGATCAAGCAGGAGCTCGCCAAGGTTAACGTCGACCTGACGGTGCAGGATCTCGCCGGCCAGACCTACAACACCCGCATCTACAAGGGTGATTTCGATCTGGCGTACATCTCGGAGACCGGCGGTCCTTCGCCGTACTACGAGCTGCGGCAAGAGCTGTACAGCGGCAACACCGCCCCGCTCGGCCAGAACGCGTCGACGAACTTCATGCGGTTCTCCGACCCGGCGGTCGATGCGCTGTTCAACCAGTACGGCAGCGCCACCGAGGCGCAGCAGCGCAACATCGTCAGTCAGCTGCAGAAGGTGATGCTCACGCAGGTGCCGATCATTCCGACGACCGAGTCGGTGAACTGGTTCCAGTACAACACCAAGACCTTCACCGGCTGGCCCACCAAGTCGAACCCGTACGCGCTTCCCGCGCCGTACGCGATCCCCGACCTGGAGCAGGTGCTGCTCAAGCTGAAGGCGAAGTGACGCCACCCCGCGGTGTCCGCGCCGGCAACGTCGTGTTCCGGCATCCGGTGCGGGCACCGCGGGCAGGGGGTTCCCGCACGAATTGGAGCCGTGAAGTGGTTCGCTTAGGGAGATCGACATGAGGTATGTGCTGCGCCGCCTCGTCTTGTTCGTGATCACGCTGTGGGTTGCCTTGACGGTCAACTTCTTCATCCCGCGCCTCATGCCGGGCAATCCGGCCGAGGCGATGATGGCGCGCTTCCGCGGCCGGGTGAACCCGGATGCGTTGAAGGCGCTCGAGGCGGCATTCGGAATCAACACCCAACAGCCGGTGACCGTGCAGTACTTCCAGTACCTCGGCAACACACTCACCGGTCACTTCGGCACGTCGCTGACCTTCTTTCCACAGCCGGTCAGCACGGTGATCCTCCAGGCGCTGCCGTGGACACTCGGCCTGGTGGGGGTCACCACGGTCATCGCGTTCATCGCCGGGACGCTGATCGGACTGGTCGCCGGCTGGCGCCGCGGCGGAGTGCTCGACAGCCTGCTGCCGCCGGTCTTCGTCATCACGGGCGCACTGCCGTTCTTCTGGGTCGGGCTGCTGCTCATCCTGCTGTTCTCGGTGACGCTCAACGTCCTTCCGAACGAGGGCGCATACGACGTGACACTGACGCCGAGCCTCAGCCCGGAGTTCATCGGCAGCGTGCTGAGCCATGCCATCCTGCCCGCGGTCACCATTCTCATCGTCTCGATCGGCGGCTGGATCCTGACCATGCGCAACAACGTGGTCACCACCGTCGCCGACGACTACATCCGCATGGCGAGAGCGAAGGGCCTCTCGAACACCACGATCATGTACGGCTACGCGGCCCGCAACGCGGTGCTGCCGAACCTGGCCGGGTTCGCGATGTCGCTCGGCTTCGTCGTCTCCGGCTCGATCCTGGTCGAGTACACGTTCAACTATCCCGGCATCGGCTACATGCTGCTGCAAGCCGTGGACAACCAGGACTACCCGCTGATGCAGGCGATGTTCGTGATGATCACGGTCACCGTGCTCGTCGCCGTGCTCATCTGCGACTTCCTCACGGTTCTGCTCGATCCGCGCGCCCGGACGGAGGGCTAGTCATGACCACATTCACCGCCGACGCGACAGATGCGCCCACCGGAAAGGCCAAACGCCGGCGAAGCGGAGGCGGGATGGCCATCTGGCGCGCCGTGCGGGGCAACGGCAAGGCGCTGGCGGGCGCCATCCTGTTGCTGGTCTTCACGGTCGCTGCGATCTTCCCGCAGTTGTTCACCTCGGTGTCGCAGCCGAACAACCGCGCATACCCACTCAGCCTGCCGCCGAGCAGCGCCCATCTGCTCGGCACGACCGCCTACGGCCAGGACATCTGGGCCCAGCTGGTCTGGGGCACGCGCGAGACCCTCGTCGTCGCGGTCGTCGCCGGGGCTCTGGCGAGCGTCCTGTCGGTACTGATCGGCATCGCGGCGGCCTACCTCGGCGGCATCGCCGACGACCTCCTCTCCCTGCTCATCGACGTCTTCCTGGTGATCCCCGCGTTCCCTCTGATCATCGTGATCGCCGCCTATGCCAACGGCGGCAACCTCGCCGTCATCATCGGCGTGCTCGTGATCACCGGCTGGTCGTACGGTGCACGCCAGCTGCGGGCACAGGCGTTGTCGTTGCGCCGGCGGGACTTCCTCGAGTCGGCGAGAGTGCGCGGAGAGAACTGGTTCTACATCGTGGTCAGGGAGATTCTGCCGACGATGGTCTCGCTGATCGCCGCCAACTTCCTCGGTGCGGCCCTCTACGCGGTGCTCACGGCGGCGGGCCTGCAGTTCATCGGCCTCGGAAGCCCCACCACGGTCAGCTGGGGCACCATGCTGCACTGGGCGCAGGCGGGCGAGGCGCTGCAGACCGGCCAAGCGTGGTGGGTCGTCGCACCCGGGTTGTGCATCGCACTGCTCGGCGCGGGGTTCGCCCTGCTCAACTACGCGTTCGACGAGATCGCGAACCCGGCCCTGCGGCCGGTGCGCAGGAACAGGAGGAACCGTGTCGCACAGTAGCGCCGTCGTGCACGCGACCAAGGCGGCGGGGGCCCAGCGAGGCGACCAGCACGCAGCACCCCTGCTGGAGGTGCGGGGCCTGAGCGTGGTCTACGACACCGCGTCGGGTCCGGTGACCGCCGTCGACGACGTCGATCTGACCGTCAACCGGGGAGAGTTCGTCGCCGTCGTCGGCGAGTCCGGCTGTGGCAAGTCGACCATGTTGTTCGGCATCGCCCAGCTGCTCAGCTCGCCGGCCCGGGTCTGCGCCGGCGAGGTCATCTTCCGCGGCCAGAACCTGGTCACCATGAACGACGCGCAGCTGGCACCCGTGCGCTGGCAGAACCTCTCGGTGGTGATGCAGTCGGCGATGAACGCCCTCAATCCGGTGAAGCGGATCGCCGCCCAGTACGCGGACACCATGAAGGCGCACGGGGTGAGGAACAAGGCCGACATCCGGCGCAGGTCGGAAGAGGTGCTCGCCATGGTCGGCATCGACAAGATCCACCTGGAGAGCTACCCGCACCAGCTCTCGGGCGGGATGCGGCAGCGGGCGATGATCGCGATGGCACTGCTGTTCGAGCCCGAGCTGATCCTCATGGACGAGCCGACCTCGGCCTTGGACGTCGTCGCCCAACGGTCCCTGATGCTGCAGATCAAGGAGCTGCAGGAGCGCCTCGGCTTCGCGGTGCTCTTCGTCACCCACGACATGTCGCTGGTGAGTCACTTCTCTGAGCGGCTCCTCGTGATGTACGCGGGTCAGGAGGTCGAGCTCGGCGAGACGCGCAGGGTCTTCGATACCCCAGCGCACCCGTACTCGAAGGGGCTGCTCGAGGCGTTCCCCTCCATTCGTGGTCCGAAGGTGCCGCTCGTGGGCATTCCGGGGGCCCCACCTGCCCTGTCGGCCGTGCCGCCCGGTTGCCGCTACGAGCCGCGCTGCCCGCTCGCCTACGCGGACTGCACGACGGTCGAGCCCGAGTTGTACGAGGTGAACGGAGTGAAGGCGCGCTGTCTCCTGTATTCGCCGCACAACCGGCCGCCGGCCGACGGCGCCCCGATCGACCCCGCCCAGGTGCCGGTGCCGGCATCCGCCACGCTGCTGCCGGTCGAGGCGACTGCGAAGGAGAGTGAGCGATGAGCACACCGATCCTCGAGGCACGCGAGCTGACCCGGACGTTCCGAGTGGGCGGCTTCACCAACCGGCGCAGCCTGCACGCCGTCGACGACGCCAACTTCGCGATCAACGGGTCGGAGATCATCGCGCTGGTCGGCGAGAGCGGAAGCGGCAAGTCGACGATCGCCCGGCTGCTCGCCCAGGTGTACACGCCGACATCGGGTGAGATCCTGTTCGAGGGCACCCCCCTCTCGCAGCTGAGGACTCGAGCCGATCAGATGCGCTACCGGGCAGCCGTGCCGATGGTGTTCCAAGATCCGTTCAGCTCGCTGAACCCCTCATACCCGGTGTCTCACGGCATCCTGCGCGGGCTGAAGCTGCACCGCACCGACCTGGACGCCGAAGGACGCCGAGCCGAGGCCGAGCGGGTGACCGAAGCGGTGGGACTGGCCCCGGCCCGGGAGACGCTGGAGAAGTACCCCTACGAGATGTCCGGCGGCCAGCGGCAGCGGATCGGCTTCGCACAGGCCCTCGCGTACCGGCCGAAGGTGATCCTGGCCGACGAGCCCGTGTCGATGCTCGACATCTCGATCCGCATCGGATTGCTCAACGTCATGGCGAACCTGAGGGACGTCGAGCACGTCTCGCTGCTCTACATCACCCACGACATCGCGAGCGCCCGCTACGTCGCCGACCGAATGATGGTGATGTATGCGGGCAGGGTGGTGGAGTCCGGACCGGTGGAGGAGGTGCTGCAGGCGGCGCTGCATCCCTACACCCAGCTGCTCGTGGCGGCCGTGCCCGATCCGCGGGCGAAGCTGACGGTGACGGCCAAGCAGGCGGCCGGCGAACCGCCGAAGGTGATCGATCCCGCCCCGGGGTGCCGGTTCGCCGACCGTTGCCCGCTTGTGCGGGACGTGTGTCGACGGGTCACCCCGCCGCTGCTCGAACTGCAGCCGGGACACGACGTGGCCTGCCACGTTGCGGCCGAGGGCCTCGGCAAAGGGGCCGAGTCGATGGGCGAGGCAGCGTGATCGGGCCGTCCGAGATCTCCCGTCGACTCGAGGCCGCCTCCGACGAGCGAACCCTCACCGCGTTGGGCTTCCGCGAGGACGATCGCGCGGATGTGCGGCTCGCGATCGAGGCCGCGCTGGCGGACCCGGAACGGCTGGCCGAGATCGGGAGACTGACCGAGCGCCTGCGGGCCGGGATCGGATCGTTCGCCGACTCGGATGCTCTCGAGCACCCGGCGGCACGCAGCGAGTGGAGGGGCGTGGGCGTTCTGCCGATGCTCGCCCTGCTGGCGGTCACGGACGACGTTCGAGCCTTCCACCGTTCGCGCGGCATCTCCGAGGCCGATTCGACCAGGGCGCTGTCCGACCTCGGCCAACAGGCCTGGGTGCACCGGCGCACGTTCGGCAGTTTCGGCCTTCACACCTACGAGTGGATGGCGGTGCCGTACTCCGGCAACCTCTACTGGCTGGGACGACTGCAGTTCAACCTGGTGCAGCGCCCGGACGGCTGGGTGGTCTCGACACACATACCCGAGTCCGGACCCCTGACCCCCGAGTGGGTGGACGACGCGTTCGTGCGGGCGGCCGCCTTCTTTGCCGAGCACTTCCCGGACTATCCGACGCGGCTGTTCCACTGCGGCTCCTGGCTGCTCGATCCGAAGCTGGCGACGAAGCTGAGGCCGGAGACCAACATCGTCAAGTTCCAGAAGCGCTGGAAGCTCGAGTCGGAGATCGGTCAAGCCGACGCGGACGCGATCTTCTTCGTGTTCCGCAGGCGCGGTGATGTCGACCGATCGACGCTGCCGCGGGAGACCACTCTGCAGCGCGCGATCCTCGACGAGCTCGACGCGGGCGGCCACTGGAGCTCCTGGAGCGGCGTCTTGGATCAGGCTCCGTACCGGGCGGCCCGCCATGCGCTCGGAGACACGAGGGGGAAGAGCAAGTGAAACCATCCACTGTCGGCCTGGTCGGCGCGGGCGGAATCGCGGGGGTGCACCTCTCCGGGTGGCTGTCCCTCGGCTTCGAGGTGGTCGTCCACGCGAACGACGGGCAGGCGCCCGTGCTCACGAGGCGCTACGGCGGGCGCGCCGTCGGGTCGCTCGACGAGCTGCTGGAGGCCGCCGACATCGTCGATGTCGCCACGCCGACCCACACCCATCGCGCGGTGGTCGAACGCGCCGCCGAGGCCCGCAAACACGTGGTGTGCGAGAAGCCGATGGCTCTGACGGTCGCCGACAGTGCCGCGATGATCGCGGCCTGCGAGGGCGCCGGCGTTCGACTGTTCCCGGCCCACGTGGTGCGGTACTTCCCCGCATACGCCGTGATGCAGTCCGCGGTCGCCGCCGGGCGGATCGGGCGGCCGGCCGTGCAACGGTACTTCCGCATCGGTGCCGCGCCCTCGCGCCCCTGGTTCCGCGATCGCACGCTGTCCGGCGGTATGGCCATGGACCAGATGATCCACGACTTCGACCTGGCACGCTGGGTCGCCGGTGACGTCGAGGCGGTCTACGCCACCCAGGCGGGCGACGAGACCGCGAGCTCCACGACGGTGCAGGCCATCCTGCGGCACCGCTCGGGCACGGTCAGCCACATCAACGGCGTCTGGGGAAGACCGACCCTGAGGTTCCACACCGGGTTCTCGGTCGCGGGATCCGAGGGTCTGCTCGAGCACGACTCGCTTCGGCATGGCGTGCTCGGCTACGACGGGCTCTCGGATGCGGAGCAGGCGAGCTATCTGCCTCCGGTCGATGCGAGCTCGAGTCCGTACACCGCCGAGCTGTCGGACTTCGCCGGAGCCATCCGCGACGGCCGTACCGCCCGGGTCTCGGCAGAGGACGGAGTGGAGGCCGTGCGCATCGCGACGGCCGTGAACCGCTCCCTCGACGAGCACACGGCGATCGCCCTGGAGGACCTGGCATGAGAGTCGGCATCATCTCGTTCGCGCACACGCACGCGCTCGGCTACGCGTCCATACTGCGCGATCGTGCCGACGTGGAATGCGTCGTCACCGACCCGGGGCATGTCGACCGGCCGGCGGGCGAATCCGGCGGCCGGGAGCTGGCGGAGAGCATCGGCGTGGGGTACGCCGACACGCTCGAGGAGCTGCTCGCCTGGCGCCCGGAGGCGGTGATCGTGTGCTCGGAGAACGTGCGACACGTCGACGACGTGGAGCTGGCGGCGGCGGCCGGCGCGCACATCCTCTGCGAGAAGCCGCTCGCCACCACGCGTGAGGATGCATCTCGCATCGTCGACGCCTGCGAGCGCGCCGGCGTGCTCTTGATGACGGCCTTCCCGGTGCGGTTCACCGCCCAGTACGGGGAGTTGAGGCATCGGGTGCGCAGCGGCGCGATGGGCGAGATTCTGAGCATCAGCGGGGCGAACAACGGAAAGCTGCCCGTCGAGCGGGCGTGGTTCGCCGACCCCGCGCTGGCGGGCGGCGGTGCCGTCGCCGACCACACCGTCCACATCGCCGACCTCGTCTTCGGTCTCTTCCCCGACGCCGAGGCGACCGAGGTCTTCGCGGTCGCGAATCATCTGCTGAAGCCCGCCCGCGAGGCCGAGACGGCCGGACTCGTCTCCATCCGCTACTCCAACGGCATCACGGCGGTCATCGACTGCAGCTGGTCTGTTCCCGACCACTACCCCACCTGGGGCGGCCTCACCCTGCGCGTGATCGCCGAGGACGGCATCGCCGAGCTGGCCCCCTTCGCCGAACGCGTCGACGGTTTCACCGAGCTGGACCGCTCGCCGCTCTGGCTCCCCTATGGCCAGGACCTCGATGCCGCGATGCTCGACGAATTCCTCGGAGCCGTCTCCGAGGGCCGCCAGCCCACCCCCAGCGGCCGCGACGGCCAGCGCGCCCTCGAGGTGGTGCTCGCCGCCTACGAGTCGATCGAGACGGGAAGGCCGGCGGCAGTTCGCGCGCTGTGAGGTGTGCCGGGCGCGCACGCGGTCGAGACGCCCGCGGTGGGGGCCCGAGCTGGTCGCCCTCGCCCTGTCGGCGGACGTAGGGGCCATCCTTCGCACGGCAGCGTCCGGCGTGCAGGACGCGTCTGCCCGGCGGCATGCGGCGAGGAGCGCTGGGTTGACACGCGCTCGCACCCGGGTTAGATTTCCCATGATTTGATATCAACATCACACAAAAGCTAACATCGGCATTCGAGTCGGACAGCGGCGCCGAGCCGGCGCCCGACTCCCCGATGGAAGATTCGCAGCGCGGCGCCCCGCATCCTCGTGGACACCACGCCGAGACAGGAGCGTCGAAGAAGATGCGCGCAGTGGTATTCGGGGCCCCAGGCTCGCTCGCGCTCCGCGAAGCACCCGACCCGACCCCGGGGCCCAAGGACGTCGTGATCGAGGTCGCCGCCGTCGGGATCTGCGGCACGGACACACACGTGTTCGACGGCGAGTTCGAGGGGACCGTCTTCCCCTTGATCCCGGGGCACGAGGCCAGCGGCACGGTGGTCGAGATCGGCTCCGACGTGACGACAGTCGCCGTCGGCGCCCACGTAGTCGTCAACCCGAGCACGACGTGCGGCGAATGCGAGTTCTGCCTGAACGGAAAGAGCAACCTCTGCCGCAACTGGAACGGCCTCGGCGTCGTGGCAAGCGACGGCGCGTCCGCACAGTTCATCAAGGCGCCGGTCGCCAACGTGTTCACGCTCAAGGAGTCCACCGACCTGTACAACGCCGCGCTGATCGAGCCGTTGGCCTGCGCCATCCGGGGCTACGACATCCTGCCCCGCAGGATGGGGGAGCACTACCTCGTCTACGGCTCGGGAACGATGGGCCTGCTGATGGCGCAGCTCGCGCCACGTGCCGGCGCGGCCAGCGTCACCATCGTCGACACCAACCCGAACCGTCTGCAGGTGGCACGCAAGGTCGGCGTCGAGCACATCCACGGCAGCGCAGACGAGGCGGACCGGCACAAGTGGGATGTCATCATCGACTGCACGGGCGTCGTCCGCGCCGTCGAGGACGGGCTACCTCGAGTCAAGGCGGGCGGCACGTTCCAGCACTTCGGAGTGGCGCCGGTGGAGGCGAAGGCGAACTACTCGCCGTTCCGGGTCTACCGCGACGAGATCAACATCGTCGGGACGATGGCGGTGCTCAACTCGTTCGGTCGCGCCGTGGAGATGTTCGAGGCCGGCGCCATCAACCCGAAGCCGATGATCAGCCACTCCTTCACGCTCGAGGACTACGCCGATGCGCTGCGGATGTTCCGCGCGGGCACCGGCCGCAAGCTGCAGATCCGCCCGAACGACACCGAATCGCGGGTGTTCGTCTGATGGGCGAGGCGGCCTCGCCGCGCGGCGCCTCCGCCGCGCCCGGCACTGCGGACGTCCCCCCGACTGCCGCCCTGCTTGAAGCCGGCACCAGGGTCGCGAGCAGCAAGTCGTCGACCGCCGAGGATGACGGCGGCATCGATGCCGTGACCTGCGGCAGGACCGAGTCTCCGAAGGTGCGAACGAGCATCATCGAACGCGGGATGCCCGCTCCCACGCTCGCTACGGCGATGGCCGAGGAGCCGAGCGCGGCGGGCAGGAAGCACGGAGTGCCGGGAACGACCGGCCAGGTGATATCCGTGAACCTCACCGGCGTGGTCTCCGGCAAGACCGCCACCCACGCTGAAGCAGTGGGGCATCCGGTTCCGCCGCCGTTGCATCGACCGGAGGGACCCCCCACTCCCCTCCCGGAGACCATCTCGAGCCTGGAGACCACAGCATGACCTACCTGTACAACGACCCTGCGGACTTCGCCGATGAGCTTGTCGACGGCTTCGTCGCCGCGAACTCCCGCTGGGTGCGCCGCGTGCCCGGGGGCGTGGTGCGCGCCGGGAGGCCGCATCCGGGGCAGGTCGCGGTGGTCATCGGCGGCGGCTCGGGGCACTACCCGGCGTTCGCCGGGCTGGTCGGATCCGGCCTCGCTCACGGGGCGGCGATGGGCAACCTGTTCGCCTCGCCCTCCGCCCAGCAGGTGCACTCGGTGGCGAGGGCCGCCGAGAACGGCGGCGGCGTGCTGCTGAGCTACGGCAACTACGCCGGTGACGTGCTGAACTTCGATCAAGCGCAGGAGCGGCTGATCGAAGAAGGCGTCCCGTGTCGCACCGTCGTCGTCACCGACGACGTCTCCAGCGCCTCCGTCGAGGAGCTGCGGAAGCGGCGTGGCATCGCGGGCGACCTCGTGGTGTTCAAGGTCGCCGGAGCTGCCGCGCAGGAGGGCGCCGACCTCGACGCGGTCGCCGCGGTCGCCGAACGCGCCAACGACCGCACCCGCTCGTTCGGAGTGGCGTTCTCCGGCTGCACTCTCCCCGGCGCCTCCGAGCCGCTGTTCGTCGTGCCGGCGGGCCGGATGGCCGTCGGCATGGGTATCCACGGCGAGCCCGGCATCGAGGAGACCGACATCCCGACCGCCGACGAGCTCGCCGGGATGCTCGTCGACCGGCTCTTGACCGAGGAACCGGCCGACTCCAACGGCCGGATCGCCGTCATCCTCAACGGACTGGGCTCGGTGAAGTACGAGGAGCTGTTCGTTCTCTATCGTGGCGTGTCGGCGCGACTGGTCGAGCACGGTCTCACCATCGTCGAGCCCGAGGTCGGGGAGCTCGTCACGAGCTTCCAGATGGCCGGCGTCTCGCTCACCCTGTGCTGGCTCGACGACGAGCTCGAACGGCTGTGGCGGGCGCCGGCATCCACCCCCGGGTACCGCAAGGGAGCCGTGTGCGACGCAGCGTCCGCCGACGGGGCGGAGGACGAGCTCGCGGTGACGGATACCACAGGCGGTCGGCCCGAGGGGGAGGATGTCATTCCGCCGGCGTCCGAGGACTCCCGTCACGCGGCCGAGGTCGTCGTGCGCGCCCTCGTCGCCGCCCGCACCGCCATCGAAGCCGACGTCGATGAACTGGGCAGACTGGACGCCATCGCCGGCGACGGCGACCACGGCATCGGCATGCAGCGCGGTGTCGCGGCGGCCGCCACCGCGGCCGAAGAGGCGTTCGCGCGCGGCGCGGGTGCGGGCACGGTGCTCACCAGGGCTGGCGACGCATGGGCCGATCGCGCAGGCGGCACCTCCGGCGCGCTCTGGGGCATCGGGCTGCGCGCACTGGGTGCCGCGGTCGGCGACGACGCCCAGCCACACGCGGCCCAGGTGGCGACCGGCATCCGCGACGCGCTTGAGCAGATAATGCGATTTGGCAAGGCGCAGGTCGGCGACAAGACCCTGCTCGACACGCTCGCGCCGTTCAGCGCAGCCCTGGACCGGTCCGTCCAGAGCGGCGCGGCACTGGCGGCGGCGTGGGGCGAGGCGACGGCCGTCGCCGACGACGCAGCCCGCGCCACCGCACAGCTCACGCCGAAGATCGGACGCGCCCGGCCGCACACCGAGAAAAGCCTCGGCACGCCCGATCCTGGCGCGATCTCGATGGCGCTGATCCTCCGCGCCGTGCACCGTGTTCTTCTCGAGAAGGGATCCCCGGATGACTGAACGACTGCGCATCGTCGTCGGCAGCGACGACGCCGGCTTCGACTACAAGGAGGTGCTGAAGGCCGACCTGCGGGCGAGTGACCTCGTCGCGTCCGTCGAGGATGTCGGCGTCGACGCCTCGGGTCATACGCCGTACCCGAGGATCGCCATCGCCGCGGCCACGATGGTTGCCGACGGCAAGGCCGATCGGGCCCTGCTGGTGTGCGGGACCGGGCTCGGCGTCGCCATATCGGCCAACAAGGTGCCCGGAATCCGTGCCGTGACCGCGCACGACAGCTACTCGGTGGAGCGCGCGGTGCTCAGCAACAACGCGCAGGTGCTCACCTTCGGCCAGCGCGTCGTCGGCCTCGAGCTGGCACGACGCCTGGCCAGGGAGTGGCTCACATACCGGTTCGACGAGAGCTCGGCGTCGGCCGACAAAGTGAAGGTGCTCACCGACTACGAGCGGGACGGCTCGTGCTGAGGTGATCGAGAGCCTTGAGGGCCGCCGCCGCGTCGCATCCGTCTTCATCGGGGTGAGCCTGAAGGCGTATTTCGACCACGATCAGACCGTGCAGTGGTGCCGACAGGTGCACGACGCTCTGGCCGAGCATCCGTACTTCCGGTTGCCCCGCAGCGAGCTCGTCGTGCTGCCGGCCTTCCCCTCCCTCGCCGCGGCGAGGGAGATCTTCCGCGACGACCCGATAGCGCTCGGTGCACAGAACCTCTGGCACGAGGACCGCGGAGCGTTCACCGGCGAGGTCGGGGGCCCTGCGCTGCGTCAGGTGGGCTGCACGTATGTCGAAGTCGGGCACGCCGAGCGACGGTCGCTCTTCGGCGAGGACGACGCCACCGTCGAGCGCAAGGTCGCCGCCGCCGTGCGCAACCGCCTCACCCCGATCCTGTGCGTCGGCGAGCGGCAGCGCGTGGATGTGGATGCCGCGGCCCGGATCTGCATCGAGCTGGTGGAGCGCGGGCTGGAGCAGACCGTGCGTGCCGGGGTCGAGCGCCGCATCGTGGTCGCCTACGAACCGCAATGGGCGATCGGCGCGCAGCATCCCGCCCCCGTCGAGCACATCGCCGGTGTCGGCGCCACGGTGCGCAGCTGGCTCGACGGGCACCCGCTGCTCGCCGGAAGCGTGATCTACGGGGGAAGCGCCGGGCCCGGACTGTGGACCGAGCTGCACGGGCACCTGGACGGCCTGTTCCTCGGGCGGTTCGCACACGACGCGCATGCGCTGCGCGGCGTCTTGGATGAGGTGGCCGCTCTCACGGGACGATGGACCACATGAACCGGGAGACGCAGGCGGCGACGCGACGCCCGCCGCGTCAGGCGGATCGGCAGCGGGCGATCTCCGAGGCGGTGATGGCCGAGGGCGCGATTCGCATCGAGCAGCTCGCCGAACGGTTCGGCATCAGCCTGATGACCGTGCACCGCGACCTCGACGAGCTGGAGTCGCGCGGGCTGCTGCGCAAGTCGCGCGGCGTCGCCACGGCGCTGGCATCCAGCCTCGTCGAGTCGAGCGACGTCTACCGCGCCGGGCAACAGGTAGCGGCCAAGCGAGCACTAGCACGCGCCGCGCTGGAGCACATCGAGCCCGGGCAGTCGGTGTTCCTCGACGACTCCACCACCGTGCTCGAGGTGGCGAGGCTGCTGTCGGGCAAGGCCCCGCTCACGGCGATCACCAACGTGCTCACGGTGATGAACGAGCTGCAGGGTGTGCGTGGCATCTCTCTGGTCGCTTTAGGCGGCAACTTCTACAACTGGTGCAGCGCGTTCATGGGACGAATGACGAACGAGGCGATCGCCAAGCTGCGCGCCGACGTGTTCGTGATGTCGACCGCCGCCGTCACCGACGACGCGTGCTTCTTCCAGACGCCGGAGACCGTGGATACCAAACGGGCGATGTTCGACTCTGCCGCGCGACGCATCCTCCTCGTCGACCACACGAAGTTCACCAAGCGGGCCATGCACGAGATGGCCCGGCTCGACGAGTTCGACGTGGTGATCGTCGACGCCCAGACCGACCGTAGTGAGATCGCCAGGCTGCGCAAGGCCGGCGTCACCATCGTGACAGCAACATGAGGAGGACATGATCGCCGTCGCTGCCGGTCCAACCGGCTCTCGGCGCTCGACCCGGCCACCGGCGAGCCGCTGCGCCGCGGCGAGCACGACCACCCGTCTCATTGATCCACGTCGACATCACCAAGCTCGGCAACATGCACGATGGTGGCGGGCGCTCGCTCTCGATCAGGCCTTCGGCCCCGACGGTCTCGGCGTTGATCGAGCGACGTGGGGGGAGCAAGGTCGTATTCATCTCACACGACGGGCGGGGAATCCATGGCCGAGATAGAGGTGCGGTTCGCGACAGCGGGGACCTGGCCCGACCTGGTGCGCGTGTTGGGGCGTGCGGGCGGAAGCAACGGGTGCTGGTGTCAATACTGGCTGATCGGGCCCGCCTACCATGACCGCGACCGCATGGAGAACCGGCGCGATCTGGAGCGGCAGGTGGATGCGGGTCACGCCGGTCTTCTCGCCTACCGTGACGCAGAGCCGATCGCGTGGGCTCGCTTCGGCCCCCGCGCCGCCCATCGCTGGCTGCTGTCACGATTTCGGTCGTCCGGCCTCCCGGCCGGCGAGCCGTGGTCGCTGTCGTGCTTCTATGTCGCTCCCCACGAGCGCGGGGAGGGCGCCATGCAGGCTCTCATCCGCTACGCGGCTCGCTGGGGCGCGGTCGAAGGTGTGACGGTGGAGGGCTATCCGATCGACCCCGACGTTGCCGGCGCGACGAAGAACCGCTTTCCCGGGGTCCTGAGCGCGTTCGTGTCGGAAGGTTTCGTGGAGGTGGGCCGCCTGGCGAAGGATCGCGCGATCGTCCGGCACCCGTGAGGCAAGGCGCACGAGCGGCTCGGCCCGATGCTAGGAACCGACGGGATGGTGACGAACGCGTTGATAGTGGCGGCGCATCTTGGCGCGACTCCCGCAGCCCTCCATGCTGCACCAGCGTCGGGTGCGGTTCTTGCTGGTGTCGAGGAAGAGCCAGCCGCAGTCACCGCACCCCGGACACTGCTTGACATCGTTGAGGGCGGCTGAGGTCAGAAGATCCAGCAGATCGAGGGCCGCACGGTCGCCGACCAGATGGATCGTGGGCTCCTCGATCGTCCAGGCCATCCGGGTGCCGGTCCAGCGGAGACGAGCCCGTCGGAGCGTGTCTTGGATGATCTCCTCGAGCCGTGTCGGCAGCTGCGCAGGAGGGCGGCCGGTCGTCGCGACGGCCGCGAGAGTCGAGTAGGCGAGCTCGCGCAGCTCGATCGTCCTGGCCAACGCCAGCTCGCCGTCGTGGGGCGCGGATCGCAGTCGCAGCGCGAGATCGTCCCGCTCCGTCTCGCTCACCGCGCCGCTGTGAAAGCCCCACTGCGCCACGACCTCCGCGCCGGAAAGCGCGTCGACGGGGGCGCCGCTCCAGCGCTGCTCCACGGTGTTGACGAGATCCAGGCACAGTCGACCCCCGAGAAGCCGGGGATAGCCGGGGATGCGGCCCAAGGATCGGGCCTTGGACACGGTGCCGCTCATCGCTCCCATGCTAGATGACACTTACCACTGACTGCATCATGATCGGTAAGTTCGACGTCATGCTTACTGATGACAGTGGCATAGAAGGTAAGGGACGCGTGTGGGCGTCGAGACCGTTCAGGTGGCTGTTCAGCGCGTTCACCGTGTCGGCGCTCGGATCGGAGGTCACCTCGCTCGTCCTGCCCCTCGTCGCGGCGCTCACCCTGAACGCGGGCCCGGTCGAGATGGGTGCGCTCGCCGCGACGGGAAGCGCCCCGACGTTCCTGCTGAGCCTCTTCGCGGGCATGATCGTCGACCGCCTGCGACGGCAACTCCGCCTCATGATCGCGGCGGACCTCGCCCGAGGCGTGCTGCTGCTGTCCCTTCCCGCTGCCCTGGCGGCCGGCCTGCTGTCGATGCCCCTCCTGTACGCGGTGACCTTCCTGCTCGGCACGGCGGTGATCTTCCACGAGACCGCCCAGAACACCTACCTGCTCCAAGTGCTGCCGCGCCGCCTGATCCTGGACGCGAACTGCAAGCTCCAGGTCAGCTACTCGCTCGGAGAAGCGGCCGGGCCGGGCCTCGGGGGTGTGCTCGTCCAGGCGGTTACGGCGCCCCTGGCGATCCTCGTCGCCGCGGTGGCACCGCTGGCATCGGCCGTGCTGCTCACGAGGGCGAGAACTCCCGTAGGGGATGCCGCGCCGCGCGATGACATACCGGCGCGCACCCGCCTGCGCCCGATCGCCGAGATCATGGACGGGGTCCGCGCATTGGTCACCCACCCGGTGCTCGGCTCCTGGACGGTCTGGGGCGCGGGGTCGGTCGTCTTCCTGGGCGCGTTCGAGGGTCAGTATCTGCTCTTCGCCACCCGGTCGCTGCATCTTGATCCAGGGGCGATCGGGCTCGTCGCGCTCTTCGGGGCAGCCGGGGCGTTGCCGGCGACATTCGCCATCCGGCCGATGAGCTCACGCCTTCCGACCGGCAAGTCGATCGTCGCAGGCCTGGGCGTCTCCTACCTCGCCCTTCTCGCCATCCCGCTCGCGCCGCCCGCCGCAGGCCACCCCGCAGCACTTGTGGCCATCCTCGTCGCTGCTCGAGTCGTCCAGACCTTCACGTTCACGATCAGCAACGTCCAGCAGTGGAGCCTTCGCCAGATGAGCACCCCGCACGCGCTGCTCGGACGCGTCTCGGCGGCCAACCGGTTCCTCATGGGCACCGCGGAGACCCTCGGCGCCCTCCTGGGCGGTCTCGTCTCTCACGCAATCGGGTTGCAGATCACACTCGGCGTCTTCGCGGTCGCGGGCGCCCTGACGCTTCTTCCCCTCCTCGGGAGACCGATCTGGAAGCTCGACAGGCTGCCCGACGACGGCTCATGGAATTAGTCGAGCTCACGCAGTCGCGACGTCAACTCGCCGCCGGCATCCCCCGTGTTCACGGTGCCCTTGGGCTCGAACAAGATCGCCTGGACTTCTTCCGCGGCTCTGGGGCAGTGCTCGACCCCCTTCGGGACCACGAACACGTCGTTGGAGCCGAGGACGACATCGCGATCGCGGAGCTGGATGGTCAGTTCGCCGCGAACCACCATGAACAGTTCGTCCGTGTCGGGATGAGTGTGCCAGACGAACTCCCCCTCCAGCTTGACCACCTTCATGTCGTAGTCGTTGATGCTCGTCAACCGATGCGGCTGCCAGGGTGCAGTGACTCTCGACAGGGCTGCCTCGACGTTGACCACCTCACCGCTCATGCCCTCGATCTTACGGACGGCCGCGATGTGGCGCTCACGGGATCGACTGACGGGTGCGATGGCGGAGCTGCTGTGGGAGCGCGGCTATGCCGCCACCAGTCCGCGTGAGGTGATGGCACGCGCCGGAGTGGGCCAGGGCAGCATGTACCACCACTTCAGCGGAAAGCACGAGC
>JAATFB010000104.1 GCA_015655415.1 Actinomycetales bacterium
AGTCGTCTCGACGGCTTACGGCGTGCCCGACTCCCTGCGCTCGCAGAACCGAATCGTGGCAATGGACTACGTACTCGACGACAAGCCCGCTCGGCTCGACCAGCTCGCCGCTTCGCTGGCCGCCGGCACCGTTCGGCCCGTCGTCACCCATGAGATCGGGCTTGAGGACGCCGCCCGCGGAGTCGCACCAGTCAACGGCGGACTTCGCGGTAAGACCGTGATCCGCCTTCGATAGCGAACGTGCTCTCTCCTCCACCCTGCGAGCCGTGCTGATGAGCGACGCGATCCGCGACGAGACCGGCTACGCGCCTGATCGACCAGCTCGACCTCCCGACCCTGATGATCGGCCCATCCTCGTGACCCGGCGCGATCGCCCCTCCCCCGAGGCGACGTTCGCGCTGACCGAGGACTCCTTCGACGCAGCGATCGACCGATGGGAGCGAATCACCGGATGGCCGGCCCCAGCCCCCGCCGTCGTGAACGAAGGTTCAGGGCCGCGCCCAGCCCCGACTTTCGTGGAATGGCTCATGGGTCTGTCGGCCGGATGGGTGACCGACCCCGCTCTTGGGCTCGCATATGCGCAGCAACTCACCACGCTCGGCAACGGCGTGCTCCCGAGACAAGCCGTGGCGGCACTCGAACACCTACTTGCCCGGCACATCCACTGTGGCGTTGGTGATCGTTCGCAGCCATCGCGTGGGTCGCTCACGAGGCGGTGCATCCGGCGGCGAGTGCCGCGCTCCACCCCGGATCGAACGATGTCCGCGGCGGTCAGGTATGGGATGCCGCCCGAAACGGCGGCGGGGCTGAGCATCAGCGTCGTGAACAGGTCGGCGGCCGTCAGTGCTTCTTCGTCGCCGAGGACGAGCACTGTCACGATGCGGGCTGGTACGCAAGGCTCCCGATCGCGATGAAACTCGCGGCGACGATGCCGATGTCATTCGGCGGCCTCAGCGTGCGGTTGTGACTGACATCCCGTGTCCTGATGCCGAGCGGAGGACAAACGCCCTCGTCAGCGCGTGGCTCGCCAGCGCTCTACGAGGGCGGGGAGCTCTGCTCGGAGGAAGGCGAAGAAGTCCGCGGTCTCGATCAGCCGTTGGGTGGCGCGGGGGTCGTCAACGGCTTGGGCGCCTTCTGCGAGGATGCTTTCGAGGGTCCGGAGTCCGTCGTGCTGGCTGGCGACGGCCTCCATCCAGGCGTCCGGTCTGACCTCGTACACGATCTGGCGGTCGCTTCGCCGGGTCACGTCGACCAGGCTGAGGGTTCGGAGCATCTTCGCTCCGTTCGAGATAGCCGATGGTCCGACGCCTAGCCGACGTGAGAGCTCCGCGGCGGTGAGCTGGCCGCTCGGGGCGGACATCAGCGAGGCGAAGATACGTGCCGACATTCGCGGCCAGCCGGAGCGAACGAGCACATCGGCGAACCGCTCCACGAACTTCTCGTCCTTCTCCGGCATCCTCCAGCCTCCGCTCTCGGGTTCGTCCTCCCGGCATCCTAACGGTACTTCATGTAGTTCACGAATAACGTGTAGTGTGGCCGCCATGACAGACGCGGTGGAGATACGGCAGATCACCAAGGCGTTCGGGCGCGTCCGGGCGCTGGACGGCCTGGATCTGACGCTGGAGACGGGGAGCGTGCATGGGCTGCTCGGGCCGAACGGGGCCGGCAAGTCCACGACGATCCGGGTGCTGCTCGGGATGCTGCACGCCGACAGCGGCACCGCCCGGGTGCTCGGTCAGGACCCGTGGACCGCGGCGCCGCAGGTGCGCGGGCGCCTGGCCTATGTCCCCGGCGACGTGAGCCTGTGGCAGAACCTCACCGGCGGCGAGGTCATCGACCTGCTCGCGAGGATGCATGGGGGCGAGGATCGCGGCCGCCGCGACGCGCTGATCGAGCGGTTCGAGCTCGACCCGACCCGACGTAGCCGCACCTACTCGAAGGGGAACCGGCAGAAGGTCGGCCTGATCTCGGCGCTGAGCGTGACCGCTGAGCTGCTGATCCTGGACGAGCCGACCTCGGGCCTGGACCCGCTCATGGAGGAGGTCTTCCAACAGTGCGTGATCGAGGCGCGCGATGAGGGGCGCACGGTCCTGCTGTCCAGCCATATCCTGTCCGAGGTCGAACAGCTCTGCGATCGGGTCAGCATCGTCCGCGCCGGGAAGGTCGTGGAGACCGGGACGCTCGCCGACCTTCGTGGTCACGCGACAACGGTGGTCACGGCCACGCTTTCCCGCCCGCCGGCCGACCTTGCAGCGATCCCCGGCGTGGAGCGGGCGACGGTGGACGGCACCCGTGTCGAGC